>NZ_JBVJLY010000008.1:271002-346254 GCF_055584485.1 Amycolatopsis sp. NPDC102522 | reverse complement strand
TTCGCGGTCTGGACCGGCGCATGCCACACCTGCCACCAACCCGTTCCCTGGCCACAACAACCACCCGACCCCAAGACCTAACAAAGCACTACTAGGGGGCCGCGGTCAAACGACGTCCAGCCGTGGAGCGGCGGACGCGGACTGGGCCGCGTGGGCGATGGAGTTGGCGTCGTCGAGGTTGTTGACCCGAACGGTGAACGCCGGAACCACCCGCTTGGTGTACTTCGTGGTGTAGACCGAAAAGGTCTTCGTGGCCGGGGAGTAGAAGATGTGCTTGGTCTGGTTCCAGTCGACTTCGAGGAATTGGTGGCGCAGGACTCCGACGAAGAGGAAGAGCAGACGGCGGTTCGTGCAGGCGAGTACGCCCAGGCCTTCGCCTTGCGCGCCGGTGAGCGCCAGTACCTGTTCTTCGGGCCGGAGGTAACCGGGGAGGAGATTGACCTCCTTCATCGAGCCCGCCAGCATTCCGCGAACGTTCCGCAGGGCCGCCGCGATGTCCGGGCGTACCGCGGGAGCGGGCCTGGGCGCCTGTCGCACGGGCTCCGGTGCTGACGGCGTGGCCACGGGGCGCGCGGCGGTGTAGAAGGTCCAGCGATGTCCGTCCCAGTACCGCAGCAGGGAGTCGTCCAACGGATCGGGGAGCCACGACGGGGGACGGGAAGGCGCTTGGGGGAACGTGGGGCGGCTCATGTCAGATCGCCGTCCGAGGACAGATCACCATCGTCACCGGCGTCGGTGTTCGACGCGACGGCCGACAGCGCCGCCGGATCGGCGTCGCGGCGGGACGCCCGCCATTCGACGGCGTCCGCGGTGTCCTTGTATTCGAGGATGTGGTCGTCACCGAGCTTGGTGAGCATCTCTTTCACCCGTGCGGGCGTGGCGTAGAAGAACTCCCGGCGCGGATTCACCCTGTTGACGCGGTCGGTGGCCAGCTGCTGGTGCAGGGCGGTCTCGAGGGCGACCGCGTCTTCGGAGAAGAAGAGGCCGTGGACGTCGAACCGGAACGGCACGGACGCGTCGCCGAGTTCCCGGACCCGGTCCATCGGTTCGAGACGGCGCGTCATCCCGATCTTCACCATGTCGGGGCCGAACGCGCCCAGGTTCGAGATGACGTAGACGTAGCCGGCGCGGACGTTGGCCGCCCGTTGCTCGACACCGGCGATGGCGTCGTCGACGGCGGCCAGCTGGTCCTTCGCCCGCGCCCAGCCTTCGGTGTCGCCCTTCGCCTCGAGCCGCGCGAGGACCGTGGCGTAGTGGGCGCGTTCCTTGGCGAGCCGCGCTCGCTCCCGCTCGACCTCTTTCATGACCTTGGCCTCTTCACGGAGCCGGGCGCGTTCCTCCCGCGTCGCCTCGCGTTCGACCTCGACCTTCATCAGGTAGTCGGCGGTCAGGTCGATCTCTCGCAGCCTGAGCCGGTGGTACTCGCTCGAGATGGCGATGCGCATCAGGGTGCCGAGCTTGCCGATCGTGTCCCGTGTGGTCGTCAGCCGGTTCTTGACGGATTCCACCGTATGCGGTTTGACCACGCGGACCGCGTTGTCGGCTTCGGCGTTGTACGCCCGGAGCATCAACTTGGCCATGTCACGACCCAGCTTCTGGCCCTCCTTGACGGATCCGTTGACCGCCCAGTCGACCTGGCAGGTCACGGCGTCGGCTTTCGCCGCGGCCTTGATCTTCAGCCGCAGTTCGCTGAGCGCGTCCTTGTAGGCCAGCGCGTCCTCGAGCGGATGCGCGTACTCGTAGATGCCCACCTGCTGCAGCAACGCGAGTTCACGGGTCTCGACGAGCTGAGCACGCCAGGACTCCAGTTCGGCCGCCAGTTGCCGCTGCGAGGCGGATTGCGCCGAATGCTCCGCCTTGGCCTGCTCGACAGCCGCTTTCAACTGGCGGAGGTCGGTTTCGAGCGCGGGGGTTTCGGCTCCGCGAAGGTGCCCGACCCAGCCTCTCAGCTCCGCGATCGTCGCATGGGCCGCCGCCAGTTGTTGCTGAAGGCCGACGACTTCCGCGCTCTGATTGTTGCCGAACAACGCCACTGTGGTTCCTCCCCGGTGACACTGGCCAAGATCATGAGTTCCAGTGCTACTTCCGAATCTTGGAGAGGGCACGCAGCGTTACGCACGTCTTGTGAGGGAGCCTTCGGTTCACTCGACCGGACTAACGAGGACGGGCGGGCCCGTCAAAGAATGACGAGCCCGCCCGCTGATCCTGTACGGACCGACGATCAGACGACGGTGCCTTCGGAGTCGTCGTCGGAGTCGGTTTCCTCGATCTTCCACTTCAGCTGGAACTCGACCTCTTCCTCGCCGTCGCCGCGCTCGTGCTCGATCGAGAACTGCGCGCGGGCGGGGACACGGAACCGCTCCCCGGCGATCTGGATGCGGAACGAGGTCTCGGACTCGAGAGCGTCGGCGAGGCGGCGCAGCTTCGCGACGACGTCGGCGGTGGAGTAGACGCGTTCGACGTCTCGGGGCGCGGTTCCGGTCACGGTTTCCTCCAGGGTCCGACACCCCGGCCGGGTGTCCGTGACGTCATTCAAGCGCGTGATCGTCGTGCGCCGTAGTCGGGGTCACAGTGACCGGGCGAGGCGGAAGCCGACGTCGTCGACGCGGAAGGTCGGGTGACCCCGGCGCCGCACCGAAGCCCGGCAGCTCCAGTGCTCGTCGAACCAGCCGCCGCCTCGCAGAACCCGGTACTCGCCGTACACCTCGGCGTCGTAGACGTCCCAGCACCATTCCCAGACGTTGCCCAGCATGTCGTGCAGTCCCCACGCGTTGGCCGCCTTCTCGCCGACTTCGTGCACGGACTCCGCCGAGTTCTCGCGGTACCAGGCGATCTCGTCGAGCGGCCCGTAGCGAGGTCCGGCCGTGCCGGCGCGGCAGGCGTGCTCCCACTCCGCTTCGGACGGCAGGCGATAACCGTTCGCGGAGCGGTCCCAGTCCGAGGACTCCAGCCGGTACGCCGGGGTCAGCCCTTCGCGTTCGGACAGGGTGTTGCAGTACCGGAGGGCGTCTTGCCACGAGACGTCGACGAGGGGAAGCCGGCCGGACTCAGGGGTGACCGGAACCGGGGCGAGCAGGTAGGACGCGACGTCGACGGTCCAGCTCCGCTGCGTCCGCCGGTCCGAAAGCGTTGCCTCGCCCGCCGGCACCGTGATCATCTCCATGGTCCGGCCGATGTTACCCAGGCCGCGGCACCTTCCTCCGCCGGAGGAGCAGAAGCGGAACTAGGGCGATCGCCGCGCTGATCCAGACGGCGTGGCGATAGTCGCCCGTCGCTTCCGTGACGGAACCGGCGAGCACCGGCCCCAGGAACGCGCCCGTGTTGAGCGCGACCGTCGCGAACGAACCGCCGAGCGTGGGGGCACCGGGAGCCACGTGCATGACCCGCGCCACGAGTGCCGAACCGCAGCCGAAGGATAGTCCACCTTGGACGGTCGTCACGACGAACAGGGCCACTGGCCGGGCGCCGGTCGCCGCCAGCACCGCCCAGCCGACGGGCAGGGCGCACAACGCGAGGACCAGGCCGCGCCGGAGTTCACCATCGCTCTTGCGGCCGGCCACGGTGACCCCGATGAAAGCGCCGACCCCGAAGGCCGCCAGCAAGCCGGAAACCGCTCCGGCGGGCAGGGAGGCGACGTCCGTCGCGATGACGGCGAGGAACGCGAACGTCGCGAAGGTCGCGCCGTTGACCAAGGCCGCGAGGATCATCGCGTGCCGCACCGGAGGTGCTTTCAGCTCGCGTGCTTCCCGCCTGATGGAGATCTCGTGCGGGTCCGCCGCGTCGGCGGGCGCCGACCGGAACACCAGCACCAGTGCGGGAAGGCACAGCACGGCGACCGCCCAGAACGCGGAACGCCAGCCCGCGAGATCACCCAGCATGGCTCCGGCGGGCACACCGGCGACACACGACAGCGTGATGCCCGCCAACAGCACCGCGGTCGCGCGTGCCTGCTTTCCCTGTGGCGCCAAGGAGACCGCGACGGGCATGGCGACGGCGAGGAACCCGGCGTTGACGATCGCCGCGATGATCCGGGTGCCGAAGAGCAGCGGAAAGCTCGTCGACACGGCGCCGATGACATGCACCACGACGAAGGCGGTCAGAAATCCGGCCAAGGCCCGGCGGCGGGGCCAGCGCGCGCTGAGCACGGCCATGGCGGGAGCGCCGACGATCATTCCGACGGCGTACGCCGACGTCAGCGCGGCGGCCGCGCCCACCGGGACGGACAGCTCACCGGCGATCCCCGGCACGAGACCGGAAGCCATGAATTCGGAGGTGCCTTGCGCGAAGACGGCAAGGCCGAGGACATAGACGAACAGGGGCAACGGACGACTCCCAAGCAGAAGACGAGCAGGAGGAGCCGTGCGCGGGACACGAGGAAACCCGGCCGGGCGCACGGAACAGCGCTCGGTCATCGGAAAGCGGGGTCATCGGGAAGTGAGAGGGCCGGTACCTAACGGCCGGACACGACGATTCGCCGCCGGATGACCGGCGGCGGGACTCTGTCCGACTCGGGGCTCGTCACGAGAACGTACGGTACACACGGCGGCCCGCGAGCCTCAACCCGATTGCCGGTCACCGAGGAAAACAGCGCTCGTTCCGCGTACCGGAACGCTTTCGTTGCCCCCTCGAATGAACCCGAGTAATGCACTCTGACCTGCGGTTTCCGTGATTGTTTCGGTACTGGGAACCGATCCGTTATTCGGTTAACCTCGACCTCATGATTCCCACAGTTGTCTGGGGTACAGGCAACATCGGCCGTGCCTCCATCCGGGCCGTCGACGCGCATCCGGCTTTGGAACTCACCGGTGTGCTCGTGCACGATTCCGCGAAGGTCGGCCGCGACGCGGCCGCGCTCGCGGGAGTCGACGGTGAACTGGGCGTGGCGGCGACCGATGACGTCGAAGCGGTTCTGGCGGCGGGTCCGCGGGCGGTGGTGTACGCGGCGTCCGGCGACATCCGGCCCGCCGACGCGCTGGCCGACATCGTCCGCGCGATCCGGGCGGGGGCGGTAGTGGTGACACCCGCGCTGTACGCCTTGTATGACCAGCGAAACGCGCCCGAGGAACTTCGGGAGCCGGTACTCGCGGCGATCGCCGAGGGCGGTGGATCGCTGTTCGTCTCCGGCGTCGATCCGGGCTGGGGCAACGACATCCTGCCGTTGCTGATCAGCGGGCTCGGCACCACCGTGGACGCGGTCCGCTGCCAGGAGATCTTCGACTACTCCACCTACGACCAGCCGGACTCCGTCCGCTACCTGGTCGGCATGGGACAGCCGATGGACTACCAGCCGCCGATGCTGGCCCCGTCGGTCCCCACGATGGTTTGGGGCGGCCAAGTGCGTCTCATCGCCCGTGGCCTCGGTGTCGACCTGGACGAGATCCGCGAGACGCTCGACCGCCGTCCGCTCGAGGAAACCGTGACCACACGGGCGATGGGCGAGTTCGAGGCGGGCACGCAGGGCGCGGTCCGGTTCGAGGTGCAGGGGATCGTGGACGGCGAACCCCGGATCGTCATCGAGCACGTCACCCGCATCCACGCGTCGTGCGCGCCGGACTGGCCGACGCCGCCCAGCGGCGACGGCGCGCACCGGGTGATCATCGAAGGCCGTCCCAGGATCGAGGTCTCGGTCGAGGCCACCGACGAGGGCGAGAACCGGTCCGCCGGCGGCAACGCGACCGCGGTCGGCAGGCTGGTCGGCGCCATCGACTGGCTCGTGGACGCCAAACCCGGCCTCTACGACGCCCTCGACGTCCCCTTGCGACCGGCCATCGGCAAGCTCGGAAGGAGCGCGCGATGAACATCGACATTCCCGAGGGCAAGGACCCGATCGGCTACGTGTGGGGCGAGATGGTGCCCGGCATCGGCGTCGCGGCGTCGAAGCTCTCGCTCGCGGTCTACTCGCACACCACCCTGGGGCTCCGCGAGTTCGAGGCGGCGCGATTGCGGATCGCGCAGATCAACGGTTGCGTCTTCTGCCTGGACTGGCGGACCGACCGCGACGGCGTGAAGGTCGAAGAGGAGTTCGCCGACGCGGTGACCGAGTGGCGCACTACCGAGGCCTTCGACGAGCGGACCAGGCTGGCCGCCGAGTACGCCGAACGCTACGCGCTCGACCACCACGGCATCGACGACGAATTCTGGAAGCGGATGGGCGAGCACTACAGCCAGAAGGAAATCGTGGAATTGAGTATGAGTATCGGTTCCTGGCTCGCCTTCGGGCGGCTGAACCACGTTTTGGGGATCGACACGGTCTGCGTTCTGCCGAAGTTTTGAGAGACCGGCTCGTGAGTGGTAAGGACGGTTATTGAGGAGCAGGGCGAAGGTGCCGGGTCGGGTCGCTCGGTTGTGGGGTGGCTTCGGGTGTCGCGAAAGCCACTTTCGGGACGTCTGATGTCGCGGAAGTGGCTTTCGCGACATCAGACGTGGCGGTGAGGTGTCGGCCGGGGTAGTCGTGAGTGGAAGGTGTCGTTCTAACGCGACTTACCACTCACGAGCTAAAGGAAGACCCGGGCGTTTTCCAGCCACATCCGAGCGTCTTCGCCGACCGCGGTGAGATCGGTTTCCGCGAGGGGCCTGCGGTGCGTGACCCGCAGGCAGAAGTCCAGTGCGCTGCCCTTGATCCGTTGCGTGGCGGTTTCCGGTCCCCACGCCCAGGTTTCCCCGCCGGGGCCGGTGAGTTCGACGCGAAACGGCTCTGCCGACGGAGGCAATCGCGCGGCATGGAACGACAGTTCGCGCCCCGCCACGCCCAAAGCGGCCACGTGTTTGAGCCCGCCGGTCGAAGGGTGCGTGACACCGAGCGTAGCGAAGACGTCTTGCCCGTGTGCCCACGTTTCCATTAACCGAAGGGGCACCATGAGCGTCGCCGTCAACTGAGAGCCGAACCACGGAAACCCTTGGCCCAGTGGGATATCGCGGAGTGCGGCGGCCACCTCGGCCCGACCGGTGCGCCACTGCTCCAGCAGCACCGGCCGAGGCAGGGCCGCTCCCTCGGCGGCTTCGAGATCGGCGTGCCCGCTGCCTCCGGCTTCGACCTGCTTCAGCACGGTGTCGAAGGAGTCCGGGGTCCGGATGGCGATGAGAACGTTCGCGTCGGCCGCGGCGAGGTGAGCGATCTGATGGGCGATCGTCCACCCTGCCGCCGGAGTGGAGCGGGACCAGTCGGCCTCCGCCGAGACCAGTGCGTCGAGCTCGTCTCCTTCAGCCACCAGGTCGAGCAGAGCGACGTCGCGCTCCACATCGGACAGATCGAGACCGTAGTCCAGCATCCACCAGCACCTTCGCGCGCGTTGACGGCACCAGATTCGTCCAGTGGGGACGGACATGATCGATCTGGTGCCGCCAGGCTACCCGAAACGCAGCGGTGGGCGCCGCGAGCGGACTCACAAGTCGGTGGCGACGATCTTCTCGATGTTCCTTTCCGCCAGCGCCGTGATGGTGACGAACGGGTTCACCGAGGTGTTACCCGGAATCAGCGCGCCGTCGATCACGTAAAGACCCGGATAGCCGTTGAGCCTGCCGTAATTGTCGGTCGCCTTGCCGAGCACCGCGCCGCCGAGCGGGTGGTAGGTGAGGTGGTCGCCCCAGATCTTGTAGACGCCGAAGAGGTCGGTCCGGTAGATCGTCCCTTCCTTGGAATTGATCTTGTCGAAGATCGTTTTCGCCATGTCGATCGACGGCTGTTTCCACGCGGCCTGCCAATCGAGGTCGACCTTGTTCGAGCCCGCGTTCCACGAGAACGTCCCGCGGTTGGGGTTCTTGGTGATCGACAGGTAGAACGAGGCGTAGGTCTCGATGCCGGTCGGCAACGGCGCGACCTCGGCGAACGCGCCGCCCGCCGCCCAGTTGTCGATACCGGCGGTGGGGATGGACGACTGCAGCGCCCCGGTGGCGTCCCACATGTGGTTGGCCCGGCCGCACATGACGTTCCCGTTGTCGCCCCAGCCCTTTCCGACCTCGTTGCTGAGGTTGGGCAGGGCGCCGGTGGCCTTGAGCTTGACCAGCAGCTTGCTCGTGCCGACGCTGCCCGCGGCGAAGAACACCTTGTCTGCGGTGACGGATTTCGTCCCGGTCACCGTGCCGGCGGTGTCGAGTTGCTCCATCACCACGGTGTACCCGCCGCCGGACGCCGGCGCGACGGTGGTGACGCGGTGCAGTGCCGAGATCGTCACCCGGCCGGTCGCCTTGATCCGCGGGAGATAGGTCTGTTGCAACGATTTCTTGCCCGCGTTGTTGCCGTAGAGGATCTCCCCGGCGAGCGCGGACCTCGGGACGGTGCCCGCCTGCTCTTTCTTCATGTAGTCCCAGTCGTAGACGTCGGGGACGAACATGAACGGGAAACCCGACCGCTGCGCGTGCTTCCGGCCGACCCGCGCGTACTGGTAGCACTCGGCGGTCTCGAACCAGTTCTGGTCGATGGTGGCGACGCCGAGGCCCGTGTTGGCGCGCGGGTAGTAGACGCCGTACATCTCGTCGGCGTTGACCGTGGGCAGGACGGCGCCGAAGTTCTCGCGTTTGGGCGTGACGGCCATCCCGCCGTTGACCAGTGAGCCGCCGCCGAGGCCGCGGCCCTGGTAGACGGTGATGCCGCTGAACTCCTCGGCGTCGAGGATCCCGGTGTGGCGCGGGACGTCCTTGTCCAGCGGGAAGCCGAGGAAGTTGCTCAACGGCTGTTTGGTCCTCGTCCGCAGCCAGAAGGACCGGTAGTCGGGAGTGGTGGTGTTGGCGAAGATCTTGCCGTCCGTGCCCGGGGTGTCCCACGCCTTGCCGAGTTCGACGAGGTGGACGTCGACGCCCGCCTCGGCGAGCCGGAGCGCGGCGACGCAGCCGCCGTACCCGGAACCGATGACGAGCGCCGGGATTCGCGCGGCATCGGCGATCGAACTTTTCGCGGAGGCGGTCCCGCCGAGGGCCGCTGCCCCCAAGATAGAACCCGTTCCAGCAATGAAAAGGCGGCGGGATAACTGTCCGGAAGGGCTTCTCCACATGGCTTCGTCGCTCACGTGATCTTCCTCACCGTTGAGGGATTTAGAACAAGTTATACCTGCGGCTATGCCGGGTGGCAATAAACGCGAGAGTTCTTTCCGGGGGCTCGGACCAGGCAGTCGGGCATCGCGGCGGCGGATGGGCCACTATGTAGTGCTGTGGAGTCCACTCGAGTCGATCGCTGGCTGTGGGCCGTCCGGCTCACCAAGACGCGCCCGGATGCCGCAGCGGCCTGCCGCGGCGGCCATGTCCGCGTGAACGGCAAACCCGCCAAGCCCGCGACCACTGTCGTGGCGGGCGACGAGGTGCGGGCCCGGGTCCACGACACCACGCGGATCCTGGAAGTGACGCGGGTGATCCAGAAGCGAGTCGGTGCCGCCGACGCCGCGACCTGTTTCATCGACCGGACGCCCGCGCCTCCGCCGGAGTCCGCCGTGCCGGTCGCGCGGCGGGAGCGGGGAGCGGGGCGGCCGACGAAACGGGAACGTCGTGTACTCGACCGTTTCCGATCCGGCGAAAGCTGAGCTCGTTCACATACGTGGACGGTATTCACATCCGTTGACGAGCGACATAGACGTGAACTATAAAGACTGAGTCCGGGTGTACACGCCGCAACACCTTCCGTCAGTCCGTCACGGAGGTTTCGGGTGTCCCGAAAAAGTCCTCTTCGTCGTGCCGTCCTACCGGCGGTCGCCGCCGTGGTCGTCACCGCCGCGCTCCTGCAGATACCGCCCGAGGTGGCGGCCGCGGCGCCGGGACCGGGTGCGCTGACCGGTCTCGACGTCGGCGCGGCCAATCGCCGGGCGCCGGTCGCCGGGCTCTACGACTGGTCCAAGGCCGGATACCGGGGTGGCGCCGCGCTGCCCGGCGCCGGTGAAGTGAATCCGAACGCCACCTGCCAGGTCACCGCGGCGGAACTGGCGAGCCAGTACAACGTCAAGCCCGACGACGGCGCCGACGACACGAACGGGATCCAGGCGGCGATCGACGGCATCAAGAGCGCCTGCTCGCCGTCCGGGAGCTACACCAAACTGAGCACGATCACCTTCCCGGCCGGCCGGTTCGACGTCACGCACGAGATCCACGTCGACGCCGACTACCTGATCCTGCGCGGCGCGGGCAAGGACGCCACCAAGTTCGTCTACAAGCCCGACGCGAACACGCTCTACGACACTCTCACCCCGGACGGTTCCGACTGGGACGAGGACGGGATGACCTCGGGCGCGGGCAAGGGTGGCTGGTTGTGGCCGGGGCGCGGGCTCTTCCGTGTCCAGTCCAGGGGAGTGAATTCGGCCTACGCGAGCGACTACGCCTCGGCGCCCGCCAACCGCAAGGACATCTTCGAGGGCACGGTCAACGTCCACTGGAAGGCCGGGGTGAAGCTGCGGGGCAAGCCGGGTGACACCGCTTTCGCCGCCAGGATGGGGGACAAGGTCGTCCACCTGGCGAGCAGCGGCGCGCTGACCTCGCTCGCCGCCGGGAACCTGGTCAACATCCGCGCGGCCAACTCGCAGAAGTTCTACGAGCAGCAGCAGGCGACGCCCACCACGTTCCCGTTGCTGAACATGCACATGCGCCAGCAGATCTTCACGATCGCCGCGCTCGACACGGCCGCGCGCACGATCACCCTCGACAAACCGCTCGAGTACGACGTCCCGGTGAACTCCACGTCGGACGGTTCGGCCCCGATCGACGGCGCCACCTACGACTCGAAGGCGGCACCGCTGGTCGACCCGGTGCTCGGCGTCGGATTCGAGAACCTCGGCTTCACGCAGGACATGCCGGGCCTGAACCCGGCGGAGGCGAACAACAACTACGGCAACATGGCGCCCGCCGCGGAAATGCACGGGATCGTGTTCAAGTGGGCGGCGAACTCGTGGGTGCGAGGCATCCGCGCGGACATGACCGGGTCGCATCCGGTCGTCACCGAGGAGGCCAAGAACCTCCAGATCGTCGACAACGAACTCAACGGCTCGTGGAACAAGGGCAAGGGCGGCAACGGCTACTTCCGCGGCTCCCGGGTCTGGGACTCGCTCTACGCCGGCAACACCTCGACCCTGTTGCGGCACTTCACCTTCCAGTGGTCCGCCGCGGGCAACGTGGTGATCGGCAACTCGTTCGACTCCGACCTCAACCTGCACGGCGGGTGGGAGCGCAACAACCTCTTCGAACTCAACACGGTCAAGGTTCCCTACGCGCACCGCTCCGGGAATTGCCGGGCCAACTGCGGCGAGGAGGGCGGCGGCGGTCCCGACGACTCGAACTGGTTCCCGATCTGGTGGGGCGCGGGCAAGAAGGCCGTCAAGTGGTCGGGTGGCACCGGCTACCGGAACGTGTTCTTCAACAACGCCATGACCAAACAGCTCGCGGACAAAGGGCCGTATAACGACTTCTACGCCGATCGGCACCGCGTCTACGCCTTCGGGTGGGATGGCACCGCGTACAAGCACCTCGACGTCGGCGGGACACCGATCGCCGACTGGGCGAAGAACGAGCAGCGGGACTACACCGGCGGGCACGGGATCGACGCGTCCAAGACCGACGCCGCGTCTTCGCTGTTTCTGAAGTCCGTGGACGGCACTCCGCCGTCGTCGTCGACGGGCCAGACCACGCCCACACCTACCTCGACAGCACCGACCACCACGACCTCCTCGAATCCCGGAGCGTGCCTGACGGCGGCGTTCGCCCGTAAGTCGGTGTGGGACAGCGGGTACGGCGGCGGTTTCACCATCACCAACAGCTGTTCGGCCGCGGTGGGTTCCTGGGCGGTCGAGTTCGACCTGCCCGCCGGGACGACGGTCAGCAGCTCCTGGAGTTCGGTACTGACCAAGACCGGCCAGCACTACCGGTTCGGGAACGCGACCCACAATGGCAGCGTCAAACCCGGCGGCTCCGCGACCTTCGGCTTCAACGCCACCGGTCCGGGACTCCCGGTCGCGTGCACGATCGCCGGAACGAAATGCGGAGGCACGGAATGACGAGGAAACGACTGCTCGCCGCGATCGCGGCCACGGCGTCGGCGGCGGGCCTGCTCGGCGCCGTCGTCACCGCCGAGGCCGCCGCGCCCAGCCTGTCGGCCGCGTTCGTCCAGAGCTCGACCTGGGACAGCGGGTACGGCGGGAAGTACACGCTGACCAACGCGGGCGACGCGAACAGCGCACAGTGGACGATCGAGTTCGACCTCCCCGCCGGGACCGCGATCACCACGTCGTGGAGTTCGGTGCTCACCAGGAGCGGGCAGCACTACAAGGTCACCAACGCCGGCTTCAACGGCACGATCAAGCCCGGTGGCTCGGCGAACTTCGGCTTCACCACCTCCGGGCTGGGTGTGCCGACAGGGTGCACGGTCAACGGCAGCCCCTGCGGGGGAGGAGCGCCGACCACCACGACGGCACCGACCAGCACCACGACCACGAGCACGCCGCCGACGACCACCACGAGCAGCGTTCCGTCGGGAGACGTCGTCGACGTGGGCACGGCGGCGCAACTGCAGGCCGCACTGGCCGTCGCGAGCCCCGGCCAGACGATCCGCCTGGCCGCCGGCACCTACCGGGGTTCCTTCGTGGCCACGAAACCCGGGACGGCCGGCGCGCCGATCACGGTGACCGGACCGTCGACGGCGATCCTGATCAACGACGGCCCGTCGGGCGAGGCACCGTCCTGCCCGGCGCCGACAGCGGGCTGGGACTCCGGATACGGGTTCTGGCTCTACGGCGCGCCGTACTGGCATCTCCAGGGCTTCACCGTGCAGGAGTCCAAGAAGGGCATCGTCGTCGACAACTCGCACCACACCGTGATCGAAGGCGTGCGGGTCCATCAGATCGACGAGGAGGGTGTCCACTTCCGCCGTTCCTCGGCCGACAGCGTCCTCCGTGACTCGACGATCAGCCACACCGGACTCGTGCAAGCGGGCTACGGCGAGGGCGTCTACCTCGGCTCGGCGAACTCGAACTGGGCGTGTCACGGCAACTCCGGCGGTGTCGACCGCGGCGACCGGATCCAGGTACTGAACAACCACATCGGACCGTACGTCGCCGCGGAAGGCATCGACGTCAAGGAGGGCACCGAGGGCGGCGTCATCCGGGGCAACACCTTCGACGGCCAAGGGGTCTCCGGGGAGAACTCGGCCGATTCCTGGATCGACGTCAAGGGATTCGGGTACGTCATCGAGGGCAACACCGGTACCTTCGCCGCGCCGGGGACGTTCGTGAACGGCTACGAGACGCACAACCCGGGGACGACCCCGTCGTTCCCGAACGGCTGCGGGAACGTCTGGCGGGACAACAAGTCCGACCTCGGTGGCGTCGGCCAGTACGCCATCAAGATCACTTCGGTGTCGAAGTGCTCGGAACGGCCCAATGTGGTCTACGCGTCCAACACCGTGTCCAGGGCGGTGAACGGGCTGACCAACATCCCCGTCACGCCTTGACGGACGCCGGTGGCGGGGGCGGCGCGGCTCCCCGCCACCGGCGAGTCAGCCCCGGATCGCGGTGATCGCGACGGTGGCGTAGGGAGTGGTGAACCGGCCGCCCAGCCCGTCGATCGCCGCGCCGACCTCGGCGAGGATCGATTGGCGCACAGCGGGTTCGACCCAGGTGAGCGAGCCGAACGTCGGGAGCTGGTCCAGCCATTCGTCGCGGGTGTAGACCCGCTCCCAGTCGTGGCGGCTTCGCTCCGGCTCGCCGAATCCGCCTGCTTCGCGCAGCCCGTCGGCGACCTTCGTGATGAGGGGACCGTACGGGTCGGCAGGCTGTTTCGGCACGCTTTTGAGGTCGATGGGGGCATCCGGCACAAGTCGCCGGTACGCGTCCGTCAACGCGTCGGCGACCTCTTCCGGAGGTTCGGGCACGTGCCAGAAAGCGGCGAAGAGCCCGCCGGGCCGCAGTACTTCGGCGGCCTTGGCGGCGCCCGCCACCGGGTCGACCCAGTGCCAGGCCTGACCGGAGACGAGCAGGTCGAACCGGCGGCCGGCGGGAGCCCAGGTCTCGAACTTCGCGACCTCGACGTCGATCCCGCTCCGGCGGGCGAACTCGGCCATCCGCGCGTCCGGTTCGACGCCCAGCACGACGCAGCCCGCAGCCTGGAGCTGGCGCGCTTCGATCCCGGTGCCGATGCCGACGTCGAGGGTTTCGCGGCCGGGAGCGGCCGCGATGAGGTGGTCGATGAGTTCCGGGGGATAGGCGGGCCGGGTCCGGTCGTAGCGTTCGACGTCCACGCCGAACGATTCCGCGGCCTGGCGATACCGGTGAGGCTCTTGCCCCGAAGGTAGAGTGGGCATGCGCCCACCATAAGTGGGCACCTGCCCACTCGTCAACGCAAGGGAGCCGTATGCCGACCGGGGTAGCCCTGCGCGCCGTCCGCGCGCAGTTGTTCGACGCCGCTGAACGGGTCCTCCTGCGGGACGGGCCGAGCGGGCTCACCAGCCGTGCCGTGACCACGGAGGCGGACTGCGCGAAAGGCGTGCTGCACCGGCATTTCGACGACTTCGACGGATTCCTCGCCGAGTTCGTCCTGGACCGGATCGAGAAGCTCGACGAGAAGGGCCTTCGCGACGCCGCGGGGACCGGGACCGTCGTGGACAACCTCACGTCGGCGCTCACGGCGGTGTTCGAGTCGGTCGCGGTCGCGATCGTCCCGCTCGTGATCTTCCGCGACGAGCTTCGCGCCCGGTTACGCCGTGAATGGCCGGCAGGGGTCCCGGTGTTGACCCAGGCCGCCGTGATGATCGGCGGCTATCTCAAAGCGGAACGTGATCAGGGCAGGATCGCCGAGGGCGCCGACGTCGAGACGCTCGCGGCCACGCTCATCGGCGCCGCGCATCTGCTCTTCGCCGACCGCACCGCACCCGCGCCCGAGACGGCGCAGGTGCGGAAGGTGGTGGAAACGGTTATCGGGACATGAAAAAGGCGGCGAGTCCTCAGTGGACTCGCCGCCTTTTCCCGGTGGATCAGGCCTGCGCGGCGGTGACGGTGTGCCGCAGCAGCAGCGACGTGGTGACCGGGCCGACGCCGCCGGGGACCGGCGTGATCGAGCCCGCGATGCCCTCGACAGCGGCCTGGTCGACGTCGCCGACGAGCCCGCCCTCGGGCGTCGGGTTGGTGCCGACGTCGATCACCACGGCGCCGGGCTTGACGTGGTCCGCGCCGACGAAGTGCGCGCGGCCGACAGCCACGACCAGGACGTCCGCGGTCTTGGTGACGGCAGCGAGGTCCTTGGTGCGGGAGTGGCAGACGGTCACCGTGGCGTTCTCGCCGAGCAGCAGCAGCGCGGCGGGCTTGCCGACGACGGTCGAGCGGCCCACGACGGCGACCTGCGCGCCGGACAGGGCGACCTGCTCGCGCTTCAGGATCTCCAGCACCGCGGCGGCGGTGGCGGGCGCGTAGGTCGAGAGGCCCGCGGCGAGACGGCCGAGGCTGACCGGGTTGGCGCCGTCGACGTCCTTGCGCGGGTCGATGTGCGCGCCGACGTCGTCGAGCGTGACGCCTTCGGGCAGCGGGGTCTGGCAGATGATGCCGTGGACCGCCGGGTCCGCGGACAGCTTGTCGAGTTCGCGGGTGACGTCCTCGCCCGTCGGCTTCTCGAGCTGGACCACACGGCAGTCGACGCCGACCTTCTTCGCGGCACGCTCGATCGAGCGCACGTACCAGGCGGTGGCGTCGTCGTCGGTCGGCACGAGCACGGCCAGCGTCGGGGCGGTGCCCGATTCACGCAGCTTGGCGGCGGTCTCGGTGACCTCGGCGGTGATGGCGGCGGCGATCGCGCGCCCGTCGATCAAGGTCATCGGGCGAGCCTTTCGCGAACCTGGGCGATGAGGGCGTCGGCGCGCCCGGCGGCGGGGGTGTACTCGGTGAGACGGGCCTCGGTCTCCTTGCGGAGCTGCTCGTCGGACATCGACGCGAGGTTGACCTCGACGTTGACCACACCCGACTCGAGCGCCGACTTGGCGGAGGAGGCGGCGACGGCGATGTCGGAGATGACGTTGGTGTTGGCGCCTTCGAGGATCGAGGCGGCGACGTCGATGACCTCGGCGGCGAGGGCGGCGGTGCGCAGCGGGACCTCGGCGGCGCCGACCAGCGCGGCCTGGATCGCGGCCGTGCGGGCCTGCTTCTCCTCGTCGGTGGCCTTCGGGAGCTTGTACGCGGCGACCACCGCGTCGAACGCGGCGGCGTCGTCGGCGGCGAGGCCGAGCGCGCGGCCGCGGAGATCTTCGGCCTTGGCGAGAGCCTCGGTCATCGTCGCCTCGTGCTCGGCGTACTTCGGCTTGCCGATGGTCAGGTTGCACACCATGGAGACCAGGGCGGCACCGACCGCGGCGTTCATCGCGGCACCCGCACCACCACCGGGCGTCGAGGCCTTCGAAGCCAGCTCGTCGAGCCACTGACCGACCGGTTGAGCCTCCACGCGATGTTCCCTTCCCGCTGGTTTTGCCGTCGCGCCGAAGCCTACCCGGGGGTTCCCGGGCAGCCTGAAGGCCACCTTCGCGGCGATCAACGCCGGTGAAGGTGGCCTTCGGGCAGCGGGGGTCAGCCTCGCTGGTACTCCTCCCAAGTCACCTTCGGCGAGACGGCGGGGCCGTCGTCGGACCCGCGGCCGGCGAGGCCGTTGTAGCCGAGGTAGTAGTCACCGGCCTGGTGCTGCGCGCCGGACGAGAGGTCCGGATCGGACAGTGCGATGGCGTGGATGTGGTAGGCGAAGCCCTGGGCCGGAGTCCGGACCCAAGCCGCGAAGCCCACCTGACGGAGCTTCTTCGCGACGTCGGTCCGCGTGGCCGAGGACATGCCCTCGACGCCGATGTCGAGCGCGCCGCCACCGTCGTGCGTACCGGCCGAAGCGCCGACGCCCCCGGGGTTGTACGAGCCCTGCGTGATGGTGAGCTGCCTGCCGAGCACCCCCTCGGCCTTCACCAGCATCGCCTTGGTCCGGGTGTTCATCGTCTTGCCGTGATAGGTCAGACGGCTACCCGCCGCGACCGTCGCGGTGACGGTGTACCGGCCGTCGCCCAGCTTCTCGAGCGACGTCTTGCCCGGCAGGCCGGAGGCGTCGAGCCCGGTGTAGCCCAGCGACTTCTGGTAGCTCGAATACGCGGTGATCGTCGACGTCCCGAAATGGCCGTCGACGTACTGCTGGTCGAGCAATCCCTTGGCGGCCAGTGCCTGCTCCACCAGGAGCACACTGTCCTTCGCGCCCGGGGTCAAGGCGCTGTCGGCCCGGCGCGGGTCGATCTGCGCGGCCTTGAGCACCGCTTCCATGCTGGCCGCGGGCAACGCGGCCGCGGTCACTTCGGCATTGGCCGGTGCGGCCACGCCGAAGGTGAGCGCGGTCGCTGTCGCGACCACGGCAACCTTGGTCAACAATTCCTGCCTCCTGAACGAACTTCGTTTGTCCGGCCAGCATGAGCAGGGCGAATACAAGGGCCATACAAACGAACTTCGCTCGCATCCGCGTTGTCGCCCGGTCGGGTGTCGCTCCGGCGAAACCGGGGGTGACCTGATAAGACTTCCCGTGGACGCCGAAAGGTCGAGATCCCATGGTGCTTCGTACTTCGCCACCCTCCAGGGCTCATCTCAGACTGCTCGCGGAGGCGGACGCGGCGCCGCCGGCCCGGCGCCGGGAGTTGTACGCCGGGATCGCCGACCGCCGGCTGGCCGCGATCCTCGCCGCCGAAGACGTGGCGGAGGAGCACGGGCTGAGCGCGCACGTCCGGACGACCTGTTACGTCCACCGCTGCTGGGTGCATCAGTGCGTCTCCGATCCGATGCACGTCCTGATCGTCACCGGGCACCGGTGGTGCCGTCGCTGCGACCGCACTGTGGACGTCGAGGTCGACGAGACCTTCCCGGGATCGGTCGAGCTCTGCTGCGACGGCTGCGGCGTCCCGCCCGACTCGGCCGCGAACCGCGAGGTGCTCCTGGCCTGCCGGACCAGCCTCAGCGCCATGCACGGCGGGGAAGCTTCGACGCTGTACGTCGTCCCGGACTGCTGACAGGCACCCTTTCGCACCATCCGAGACCACCGAACGGCCGCGTCTTCGTCGTCCGAAAGGTGTAGTCAGTGGTTTGGACCACCACTGTTACCGAAGCGTGATCTGGACATATCTCGCGGACCGCTACTTTGTTGTGGCGCGCAACGAATTGCTTCGCCCGTGGATTTCCAACGCCGGAGGTGTCACGACGTGGATCGGATCTTTGTGCAGCCCAAACGGCGGAAGGGGGTCCGGGGTGTGCTCGCCCTCGGCCTCTCCGCACTCCTGATCGCCGCTGGTCTCGGCGGTGCCACCGCCGCGGCCGCCGACTACAGCCAGAGCGCCGCGTCCTTGAACGCGACCCAGGCGCAGTTCTCCTTCACGCCGGCGACGACCGCGCGGTACGTCGACATCCACTACACCGGCGTCCCGGGCGCGGGTCAGCAGAACGTCCGCATGACCGACAGCGGGGGCACGTGGCGGCACACCGTCGGTTCGCTCGCGGCGGGTACGGTGCTCGACTACTGGTTCACCTACGAGAAGAGTGGGCCGCAGTACGACACCCCGCACTTCGGCTACACCCATGGCGGCAGTGGGACGACGGTCGCTTCGCCGACGTTCGACCCGCCAGGCGGCAATTACCCGAGCGCTCGCTCGGTGACACTGTCTTCCGCGACCACGGGCGCGACCATCCGGTACACAGTGGACGGTTCCACGCCGACAGCGTCGTCCACCGTGTACACCGGGCCGATCACGGTCTCCGCGTCTTCGACGGTCTCCGCGATCGCGCTGAAGTCGGGCTCGGCGAACTCCGCCGTGGCGTCGGCGAGCTACACGATCGGCTCGACGCAGGCGACCTGCCCGGCTCAGGCCGAGGTCCCGGACTTCGGTCCCAACGTGCGGATCTTCGACCCTGGCATGTCGGCGTCGTCGATCCAGGCGAAGCTCGACGCGGACTTCAACGCGCAGAAGGACACCCTGACCGCGCAGTTCACCGAACGCCGGTACGCGCACCTGTTCAAGCCCGGTGTGTACAACGGGATCCACGACGATGTCGGCTACTACACCTCTGTCGCGGGTCTCGGGCAGAACCCGGGTGACGTCGTCATCAACGGTGACATCACCGTCGACGCGTTCAATGAGTCGGACAAGGGTGTGGCGCTGCAGAACTTCTGGCGCTCGACGGAGAACCTGGCCGTGGTGCCGAGCAGTGGCGCGACCCGCTGGGCCGTCGCGCAGGCCGCGCCGTTCCGCCGGATGGACATCCGCGGCGGGCTGAACCTCTTCCCGGCCAGCTACGGCTTCGCCAGCGGCGGGTACACCGCGGACAGCAAGGTCTCGGGCAAGACCGCGTCGATCTCGCAGCAGCAGTGGTACTCCCGCGACAGCAGTTACGGCAGCTGGGAGGGCGGCGTCTGGAACATGGTGTTCTCCGGGACGAACGGCGCCCCGGCGAACACGTTCCCGAACCCGCCGGAGACGACGCTCGGCACCACGCCGGTCTCCCGCGACGTCCCGTACCTCTACTTGGACGGCTCCGGTAAGTATCGCGTGTTCCAGCCTTCGTTGCGCACCAACGCTTCCGGGCCGAGCTGGGCCAACGGCGGCACCCAGGGCACCTCGCTGCCGATGAGCCAGTTCTACGTCGTCAAGGCGGGGGACACGGCGTCGTCGATCAACACCGCCCTTTCCCAGGGCTGCAACCTGTTCTTCACCCCTGGCGTCTACCACCTCAACCAGACGCTGAACGTGACCAAGGCCAACACGGTCGTCCTCGGCGTCGGATACCCGACTTTGGTGCCGGACAACGGTGCGGACGCGATGAAGATCGCCGACGTGGACGGAGTCCGGCTGAAGGGGCTGCTGTTCGACGCCGGAACCACCAACTCGCAGTCGCTGCTCACGGTCGGCCCGGCGGGCTCGACGGCGAACCACTCGGCCAACCCGACGACGCTGCAGGACGTGTTCTTCCGGATCGGCGGCCAGCTCGCGGGGAAGGCGACGAACAGCCTGATCGTCAACAGCCGGGACACGATCATCGACCACATCTGGGCCTGGCGGGCCGACCACGGCAACGCGGGCACCTACGGCTGGACGGTCAACACCGGCGACACGGGCGTGGTCGTCAACGGCGACAACGTGCTGGCGACCGGCCTGTTCGTCGAGCACTACCAGAAGTACCAGGTGATCTGGAACGGTCAGAACGGCAAGACGATCTTCTTCCAGAACGAGATCCCGTACGACGTCCCGGATCAGGCGGGCTGGAAGAGTCCGAACGGGCTGAACGGTTACGCCGCCTACAAGGTGGGGGACAACGTGACCACGCACGAGGCGTGGGGCCTGGGCAGCTACTGCTTCTTCAACGACAACCCGGCGGTGAACCTCTATCACGCGTTCGAGGTGCCGAACCGCTCGGGCGTCCGGTTCCACAACCTGGTGACGGTTTCGCTGAACTACAAGGGGACCATCACCCACGTGATCAACGACGCGGGGGCGGTGACGCCGCCGGACACGCGGCCGAGCAACCTGGTGAGCTATCCGTAGCGGCCGGTAACTGAAGGGGACTTTCCCCGCATGACATGCGGGGAAAGTCCCCTTCAGTTCCTTCTGTATAACGACCTATACCGCCCGGCAGTCGGCGCGCCGCGCGGTTAGGCTCGAGACCATGATCAGCAACGATGCCGCCGAGGTCGTCGGTGACCTGCGCGAACTCTTCCGGTCCGGCGTCACGAAACCGGTGGCCTGGCGGCGGGCGCAGCTCACCGGCTTGCGGGCGCTCCTGTCGGAACAGTCTGAGGTGTTCCTCAAGGCGCTCTACGCCGACCTGCGCAAGAACGCCGTCGAGGCCAAGCGCGCGGAGATCGCGCTCGTGCGCAACGAGATCGACCACACGCTGGAGAACCTCGACTCCTGGCTGACCCCGGAGCCCGCCGGCATCCCGCAACCCCTGCGGCCGGGCGACGGTCGTGTCGTGCGCGAGCCGCTCGGGGTCGCGTTGATCATCGGGCCGTGGAACTACCCGCTGCAGCTGGTGCTCGCGCCGCTGGTCGGGGCCCTGGCGGCGGGCAACTGCGCGGTCGTGAAGCCGAGCGAGCTGTCCCCGAACACTTCGGCCGCGATCGCCGAACACCTGCCGCGGTACGTCGAAGGCGTCAGTGTCGTCGAAGGGGCGATCCCGGAGACGACGGCGCTGCTGGAGCAGAAGTTCGACACGATCTTCTACACCGGGAACGGGACGGTCGGCCGGATCGTCATGACCGCGGCGGCGAAGCACCTCACCCCGGTCACCCTCGAACTGGGCGGGAAGAGCCCGGCGATCGTCGAGCCGGGCGCGGACCTCGCCGTGACCGCGCAGCGGCTCGCTTACGGCAAGTTCGCCAACGCGGGCCAGACCTGCGTCGCGCCCGACTACGTCCTCGCGATCGGCGACACCGGCCCGAAACTGGCGGAGCACCTGGCCGAGACCGTCGAAGGGATGTTCGGCGCGGACCCGGCCACCAGCGACTCCTACGGCCGGATCATCTCGACCCGGCACTACGACCGGCTCTCCGCCCTGCTGGACAACGGGACCGCGGTCGTCGGCGGCAAGGGTGACCGCGACGAGAAGTACATCGCCCCCACCGTGCTCACCGGCGTCTCCCCGGACGCCCCGGTGATGAAGGACGAGATCTTCGGCCCGATCCTGCCGATCATCGAGGTCCCTGACGTCGACGCCGCGCTGGCGTTCGTCAACGAACGCGACAAGCCCCTGGCGTTGTACGCCTTCACCGAATCGGACGAAACGAAGCGCAGGATCGAGACGGAGACGTCGTCCGGCGGGCTGGTCTTCGGGGCGGCGATCATCCACCTCGCGGCCCCCGAGCTGCCATTCGGCGGGGTGGGGGAGAGCGGGATGGGCCGCTACCACGGCCGCTATTCGATCGACAACTTCAGCCACGTGAAGGCAGTGCTGGACAAACCCCTCGCGTAGCTCGCAAGCGTTGGAAACGCGCGAAGGTACCGGCCTGTTCGCCGGGCTCGAAGGCGTGACTCGCGTGATCAGACGCCGAACTCGCGTGATCAGAGACGGAACTCGCGTGATCAGAAGCCGCACACACGAGTGCGGCATCCAGTCACGCGAGTTCCGTCTCCAATCACGTGAGTTCCGTCTGTAATCACGCGAGTTACGTGCCGGATCCTGTTCGGCCAGAACCCGAATCGCCACTCACGACCCGCGAGGCCGACGCGGAGCTGGTGGAGGCGGGACCGTCTTCGCCAGGACGATGTCCGCCAGCCGGATCGTCGCGAGACCGCGTTTGGTCTCCACCGTGCATTCCGCGTCGTCACGGGAGCGCAGGTAGCCGAGCGCGTCGGTGAAGCCGCCCTCGATCCGGTACCGCACGACGACCCGCGTGCCGACAGGGACGCCCGGGAGGGTCACCGGTTCAGGTGCGCGGTGAGCTCGTCGTCGCTCGGTTCGACCAGGTGGGTGCCGTCCGGCCAGACGATGGTCGGGATCCGCCGCGCACCGTTCTGAAGCGCTCGCACGGTCTCTTCGGCGCCGGTGTCCGCTTCGACGTCGAGGTAGGCGTACTCGACGCCCTTCGCGTCCAGCAAGGCACGGCTGCGTTTGACGTCGGGGCACCAGCCGGCGCCGTACACGGTGAGGTCGCTCATGGATCACAGCATGCCAGGTCGCGGTCCGGCGGCGTGTTCGGCGAGGGCCGAACGGTCGGCCAGCCCGGTCTTGGCGAGCAGGCTCGCGACGTGCTTCTCGACCGTCCTGGGGGAGATGTGCAGCCGGGCGCCGATGTCCTTGTTGCCCATGCGCTCGGCGAGCAGCACCAGCACCTCGTACTCGCGCACGGTGACACCGGCGGCGCGCAGGGCACCGGGGACCCTGTCGACACCGGCGCGGCGCTGCCGGACGGGCGCGCCGAGCTTGCGGAGCAGGCTCCGGCAGGCGGCGGCGACCGCCTGGAGGTCTCTGCCGTGGAAGTACTCCTCGGCCTCTTTGAGCCAGCCCGCCGGGTCGCCCCAGCCGTCGGCGGCGGCCGGTTCGGCGATCAGCCGGAGCCCGAGGTGCCTGGCCAGCGGATACGGCGCCGACGTCTCCAGCGCGGCGGCCACGGCTCGTCCGGCCTCCGCCGTCTCGCCTCGCCTGCCGTGCTCGACGGCGTGCGCGAACTCGACGAACTGCCGGTTCCACCGCATCCCGCTCACGGCGGAGCCCGGCTCGGGGCAGGCGGCCCCGCCGAGCGTGTCGAGAAGTGTCCTGAGTCCGTGCTGGCCGGCGAGGTGGAACCGGCTCGGCCGCCGGTCTTCCAGCGCGATCACCTGATCGAGTTCGCGGCGGGCCCGGTCGGCGTCTTCTTCGAGCAGGGAGCAGAAGACCCGTGCCAGCCCGATGCTCAGCACCATCTCCTGCGCGTTCTCGCCGCCGCTCTCCCGGAAGTCCCCGAGCGCCTGTTCCATCGCCGGGCGGTCCGCCCGGTGCCCGGCCGACATCGCCCTGGTCATATGCGCGTACTGCAGCAACGCGGTCAACCGGAGCCTGCCGAGCACGGCGAGGTTCTCCTCCAGCAACGCGTGCGCTGTCTCGAACTCGCAGCGCAGGATCGCGTGCATGGTGCGCACGGAGTCGACAGCGCAGTGCAGCGTGATGGACCCGGTCCGCTGGGCGTCGGCGCGGGCGAGCAGCAGGGTCTGCTCGTCACCGTTCATCAGCACGCGATGCCCGCCGAGCCGCACCAGCGCCTGGGTGCGGAGGTGGTGCAGGTGGTTGTCCTCGGCGGTCCGCCGCGCGAGCTGCATGTAGCGCTCCGACTCGCTGAGGTCCCTCGACAGCGCGAGCATGCCGAGCACCTGAAGCGCCTGGCACACGACGAACGGCTGTTCGGTCTCCTCGGCCACTTTCCACGCCTGACGCGCGAGCCGTTCCGCCGTCCCCGTCCGGCCTGGGACGTCAAGCCAAAGGTTCGCTTCGACGGCGTCGAGCGCGGCCTGCTGAGCGGGCGAGATCTCCGAACCCAGGGGAGCGCGGGCGCGTTCGATCTGGCCGAGGCATTCGTCGTGCCGTCCGGCGATATAGGCGGCCCAGGCCAGCTGGGTGTGCAGTTTGGCGGCCCGTTCGAGGGTCCCGATCTCGCCGAAGCCGTCGGAGAGTTCGACGGCGCGGTCGAACTGCCCGGTCTGCCCGAGCGCGTACAACAGCGTCTCCAGCACCTCGGCCCGATCACCCGCGTCGGCTCCGGCGAGCAGGTCGACGGCTTTGGTGAGCATCGTGACCGCCGAGTCCGCGGCACCGGCGTCGAGGGCACGGCGCCCGGTCTCCGCGAACATGCGGCCCGCCGCCCGCTCGTCCAGCGCGGTCAACCGGAGCGATGCGACGAGCGCGCACAGATCGCCCGGCAGTCCCGGGTAGAGCTTCTCGACGACGTCGGCCGCCTGGCGGGCGAGTGTCGCTTTCCGTGCCGGTGCCTGGCGCGCCAGCAACGCCTCCGCTGTCAGCGGGTGCCGGAAGGCGTACCAGCCGGGCGTCGTCTCGTCGGTGGTCACCAGGTTCGCCGAGACCGCGGCGCTCAGGTGGTTGTGCAGGGTCCGGTCGTTCGTTCCGGTGACCGTCTGCACCACCGACAGCGGGAAACGGCGGCCGATGATCGCGGCCACCGACAGCAGTTCGCCCGCCTGCTCGCCGAGCTGTTCCATGCGGACACCGATACTGGTGACCAGCGCGGCGGGCACCCGGGCACGGAGTTCGCCGATCACCCGCCAGCCGTCCCGGCCCTCGACCAGCAGACCGTCGTTCACCATGCCGTGGAGCAGTTCCTCGACGATGAACGGCAGGCCGGCGCTGTTGCGCCACAACAGTTCCGCGGCGGGCGCGGGCAGGTGTCCCGGCTCGGTCTCCAGGCAGGCCGCGGCGAGGGCGCGGGTATCGGAGAGGCCGAGCCTGTCGAGTTCGAGGACGGCGCAGCTCATCCGCTGGGCACCGGAGGTCGCGAGGCGGAGGGCGTCGGAAGGCTCGTTGCGGAGTGTGCCGACGAACAGCGTCTGCGCCGCGGCCAGGTTGTCGACGAGGTATTCGAGGATGAACAGCGTCTCGGCGTCGGCGTCCTGGAGATCGTCGAGGACCAGGAGCGCGCCGCGATCGCGGCTGGTGACGGCCAGCAGCCGGAACACCGCTTCGGCGAGCACCATCAGGGAGCCCGATTCCCGTGGCCGGTCGCCTTGGCTCCAGTCGGGGATGAGCTGGGCGAGCACGGGGACGAAGGGGTCGAGTTCGGCCGCTTCGGGCGGTCCGCCGCCACGGAAGTACGACAACAGTGCCTGGGTCAGCGGCCGGAACGGGACCAGCGGGCCGATCGAACTGGCCCGGCCCTGCAGGACGGGGATGTCCGCGGTCACGGCTCGTGAAGCGGCTTCGATCGCGAGCCGGGACTTGCCGATGCCCCCTTCGCCCACGAGAAAGATCGCGCCGCCGCGACCCGCGATGGCGCGATCAAGGGCTCCGGAGAGCTCGTCCAGTTCGGCGTCGCGGCCGATCACCCGCGACGAACGGATTCCCACCGCCGTGACTATAGCGAGCGGAATCCCCTGTCACGGGAAAGCCGATCACGAAGGCGGGCGGCGCGTGCCCGCCTCCGTGGGCCTGTCTCAGATCCAGCCGCCGGTGAAGACGCTGACGACGGACGGCGATCCGGGGTCGCCGGACAGGGTGGCGAGCGGGTTGGCGCTCAGCCGCGGCTTGCTGCCCGCCAGCGCGTGGTTGCGCGAGCCGACCTCGAGGGCGCGCGGCAGGTTCACGGCGCCGAGGGCGTCTTCGGTGGCGGGCAGATCTCTTTCGTACATTCGGTTCTTCTCCTCATACTCGGTTTACCGGCGGAATGACGGTGGCCGCGGGATGCGGCCGGTCGGGGCGGAGCAGGAGCGCGGACGGGACCCGGTCGCCGAAGCCCAGCCGCAGCAGGCCGTAGCCGATGCCCGCCAGGCCGCTCAGCAGCCCGGGCGCGGGGACCGCGCCGGGAGTCCCGCAGCGGGCACCGCGCTGGTCGATGGCGGCGAGCAGATGACCGGTCCGGCGACGCACCGCGCCGGCGGCGCCAGTGTGCCCGTTCTCGGCCAGCACGCACAACACTTCCAAGACTCCGGACTCGCCGTGACACAGGCTGAGATCCTTCAAGGGCGCACCGTCGGACAACCGCTTGATCGTCCTGTCGAGCTGGAGGGCGTGGGTGGGATCGGGCAGGTGGGCGGCCTGGCCGAGAGCGTCGCCCGCGAGGCCCTCGCACCAGCCGCCGGTATTTTTCGCCCGATAGTCCGCCTTTCCGGGCGCTTCTTCGCCGGTCCGGTCGTGTGCCCGCAGGACCCAGTCGATCCCGGCGGAACCGCGTGCGAAGCCCGTCCCTTGTGGACGTTCGCGGTCGAGCAGCTGCCCGGCGTAGCGGTCCGCCTTCGCCAGCGCCGCCTCCAATCCGGTTTGGACATAGACCGAACGCATCGAGGCGACACCGCCCGCCAGTCCCGTCGTGAACCCGGACGGTGTCGCGGGCGTGGCGTCGGGCATCAGGTCGACGGCCTGTTCGATCAGGTCCCCCGCGGGAAGTCCGACCAGCGTGCTGAGCCGGGCGATCGTGTAAGCGACGCCGCCGAGTCCGAGAAGCCCGCCGCAGCCGGCGGTGGCGGCCAGCTCGCGATCGGCCCGGAGGGTGGCGAAGAGGCCGGGGAGCGGGCTGATCGCGTACGCGGCCAGATCGCGGTAGCGCGCGATCCCGGTCAGCTCGGCGAGCTGGGCGAGGAACAGGGCGACACCGCAGTAGCCCTCGCCGAGTCCCGCGCCCATCGGCAGCACGGTCCAGTAGCGGTCGTCGACGAGTTCGATCCCGAGCCAGTTGGAGCGGCGCTCGTCGGAGAAGGCGTTGGCGACGATGTGATCGGCGATCCCGCACGCGGTGACCAGCAGCCGCTCCGCGTCGGGCGCCTGATTCGGCACGGCGGTTTCTGCGGTCTCGACGCCGCTGTGCTGCCCGGTGGACGCCGTGCTGATGGCGAGGGTGGCCGAGATCAGCCACTCCTGGTCACGCTGGTCGAGCGGATCCATGTCGGCGACCTTCGCCAGCACGGTGTCCAGCGAAGGCCGGTCGACAACGCCTTCGACACCGTCACCGCGTGAATCCAGCAGCGACGTCGAGCCGGGGTTCGAGGTGAACATCGGTACGTCGCCCGCCCACAGGTCGGCCCGTTCGTGCGGTACGAGCCGCAGCAGCTTGTCCTCGCCCGCGGAGTCCTCTTCGAGCAGGTCGAACGCGCGGTCGCGATCGGCGGCGTCGCGCAGGAGGTCGGGATGGGTGGTCTCGTCGAGCAGGCGGAAATAGAAGTTGGTCGGCCGGATGAGCACCCGGATGGGGTCGTCGGCGCAGCGCCGGAGGTGCTCGGCGAGTTCGTCCCGTGCGGTGGAGATCGCGTCGTAACCGTGCCGGAAACCGGCCAGCAGTGCGGCGCTGTGCTCGGCGGGGGTGACGTCGCGGCCGTCGAGGCGGGGGAGGTTGTTCCCGCCCGCGAGTTCGCCGGGCACCCGGACCAGCCGCATCCTGTCGGTGCCGGGATCGGCCCAGTCGACCCGGTCGGTGGGCAGCTTGCCGCCGCGGCCGGCGAGTCCGGAGATGTCGACGGCGCCGTGCTCCCCGGCGAAAAGCTGGGGGAGCAGCAGCGTGCGCTGGACCGATCGCGCCAGCATCGCCGCCGCGGGGTCGCCCTCCGGCGGGTCGGGCGGCGACGGCTGGAACAGCGTCTCGATGTCGATCAGCACCGGCTGGTCGCCGCAGGCGATGATGTTCTCGTAGTGGACGTCGGTGGCGTCGAGCGCGTGCAGGAGCGCCAGGAGGATGCCCTGGCGACGGTAGAAGCGGTCGACGTCGGCGATGTCGGCGCACGGCCGGTGCTCGACGAACCGGAGCCAGCCGTATCCGTCGCGCGGCAGTGCGTCGGCGGTCCGCAGTTCGAGGCCGGGCAGCCGCTTGTTCAGCAGGCCGACGACGTCGGTGAACCGCTCGTGCAGGATCAGCGGGCGGGGTTTGTAGATCACCTTGGCGCCGCTGGAGAAGCGGAGGAGCTTGACCGACCGTCCTCGTGCGTGCGAGTCGCCGATCCCGCCCGCCACCTCGACGAGCGTGCCGAGTTCGCCGTCCACGACCGAGCCGGGCAGTGCGGCTGAGTCGGCGGCGAACCGGGCCAGCATTTCGGCGTGTGCCTCAGCGGCGTGCAGACAGGCTTGGGCGAGGATCCGGGCCAGGACCGGGTACTCGCTGAACAGCCGGACGAGCCCGGCCGGGGTGGATTGGCGGCGCGCGAAGTCGGAGAAGCGCGCTTCGGAGGTCTCGCCTTCGAGAGTCCCGGCCTTGCGGGCGCGGTGGAGTTCGAGGACCAGCGTGCGGACCGAGAGTTTGAGCAGATGCTGGTCGAGCTGAGCCGCGAAACCCTGACGGAGGGCTTCGACGTCGGCATCGGCGAGGTCGTCGGGGACCGCTGTACGGGAGGCGGCTTCGACGAACGACCTGAAGACCCCGGCGAACTCGACACGCCAGTCACCGACTGGGGGGCGCTTCGGCAGAAGCGTGGTGACAGCGTGTTCGGCGAAGTCCGCCCACACGGGCTTGTCCACCTTCGGTTCGCGCGGGGTCCGGCCGTGCACCCACCAGTCCGACGGCAGGGACGTCGCCGATGTCTGGGGCGTCACGGCGGTAATGCTTCCAGTTCGGCCCGACCCGCACATGGGGGCGACACCCCCACATTCAGCGCACGCACGAAGATGCCCGGAGAGTGACGACAGGGGAGGGCCGCACCGGAATATGGGGTCCCGGTACCCATGCGCGGGGACCGGTCCCGGGGTGACCATGGTCGGGTGGCGCGGAACTCGCGGTGATCGCAGAGGGAGCACCGCGGTGTCGGGCGCGGGCCGGTTTCTGGGGGTCCGGCCCGCGCCGCGATCCGCCGCGGATATCGGGATGACGGGGGAGGTGGCCGGTGGGCCGGGCGGGGGTGCGGTGACCGGACGGCTGATCCACACCGGACAGGTCGTGCTGGACCTGGTCATGCGGGTTCCCGGACTGCCGGTGGCCGGCGGCGACGTCATGGCGTCCTCGATGGACTTCCTGCCGGGCGGCGGGTTCAACGTGATGGCGGCTGCCGCCAGGGCGGGCGCGGACGTCCTCTACGCCGGCCTGCACGGCACTGGCGGCTTCGCCGACGTCGCTCGGGCGGCGATGGCGGCCGAGGGCATCGCGCTCGCGCACGCGCCGTCCGCCGAGGGAGGCACCGGGATCGTGGTGGCGCTGGTGCAGGACGACGGCGAGCGCTCGTTCATCACCGGACCCGGCGCCGAAGGCCGGATGCCGCCCGGTCTGCTCGATGCCATCACGCCGACGGACGAGGACGTCGTGTACGTCACCGGGTACAGCCTGCTTCACGAGACGAACGCGAAAGCGCTCCTCGAATGGCTGCCGCGTACGGGCGAGGCCACCGTGCTGTTCGATCCCGGACCGCTCGCCGGGAAGATCCCCGCCGCCGTGCTCGCCGGGGTGCTGGCGCACGTGGACATCATGAGCTGCAGCGCCGGGGAAGCGAAGATCCTGGCGGACGGGCACGTCGAGGTGCTCATCGTCCGCGAGGGACCCGCCGGATGCCGGGTCGTCTCCGGCGGCCGCAGCGTCACCGTGCCCGGTTTCCCGGTGGCCACCGTGGACACCAACGGGGCGGGAGACGCGCACTGCGGGGTACTCGCCGCCGAACTGATGGCCGGGACCGGACTGCTCGAAGCCGCGCGCCGGGCGAACGCCGCCGCCGCGATCGCGGTGACCAGGCACGGTCCGGCCACGTCTCCCGTCAGGGCCGAATTGGACGCCTTTCTCGGGTGAGTCCGCATCACCCGAGTCGTCGCCTTTCGGCCGGAGGCGCCGAGGCTTCGACTTGGCGGTGCAAGCGCGCGAGTACCGATCTCTTGCAGGGCTTGCCGTGCCGCAAGACCCCGCCCGCCCGCGCATAGGGGTGGAGGAAGTCCCGGTTCAAGGCACCGAACCGGTCGAGCGGCTCTTCGAGCTGGGCCCAGTCGCGTTTGATGACGACGGTGTCACCCGGCTCCAGCCGCAGGGGGAGGATCTTGTCGACGTCGATGTCGAATCCGCTGAACCGGTTGGCGCGGCGGCCTCCCAGCCGGAAGCCCGCTTCGTCGACGGTCGTGCCGAGCCGTCCGCGGTTCGTGACGGCGACGTGGACGGTGGTCGTGGCCGGGGCCGTACCGAGGGTGTGGACCGAAAACCCGCAGACCACGTGGACACGGGCTCCGGACCTCGCCCAGGAGAGCACCTGCCAGCCCAAGGACGACACGGACACGATCAGCGCCAGCCAGGCGACCACAGCGGTCATCGGTAAAGGAGATCAGGTCGTCTTCCGCGCTTCAAGGTCGCCTGTGGGCTGGGACATCATCCGGAGCCGTCGCGTGGTTCCTCGGGCATGATCGACTCATGCGCGTCCTGTCGGAGAGTCAGCTCGGTTCCGTTCTGGCGGGCGTTCCCGCGTCGCGGCCGCGGGTGGTGGTGAGCGGGAACTTCGCCACGCCGATGCGGGCCCTGAAGGTGCTGGACACGGCGCTGGCGGAGTACCGGTTGTTCGCGTTGAACGCGCAGGCCGGAATGCCGGACCGCCCTGGCGTGCTGCTGGAGACGCCGTTCGTGGGCGCGGGAATGCGCGGGCGTGCGGGGCTGCGCTACTTCCCGTCCCGGCTGTCCCTGGTGCCGCAGCTGCTCAAGCACTCGCTGCCGCCGGACGTCGTCCTGCTGCACACCTCGGTTCCGGTGGACGGCGTGGTGTCGCTGGGCACGGAGGTGAACATCCTGCCCGCGGCCGTCGAGGCGGTGCGGGCCCGCGGGGGCCTGGTCGTCGCGCAGCTCAACTCCGAGATGCCGTTCACCTACGGCGACGGCGTGGTGCCTGTCGACGAGATCGACTACGCGATCGAGGCGACGGAGCCACTCCTGTCGCCGGTCCCTCGGCCGGTGGGGGACACGGCGCGGACCATCGGCGAGCGGGTGGCCGGGTTGGTGGAGGACGGCGCGACCCTGCAGCTGGGCATCGGCGGGATCCCGGACGCGACCCTGGCGGCGGTGACCGGACGGCGCGGACTCGCGATCTGGTCGGAGATGTTCAGCGACGGCGTGCTCGCGCTCGATCGTGCCGGAGCCCTCGATCCGGCGGAACCGGTGACGGCGTCGTTCGTGTTCGGCAGTGCCGAGCTGTACCGCTGGCTCGACCGCAATCCGCGGATTCGCCTGTTGCGCACGGAAAAGACGAACGATCCGGCCGTGATCGCCCGGCAGCGCGGGCTCGTCTCGGTGAACAGCGCGCTTGAGGTGGATCTGTTCGCGCAGGCCAACGCGAGCCGGGTGCGAGGAGCGATCTACTCGGGATTCGGCGGTCAGACCGACTTCGTGGTCGGGGCGCTGCACTCACCCGGTGGCCGGGCGATCATCGCGCTGCCGTCCTGGCATCCGAAGGCCGACGTTTCGACGGTCGTGCCCCGGCTGGCCGGACCGGTGACGTCGTTCCAGCACAGTTTCCTGGTCAGTGAGCACGGCGTCGCGACCATCTGGGGCAACGACACGAACGAGCAAGCGCGGCAGATCGTCGGCCACGTCGCGCATCCGGCGGCCCGGGAAGAACTCGTGACGCGGGGCAAGGAGCTGGGGTTCGCGCTTTAGCAGCGAATTCGGCCCCGAGATACCGGAACCCGGTAAAGGGACACGGTCGTGTCCCTTTACCGGGTCGCAAACACGGAGGGACCGACCCGCGCCAACAGACCGGCCCCCGTCAAACCCTGTGCCTAGAGCGTCAGACCAGCCAGCCGAGCACGTGAGCCAGGTGCGCGAGCAGACCCGAGATCAGGTCGTGGCCGTGGTGCACGTGCTGGGTGAACATCTGCATTGAGGGGCTCCTTGTTCGGATTTCGTGTTCGGTTGTTGCTCTCGCGAGGAGCGATCGAAGATTTTCACCGGGTTGGCAGCCTGTCAAAAAACGATTTCCCGGGTCGGCGCCGAGTCGTGAATCTTCCCACGATAAACACGTAAGGCTTTCGTGTTTTGTGCGAGGGGTGGGTTCACTGAGCGGTGACACTGTGGGTAGCGAGCCGGGGTGAGCCGATGTGGACGTCAAGCCTCCACTACGGCAAGTGGGCGGGGGAGTGACACGAAACGGTGATCCATTTGCCACGAATGGTGATTCGGCGAGAATCACCGATACGGGTGACAAAGACAGGGGCTGGAGCGGCTCGCTCAACAAGGGAGCGGGTTCTCGCCGAGTATCCGGACGCCGTTCGCCGAGGATCGTTTCACCGCATCAAAACCCTTGGTGAGCATGGTTCGCTCGTAGGCGTCGACGACTTCCACGATCGGGACGCCCGCAGCTGCTTCGGTCAGTGCCGTGGAAAGTGCCGCCGCGTCGCGCAGCGCCATGTTCGCCCCGGCACCCGCCGCCGGGCTCATCGCGTGGACGGCGTCACCGAGCAGGGTGACGTGCGAGCTCGCCCACGGCGAGACGGGGACGCTGCTGCGGACCGTGATCGGATAGAGGGTCGAGGCGTCCCATCCGCTGACGACGCGGCGCAGCAGCGGATGCCAACCGGCGATCTGCTCGAGAACGACTTCGCGCAGCCGCCCGCCGGATGCCGCGAGCAGTTCGTGGTCGGTCAGGCCCAGCGAGTCGCGCCGCCGCCCGAACATGACCGCGAGACTGTCCGATTCGGGTTCCAGGGTCAAACCGGGGGCGAGCCGGGCCGCGGCCGCGTTCGGGCGCTCCCGGTACTCGACCGGGGCGATCCCGAGGAAACGCTGTCCCGGGCCGGTGATCGTGGTGAAGACGCTGAACATCTCGGCCGGTAGCTCGCTGCGCAGTCGCGGCGTCAGGGGAACTCGGCCGTAGATCAAACGCGCGCCGGAGTCGGCCACCCGGGCATGGGGAAGCCGCTGCCGCCGGATCGCCGACCCGATCCCGTCCGCGGCGACCAGCACCGTGCCCTGCGCGGTGCCGCCGTCTTCGAAGAAGGCCGTGACACCGTCCCCGGTGGCCTCGTAGCCGACACACCGCCTGCGGAACTCGACGACCTCGTCCAGGCCGTCCAGGAGTATCCGTCGCACCACACGCCGGTCGATCACGACGTGCGCGGGCATGATGTCGTCAAAGTCCGGATCCCCGGGCAATGCGAACACGGCTGTCGGGCGCAGGTGCTCGTCGAAGCCGCTCACGCGTGCCGCCGGACGGCCCGCCAGTGCCCCGATCAGGGCGAACAGGTTCGCCGGCAGGCAGGCGGCGAGCGCCCGCCGACCGTTCTCGTCGATGTGGAGACGATGCCCCTGCGCCCGTGCCACCGGAGAGGCATCGCGCTCATAGACGGCGACGCTGATCCCCGCGCGGCGCAAGCCCTGCGCCAGGCAGAGCCCGCCGAGACCAGCGCCGATCACGATCACATGCAGGCCGGCAGGGACGGCAGGGGCCAAACGTGCTGAAAAGGGTGCCAAGACAGACCTCGCCGGAGTCGAAACGCCACTCCCACCTCCCTGCCGCGGCGCGGCGGGGAACCAATCAGCGAGGCCAAAGCCCTTGAGGGCTCAGCGAGCCCTCCGGTGAGGAGATATGGGCACTGTAGCAGTTTCGTACGCCGGGTCGAATTTCGTCCACTTAGGACAATGAGAGTTGACGTCCTCGGCTACGCGACCGCCGATCCTCGGATGGCGATGCCCGGGAAATGCCTACCTCAGCCGCCGATCCGCGATGAGGGGTGGATGGGTGCACCGGATTCGTAGAGTTCCAGGGGGAGCGCGCTGACCGAGTGGCTCTTGGGGTCGAGGTAGCGGCAGGAAATGCCGGGTACGTGGATCCACTTGCCGGCGATCGACGATCCGGACGGCCGTCGCCGGGTGGAGCCGAATTCGAAGCGCACGTGCTCGGGCATGTCGCAGGCCTCGTACTCGGTGCTGTTCTGGTGCCGCAGCACCGTTTCGACCCGGTCGCGGACGATCGGCCCGGCGGTGAGGTCCGCGGTGTAGGAGATGGTGCCCTGTTCGGTGCGGCCGTCAGTCAGTCCGTTGCCCCGGAATTTGATGTCGCGCAGTACGTAGTCGTAACTTTCGCCGAGGTAGGTGACCGTGCAGGTCACCGAGGTGGTGCGGCCGGGGTTGATGGCGGGGCAGGACGAGCGCGCCGCGGGGTCGACGTGGTTGGCGAAGTCGGTCACTTTTTGCAGCGCTTCCCAGGCGATCCGCTCTCGCAGGGGTGCGGAGTCCGCGGGTTTGGGCGGCAAACCGCTCAGGTCCGGCTCGGGGTAGTCCGCCGGGATCGTGCCGCGGCGCAGCGACGAAAGGTCGACCGTCGGCGTCGTGCTCGTGGGAGCTGTGCTCGCCGGGGACGATGACGGGGGAGCGGAAGTCGGGGGAGCGGTGGGGCTGCTGCATCCGGCAGCGAACAGGAGCAGCGCTGCTCCTGCCGAGAATCGGGCACCTGTCGTGCGTGTCGGCCGTGGCAGGTCGGCGGTGGCTTTCGCGCCAGCACGAATCACGCCGGTCATCTCCGATCCAAGCAATTCGACGACCAGGTCGCCCGGCCAGTTCGAGAATGAAACTAGCACGGGAAACAGTCGTCGCGGCAGCGTGAAAAATACCGTTTCCGGTTGGTGGTCTCCGTGTCGCTCGACGCCTGAAACGGCAGTAGGTTCGGCGGGGAGAAATTCGTCCAGGTCGTCGGTTCCGTTGTCAGGAAAAGACTTTCTGATCGTCGCGGGCAGGCGGGTAGTGCGTTTCCCTAAGCGCGCCAGCATGCGCCGGTGTTGTCGGTGGCTTTCAGGAGTTCGTCCGGGTGTGGTGTGGCGGGCCAGATTCGGATCAGGTGTTGTTCGACCGGGTCGTCGGGTCCGCGGTCTTCGCCGGCGTCGCGGTTGCGTACTGAACCCCGGACGCGGAAGTTGTTGTCCGGGGCCGGTGGCAGGGTGGTGGGGATGTCGTCATCGATGTCGGCTTCGGATCCGCAGACCGCGACCTGGCGGGTGGGCCAGGTGACGGATACTTCGGCTACGTCGTCCCAGGAGGTGAGGTCTGGTTCCGGTGTGCTGTCCCAGATCTCGGTGGTGACGGTGATGTCGCCGAGGTGGACGCCACAAGTGACCGCGACGAATCCGGGCGCCACTGCGAGAAGTCCCGTGGCGTCGGGGTTGGGGAGGGCGCCGACAATGTAAAGGGGGCTGTGCGGGTCGTCGCGGTCTCCGAGGAAGAAGCCGTTGTCCTCGATGAAGATGGTGCCTGTGGAGTGGTGGAGCATTGTGGGAGGCATCGGTCTCCAGTCCGGTTTACGGGAACGTGCCCGAGCGGAAACCGTACCCATACGGCACGGCGAGAAGACTTCAGTGCCGTGACAGACGGTCTGTCGCGTCGAGCGCCACGGGTAGCTTGGTCGTATGGGGAAATCGCCGTACCAGGATCTGGTCGATGCAGGTGGTCTCAAGGCCGTGCTCCAGGCCGCCTGCCCTGACTGTGACATCGAGATGGCGGAAGCTCGGGGCGCCTTCGGCGGCTTCGTGGCCACGGTAAGCAAAAGCGACCGTGCCGTGTACGTCATACCGCTCCGTGACAAGCGCCTGTTCCACATGCGGCACAAACTGCGGTCGACGTACCTGAGCTGGCTGACCACGACCGATTTGGCCGAGGTCACCGGACCTGCCGCGACCTGGCTCGGTGGCGCCACGGCGCGGGAGATGGCGGTCGCGTGGCCGTTCGCCGATTTCGTCGACGTCGCCGACGCGTACGAGAGCGGCGACAGGATCGAGCTCATGTGGCAGTTGTTCCGCGCGCACGACCGGTTCGACCTGGGCGCGTTCGTCGAGGCGGCGATGCGGGAGCCTCGGCTTCGGCGGATGTACCCGTTCACCTCGATACTCTGGATGTCGTTCCGGCCGACCTCGGACGAGTACTGGGTGCCCGGGCCATGGGTGCACTCGGTTGGCGACGGACGGTTCACGGTCGTCGCCGACCGGCGTGTGGAACCCGAGGTCACGTACGACGCCGCAGAGGCGGTCCGGGTGTGTGTGGCCGAGATGGACCGCCTCGGCATGCCGTCGCTCGACGCGCTTGGCGCCGGACAGTCTTCCAGTCCGTCAGCAGAAGACTTCGTTTAGCAGCTTGAGGAACGCCGGGTTGGCGTCGCCCTCGGTCGGCGCGCTCGTGATCGAGAGCTCCAGCCGTTTCTTGGTGTCCGGCGTCGTCAGCAGCTGCGAGGAGTAGCCGGGGATGCCGCCGCCGTGGCCCCACACTTTGGTGCCGCACGGCAAGGTCTGCACCTGCAGGCCGAGGCCGTACTCGGGGCTGACCGCGGTGGTCTTGCTGATCTCCTGCTGCTGCGCGGGCTTGAGCAGCCTGCCGCTGGCCAAAGCCACACCGAACGTGTCCAGGTCACGGGTCGTGGAGATGATCTCACCGGCGGCCCAGGCGACCGACGGGTTGATGCGGGTGATGTCGTTCGGCTTGCCCCCCACGGTTACATAGCCGTGCGCGTGGGGGCCCCGGATGTCGACGTTGTCGCCGGGAACCTCGGTGCCGTCGAGGTGCAACGGCTTCAGGATCCGGTGCTCGACAGCCTTCTCGTACGGCCTGCCGGTCAGGTTCTCCACCAGCAGACCCGCGACCACGTAGTTGGTGTTGGAGTAGCTCCACCGGGTGCCGGGATCGAAGTCGAGCGGCTTGTCGGTGGAGATCTTGAGCATCTCCTGAGGTGTCCAGTGCTTGTAGCGGATCTGCTCGAACTTGTCCGGGTCGAGCGGCAACGCGTTGGTGTAGTTGTAGAGGCCGCTGGTGTGCTGCATGACCTGACGCACCGTGATGCGGCCGTCGATCAGACCGGGCAGGTAGCGGACGACCGGCGCGTCCAGGTCGAGCTTGCCTTCGCCCGAGAGTTGCAGCAGGACAGTCGACACGAACGTCTTGGTGATGCTGCCGATGCGGAACCGGCCGTTCTCCGGGACCGGGCGGTTCGAACCCAGTTCCGCCTTGCCGGAGCGTGCGGTGAACCGTTGGTGGCCATCGGCCACCCTGGCTTGCACGCCGAGCGCTCCGCCGCTCGCGGTGATCTGGTCGAGTGCCTCCTGCACGACCTTGCGGTCGGCGCTGGTGTCGGCGAGCGCGGTGCCGGTGGTGGCGATCAGTCCGGCCGCGGTGAGTGCGGCCACGAGTCGAATCCTCAGCAAGGGCCGCGAGAATCTTCTTCGCATGATTAGAAAATCTCCCCTCAAAGCCCGAAAGTTCTCCCCAGGCGGCGGTTTGCCGCCAGTTCAGCCGACGCCAGTCCGCTGATCACCATCCACGTTACCGGAAAATCGCCACCACCCGAGCAGGGCAGAAAACGCTGAATCGAACGATCCATCCGGCACCCTCGCCTTCATGGTCGCCACGGGAACGACCAGTCTCGGCATCGCCGGAGTCCTCGCCGCCCTGTACCCGGCCGTCACCGTCCTGCTCGCCGCCGGCGTACTCGGAGAGCGGATCGGCGCCGCACAACGAACGGGCATCGGTATCTGCACGCTCGCGGTGGCCACCCTTGCTCTCGGCTGAGGCACGCCACCATTCACGACAGGAGACCTCGAATGAACAAGACCGAGCCGCGGACCGCGGAACGAATCACGAACGGAGAAGCCCCGTGCTGACGCAGGTTGCCGAGGGTGTGCTGGTCCACCAGAGCGAATTACTCCGGAACAACACGGTTGTCGTGCAGGGCACGGGCGGCGTGCTGCTCATCGATCCCGGGCTGACAGACGGTGAAATGGCCTGCTTGGCGAACGACCTCCGCGAGCTGGGCCAGCCCGTCATAGCGGGCTTCTCGACGCATCCTGACTGGGATCACGTGCTCTGGCACACCGAACTCGGCGAAGCGCCCCGCTACGGTACGGCCCGCTGCGCGGCCCGTATGCGAGACCTGCGGTCGAACCCGGACTGGAAGGCCCGGGCCGCGGAGGGATTGCCGCCGGAAATCGCCGGGGAGGTTCCGCTGGACCTGTTCGGCCTCATCACGGCTCTGCCCCCGGAGACCGCGCGGATTCCTTGGGACGGCCCTGAAGTTTGGATCATCGAGCATCCGGCTCATGCCCCGGGCCATGCGGCGCTGGTGATCGAGGAACGCGGGGTTCTCGTCGCCGGCGACATGCTTTCAGATGTCTTCATTCCGATGCTCGACGACCTGAACGGCACCAATGACCCGATCGAGGAGTACTTCGTCGGGCTGCGACGGCTCGACGAAGTGGCGGGCGACGTCGATGTCGTCGTCCCGGGTCACGGATCCGTCGGCAGAGGTGATCAGGTGAGCGCAAGGATCGAACTGGACCGCGCGTACGTGCATGCCTTGCGTGGCGGGGATGATTTCGACGACCCGCGGATCGGCTCGTCGGCCGAGCCTGGCTGGGAATGGGTGAGCGACATCCACGCCGGGCAAAGCCGGCGCTTCGCCAAAGGAAGCGAGCGCGACGGGACGCCGGGCTAGCGACCTTTCGGACGCAGCGGTCGGATCGGCGCCGGTGGTCCACGGATGGACCTGGTGGCGCCGATCTCCGCACCGGAAGCCCAAAACCCATGGCACGGCAGCACCTCAGAACCCGCGGAAGACACCGTCTTCGGCTACTGAACTCGTAAAGTCCGCCCAGTCCATGTTCGCGAGGTCGTTCACCAGAGCGACATTCGCGAGGAACCCGTCATCGCTGGGCGTCCGAACCGCCAGGACCAGTGACTCCCGTGCACTGACCGTTCTGGCCGACATCGACCCCGTCCAGACCGACGTGCCGACCGACCGTGAGTCGCCGGTCAGCGATACTCGCGACATGGGGTACGACGCGTATGGGGCTGTGGTCGAGTGGGAGCCTTTGCTCTCCCTGACCCGCGAGCCGCATTGGGATCATGTGCGGCTTTGGGACGAGGCAGGAGAGCCGACGGCGCCGTTCCTGTCCGTGGAAACCATGCCCGGCACCAAAGGCCACTGGAACAGCCTCTGGTACTACGGCGACTGCTTGCGCCCACGGCTCACCCTCGAGACTCGCGCACTCACCGACATCGTGCTCGGTACGTTGACCACCGGCTACACGTTCGCCGAGGAGTGGGAGCCGGAGCGCCGCGACGACCTGGCATCGGACGCGGGTCCGCACGCTCAGCCGACGCCGGAGGACTGGCGCAACCTGTTGACCTACGCACTGCGCCCCGCCGGTGTACGCGAGGTGCTCGAGGCGGCGCACAGGCTGCCCTGGGACCTTCTGGCCGGCATCGGTGAGGTCTGCGACGCGATACCGCAGGAGCAGTGCGAACCACCGCCCGGCGCGGTGCTCTGGTTCCACGACTTCCGCCACTTCACTCTCTCGCACGTCAGACTGATCGAGGAGGCCGCGGCCGGTGGCCACGGAGTCGTCACGATAGGCGGTTGGTGACCGAGGATGGGCGAGTACGAGGACGCGCTTTCGACGGCGGAGGTGATCGAGCGCGCCATCCGCGAACAGGTCGCCGGCGCGACTCCGAAGTGGACGGACCTCGGCGTCCCGGTGATCGACCGGAGCGCGTATGCGATCTTCCCGCTCGCCATCGCGGACGTGCGGGACGAGGGCGTGTCCGAGCTGGCGGAAATGCTGTACCAGCGCTGGGGATACTGGTACGGCGGGCATGACTACCGAGTCGGACGGCTCGCACCCGGCGAGGGATACGGTCGAAAGCTCGTCGAGGCTGGAGGCCGCGGACGCGGACCCTACTGGTGGGATATCCTGAACTTCGCCGTGGTCTGCGTGCACTCCGCCGACGAGAATCGGGGCCTCGAAACGCTGGCGCTCCACGTCGTCCCGAAGGACTGGGTGTGGTCCTTCCGGCCCGACCCGGGAACCAAGCGGGAAGCATCGCGCTATCGGCGGGTCATGCGAGCGCGGGACGCGGCGGACGTCACCTGGACCTTGCCGGGCGAGTGAGTGGATTGTCGGCCAGGCTGCTCAGACGTCGGTGGCCCCCAAGAAGATCCGGGCGAGTTTCCCCGCCGCCCACTGCAAGCCGAGCCGATGCTCAGCCAGGTCGTAGTTGACCGTGACCTCGCCAGTGGCGCGACTCTCCCAGCTGTTGTGCGCAAGCGCGCCGTTCGCCCGCAGATAGTCGTCGACCGAGTGGCGAGACCCGGCGAGGTCGAGCCCGGAGATCACCCGGTCAGCGCTCGGGCAGAGCCCGAGATCGACGGTGACCCTCGTCACCAGCCCGTCGAGCAGCGCGATGTCGATCCCGTCGGCACTCGGAAGCACCGGGTCGAGCACGCTCTGCCGGATGGTCAAGCCGGGAAAGAGCTTGTGCAGTTCCGCAGACCGTTCGGGCGTGCCCAGCGCGGCGTACATCGTCGTGATGACACCGGTCAGCGACGTGCCGGGGACCGAAGGCTGGTCGGCCGGAAGATCCTCGGTCTTCGGGGGTGCCGGTCGCGGGTCCGGTCCGCCGAAGCCGGCCACCCGGTCCCAGATCCAGTCGGCCATCGACTCGGCGACGGGCTCGTCGGGGTGTCCGGGGCGGCGCTTGACCAGAGCCCCGAACGCGACGGCGACCAGGTACGTCCCGTCGTCGTCGGTCATCACCTGCTCCCAGGCCTCGTTCTCGGGCCAGTCCGGATGCGCTGCCTGGTCGGCCTCGATCTCGGTGCTCATGGCGATGATCTCGGCCGCCGACAGCAGGCGGAACGGTTCGGCCAGGCCCCAGGCGGCGCCCGAGCCGGCCTGCTGACCGTCGTGCCAGGCCACCAGATCCTCCGCGACCATGGAGCCGAGCTTGTCGCGCTCGGCATCGTCCGAGAGCGAGGTTCCTGGTCGCAGGGTGGCGCGCAGGCCGGCGGGCATCACGTCGTCCAACGCCGCCAGCGCGGAAGCCAGGTCAATGCCGAGCATCTCGTCGCGGAGTTGCCGCCATCCCAGCTCGATCACCCCGGTGCGGCGGATGTCCTCCAGGGTGATGTCCTGAGCGTGCGCGTTTTCGACGATCCGCTGCATCGTCCGGACCGTCCCCACCAGGTTCTGCGCCAGGTTTTCGGTCGGATCCTCGCGCAGCAGTCGCAGGCCGACTTGTTCGGCGTCGTCGAGCCGGTACTGCACCAGGTAGGACCAGCCGAGCATCAGCATGATCCACGAGTTCGCCGCGTCCGCCCGGACGGCCTCCTCGGCCGCGTGGACGAACCGGTCCGGTGGGGCGAGACTCCCCAGCAGATACACCGCGCGTTTCCCGAGCGCCTTGGGGAGCTCGTCCGGTGCCGTCCGGGAGCACCGTGCCACCGCCTCACCGAGTTGACGCCACCCGTCCTCGTGCTCCCCGCAGAGCGCACGGGCGTACCCGAGCTCCATCCAGTCGGCCCAGTCCTCCTGCTCCTCGGCCAGCACGGTGTGCGCCCAGCGCAGCGCCTCGGGATTGTCGCGCTCACCGAACGCCAGATGCCGCAGCGCGCGAGCCGCGTTGACGAACTGGCGGTCACGGCGACCGGCCACCTGGCGGTAAAGACGCCGCGCCTCGTCGGTCTCGCCGCAGATCTCGCGATGATTGCCGAGCAACAGCGACACGCTGCTTCGCTCCGGCTGGGCCGCGAGCACTCGCAATGTCAGCTCGGCGACCCGGGGATGCGACGGCTGCGCCGCGAAGAGCTCCCAGGCCAGGTCCAGGTCCCGCTCCACGGCCTCGGTGTGGCCGAAGTCCGTCATCGCATTCCTCGCTTGACCCGGTACGCCCGGAGTTGGTCGAAGGTGCCGTCGTCGACGCCGTACTCCAGCACCGGCGCCACCTGGTCGAACCAGGCCATCGTGGACGGGGTGATGCCGCCGACCGCCGCCAGCAGCGCGCTGGTGGTGACAGGCACGAGTTCACCCTTGCTCATCGACTCGACCATCGCCTGCTGCAGGACAGTGGTCGTCAAATGGCTGAGATCGGCACCGGAGAACCCCTCGGTCGCCGCCGAGACGGCCACGACATCGACATCGCCGGCAGGCTTGCCCGCCAGCGCGCCCTGGACGATCGCCGCCCTGGCGACCGCGTCCGGTGGCAGCACCAGCACCGTCTTGTCGATCCGGCCCGGTCGGCGCAGCGCGGAGTCGATGTCCCACGGCCGGTTCGTCGCGGCCAGGAAGTAGACCCCGTCGTTCGCGCCTGCCACGCCGTCGAGCTCCTCCAGCAGCTGCGTGACGAGCATCCGCATCGAGTGCGACCCGCCGCCACCGGAAGTGCGCCGCCCTCCGAGCGCGTCGAACTCGTCGAAGAAGATCACGCACGGCGCCGCCGCGCGTGCGTGGCGGAACACGCTCTGGATCGCCTTCTCGCTCTCTCCGATCCACTTGCTGAGCAGGTCCGCGAGGGTCACGTGGATGAAGGACGCGCCGAGATCGCCGGCGATCGCCCTGGCGATGAACGTCTTGCCGCACCCGGGCGGGCCGTACATCAGCAGCGATCCGCCCGGCTTCTGCCCGAACGCGGCCGCCAGCTCGGGATTGCGCAGCGGAGCGAGGAAGGCGGTGTCCAGGTGCTGCTTGACCTCGGCGAGACCTGTGACGTCGGCCAACGTCACCGCCGGGCGCTCGGCGTCCCACAGTGCCGCCGAACCCACGGCGCCGCCGTACTGACGGTCCTCGTCGGCCGGGGACGCCACGGTCTCGGCGGGCGGGTTCGAGGTTCGCAACCGTGCGGCCATCAGCCGGGCGCGGAGCAGACGGATCCGCGCCGGACCGCCGCCATGGGCCTCGAACGTCGTCAGTTCGGCGGCGGCACGATCCGGGCTCTGCTCCAGCAACAGTGTGATGAAGTCCTCTCGCAGCGCCAGATTGCCCGGGTCGGCCGCCACTTCGCGCGCGATCACCTCGATGAAGGCTTCGCTTTGATCGGCACCGCTCACCGCGCGGCCTCTGCGATCCAGCCCTTGAGCAGACCCAGGTTCGGCAGCGGGATGTGGTGGCCGATCCGAGGATGGTCCAGCGCCACACCGACGACACCGGACTCGCCGAACGCGGCGAGGTAGTCGATCGCGGCCGGCATCGGCACGCCGAACAGCGGCACCGCGTCACCCTCCGGGATGGCCAAGCCGAGGGCGCGGGCGGCTTCGGTCGCCCGTCCGGCACTGCTGTAAAGGCAGATCATCGGCCCCTGCTCGGAGGCCGCCGCGTAAGGGCGGGGGCGGTCGGCCGGGCCGCGCGCGATGAAGAACCAGTGCTCCAAGCGGGTCGCGTGCCGCCACAGCGCGATCTGCGCCGTCGTGTCTCCCGCGGGCGCTGCTTTGACCGCCTCGTCGAGGCGGTCCAGTTCGGCGACCAGTTCGGGGCTGTTGTCTCCCGGCATTCGGTTCTCTCTCGCGTCTGAGCTCAGCTGTCGGCGGCTTCTTCTCACCTCGACCAGGTCGACGCCACCTTGGCGGCTGCGCCCGCACTCCAAAAGGGCCGAAGAGACCACCCCGCCCCAGCGGGTATCGATCTTTCGGTTTTGGCCGGACGAGAAGGCGGCGGTTGTTAGGGTCCGCGCCATGCGGATGTGGTGCTGTGGCCTGGTCGTGGGCGTGGGTGTGCTGCTCGGCGCGTGCGCCGGGGGCGGGTCGAAGACCGGCCAGGTGGTGCCCGTGACGACCACGGAGGCCCCGAACACGGTCCCGACAGGCCCCCTGACGACGCCGACGTCGTCACCGCCGGAGACCCCGGCGACCACCACGACCCAGCTGACGCCGGAGACGACGCGAACCACGGCTCATCGCTCCACGACGACCGCGAAACGCCCGACGACCCCGCGTCGCACCACCCCCACCCGGAGACGCTGACGGCGGCGCAGCGGACCGTGGAGATCCGGAAACGAGCGGTGACGCCCGGTGACGAGGTTCGATCATGGTGTAACGCGTCGAGTGCTGGTCCGGGCGCCCGGGGCGTGGCTGACAGACTGCGGGGATGATCGTCGGATACGTCCTCGCGCTGCTGGCGGCGCTGGCCTCGGGTAGCGGCTCGGTGCTGGAGTCGATCGGCGTCCGCCGTGCGGGCGCTTTCGGCGGCAGCGCGCTGGACCTGGTGCACGTGCGGCGCCAATGGATCTACTTCTTGGGCATCGGCGTCGACCTGGTCGGCTTCGCCTGCGCCGCGGCCGCGTTGCATCGGCTGCCGCTGTTCCTGGTCCAGTCGGTGCTGGCGTTCAGCATCGGCGTGACGGCCACGATCTCCGCGTTCCTGGGCACTCGCCTGGCGGCGCCGGGCTGGGCCGCGCTCGGCGTCGGGGCGGTCGGTCTGGTCCTGCTGGGACTGTCGGCGCAGCCGGGTCCGGCCAAGGTGCTCCCGTCAGCCTGGCGCTGGGTTTTGCCCGCGATGGCGTTGGTCGTGGGGGCGATCGCCTGGTACTTCAGGCGCTTCGACCGCCCCTGGGCAGCGCAGGTGCTCGGCTTCGCCACGGGAGTCGGTTTCAGCGTGGTCGGCGTCTCGGCGCGCACCCTGGAGGTCCCGTCTTCGGGCTGGGCCCTGCTGGTGGAACCGGCCGTCTGGGCGATGATCCTCAACGGCTTGGCCGCGGCGGTCGCGTTCGCCCTGGCGCTCCAGAAGGGCGGCGCGACGGCGGTCAACGCGATCATGTTCACCACGAACACGGCGTTGTCCTCGGTCATCGGCCTGCTCTTCCTCGACGACCGCGTCCGCGACGGCTTCACCGCCTTCACGATCGCGGGCCTGATCCTGGCCATGTCCGGCGCGATCGTCACCGCCCACTACGCCACCCAGGTCAAGGAACCCGTCCGTGCGGCCCAAATGGCCTCGTGAGTCTTGTCGAGCCATTCGCCGCCGAGCATCTGCGGCCGAAGTCAGCTCTTCCGGCGGTAGAACAGCATGGTCAGCGAGCCGAACACCACGACGAGCGCGGCCGAGGTGATCAGCACCAGCCCGACCTGACCGGCCGTCACGGTGCCGTGCATGAGCCCGCACCCTTGGACATGGCCACGACGCTACGTGGGGTCCAACGCCTGGTGCACCGCTAACCGGAGTCCGAGGCCCAGGTCCAGCTCGGGTGCGCCCGGCACACCTGGACCTCGCGACAGGTGGCGTAGAGCGAATGGCCGCCTTCGGCCACTCGAGCGCGAGGTCTTGCCACCGGTCAACGCACGCCGCCGGCACGCTCCGAGCCTTTGCCCGATTGTCGAACTGGTGGTAACGGGACGCGGGCTGAGCGCGACTGGGGAGGGGAGTGTTGGCGAGGGGTGGCTTGTATATGGGGCCGGCTGTCAGCGGCATCGGGGGTTGGCTGGTTCAGGCCGCGCCTGATATCTCCAGTAATCTGATCGCGGCGGCCATCGGGGGTGTGCTGGTCTGGTTGTCGACGGATACGAGACGACGGGTCAAGCTGGTACGCGCACGCAGGTTCTGGCGTAATTTGGGTGGCCGTCACCCCTTGATCGTCCTGGGGGCACATGACTTCGGGCGGCATCGGCGGTGGGCCAGAGCTGGTGTGGTGGGTATGGGGGACATCGGGGCGCTGGTAGAGATCGAGGCCCAGCTTCGTGGGCTGGGCTTTGCCGGCAGGATCGCGGAGTCGAAGCAGTTGTCGTCGCGTGAGCTGAGTTCGGACCTGGTTCTGATCGGCGGGCCGTTGGCGAATGCCGTGACGAGGACGATGTCGGCGAAGCTGAGCGGGATGACTTCCTACGGTTTTGTCGAAGATCGGGACCATGGGCAGCCGCGGTGTGCGATGGGAGTACCGGCCGTGTTTTGACGCCGCAGTACGAAGAGTCGGGCTATCCGGTCAGTGACTATGCCTTGATCATCCGGGCACCGAACCCCTTGGCTCCGGATACGTCGGAGCTTGTCGTCGTGGCGGGGTGCTGGGAACATGGAACCGCGGCCGCGGCTGAGAAGCTCGGGGACCGGAAGTTTCTTCGCATGGTGAAGAAGATGAAGCACTTCGAGGTTCTCGTCGAGGTCACGGTCGTGGATGGTGCTCACTACAATGCCACGGTCGTCGAAACCCGCCGGATTTTACCAATTTGATGTCCTGTCCTGCCGAAAAGTCCGCAGTTTCGTCGAGTGCGCGGTGCGTGAATTCGCCGAGCGCTCGATCCGTTCCGTGAGCCCCACCGGCGCCGGGCTTCTGGTGCTCGGTGTCGCAGTCTTTTGCGTGGTGACCACACCGGACCTCCTCGGTGGCGTGGGCCTGACATCGCTTCGTCAGCCCGGTGAACCAAACGCGCGGAGTCATACAGGAATTGCCGGGGAATAGACGTCGCCCGCTCTGATTGTCCTTAGTGGACAAGGTCGACGAAAGTCGCGCGCCGGGGGCGATGAGGCGACTGAGCGAAGTTCGGCAGGCCGGACAGGTCGATAGGTGGCCTGAGCAGCGAGAACTGAACGGTCATGCCCTTCCTTGGGGTTGCCGGCCAGGCAGGCGCGCAATGTGCTCGGTGGAGTCAAAGCCTACGCGCCGGAGGACTTCCGGGCGCCGACCCCGATCCCGGAGAACGTGATTCTCGCGTCCGGTCCACCCAAGATTCCGGGCGCCTCACCGGAGAAGTGCGCGGAATACTTCCGGCGGCTTTCCCAGCCGGGCGCCCTGACCGCCGCGTTGAACTGGTACCGGGCCAATGATTTCACGGGTTACGAGCAGCGGGTCACGGTGCCGACGCTCTTCATCGCGAGTACGAAGGACCGCATGGTCGCCCCTCGGGTGTGGGGCGACCAAGAACCGGGTCACCGGACCGTACCGGCTGGAGAATCTCGAGGGGATCGGGCACAACATCCCCGAAGAGGCCGCCGAGACCACGACGGCGCTGCTCCTCGCACATCTCGCTTCGGACTTCAAACGGCTCTGCGGCCATAGCGGTGCTTCCTTCCTCGGCGAAATCGACGTTACTTCCCGGCAGTTCACGCTTGCTGCTGGGCGCGAACGGTTTCACGGTCCGGGCTGGTCGCCGACGGTGCGGTGTGGGGCCAGGTCCAGGCGTACCGCAGGATGAGGACGAGAAGGATCACTTCCAGGGCGACGCCAAGGCCGTAGAAGTACGTCCAGGATCCGCCTACCACGTTGAATGCCGCGTAGGGGATCTGTACCGAGGCCACGATGAGGTTCGTGACGCGGTTCGCCCTGGCAGGCAGCGTTATCGACAGCACGATCATGAAGATCGGGATCGCCATGAGCGTGAGGAAGAGGACATACAACGGCTGGCTGATGTCGAATTCGAAGACGACGCCTGCCAGGATGTCCGTGACGACGCCGGGCTTGAAGAAGGCGAGAATGTCCACGTAGGCGTACAGGAACATGACGCCTGTCCACGCCGCGGCGAGCTTGGCCTTCACCGGGATCCGCAGGTCTTCCAGTGTGGTGGTGGGTCGATGTGTTCTCAACGTGGGCTCCGTCGTTGTGGTGAGGATCGGTAGGCCCACGATCGCTGAGCCCCGGCTGCGGGCACATCGGCATCGAGGCCGGACCCACGACACCCGTCGGGAGGACCGGCGTCTCGTTCTTTCGGTCGGTCCCCGACGCCTCGGCGGTCCCTAGGCTGGGTGGGTGACCACCAACGCCCTGAGCTCGCTGTGGGCCGAACCCCGCGCCACGGACGCTCCCGAACGGGTATCGCGCGACTGGGTGCTGGTCGGGGCGTTGATGGTGGCGGCGCTGCTCGAGGGAATCCTCCGGGACGACGTCGCCTGGCGGCCGTTCGCGACGATCGTGGCGGTCGGACTCGCGCCGGTGCTGCTGTGGCGGCGTACCCACCCGTTGGCCTGTGTCGTGGTGGCCTTCGGCACCGTGATGGCGTTGGGACTGGCGAGCCTGCTGGGTGGGGCCCCGAGCGTGGGCCCCGACACGATGATCTACGTCCTGGTGCTCGTATACGCGCTGGTCCGCTGGGGCTCAGGGCGCGAGATCGTGATCGGGCTGGCGGTGGTGGCGGTCGCCGCGGGAATCGGTATGGTCCCCGACTACATCGGGCCGACCGAGGTCATCGGCGGGTTCGCCATCCTCTCGGCGGCGGCGGCGGGCGGAGCGGCGTTCCGCTATCGCGCCGAGAGCTGGCGCCGGGCGTTGGACCAGAGCCGTAGCCAGGAGCGGGTCGGCCTCGCGCGCGAGCTGCACGACATCGTCGCCCACCACGTCTCGGCGATCGCCGTGCAGGCGCAGGCGGGCCGGGCGATGGCCGGGCAGCGACCTGAAGCGGCGCTCGAGGCGCTGGTGGTCATCGAAGGGGAAGCGTCGCGGACGCTCGCGGAGATGCGGGCGATGGTCCGGGTACTGCGCGACGGAGCGCCGGCGGAGTACGGCCCCCAGCCTGGCATTGCCGACCTGGTGTCCCTCGCCCGACGCGCCCCGGTCCCGGTCGTCGACGTGGAGGTGCCAGCTGACCTGGACGAACTTCCGCCCCAAGTCGACGCGGCTGTCTACCGGCTGGCGCAAGAGGCGTTGACCAACGCCCTGCGGCACGCCCGCAACGCCTCGCGTGTGGAGATCCGGGTCGCAGAGGGTGCGGGAAGGCTGCGACTACGTGTGACCGACGACGGACAGATCGACCCGGCACAGTCGGTGAACCACGGCTTCGGGCTGCTGGGGATGACCGAGCGCGTGCAGCTGCTCGGCGGCACGCTGGGTGCCGGGCCGGCGCCCGAGGGCGGGTGGACGGTCGACGCCGAACTGCCGACTAAGGTACGCCGATGACGGTGCGTGTGCTGGTGGCCGACGACCAGGATCTGGTGCGTACCGGTCTGTCGATGATCCTCGACGCGCAGCCCGACATCGAGGTCGTCGGCCAAGCCGCCGACGGTCACGCCGCCGTCGAGCTGGCGCATCGGCTCCGCCCCGACGTGTGCCTGGTCGACATCCAGATGCCCGGACTCGACGGCATCGAGGTGACCAAACTCCTCGCAGGGCGGGGTGTCCCGGACCCGATCGCGGTAGTGGTGATCACGACATTCGACCTCGACGAGTACATCCAAGGTGCACTCCGGGCTGGCGCCCGAGGCTTTCTGCTCAAGGACGCCGGGCAGGAGCTGCTCGTCCAGGCCGTCCATGCCGCCGCCGTCGGCGATGCCCTGATCGCGCCGAACGTCACCCGGCGACTGCTGGCCACCCTCGCGGCCAGAGCACCGTCGAGCCGGCGGACCCAACCGATCGAGCCGCTCACCGCACGCGAGGAGGAGGTGCTGATGCTGGTCGCTCGCGGCCGCACGAACGCCGAGATCGCCGCCGAGCTGTTCGTCGGCTTGACGACCGCCAAGACCCACGTCGCCAGCCTGCTGACCAAAATCGGCGCCCGAAACAGGGTCGAGATCGCGATGTGGGCGTACGACACCGGCAGGGTGGGGGACTGAACCGAACCTGATGTGCATGCACGACGACTGGTTCCCTGCCGTCGGCATCTGCGGCGTGTTCGCCGCGGATCAGGCCGGGCTGCTTGGTTGGAGCGCGTTTATCCAAGGAACAGGTGGCGAGTGCTGCGCGGCTGGAGTACTAGCCCTGCGGTCTCCGTACTTTGTCGCTGCTTCCTCGATAAAGGTTGCGCTCGACTGAAGGTTGACGACCAGTATTCGGCGCCACCCGCTCCGCGGCGCTGTGTTCTTCGCCGAGCTGCACGCGGAGGGGAAGTCCGCGTCGACGGGATCTGGCGGTCCGAGAGGCCTCGGCGCCCCTGAAGGCGATGAAGCAGCGGGCGTCGCGTGCCCGGCCTGCCCTCGACGTACTGGCGGCTTTGCGGGCTCCAGGAGTCGGGGTCATCGCCGACCTTGTCGCGCGCCCGGCTCTGGCCCGCAGCTACGAGGAGGCCGGCGCCTGCGCGATCAGTGTGCGCGGCACGATGCTCGCCGAAGTCCGGGACGCGGTGAACATTCCCTTGCTGCAGAACGACTTGATCATCAGCCCTTACCAGGTCTACGAGGCGCGAGCCTTCGGAGCTGATTCCATCGTGCTCACCGTGGCCGTGCTCGACCAGCCCACACTGACGTCGCTGATGGAGTGTGCGGAAGCAGCAGGCATGGTGCCGATCGTGCAGGCCGGTACGGCGCCTGAGGTGGACCAGGCGTTGGAAGCGGGGGCCCGGATCATCGGTCTCACCGCGAGGGACCCCGAAACTCAAGAACCCGGCCGTAACGCCTTTGCCCGGCTTGCGCCGTTGGCGCCGCTGAACGTGGCGAAGGTCGCGATGTCCGGGATCCGTGGACCAGACGACATTCTGTCGCTCGCCGGTGCCGGAGGTGACTACCCGGTGATCGCCCTCGGCTCGCTCGTTGCGGCCGGAGCCAGCAGGTGGAACTAGGGCTTCAGCCCTGTCGGAATGGCAGGAGGCGAAGCCCGGATGTCGGACAGCAAACGGGGTCCAGGCCAGGTCTGCCGCGGGTGTGTCCACCGTCGGGGTGTCGCTGGAGACGCCACGGGCGGGTTGAGCGGCTCAAGTTCGGCTCGCCACGGGTCGACGACGTCACGCGCGCGCCGGGGCCACGGGAGTGGGTCTTCCCACGGCGTCCATCACGCGGTGGTGCCGGGTCTGCGGGCTTCACCAATGGTAGGAATGCCTGGTGACCGAACCGAATCTGATCGAAGCCGCCGCCGAAGAGGCAGTCACCCTCACCAGTGAACTGATCCGCATCGACACCACCAACACGGGTGATCCCGACACGCTGGTCGGCGAACGCGCCGCCGCGGAATACGTCGCCGAGAAGCTCACCGACGCGGGCTACGAGATCACCTACGTCGAGTCCGGCGGCAAGAACCGCCACAACGTCATCGTCCGGCTGCCGGGTGCGGACCCGTCGCGCGGCGGGCTGCTGATCCACGGTCACCTCGACGCCGTCCCCGCCGACGCCTCGGAGTGGTCGGTGCACCCGTTCTCGGGCGCGATCCAGGACGACTACGTCTGGGGCCGCGGCGCCGTGGACATGAAGGACATGTGCGGCATGGCGCTCGCGCTGGCCCGCCACTACAAGATCAACAACATCGTCCCGCCTCGGGACCTCGTCTTCGCGTTCCTCGCCGACGAAGAGGCTGGCGGCAAGTACGGCGCTCAGTGGCTGGTGGAGAACCGGCCCGAGCTGTTCGAGGGCGTCACCGAGGCGATCAGCGAGGTCGGCGGCTTCTCGATCACGCTGAAGGACAACGTCCGCGCGTACCTCATCGAGACAGCCGAGAAGGGCATCCGCTGGATGAAGCTGCGCGTGCGCGGCACCGCCGGCCACGGCTCGATGATCCACCGCGACAACGCCGTCACCAAGCTGTCGGAGGCCGTCGCCAGGCTCGGCAACCACCGCTTCCCGCTGGTCATGACCGACTCCGTCCGCGAGTTCCTGGACGGCGTCACCGAGATCACCGGCTGGGACTTCCCCGAGGACGACATCGAGGGTTCCGTCGCCAAGCTCGGCAACATCTCCCGGATGATCGGCGCGACCCTGCGCGACACGGCGAACCCGACGATGCTCACCGCGGGCTACAAGTCGAACGTCATCCCGTCGGTCGCGGAGGCGTCGGTCGACTGCCGGATCCTTCCCGGCCGTCTCGAGGCGTTCAACGCCGAGCTGGAGGAAATCCTCGGCCCGGACATCGAGAAGGAGTGGATGGAGCTGCCGCCGGTCGAGACGACCTTCGACGGTGCCCTCGTCGACGCGATGACCAACGCGGTCCTCGCCGAAGACCCGGGCGCCCGCACGCTCCCGTACATGCTCTCCGGTGGCACGGACGCGAAGTCGTTCCAGTCACTCGGGATCCGGAACTTCGGCTTCGCGCCGTTGCAGCTGCCCGCGGACCTCGATTTCTCGGCGCTGTTCCACGGGGTCGACGAGCGCGTCCCGGTCGACGCGCTGAAGTTCGGTGTGCGGGTGCTCGACCGCTTCCTCCGCTCGGCCTGATGCCCGGTCTGCTGGCGGCCGACGGGACGCCCCTGCACTTCGAGCGCTGGGGTGATCCGTCGGCGCCGGTGACCGTGGTGCTCCTCCACGGCTACGCCCTCGACAGGCGGAGCTGGCGGGCCATCGCGCCGGTGCTGGCCGAGGCCGCGGAGGAGCCGATCGCGGTGCTGGCCTACGACCAGCGCGGGCACGGCGAATCCGGCGAGGTCCGGGCCGCGTCGGCGACCATGGGGCATCTCGCCGACGACCTGGCCGAGGTGCTGGGCACGGTGATTCCGGACGGCAGGGTCGTCCTGGTCGGCCACGACATGGGCGGGCTCGCGATCCTGTCGCTCGCCCAGCGCCATCCGGACGTCTTCGCGGCCAGGGTGGCGGGGATCGGGCTGCTCGCCATGTCGGCGGGCGGTGTCACGCCGGACGCGATCTGGCCGAACGCACTCGGGAAGCTCGGCCGCGACCTGGAGATGGTGTTCGGGACGAAGCTGATCGGGCTGGTGCGGGAGCATACGAGCAAGGCGGTGACCGCCGGGCTGCGGTGGTGGCTCTTCGGGGACGACCCGGTGCCCGGCGACGTCGAACTGGCGGTGCGGATGATCCGCGGCAACTGGCCGCAGACGGTGTCCGCGTTCCGTCCGGCGCTCGACGCCTACACGCGGGAATCGGCGTTGTCGCAGGTCGGGGCGGTGCCGGTGACCGCGATTGTGGGGGAGCGCGACAAGCTCGTGCCCGCGGCGGACGTCGAGGAACTGGCGGGTGCGGTGGAGAACGGGACGTCCGTGGTGTTGCCCGGCGTCGGGCACGTCGTTCCGCTGGAGGCGGCTCCGCAGGTGGTGCCCCGGCTCCTCGCCCTGGCGAACCTGGCCCGCCGACAAGACTGACTTTCTTGACAACTTCTGTTTTCGGTGGCATCTTCTTGCCATGTTCTCCGTAGCGGTGATCGAGGACGCGGAAGCGGCCGAAGTGTCGCTGGACCCGGTCCGGGCCAGGTTGCTCGCCGAACTCGCCGAGCCGGCGTCGGCCACGATGCTGGCGGCGCGGATCGATCTGCCGAGACAGAAGGTGAACTACCACCTGCGCGCGCTGGAGAAGCACGGGCTGGTCGAGCTCGTCGAAGAGCGGCGCAAGGGCAACGTCACCGAGCGCATGATGCGCGCGACGGCGGCGTCGTACGTCATTTCGCCGACGGCGCTTTCGGCCGTGCAGCCCGATCCGGCCCAGTCGCCGGATCGCCTGTCCGCGCGCTGGCTGCTCGCGGTGGCGGGCAGGCTGGTGCGCGACGTCGGCGTGCTGATCACCGGTTCCACCAAGGCGCGCAAACGGGTCGCGACCTTCGCGATCGACGGCGAGGTGCGGTTCTCCTCCGCGGCGGACAGGGCCGCGTTCGCCGAGGAACTCACCGTCGCGATCACGAACCTGGTGGGCAAGTACCACGACGAAGACGCCGAACAGGGCCGCGACCACCGGATCGTCGTCGCCGTCCACCCGAGCGTCAGAACCGGGACCGAGGAGAGCTGAATGGGACACGAATACGAGATCGCCGATCGCGTCGAGGTCGACGCGACGCCGGAACAGGTCTGGGACGCCATCGCGACCGGCCCGGGGATCACGTCCTGGTTCATGGGGCGCAACGAGGTCGACGGCGGCGTCGGTGGCACTGTGAAGACAGCGTTCGCTGCCTACGAACCCTCGTCCGAGATCACCGCCTGGGACCCGTTGGAGCGGCTCGTCTACGGCACCGAACCCGGGCCGGACGGGAGATTCGTCGCCTACGAGTTCCTCATCGAGGGCCGTTCCGGCGGGAGCACCGTACTGCGGACCGTGACGAGTGGTTTCCTGCCCGGCGACGACTGGGAAGACGAGTTCGAGGCGATGACCGCCGGCGGAGAGCTGTTCCTCCGCACCCTGGTCGAGTACCTCAACGGCTTCGCGGGCCGGAAGGCGGTGCCGGTGACGGCTTTCGGGCCGATGATCGAGGACTGGGACCGCGCGTGGCTGACGCTGGGCCGGGAACTGGGGTTGGCCGGGCGGCCGGGAGTCGGGGACAGGGTGCGCCTGTCCGCCAGCGCGGTGTCCACTGTGGACGGCGAGGTCTACTTCGCGAACGCGCACACGGTCGGGATCCGGACCCCGGACGCGCTCCTGAGGTTCGTCCGCGGGTTCGCCGGGCCGATGGTCGCGATGCATCACCTGTTCGGCGAAGTCGACTCCGCGAAACAGGACGAACTCTGGTCCGGCTGGCTCGGCCGGGTGTTCAGATGATGATGCCGGGCAGGGGAGTGGCGGTGCGCTTGCGGCGCAACCACACTCTCCTGGTCCCGTCGGAGTAGAGCCGGACGGTCGAGAGCTCCCAGCCGGCGAACTCGGCGTGGATCGACAGCTGCGTCGCCGCCGCCCGCCGGGAAACACCGGGAGGCAACTGCAGCCGCCGGTACTCCCAATCCCCTTCGACCACCGCCTCGTCCACAACTGTCATGGCGTGATCACCTGGATCCCTTCTCCGATGGCCGAGCCGACGACCACACGGCCGCTCTGCTCGTCGACGGTGACCGAATCTGGCTGTCGCACGGTGGGGAACCGGTGCTTCTCGATCGGCTCCCCGCCGCGGACGTCGAAGCCGACGACCTCGTTGCGTTCGGTGAGGGTGACCCAGGCCAGGCCACGGGTGCGGTCGTAGGCGATGCCGTACGCCCCGCCGGGGACGGGGTAGCGCTGGCGCAGCAGCAGCGGCGTGGTGGAGAACGCCAGGAGAGCGCCCGCGCGCGCGTCGGTGACGAAGACACGTCCGAGGTCGTCGGTGACCGCGTTGGCGGCGCCGTCACCGGCTCGCAGACCCTCGCCGATCTTGCCTTCGGTGAGGTCGACGGCGAACAAGGCGGTGCGCAGCTTGTCGAGCACGACCACGCCGTCACCGGTGTTCAGGACGTCGTCCGCGCTGTAGATCTGGCCGGTGATGGTCTTCGGGCCCGAGTTCTTGGACAGCACCTCGACGACCTTGCGGTCCCGGACCGAGACCAGCGTCGCGTCGCCGTCGGCGAGACCGGCGGACGGCTGCCCCGCGACAGGGACCGTCTCGAGCGCGCCACCGGGCAGGGAGACCTTCGCCAGGACGCTCTTGCCGGGAACGCTGGCGAGCACCTGGGAACCCGAGACCGTGAGCCGCTCCGCCGGACCGGGCAGGGCCACGGTCGCCTTCGGCGTGTCGAGGGCGGCGAGATCGTAGATGCGCAGGGAAGGCGGCTCCGAGACGGCGACGACGAGCGTCTTGCTCACCTCGTCGGTGGCCAGCGCCTTCACCCCGGGCAAGGCGAACACCGAACCGGCGGGCTTGACCGTCACCGCGGGGGAGACGGCCGCCGTCACCGCGACGGGATTCTGCACTATCTGGAGCGAGTCGTTCGGGGTGTCGTCCGTACCGCAGGACGAGAGCACCAGGGCACCGGCGAGCGGGATCGCGATCCGGGAAACGGCGGACAGCCGACCCACCTTGGTGCCTCCACCTGCTACTCGTCGAACGGACTTGTCCAGCATCCCCCAGGAACCCCACCGCGTCACGTCTGTGTCACCCAACAGTCACCTAATCCAGTAATCGAGACGGCTCAGAGGCCGCGTTCCGGGTACCCGACCTCGATCGCGCTGACGTCGTCGAGCGCCGAGCGGATGGCGGGCGGGAGCGTGATCTCCTCGGCCGTGAGCGAACCGGTCAGCTGACCGGTGTCACGGGCTCCGACCACGGGCGCGACCACTCCGGGCCGGTCGCGGACCCAGGCCAGCGCGACGGCCAGCGGCGAGGTCCCGAGGCCGTCGGCGGCCGTCGCGACCGCCTGCACGATGCGGGCCGCGCGGTCGGTCCGGTGATGTTCGACATAACCCGCGAAAACACTCGAGGCGCCACGCGAATCGGCGGGCGTCCCGGTCCGGTACTTGCCGGTGAGCACACCCCGGCCGAGCGGCGCCCACGGCAGGAGCCCGATGCCGTGATGCTCCGCGGCGGGCACGACCTCGCGGTCGACCCCGCGCTCCAGCAGCGAGTATTCGACCTGCGTCGAGACCAGCGGGGCGACGGCGGAACTGCGGGCCGCGGCGGTCGCCAGCTGCCAACCGGAGTAGTTGGAGACACCGACGTAGCGGGCCTTCCCGCTGGTCACGGCGTAGTCGAGGGCGGCGAGGGTCTCGTGGACCGGCACGGTGGTGTCCCAGGCGTGCAGCTGCCAGAGGTCGATGTGGTCGGTGCCGAGCCGGCGCAGCGACCCTTCGAGCGCGCTCAGCAGGGCCCCGCGCGAGGCGCCGCCGCCGAACGGGCCGTCGGTGCGGCGGGCGACGGCTTTGGTGGCGAGCACGATGTCGTCGCGGGGGACGAGGTCGCCGAGCAGCGCGCCGAGGACGCGTTCGCTCTCGCCCTCGCCGTAGATGTCGGCGGTGTCGACCAGGGTGCCCCCGGCGTCGACGAACGCGACCAGCTGGCTGGCCGCCTCCTCCGAGTCGGTGTCGCCACCCCACGTCATGGTCCCGAGGGCCATCCGCGAGACCCGCAGTCCCGAGCGGCCGAGCTGTCGCTTTTCCACGACGGGCGAGCCTAGCCGGAAGGCAAGTGCGGGACGCGGAGCAGGTCAGCGTGTCGTGATCGAGTACCACCGTGCGGGTCATCGGCTGTCAACACCCTGAACGGAGGTGTGACGCCCCGATCGATACATTCACGCCGTGCGACTCGGACTGAACTTGGGCTATTGGGGCGCGGGAAACGACGCGGCCAACCTGGCATTGGCGAAGAAGGCGGACGAACTGGACTACGCGGTCGTCTGGGCCGCGGAGGCGTATGGCTCGGACGCGCCGACGGTGCTGTCGTGGGTGGCGGCGCAGACCTCAAGGATCGACGTGGGCAGCGCGGTGCTGCAGATCCCGGCGCGGACCCCGGCGATGACCGCGATGACCGCCGCGACCCTGGACACGCTCTCGGGCGGCCGGTTCCGCCTCGGACTCGGTGTTTCCGGCCCGCAGGTCTCCGAAGGCTGGCACGGCGTGAAGTTCGCTTCGCCGCTCGGCCGGACTCGCGAATACGTCGAGATCGTTCGCAAGGCGCTGAGCCGTCAGCGGGTCAAGTACGAAGGCGACCACTTCCAGCTGCCCCTGCCGGGCGGGCCCGGCAAGGCACTGACCCTGACCGTGCACCCCGTGCGCGAAGAGATCCCCGTGTACCTGGCCGCCATCGGCCCGAAGAACCTCGAACTGACCGGCGAGCTCGCGAACGGCTGGCTGCCGGTGTTCTTCTCGCCCGAGCACGCCGGTGACCAGCTGAAGCTGATCCAGGCGGGAGCGGACAAGGCCGGGCGGTCCCTCGACGGCTTCGACGTCGTCCCCACCGTCCCGCTCGTCGTCGGTGACGACTGGAAGGCCTGCGCCGACGCGGTCCGCGGCTACGCGGCGCTGTACCTCGGCGGGATGGGCAGCCGGGAGAAGAACTTCTACAACCAGCTCGCCTGCCGGATGGGCTTCGCGAGCGAAGCGGCCGACGTCCAGCAGAAGTACCTGGGCAGGGACTACGAGGGCGCCATGGCGGCCGTCCCGCTCGAGTTCATCGACGCGACGTCACTGCTGGGACCCAAGGAACGGATCGCCGAACGGATGCAGGCCTTCGCCGGGGCGGGCGTCACGACGCTGACCGTCGCGCCCTCCATGCCGGACCCCGAGAGCTCCGCACACGCCCTCGAGGTCGCCGCCGAAGCGATCGAACTGGCCGGTGTCGCCTGATGGGATGGTTCGAAGCACTGGTCCTCGGGCTCGTCCAGGGCCTCACGGAGTTCCTGCCGATCTCCTCCAGCGCGCACCTGCGGATCACCGCCGCGCTCGCCGGCTGGGACGACCCGGGCGCCGCGTTCACCGCGGTGACCCAGATCGGCACCGAGCTCGCGGTCATCCTGTACTTCTCGACCAAGATCGGGCAGATCCTGCGCGCGTGGTTCTTCTCGATCTACAAGAAGGACTGGCGGCAGGACCCCGACGCCCGGCTGGGCTGGCTGATCATCGTCGGCTCGATGCCGATCGTGGTGCTGGGTCTGCTGCTGCAGGACGCCATCGACGAGACCTTCCGTGACCTGCGGATCACCGCGACCACGCTGATCGTGTTCGGCCTGATCCTCCTGGTGGCCGACCGCATCGGGAAGCAGCAGCGCACGCTCGACCACCTGACCGTGCCGCACGGCCTCGGCTTCGGGTTCGCGCAGGCGCTGGCGCTGATCCCGGGCGTCTCCCGCTCCGGCGGTACGACCAGCGCCGGGCTGCTGCTCGGCTACACCCGCGCCGAGGCGGCGGAGTACTCGTTCCTGCTGGCCCTGCCGGCGGTGTTCGGGTCGGGCCTGTACAAGCTCACCGACATCGGCAAGGACGGCGCCCCGGCCCAGTGGGGGCCGACGATCCTGGCGACGCTGGTCGCGTTCGGCGTCGGCTACGCGGTCATCGCCTGGCTGATGTCCTACATCAAGACCAAGAGCTTCGTGCCGTTCGTGATCTACCGGCTCGTGCTCGGTGTCTTGCTGTTCGTGCTGATCTTCGCCGGCGTCCTGGACCCCGGCGCGGGCCCGCACCTGTAACCCCGCGTTTCGTCCTCTGGATGCGGTCCTGGCACACGCGAGTACCGCGTCCAGAGGACGAATCGCGTGAGCAGGCAAAGTGCCGGCACGTAGGGTGGGCCACGTGAGTACTGTGATCCTTCTGCGCCACGGCAAGTCCACGGCGAACGGTTCGGGCATCCTGGCCGGGCGCACGCCCAAGGTCGGCCTGGACGACACCGGCCGGGCACAGGCGGCCGCGCTCGTCGAGCGCCTGGCGCCGGTCCCCCTCGCCGAGCTGGTGGTCTCGCCGATGCTCCGCTGTCGCCAGACGGTCGCGAAACTGGCCGAGGCACGCGGTCTGGACAAGGTCAAAGAGCCCGGTTTGTCCGAAGTGGACTACGGCGAATGGACCGGCCGCGCGCTCAAGGATCTGTTCAAGGAACCCCTGTGGCGGGTCGTGCAGGCGCACCCCTCGGCCGCGGTCTTCCCCGGCGGCGAAGGACTCGCCGAGATGCAGGCCCGGTCGGTCGCGGCCGTCCGCGCGCACGACGCCCGGATCACCGCGAAGCACGGCGAGAACGCGGTCTGGCTTCTGTGCAGCCACGGCGACGTGATCAAGTCGATCCTCGCCGACGCGCTCGGCCAGCACCTCGACGCGTTCCAGCGGATCGTGGTCGATCCGGCGTCGGTTTCGGTCGTCCGCTACACCGAGACTCGTCCGTTCGTGTTGCGCGTCAACGACAACGGTGGCGACCTGGCCGGTATCTCCCCACCCGAACCCAAGGCCAAAGCCAAGCGTGGCAAGGGGAAACAGAGCTCCGACGCGGTGGTGGGCGGTACCACCGGAGCGTGACCATCGCCGTCGGTGGCATCACCGCCACGGACGGCATCCACCGGCCCCTCACTGCCCGTAAGGTGGCCAGAACAGCAGATTCGACGACCCGGGAGCAACACCGATGATTTCGCAGGACAACCCGTTCGCCGCGCCGAGTGAGCTGCCCTACGCCCTTCCGCCGTTCGACCGGATCTCCGACGAGCACTTCCTGCCCGCCTTCGAAGCGGGCTTGGCCGAGCACGCCGCCGAAATCGAGGAGATCGCCGGTTCGGCCGAGCCGCCGACCTTCGAGAACACCATCGCCGCGCTCGAGAAGTCCGGCAGGCTGCTGTCCCGCGTCTCCAGCGTGTTCTTCAACCTCGCCGGATCGAACGCGAACGACGAGATCCAGCGCGTGCAGGCCGAAATGGCCCCGCGGCTGGCCGCGCACGCCGACGCCGTCAACCTGAACCCGGCGCTGTTCGCCCGGATCAACAGCCTGTTCGAGCGCAAGGACGAACTCGGCCTCGACGCCGAGTCGCTCCGCCTGCTGGAGCGGCATCACACCGACGTCCGCCGCGCCGGTGCCGGGCTTCCCGAAGCCGACCAGAAGCGCCTGCGCGAGCTGAACGAACAGCTGTCGACCCTGTCGACCCGCTTCCAGCAGAACCTGCTTAAGGACACCAACGAACTCGCCGTGGTCGTCGACGACGTCGCGGAACTCGCGGGCCTGAGCGAGGACGAGATCGCCACGGCCGCAGAAACCGCGGGGGAGAAGGGCAAGTACGTCCTCAAGCTGACCCTGCCGACAGCGCAGGCCTCGTTGGCCGCGTTGGAGGACCGCGCCCTGCGCGAGCGGATCTTCACCGCGTCGGTGTCCCGCGGCAACCGGGGCAACGAGTTCGACAACAACGACGTCGTGTCCCGGATGGTGCGGCTGCGCGCCGAGCGGGCCGCCGTGCTCGGCTTCCCCGACCACGCCTCGTACGTCATCGAAGACGAGACCGCGAAGACGGCCGCCGCCGCTGTCGGGCTCCTGGAACGCCTCGCGCCGGTCGCGGTCGCCAACGCCAAGGCGGAGGCCGAAGAGCTGCAGCGCTACCTCGAAGCCGACATCCCCGGCGCGATCCTGCGGCCCTGGGACTGGGCGTTTTATGCCGAGCGCGTCCGCAAGGACCGGTTCGAGGTCGACACCGCGGCGCTGCGCCCGTACTTCGAACTGAACCGGGTGCTGACCGACGGGGTCTTCTTCGCCGCGTCCAACCTGTACGGCCTGAGCTTCACCGAGCGGGAAGACCTGCCGAAGTACCACCCCGAGGTCCGGATCTTCGAGGTCTTCGACGCCGACGGCGCGGAGCTCGGCCTGTTCCTGCTCGACTACTACGCCCGCGACTCGAAGCGCGGCGGCGCCTGGATGAACAACTTCGTCGACCAGACGAAACTCCTGGGCACCAAGACGGTCGTGGTGAACGTGCTCAACGTCGCCAAGCCGCCGTCGGGCGAGCCGACCCTGCTGACCTTCGACGAGGTCGTCACCGCGTTCCACGAGTTCGGGCACGCGCTGCACTCGCTGCTTTCGGACGTCGAGTACCCGGCGTTCTCCGGCACCAACGTCCCGCGTGACTTCGTCGAGTACCCCTCGCAGGTCAACGAGATGTGGATGCTGTGGCCCGAGGTGCTGGCCAACTACGCCAAGCACCACGTGACCGGCGAGCCGCTGCCGCAGGAGCAGGTCGACAAGCTCCTGGCGTCGCAGCAGTACGGCGAAGGCTTCTCGACCACCGAGTACCTCGCGGCGTCCCTCCTCGACCAGGCGTGGCACCGGCTCGGCACCGAGGACCACGTCGAAGACGTCCAGCGATTCGAGGCCGAGGCACTGACCAAGGCCGGTGTCGCGCTGGAAGCCGCGCCGCCGCGCTACCGCACCACCTACTTCGCGCACATCTTCAGCGGCGGCTACAGCGCCGGGTACTACTCCTACATCTGGAGCGAGGTCCTCGACGCCGACACCGTCCAGTGGTTCCGCGAGAACGGCGGGCTCAGCAGGAAGAACGGCGACCACTTCCGCCGTGAACTGCTCGGTCGGGGCGGCAGCATCGACCCGATGGCGGCCTTCCGCGCGTTCCGCGGCCGCGACCCGGAGATCGAGCCGCTGCTGAAGCGCCGCGGCCTCGCCGGGGCCTGATCCACCTGACGGTTCCCCCGCCCGGACACCCCCAGTGCCCAGGCGGGGGAACCGCGATCAGGCGGGGCGCCCGGCGACTTCGGCGACGGCGGCGGCCACGTCGTCCACTTCCCGCTCGGTGTTGTAGTAGTGCGGGCTCAGCCGCAGGCACCAGTCGACGTCCTTGTCCCCGAAGTCGAACTGCGCGAACTCCCGGTAGCTGAGCGCCGAGTTGATCCTCCGGGCGTCCATCTCCTCTTTGAAGGGGACGGCTTCCCAGCCCCTGACCGAGAACGTCACCAGCGCGCCCAGTTTCGGGCCCCTGTCGAGCACCTCGACGCCCGCGACGGAGGCCAGTCCGTCGCGCAGCCTCGCCGCGAGCACGGGGGTGCGCCGTGAGATCGCCTCCAGGCCGACCTCCTGGGCATACCGCGCGGCGGCGGCACAGCCGAGCACCGTGGCGTACGGGAATTCCCATTCTTCGAAGCGGGAAGCCGATTCCGCGGGTTCGTAGTCGCCGGGCGCGCTCCAGCGGGCACCGTGCATGTCGATGAACAGCGGCTCGTGCCCGGCTTCGAGGAACCTGTCGGAAACGAACAAGAACCCCGAACCGCGCGGGCCGCGCAGGAACTTGCGGCAGGTCGAGGTGAGCAGATCGGCCCCGATCTCCTCGACGTCGACGGGGTACTGGCCGACCGACTGGCAGGCGTCGACCAGATACAGCAGACCGAGTTCCCGGCAGTTCCGCCCGATCTCGGCGATCGGCTGGACCAGACCCGAGTTGGTCGGGATGTGCGTGGCGGCGACCAGTTTCGGCTTCCGCGTGCGCATCAGGGCCGCCATGGCCTCGACGTCGACACCGCCCTCCGGCGCGTCCGGAGCGTGCACGACCTCGACGCCGAACCGCTTCCGCAGCGACAGGAACGCGATCTGGTTGGAGATGAAGTCGTTGCGGGTGGTGAGGACGACGTCGCCGGGCTCGAACCGGATCGAGGACAGCGCGGTGGAGTACGCGTGAGTGGCGCTCGCCGCGAAGGCGATGTTGTGCGGCCGCGCGTTGATCAAGGCGGCGATCTCGCGGTAGAAGCCCGCGACCTCGCCGGCTTTCGCCGCAGCGGCCTCGTAGCCACCGATCTCGGCTTCGAGATTCAGGTGGTCGAGCATCGTGGCCAGGACCGGCTTCGCCAGGAGCCCGCAACCCGCGTTGTTGAAGTGCACGACCTTCTCGCTGCCGGGCGTATCGGCTCGCAGGGCCGGAACGTCCAGTAGTGATTCCGTGCGGTTCTCAGTAGCACTACCATGGTCTTTCATGTCGGATAGTAGCACTTCCGCGCTCGTGCTCCAGCTGCGTTCCCTGGTCCGGGCCGCGGCGCCGGGGGACCGGTTGCCCAGCAGTCGTGAGCTCATCGAGCGCTACCGGGTCGGCCCGGTGACGGTCTCGCGGGCGATCGCCCTGCTGGCCGCCGAGGGCGCTGTCGTGACCCGTCCCGGGAGCGGGACCTATGTGGCGACGAAGCCGACGGCCGCCGGCGAACCGCTCGACACGGCCTGGCAGACGGTCGCGCTGACCGATCGCAGCGTCGACACCAGGTCGCTCACCGGCACCCTCGGTCCGCCGCCGGACGGAGCGATCCTCCTCGACGGTGGCTATCCGCACCGATCCCTGCAGGCGACCCGGTTCCTGAGCGCGGCGCTCGCGCGAGCGGGCCGCCGCCCGGACGCCTGGGACCGCGCACCCGCCGCGGGGCTGGCCGCGCTGAGAGCGGTGTTCGCGGGTCCGGCCGGTGCGTCACCGGACGACGTCGTGATCACCGCCGGCGGGCAGAGCGGGCTGTCCATGGCGTTCCGGGCCGTCGCGGCGCCCGGAAGCCCGGTCCTCGTCGAATCGCCGACCTATCCGGGGGCGCTCGCCGCCGCGCGAGCCGCGGGCCTCCGCCCGGTACCGGTCCCGATCGACGACGACGGGGTCCGCCCGGATCTGCTGGCCGAGGCGTTCGCGATGACCGGCGCCCGGCTCTTCTACTGTCAGCCCACCTTTCACAACCCGACCGGGACCGTGCTCGCGGCCGAGCGGCGGACCCAAGTGCTGGAGGTGGCGCGGGCGGCGGGAGCGTTCGTGCTGGAGGACGACTTCGCCCGCCACCTGTCACACGGGGCGACGGCGCCGCGTCCGCTGATCACCGACGATCACGACGGCACGGTCGTCCACCTGACCTCGGTGACCAAAGCCGCCGCGCCGAGCCTCCGGATCGGCGCGCTGATCGCGCGAGGACCGGTTCTCGACCGGATGAAGGCGATCCGGCGGGTCGACGACTTCTTCGTCACCCGCCCGCTGCAGGAGGCGGCCCTCGAACTGCTCAGTGCGCCGTCCTGGGAACGTCACGTCCGGAAGCTGGGCACGGAACTGCGGGAACGGTGCGGAAAAGCGGCCGCCACGCTGGCGCGAGAGTGTCCTGAATGGACTGTCGCGCGCCTTCCCTCGGGAGGACTGCACCTGTGGGTGCGGCTACCGGCGGGGAGCGACGCGAACGCGCTCGCCCGCGCCGCGAGAGACCGGGGAGTGGTCGTCGGGGCAGGGGAGCGGTTCTTCGCCACCGAGCCCGCCGGACCGTTCCTGCGGCTGGGCTTCGCCGCCGCGGCCGACGTCACCGAACTCGGCGAAGGCATCCGGCGACTCGGACAGTGTCCATGAAGACAACTGTATAACGGCCTATACGGCGGGGGGTCAGGCTAAAGCAGCTTCAAGCGCCAGATAAACACCGCCGCCGAGGAAGACACCAGCGACCGTCCCGGCCGTGACCTCGGCCTTGGTGTGATCGCCGAGCTCGATGCGAGACCAGCAGACCCAGCCGACGCCGAGGAAGACCAGCGCGAGCCAGGGACCGTAGACGCGGATCAGCATCACGGCCGCGCCCGCCGCCACCATCGCGTGCATCGAGATCTTGAACTTCCATCCGAAGGTGATCGCGAGCGCGGCGACCAGGCAGACGAGTTCGGCGGCGGCGAGCGCGATCATCTCGTGCGGAGCGCCACCGGCGATCAGGATGACGAATCCGGCGGCCAGCGAACCGATGCAGACCGCGAACGGGACCAGGCGCCCGGCCCGGTCGGTGACATGGTGGCTGTCCCACTTGCCCTTCTTGGCGCCCCGCACGATCACCGCCATCGGGATCAGCGAGCCGGTGACGCCGGCGATCAGACCCCAGAACAGGGTCTCGCCGAAGTGGAAGCCGGTGACCTTCCAGGCGACGACCAGCGGCAGGCCGAGCACCCACACCCACGGCGCGAGCACCTCGGTCGCGATCCGCGCGAGCCGTCGGCGGATCCCGGGCGCTTCCGTGGACTGGGTCGGCATGGCGCGTGGTCTCCTCGGTGATCGGGGCCGGAGCGGCTCCTGCCGGGCACGCGCCCGGCAGGAGCGGTGATCATCGTTCCAGACCCCGACGCCCGGCCCGCGCGAGGATGTCGGCACCCGCCGGGTCGGCTCGGACGGCCTCGTCGAAGGTCTCCTTGGGCAGCAAGGTGTTCGCGGCCACGGTCACCGTCTTGGGCGGGTCGTCGTAACCGTCGGGCCGGACATCCCAGAAGTTGCCCACGAAGGCGACGTTCTCCATCGGCGGACCCACCTGGAGCACGATCGGGGTGTCGGCGCGGTGGACGATGTTGCCGACGACGGTGATCCACGCCGCGCCGTAGTCGGTGTAGAGACCGAAGTTGTACGAGGTGAGGACGTCGCGGATCACGTTGCCGCGGACCGTCGCCCCGCCGGCGAACGACGAGCCCTGTGGTGCCGAGAGGTAGATCCCGCCGCCGTCCATCAGCTTCCCCATGCTGCGTTCGACGAGGTTCGAGATCACGTGGGTGCCGTTGGCCCGCTCGCCGCCGGTGATCACGATTCCGTTGTGCGGGACGTCGCGGATCTCGTTGTGGGCCACGGTCGTCTCTTCGGACTCGACCACGAGGACGGCAGGGGAGCCACGGTACTCGGTGCCGATGTCGTGGACGAGGTTGTCTTCGAGCGAGACCCGGGTGCCCGTGTGGACGGCGATCCCGCTGCCCGAGATCTCGTCGAAGACGCATCCCCGGATCTGGACGTCCGTGCTGTCCTCGATCAGGAGCCCGCCCGCGCCGAGGCGGGTGAAGTGGTTGTCCCGCAGGGTGACCCGGCTGGCCGAGGTGAGGCTGACGTTGGCGGGCAACTGCACCGGGCCGGCCGGGACATGGACGTAGCCGACGTCCGCGCCCATGTCGATCTTCTGGAACTCGCCCCGCTCGTAGCGGGCGTTGCCGTGATAGTGCAGGTAGCCGCCGGTTCGGGTGGGGCCCGACCAGGCCGCGTCGGCGAAGGTGAAGCCGCGCAGCACGAGGTCGTGCACGCCTTGTCCGCTGATGAGCGTTTCGAGTACCGGGGCGACGACGACGGTCTTGCCGATTTCCTCGCCAGGGCGCGGGCGGTAGTGCAGGACGTGGTCGCCCGGCTCGGTGCGGCTGACGGCGAAGGTGCCCGGCTCGGTCAGGAAGGCGACGTTGTTCTCGAGCACCGAAGGCGCGGCGAGACCGTCCCAGGTCCCGTCCCCGCCGGCGCCGTACCACTTCGAGTCGTAGAGGGACTTGGCGTTGTCGAAGGCGGGCTGCGCCATGGTGATGGTGGTCGAGGAGCCGTCGCCGGAGATCGACGCGACCGCGAGCCGGGCTTCGGACCACGGATAGACGCCGGGGTAGACGAACTCCAGCCCGGACGGATCCGGCCAAGACTGAGGCTCCACGCTGTCTGTGACGTAACCAGTAGCTGTTTTCGTCACGCTTCCCGGCAGTCCGGTCGCTCGCGCTGCCCGTGCCGCAGGGCGGCCGTCAATGGTGAGCCGCCGTGGCGCCAGGTCGCCGATCGGTGCCGTCCAGACGCCGTCGTCGCCCGCTGACCAGCCGCTGATCTCGCGGCCGCCACTCAGTTCGACTCTCGCCCGGCCGGGCGTTCCGTAGTCGTGCGCCTGGTAGATCACCCGGAAGCCGTTCGCGCCGGAATCCGCTTCGCCGAAAACAAGAGGTTCTTCAAGGTGGTGGACGCCGGCGGTGAAGGTGACGACGATATCGCCGGTCATCCCGTCGGTGGCGGCACGGACGGCGTCCTGTGCCGCTTTCGGGGTGGCGAAGGGCTGGTCGACGGTCCCAGGCCAGTCGTTCTGGCCGTCGGGGGACACGAAGAACCTGATTTCAGGCATGCTGAAGCGCTCCTGTGGGTGGTTTATGGGATATACTGAGGTTTATCAGCTAAACACGCGAGAGTGACGAGCGTCAAGGGAGTAGTGGTGGCGGAAGACGACGCGCAGCCGGATCCGGAGCGCGCGATCGAACTGCTGTGGGGAGCGCCCGAACCGGATCGCCCCGGCCTGAGCCTCGGCCGCATCGTCACGGCGGCGATCGAGGTCGCGGACGCCGAAGGGCTCGCCGCCCTGTCGATGCGCAAGGTTGCGGAGCGGTTCGGTACCACCACGATGTCGCTGTACCGGTATGTTCCCGGCAAGGCTGAACTGGTGGAACTCATGCGCGACGCTGTGTACGGCGAGTTCCCGATGGAGCCCTCGGACGGGCTCGGCTGGCGGGCGGGCCTGGAACGCTGGGCGCGGCGGGCGTGGGAGCTGCACCGTCGGCATCCGTGGGTGGTCCACAGTGCCGGGACCCGCCGTCTGCCCGGGCCGAACATCATGGCCGGGTACGACCACGCGCTGGACGTGGCGTCACGGAGCGGCCTGGCGCCGGCGCAGGTGATCGCGGTGGTGAACCTGGTAGGCGGATTCGTTGAGTCGGTCGCACGTCAGGCGGGGGAGACCGCGGAACTCCAGCGGCGCACGGGCGTGTCCCACGAGAGCTGGTGGAGTGAACGCGAGTCCCTGTTCGAGCGCCTTGACCGTTATCCGGCGCTGGATGCGCTTTGGCGGGGCGGGGGAATGGACGCGCCGCTCGATCCCTTCGAATTCGGGCTGCAGTGCACCCTGGACGGCGTCCAGGCGCTCGTCGAAAGCCAGGGGAGTGAGGTAATGCGTGACGAAACCGAGGCAGGGGAGTGCGTCATCTGCGGCAAGCCGCTGGACGGGGGAGGGCGGGGCAGGCCTCGGGACTACTGCTCACGAGCTTGCCAGCAACGCGCCTACCGTCAACGCCAGGCTCAACCCTGAAGCTCGAACTGCGGAGTGTTCGCTCCGGCCATCACCCGATTGCCGGAGCGGATCACCTTGTGTCAGAGGAGGTATCAGGGGAGCAGGTGGTCGAACTCGCCGTTCTTCGCACCGAGGACGAAGGCTCGGATCTCGTGCGGTTCGAAGACGAGGACAGGGCTGGCGTCGCCGAGCTTCGAGTCTCGCACTCCCACGTAACCGGCTACCGAGTCATTGACCTCGACGCAGCCGCTTGCGCCGCCGCTGTAGCTCGACTTCCACCAGCCTGAAAGGCCGAGGAGGGTGGGACGGGTGGTGTCATTGTTCATTGAGTTCCCTTGCCAAGTTTTGAATGAAATTCCGTGTCCGTCCCGGATGCTCCGCTTGAGCTTGAAGGCGCTCAAACGTATTGCGGAATCGACGCAGGTCTTCTTTGTCGTCGTAATAGAGGCCTTCTCGTCGGTTTTCGACGTACACGGTTCCGGGGTCACCGCTGAATTCGGGCGGGTAGTCCAAAAGCACGAACATCCCGTCCGAGGCGCCATGGGCGCCCGCGGTGAAAGGAAGCACCTGGATGTCTATGTTCGATCGCTCGGACAGATCCATCAGGTGCAGCAGCTGATCATGCATCACTGCCGGTCCGCCGACCTGGCGGCGGAGCACGCTCTCGTCCAATATCGACCATATCTGCGGCGCGTCCCCAGGGCGATCGAGTATTTCCTGTCGCGCCATCCGCAGGTCGACCATGGTTTCGAGTTCGGCCTTGTTGTCCCATCGACGGCCTTCTCGCATGATCGCGAGAGCATAGTCGCGGGTCTGGAACAGGCCGGGTAGTACGACCATGTCCACGGTACTGATCCGGGCGGCGCCGGTTTCCAGGCCGAGATACAGGTTGAACCAGTCGAACACCCCGTGGTCGAAATTGATCCACCAGTCGCGGCCGCGTTTCGCTCGCTTGGTCAGGTCGAGGAAACGCGGTGCCCGTTCGGGCACTCCGTAAAAATCGAGCAGGATTTCCAGGTCGGCGGGCGCGGGCAGGTTGCGCGAAGTCTCGATGTGCGCGATGACCGTCGTCGCCTTACCGATGCGCTCGGCCGCGGCGGCGCGGTCGTAGCCTGCCGCTTCCCTCAGGCGCTTCATCTCGAGCGCGATCCAGCGCTTGATGGCGGTGGGGGTCAGCGTGCCCACGAAGTCACCACCTCTTCACTGTCCTGTTACGGAGGGTGATCCCAGCATCACCCGCATGGCCCCACGGAAGACGTAGACGACTTGCAATGTATCGCTCTACATTTGAGGTGTCCACAACAGGGCACTCTACATTGTGGAGATTCTTCCGCCGGTAAGCGGGTCGGCGCGTCCGGTTCGTTCCCGGCGTGGTCGGGGGAAAGGAGGTGGCCGGTGATGATCGAGATCGTGATGGTGGAGCGTACCGACGCGATTCGCCACGTTTACAGCGGAGACAACGGTTGACCTTGGGAGGGGTTCCGCGTGCGTCCACGAATCAAAGATGAGCACCGTCCGGTCCGGTTCGGCGACGGCTGGATCCGGATCGGCGGGGAGGTGTTCGGCATCGCCGCCGAGTTGAGGGACTCCGACGGCGCTGTGTGGGCGTTACTGGACCTTCTCGACGGCACGCGAACGATGAGTCAGGTCTTCGCGGACCTGGCTCATCGGTTCCCGGCCTCGTGTCCCGACGAGGTCGCCGCCGCCATCGAGATGCTGGCCGAGCGTGGGTATGTCGAGAACGCCGACGAGCCGACGTGTGCCGCACTGACCGCGCGACAACTCGAGCGTCACTCGAGAAGCCGGTCGCTGTACCGGTGGATCGATCTGACGCGAAGAAGTTCGAGCTGGGACTTCCAGGTGTCGTTGGCTCAGGCGCGGGTGGTGTTGGTCGGCGTGGGTGGCGTCGGGTGCACGGCCGCCCTGAGCCTCGTCATGTCAGGGGTGGGACGGTTGCACTGCGTCGAACCGGACGTGGTCGAACTGTCGAACCTCGGCCGTCAGATTCTCTACACCGAGCAGCATCTGGGGCTGCCGAAGGTGTACGCGGCGGTGGACAGGTTGCGCGCGGCCAACTCGGACGTCGAAGTCACCGGTGAGCCGACGCGGATCGGAGATGTGGCGTCCCTGCGGAGACTGGCCGCCGACTGCGATGTCCTGATCATGACCGCCGATCGTCCGGCGGAGATCCGGACCTGGACGAACCAGGCGTGCGCGTCGACGGGCACGCCTTGGGTGTACGGGGGGTACCACGGTCCACAGGTCAATCTGGGCGTCTACCGCCCCGGAGCCGGGCCGTGCTACGAGTGCGCCCGTCTCACCGAGAAGGATCGCGACGCCGAGCGGCCACCGCTGGCGACTTGGCGACCCGCCGCGAACATCCCGGAGCATGCGGCCAACGCGGTGACGGCCGGTGTCGCGGGCAATCTGGTCGCGCACGCGGCGATGTGCCTGATCACGAACGCGCCCAAGCTCGCGTTGAACTGTCAGTACGGTTTCAGTCTCGCCACCATGGACCACAGTTTCGTCACCAGCCTGGAGCAGTCACACGCGGAGTGCCGGACGTGCCGGACCGCGGTGTGATCGTGGTCAGGAGTCGTCGGCCAGTCGGTGCGAGACATTCCGGATCAGCCGGGCCGCCGCGTCACCGGACACGGATGCGGCCTGCAGGCGGCCGAACAGGTCCTCGTACAAGGCGATCTCGTCAGGATCCATGATCAGGTGCTCGCCGGCGAACAGTTCCACGACGACGAGGTCGGCGTCATAAATGGTGAAGCCGTGCAACGGGGCGATCGGCATGACGCTGTCGAACGGCACGATCCTCAGGTCGACGGTGCGCAGGCCGACGAGAGTGTGGAGCCTGTCCAGCTGGCCGAGCTGGGTATCGCGATCGCCAATCCGAGTCCACAGGGTTGCCTCGCCGATCGCCAGGGACAGGGCTTTGCCCGGGTCGTGCAGCTGTGCCTGCCGTTCGATCCGGACAGCCACCAGTTGCTCGATATCGGCGTCGGAGGCGCCGCCTGTCCGCGCCGGGCCGGAGGGGAGTGCGAGCAGTGCCCGCATGAACGCGGGCGTTTGTAGCAGTCCGGGAAGCAGCGCCGGCTGGTACTGGGCGACGCGAGAAGCCCGCTGTTCCAGTTCGAGGACCGATCGTTGTTTGGCGGCGGCTCCGCCCGGCTTCCGGAACTCTTGGCGGAACGACACCGACTCCACGCGAGCGCGCTTGAGCAGCTCAGTGACCGCGTTCTCCTCCGTGACGGCGCCTGCTGCGGCGAGCCAGCCGGTGATGTCGTCACCGGTCGGGAACTGCGTCCCGGTCTCTATCTTGGACACCCGCGATTGGGGCCAGCCCAAGGTCTTGGCGAACTGATTACCGGACAGTCCGGTGGCGGCCCGGATCTCGCGGAGTTTCGTGGCGAGCCGGGCGCGGTCGGAGCCAGGGTGGGGCGGCGAGGTGGGCATGTTCTTCTCTCACGGTTCGAAGCGGGCGGAGCTGCTGTTCGGCGCGCGATCATGCTACCCGACCGGCACTAGGTCGCGAATAGTACACGAATAGCCGCTTCGGACTCGCATAGTTGGCGAATAGGATCGAGGGGATGAGACTGGCCGAAGAGTGGGGAGACCGATGTTCGCCAACTGGATCCAGATAGCCGAACTCGCATTGCTGCCGCTTGGCTTGGCAATCGGCTTCGCGGCCGGACGAACCAGTCGCGAAGACGAGCGCACGTCCTTCGGTGGCGGGGTCACGATCACCCACCCTGGCTTGGTTTCGGAATATCAAAGCCCTGCCCCGGACGTGGGCGACACTTGGAGATCGGTGCGGTAGGCCGAAAACCAGGGGAGGGGAGTGCGTCGCGCACGTCGAACCTCCGGGTGGGGGAGGGCGGTGGCAGGCCTCGGGTTCCTTCTCGAGGCCTGCCACCGACAGTGTCAGAGATGCATTGAACTCTTAAAATGTATAACGCTCTATACATTCTGGCTTTGGACAAGATCATTTCCAGACTTTTGAGAACCAAGCCAGCAAAGAGTGTCAGGGGGTCTGGCTAGGGTTGTCCGGTGATCACCGAGATCTTGTTGGAGCCGGTCGAAGAGGGCGTCCGGACGCCCGTGCTCTTCGAGGGTTTTCTCGAACCCGGAGCGCAGGCGGCCCAGGCCTTGCTCGTGATGGGGAAGGTCGCCCGTACGCGGTTCTGGATGCCGCCGTCGATGGTGAACCGGCTCATCGCCGAGTCCGATCCGGTGTTCACCGCGGACCGGACCACACTGCGAGCGGAGGCCTTCTCGCCGTGCTGTGGTGTCTACGCCAGGCTCGATCTGCCGGATGTGGGAAGTCTCGGCGAAGGCTGCACGAACGTGGACTTGTCCGACGCGACGCGAACCGTCCTGGCCGGAGTCGTGGCGCAGGATCCGTTGCATCTGACCGTTCGTGGTGAGGGTATCCACCTGCGCACTCTCGACGGGCAGAACGACGAGTCGGTGGTACCACTCCCGGATCGCTGGGTGGCGGGCTTCGCCGAGGTCGCCGCTGTCACGGCGGGCGCGGTCAAAAGGGCGGAGCTCGACAAGCTTGAGACGCGGGCCTTCCTGCGTCGGCTGCCCACCACTGTCGGCAGGTCGTGGGCGGTGGCTTCCGGGCGTGGGCTCCGATTGACATCACGGTCCGGCCCGGAGTCGATTCCGGCGTCCGGGCTGCACCGGCTGCGGGTGATCGAGCCGCTCGTCCGGTTCGCCCAGGGGCTGACCGTCTACACGCGACCGGACAGCGAAGTCGCGACCTGGGTGCTCCAGTTGGAACGAGCGCGCCTGATCGTCACGTTGTCCCCGGATCCGTCCCGGGGCTTCTCCGGTGAGGGAGGCTGGCTGAACGCATTGGCGGCGGGCCTTGACGTGCCGGAACTCGTCGAGGGTCGCGCCGGCCACGATGTCGTCGACGGCACGTGGTTCCCGCGTGAGCTGCCGAGTGGGCGCGCTCCGGCGAACAGCCGGGTGGCGAAGGCGCGCGAGCTCGTCGCCGACGGAGCTGTCCGGTCGTTACCTGACGGCGGCTACGAGATCACGCGTGCGGGGTCGGTGCAGCGAGTGCGGTTGTCGCCGGCTGGTTGTACCTGCGCGTGGTGGGCCAAGCACCAGGAGACCCGGGGACCGTGTTCGCACGTACTGGCGGCCCGTCTGTCAGCGGCGGAGGCGTGATGCCGCTTTCGCCGCCTTCGAGCTGCCTTTGAACCCTGCGAGCCAATCCTTCGTTTCGGCGCTGATCGTGCCTGCTCCGCGTTCCACGAGATCCGCGGCGAGTTCGAGCAGGGCGAAGACGCCGCGGTGGGCGGGCTCCAGCTTCGGCAGCAATATGTCCAGTGTGGACAGGGTGGCGATCGGGTGTTCGTTCGCGATGATCGAAAGCCTGGGGACGAGTCTCGTCGGAACGAGATGGGGGCCGAGTACTCCCAGTGCTTCGCCGAGTGCGCGCGGGCCGAGCATGCGCCGGTCCAAAAGGGTCAGCGCGGCATCCGCGCCCAACTGGGCCGAGGCGGGTCGTTTCAGTACGAGCGTGGTCGCGATGAGCATCGTGCCGGGGTACCCGGGTATCGAAGGACTGTCCAGGAACGGCGGCAATGCGGCCTTTTCCACCGGATGGCCGGCGTCGAGGTCGTTGAAGAACAGGTTTCCGGCGACCAGGGCTTCGAGGCGATCGCGGTCGTAGGGTGAGGAGATGGCTTCGTGGCATTCGGTGAAGCCGAGCCACTGGTGATCCGGGCGTTCGAAACGTGCGCCGAGCCAGGGAGCTTTCGGTGAGACGGTCTCTGGAGCTTGCTCGATGTCCAGCGAGGTCAGGCCGTATTCGTTGGTGGCGACTTTCGCCGTCCAGGTGATCGGCGGTCCGGGTTCGCCGCGGAGCGCGGCGGCGGGGTCGGCGGATTCGGGGTGCCGGGCGCGGGCGGCGGCGAGGGCGGTCCAGCCGGTGTCGTCGATGGCCGGGCCGCCAAGGGCGTAGCGGATGGTGTCGGCGTGCGGTCCGGTGAGTGCCGCGGCGAGTGAGAGAGCTTCGGTCCGGGTGTCCGGGGCGAGCCGGAGCAGTGCGTCGACGACGTCGTCCTCGGGTGCTTCCGGGTGTTCGAGCATGCGGGAGACGAAGACGGCCGGGTCGAGCCAGCCTCCCTGGTGGGTGGCCGCGGAGACGGGTATGGCGGTGCCTTCCAGCAGGGCGGTGACCCGGTGGTGGAGCGGGCGGCGCCAGCCGTCGACTTGGGGCGGGTGGGCGACGTCGCGGCCGCTGAGGCCGAGGATGAGCTTGGCGACGAGTTTGGGGATGGCCGCGGGGTATTTGTCGCCCGTGATCTTGGTGGCGCGTTTCAGCAGCGGTTTGAGGGCGTCCTGGAGTTGGCCGGAGACGCGGTGGGCGCCGTCGAGGACGGCCAGGAAGAGGTCGGCCTGGTCGGGGTCGGCGAGGAGGGAGGAGAGGGCTTCCGCGACGGCGGCGGGGGTGTCCGGGATGTCGAGCGGGATGGTCAGCGTCTTGCGCTGGTCCCATGGTGGTCGCGCGGGTTCGGGGTATTCGGCGGCTTCGACGACGTCCGGTGCGTCGGGGGTGACGCCGAGCCGGGCGGTGGCGATGGTGCGGACGTCGGAGGCTTCGTGGGTGAGGGCTGCTTCGAAGACTTCGTTGGCGAGGTCGGTGAGTTCGGGTCGTCGGTCGGCGATACGTCCGGCGAGTTTGAGCGCGAGTTTGGCGGTGGCGGCGCCGCGTCCGGCCGCGGCGGCGGGGAGGTGCTGGAGGGCGACTTCGTCGTCGAGGGTGCCTTGTTTGTCCACTAGGGACAGTGTTTTGACGGCGAAGGAGACGGTGCGGGGGAGACCGCTTCCGCAGAGGCGTGCGTAGCGGGTTTGGGCCGCCGCGCGCTCGTCCGGTGTTGGTGCGAGCGTCTCGTGGAGGGCCGCGTACCACTGGGCGCGGAAGGCCGCGAAGTCGCGGGCGAGGACGTCGAGGGTGAGGTCGAGCAGCCTGGTGCGGTCGACTTCGCCGGTCGTGGTCAGTTCGAGCAGCGCGGTGGACCACTTGTCTTCGTCGCGGACGTACTTGTCGAAGGCGGCGAAGCTGGCGTCGCCGTTGCCTTCGAGCGCGAGGAGTTCCCAGAGTTCGGTGAGTGCTTCGGGTTCGGTGCGGAGCCGTTCGGCCAGGGATTTTCCGCCGAAGCGTCCGGCCCAGCGGAACCAGCCCGAGTAGTAGTCCGGTGTGCGGATGGGTTCGAGGTCGCCGTCGATGGTCATGCGGCGGATCGCTTCCCAGGCGGTCTGGTGGCCGATCATGCGGAGGGCGATGGTCTTGCGTTCGGCGAGTGACCGGTCCTGGAGGACGCGTTCGAGGATCGTGGGTGAGGCGAGCCAGAGTCTGCGGAGCAGGGGGTCTCCGGCGGGGAGGACGGCCCAGAGGGCGGTCGCGGCCTGCTGGCCCTTGAGTGGGTTTCGGGCGCCGTAGGTGTTGGGTTGGATCTCGACGAACTCGCTGCTGTCCTTGAACACGGCTGTGAGCTCGGGGGTGAGGGCTTTCCGCTCGGCTCGGGCGAGTTCGAGGGTCCTGGTGAGGACTTCGGAGGGTTGGCCGGTGAGGAGCGCGTCCAGGTGCACGGGTCCATTGTGGCCTCAAGGTGGTGGTGGGTGGGGGGGGGGGGGGTGGGTTTGGGCGAAGAAACACACCGAAACACCCACACCACCCCAAAAAAAAGCAGCCCAAACCCCAAAATGGAGATTGGGTGGGATTAGATAGGGA
>NZ_JBVJLY010000008.1:0-270992 GCF_055584485.1 Amycolatopsis sp. NPDC102522 | reverse complement strand
CGGGGGGGGGGGGGGGGGGGGGGGGGTCGGGGGGGGGGGGGGGGGGGGGGCCCCCCCCCCCCCCCCCCCCCCCCCCCCCCCCCCCCCCCACCACTGCGACCGAACCGATACCGGCGCTTACCCACAGCAAGGTGTGAAGGTCGAGTTTCCTCGGCTGAGCGGAGGGAAGGGGTCCTTCACTACCTTCAGGGTAGGCAAGGAGGCCTTCACCGGCGACTCAGCGAACCTAGGGCGAGGGGGACTTTCCTTGCTCCTTTGGCAGCTTGGGATGGGCCGGGCGACGCTGTACCGGAAGATGGGCCAGTAGGGCATCAAGGCGCGGCAGTTCCGGTCCTAGAGCGCGGCGAGCCTGCCGAAGCCGTCCGCTCCGTGTCCGGCGTCGAGGGCTCGCTGTACTTCGGCGCGGGCGGCGGACAGTACGCCGTTGTCGAGGTTCTGCGCGCGGATCGCGTCGAGGATGTGGTCCATGGTCGCCGCGGTGGAGTCGAGGGTGCCGTGTTCGCCGGGGTAGTGGCCCGTGCCGACTTGTTCGGCGAGCAGGTCGATCATGTCCGGGAAGAAGCCGAGCAGTGCTTTCGCGTGTCCGGCGAGGTCGGCGGCGGCGATGTTTTCGGCTTTGGCGAGGGCGAACATGTGCACCACGCCGCTCATGGAGGTCCAGAGCATGTCCTGCAGGGAGGCGTCGAAAGCGGCGGCCTGGCCGGGGGAGTCGCCGACGTATCGCGCGTTCTCGCCGAGTGCGGCCAGGGTGGGCCGGTGTGTTTCGTAGAGGTCGGCGGGGCCGCTGAAGAACAGGGCCGCGTCCGGGCCGCCGATCGCGTCGGTGGTCGCCATGATGACGCCGTCGAGGTAGTCGATACCGTGTTCGGTGGCCCATTCCGTCATCGCCCGGGCCTGTTGTGGTGATCCGCCGGTGAGGTTCACCAGGGTGCGGCCTTTGAGCGCGTCGGTGTCGAGGATCGACTGTGCCACGGCGTAGTCCCGCACGCAGACGATCACGAGCGGGCTGGCCGTGATCGCGTCGGTGGCAGTGGCCGCGGTGGTGGCGGTGAGGCCGTTTTCCTTGCCAGGAGTGCGATTCCAGACGGTGGTCGAGTGGTCGGCGGCGGTGAACGCGGCGGCGAGGGCGTGTCCCATGGGGCCGAGTCCGAGGACGGTCACGGTGGTCATGGCGGCTAAGGTAAACCTTGACATTGACGTGAGAGTCAAGTCGGGAGATGCGGATGCGGATCGGGGAACTCGCGCGGCGGACGGGCGTCAGCGAGCGCGCGTTGCGGTATTACGAGGAACAGGGTCTGCTGATCCCACAGCGGCGGCCGAGCGGCTATCGCGTGTATGGCGAGGCCGACGTCGCGGCGGTGCGGAGGATCAGGATCCTGCTCGCCGCCGGGCTGAACACCGCGCAGATCCAGGAGATTTTGCCCTGCATCGTCGACGAGGACGGCTGGCTGACGCCTGACTGCCCGGAGCTAGTCGAGGCGTTGCGGCAGCAGCGGAACCGGATCGACGACGCGATCGGCGAGCTGGAGACCACTCGCGCGAACCTCGACACGATCATCGGTGCGGATCGGCGGGCGAGCTGACATGAGCATGGTCACGCGGGAATCGGTGCCGGGCGCGGTCCGGCTGTCCCGGGCGTTGCTGATCGCGGTGGCGGTGAGCCATCTGGTGGTTCCGCTGGTGCTGTGGGCGAACGAGAGCGCGCTGCGTGCGCAGATCGCGGAGCAGTACCCGGGTTTCGGCGAGGCCGAAGTCGCTCGCTCCGCTTCGGTGGCGATCGAGTCCGGCGCCGTGTTCCACGGGATCCTGCTGGTGCTGTGCGTGGTGCCGGCGTGGAAGCTCGCGACGGGGCGGACGTGGACACGGCGGCTGATCACGGCCACGCAGGTGCTTTCGCTGATGTTCAGCGTGTTTTCGTGGACGTCCTCGCCGATGTTCCACGTCGTCATCCCGGTCGTGGGTCTCGTCCAGGTCGTGCTGGTCGCGTTGCTCTGGGTGCCCCGGCCTGCCCGGGCCTTCTTCGCCTGACAACGTGAAAGGCGGCCGTGCCCCTCGGGACACGGCCGCCTTTCACGGGTGGTTCAGGCTCAGATGAGGCCGAGCTTCTTCACCGCGTCGCGCTCTTCGGCCAGCTCGTTGACCGAAGCGTCGATGCGGGCACGCGAGAAGTCGTCGATCTCCAGGCCCTGGACGATCTTGTACTCGCCGTTCGCGGCGGTGACCGGGAACGAGGAGATCAGGCCTTCCGGGACACCGTAGGAGCCGTCGGACACGACCGCCGCCGAGGTCCAGTCACCCTCGGGGGTGCCGTTGACCCAGGTGTGGACGTGGTCGATCGCCGCGGAGGCGGCCGACGCGGCGGAGGACAGGCCGCGGGCTTCGATGATCGCCGCGCCGCGCTTGGCGACGGTCGGGATGAAGTCGTCGGCGAGCCACTGCTGGTCGGTGAGGACCTCGGTCGCGGGCTTGCCGGACACCTCGGCGTGCGCGATCGACGGGTACTGGGTCGCGGAGTGGTTGCCCCAGATCGCGACCTTCTTCAGCTCGGTCACCGGTACGCCGAGCTTCTTCGACAGCTGCGCGAGGGCGCGGTTGTGGTCGAGGCGGGTCATCGCGGTGAAGCGGTCGGCCGGGACGTCGGGCGCGTGCGCCTGCGCGATGAGGGCGTTGGTGTTGGCCGGGTTGCCGACCACGAGGACCTTGATGTCGCTCGCCGCGCCGGCGTTGATGGCCTCACCCTGCGGCTTGAAGATGCCACCGTTGGCCTCGAGCAGGTCGCCGCGCTCCATGCCCTTGGCGCGGGGACGGGCGCCGACCAGCAGGGCGACGTTCGCGCCCTCGAAAGCCTGCTTCGGGTCGTCGAAGATGTCGATGCCCGCCAGCAGCGAGAACGCGCCGTCTTCGAGTTCCATCGCGGTGCCCTCAGCCGCCTTGACCGCCTGCGGGATCTCCAGGAGCCGCAGTTTCACCGGGGTGTCCGGGCCGAGCAGCTGACCGGACGCGATGCGGAAGAGCAGCGCGTAGCCGATCTGGCCGGCCGCACCGGTGACGGTGACGTTGACAGGGGCTTGGGTCATTGCGGTTCTCCAGCTTGAGGCGACATCGACTTTGTACCGCGATGCTAGTCCTGTCCCGAGTCGCCGTTCGGGTGCGTCCAGTCACTGTTTTCTTGATCGATGCCGCCACCGGCGACGTTCGCGGCGAGTCGCGACAGCAGCCCGGCCAGTGTGGTGATCTCTTCGTCGCTGAATCCGGCGCGGATCCGTTTGTCGTGTGCGATCGCCGCTTTCGCGAGGCGGTGGAAGACCGTTTCACCCTCTTCGGTGAGTTCGACGACATGGACCCGCCGGTTGTCCGGGTCACGCCGCCGGGTGATCAGGCCCGTGCTCTCCATGGCGTTCAGGTGGTGGGTGAGCGTGGCGCCCTGGATGCCGACCGCGGCCGCGAGTTCCCGCTGGTTCGCCACGCGCCGGGTCTTCAGCGTGATCAGGATCTGCCAGACGGGTTGTGAGCCGCCGTCGGCGGCCAGGGCCTGGTCGAAGGCGCGCCCGGCGGTCTTCGCGGTCTTGGCGAGGACGACGCCGATGGGGGCCGTGGTCGGTTTCTGCACGTCTCCCAGCATAGCGCATCAATCGAAGGGTTTGACATCGAATCGTTCGATATCTAACGTTGAGGACATCGAACGAGAGCGAGGAAACGTCATGGGCGGTACGGAGAACGAAATCCGCGACCTCGGGGCCCGCTGGGCCGACGCCGAGGTCCGCGGCGACACCGAAGCACTCGACGGGATGACCGCGGCCGACTTCACGCTGGTCGGGCCGCTGGGCTTCGTCCTCGGGAAGCCGCAGTGGCTGCAGCGCTACCGCGGCGGCGACCTGGTCACCGAGAAACTCGACTGGGCCGAGGTCGAAGTCCGCGACTACGGCGCGGCCGCCGTGTCCGTCGGCGTGCACGCGCAGGAGGGCACGCACCAGGGGAACCGGGTCGACGGCCGGTTCCGCGTCACCCACGTGTTCGTCCGCGACGACGACCGCTGGCTCATCGCCGGCATCCACCTGAGCCCGATCGGCGGGCCGCCGCCCTTCGCGCGCCCCGAAACCTCTCAGAAGGTGAACCCGTGAGAATCAGTGTCAGTGTCACCGACTTCTCCTGGCCTGGCGGGCAAGCCGGCCTGGTCGACAACCTCGTCGAGGTCGCCAAGGTGGCCGACTCGGGCGGCCTCGACACCCTCTGGGTGGCCGACCACCTCCTGCAGACGGCGCCGGGCAGCGACCCGGACTCGGAAATGCTGGAGGCGTACACGACCTTGGGCTTCCTGGCCTCCGCGACGTCGAGGATCAAACTCGGCACCATGGTCAGCGCCGCCACGTTCCGCGCGCCCGCCCTGCTCGTGAAAGCCGTCACCACACTGGACGTCCTCTCCCGGGGCCGCGCCTGGCTGGGGATCGGCGCGGGCTACCAGGAGGACGAGGCGCGCGCGATGGGACTCTCGCTGCCGCCGGTCGCCGAACGGTTCGAGCGGCTGGAGGAGACCCTCCTGATCGCCCGCCGGATGTGGGACGGCGACTCCTCCGCGTTCACCGGACGCCACTACCGGCTGGAGCGGCCGGTGAACAACCCCCTGCCGGTGCGGCGGCCGCGGGTGCTCATCGGGGGCACGGGGCCGAAACGGACCCTGCGGCTGGTCGCCGAGTACGCCGACGCGTGCAATCTCTTCGACGTCCCCGACGGTGGCAAGACCGTCCGCGGGCACCTGGACGTCCTCGCCCGGCACTGCGCCGACGTCGGGCGGCCCGTCGAGGAGATCGAGAAGACCATCGCCACCCGGCTGGCTCCGGGGGAGTCCTCGGAGGACTTCGCCCGCCGGTGCGCCGAGTTCGCGTCATGGGGGCTGGACCATGTGGTGGTGATCACCGCGGGCCCGTGGCGGCCGGACGCGGTGGCGGTGCTCGGCGAGGCCGCGAGCCTGGTCGCGGCCTGAACGGGTTCTGTCTCCCCGGAATCGTCAACAGCGAACCGCGAACACCATTTCCATATCGTGCGAACCGGGTGGTGTTTTCCGGGGATGGCGTCGTTCTCGCCGTCCCCGGAAAACGGTTACAGACCATAATATCAATTCATGAACCGATTGCCGGGACGGTTTCGTCCGATCGGCGGGCGGCATCGTGGAGATCGTTTCGCTAACATGAGTCCGCCCAGTTCCCCGCCCCCCGTGTGGAAGTTTTGGGAAGGACCCCATGCTCAATGCAGTGGTTGCCGCCGTATCACTATTATCATCGATAATAACACCGAATAGCTTGGCGTCGCCGCCGGGGCCGCCGCCCGACCGCGTTGTCATCGACGTGGTCACGGTCAACGGCTCCGGTTGCCCGCCGGGTTCCTCCGCGGTCGCCGTCGCCAGGGACAACACTTCCTTCACCGTGACCTACAGCGAATACACCGCGCAGGTCGGCGTCGGCTCGAGGCCGACCGACTTCCGGAAGAACTGCCAGCTGAACCTCAACATCCACGTGCCGCAGGGATTCACCTACGGTATCGCCAGCGCCGACTACCGAGGATTCGCCTCGCTCGAATCGGGTGCCAAGGCGCTGCAGCGGGCGAATTACTACTTCCAGGGAAATTCGCCGACGGCGCAGGTGAGCCACCCCATCAACGGGCCGCTTTCGGACAACTGGCAATTCCGTGACGAGGCCGAAGGCGGCGTCATCATCTACAAGCCGTGCGGCGAGGACCGGAATCTCAACGTGAACACGGAACTGAGGGTCGCCGCGGGTTCGTCGGATCCGAAGAAGACTACCAGTTTCATCACGATGGATTCCACCGACGGCGCGTTCAGGACCACCTATCACTTCTCGTGGAAGATCTGCCCGAGTTCCTGACATCGTCCCCAGGGTGACGGCCTGCTTCCCGGTCCGGAAGAAGGCCGTCCCTCCCATACCTGGTCAGGGCCTTGGCCGCCCTGTACGAGGACTTCTCCGCTCGTCGCCGCCCTGTCCGGCGGCGGCGAGTCTTCTGGACGACCCCATTTTCGGCGGTCACCCCGGTTTCCGGTGACCGAGTCCATTTTCCTCCGATCGGCGGGGGCCGGGGAAAGATCGTCTCGCTGACATCGAATCCTGCCCGGTTCCCGCCGTGTGGAAGCTTTGGGAAGGATCCCATGCTCAACGTGCTGGTTGCTGCCGTAACTCTTTTCTCCTCGGTCGTCACCCCGAGCGGATGGGTGCCGCCTCCGTTGCCCGCCGACAAGATAGTCATCGACGTCGTGACGGTCAACGGAACCGGATGCAGACCCGGTACAGCGGCTATTTCGGTATCGCCGGACAACACCGCGTTCACGGTTACCTACAGCGAATACACCGCCCAGGTCGGAGTCGGCGCCAAGCCGACCGATCTGCGCAAGAACTGTCAACTCAATCTCTATGTCCACGTGCCGCAGGGATTCACCTACGGTATCGCGGGCACCGACTACCGGGGATTCGCTTCCTTGGTCGCGGGTGCCAGCGGAGTGGAACGAGCCAACTACTACTTCCAGGGCAATTCCCCGACGTCCTACGTCTCCCATAGTCTCAAAGGCCCGCTGGAGGACAACTGGCAGTTCACCGACAACATCGAAGTCGGCGCCATCGTCTACAAACCCTGCGGTGAGGACCGCAACTTCAACATCAACACGGAATTGCGGGCCGCGGTCGGCACTTCCGATCCGAAGAAGACCACCAGCTTCGTCACCATGGACTCGACCGACGGCGCCATCAAGACCACCTACCACTTCTCGTGGAAGAACTGTCCCAAACCGTAGAACCGATCCCTGAGGCGGCGGCCTTCTTCGAACCTCGACGAAGAAGGCCGTCACCCTTTTCCGGAAGGCGCGGGATCCGTGGCCTCGACCCCGAAAGCGCGGCCCAGCGCGATCACCGTCTCGTCGAGATGTCCGAGACTGGTGAGCACCGAACGCGCCTGCGGATCGTCGATCCGGTCCGCCACCGGCGTGCCGTCGTCCCGGACCAGTGTCCCGTGCCCCGAACCGCCGGGATCGCCGATCGCCTTGCCCAGGATCGCGATGTTCCCCCGGATCCGCCCGGTGTAGAGCAGCAGCCGGTCCGCTTCGTTGACCAGGAGCCCGGCCTGCGACCGCGCCGCGACGTGCCGTGCGCGGAAGGCGATCGTCTCCACCGTCGTGAGCACATGCCAGCCGTAGTCACGGCGGCTGCTGAGGTTCACCGGATGGGTGAGCGGTTCGATCGTCGTGCGGACCTTGTCCACCGCCCTGTCCAGATCACGCGACTTCTCGATGACACTCACGTTCTCCGCGCCGGACAACAGGCCTGCGGCCTTCTCGACGAACTCGTCGAGCTCGTCCAGCAACGCCGAGACGTCGTCCAGCATCACCGCGCGGGTGCGCACCGGCATGATCACCACCGCCGCCAGCACTCCGGCCGCCGCGCCCACCGCGGTCTCCGCGACCCGGATCCACAGCACCTCGAGGCTGAACGTCCCCAGCAGGCTGTAGAGCAACCCGAGCATGCTGGTGACGAAGAACGCCATGATCACCTGCGACACCCGCGCCATGTAGACCATGCCGAACACGCACACCAGGATCAGCGCCAGCGTCGCCGGCACACTGCCCGACACGACCAGCGTCAGCACCAGCCCGCCCACGATCCCGATCAGCGTGCCGCCGAGCCGCCGGACGCCCTTGACGAACGTCGCCCCCGCGGTCGACGAGCCGATGAACACCACGAACACCGTCAGCACCGCCCAGTACCAGCGCTGGCTCGACACCAGCTCCCCGCCCAAGACGGCGAGCCCGCCGCCCACCACGGCCTGGATCGCACTGCGTGTCTGGTTGTCGTAGGCGAACGCCGCCGACTTCTCCTCGTCGGGATCCGCGGGATCGTCGGCGGTATCGGAGACGTCGTGCTCGGCGACCCGCTGTGCCCGCACGTCGGCCAACGCGAGTTCGGCGAGCGCGCGGCGGACGCCGTCACCGGGCGCGGCGTGCTCGTCGATCCGGCTGCCTTCCACCAGCATCTTGCTGAACTCTTCGGTCTCGCTGATCAGCGGCAGCTCGCGCGGGTCGCGTTCGATCAGCGACCGGAACCGCCGCATCCGCGCGATCAGATCGTCACGGACGTCCTCGTCGAGGTCCTCGGCACAGGTGCGCTGCACGGTGATCGTCAGCCACTGCACCGCCAGCTCGACCTCGATCGCCCGGCGGCGGAGCCGGTTCGCCGAGTCCGCGCCGGTCACCTCGGGCGCGGTGTCCTCGATGAGCAGCACCGACTCGTGCATGCGGGAGTTCGTCGTGCGGAGCCGTTTGCGGGTGCGCTCGCTGCCGCCCACCGCGAGATGGTCCTCGGCCGCGCGCACCACGGCGGCGAGCCTGGCCCGGAACGCCCGCCGGATCCGGAGGAACTCCGCGTCGGTATGCCGGCGCACCAGGACGAACCGGACCACCGCGTTGGCCGCGATACCGATGGTCAGCGCCAGCAGCAACACCGGGACCTGCTTCAGATGCGTCTGCAGGAACATCGCGAAGAAGAACAGGAAGAACGACAGCGAGCCCAGCGCGATCCCGCGTGAACCGAAACGCTGGGCGTAGACCGCGGCGAAGATCAACAGCACGAACACCACGCTGTCCAGCGGCGGCACCGCCGAACCCACACTGGCCGCGGTGAGCGACGCCGCGCCGAGCACCAATCCCAGCAGCAGCGTCACCGCCTGCTGCCCCGGGGTCGAGTCGTTGACGGTGAAAGCCGAGGTCATCGCGGCGATCGCGGCGACCAGCGTGATCGTGAGCGGCTGGTGGAACGGCAGGATGGCCAGCACCGCGACGACGATGCTGAGCACGGCCGAGAACGCGAGCCGGAGCCGGACCAGGCCGGGATCGGAGGCGACCAGACGGTCGGTCATGGCCTGGGTGATGCGGGAGATCATCGGGCGAGCAGCTCTCCTTGGGCGAGGGTGACCCGCCTGGCGGTGGACGAGGTGATGCGAAGACGGTATCGGGCGTGCCGCGCGGGCTCGGCGAGGGCGAAGGGCCGCGTCTGACGGCGCCACCGGAACGTCTCACCTTCCCGCTGGTCTAGCAGCACCCAGTCCTCCCCGTCTCCGGATCCCTCCAGCACCCACGAACGCGGGTCACCCCGGCGGCTTCCCGAGGTCAGGGTGTACATCACGACGTCGCGGGCAGTGTCCGCGACCGGGAAGTCGATGACAGGTTCGCGCTCGGAGAAGGTGACCTCGGTCTTGGTGGTGTCGTCGAACAGGGCACCGGAGCCCGCCGTGATGTCCGTGAGCGGGCCCGGGGCGGCGGGCTCGGCGGGGGAGCGGCCCCAGTCCGACGGCTGCTCGCCCATCGTGAACTCCAGCTCCGCCCCCTCGGCCAGCGCGGAATGCGCGAGGGTGCTGCTCTCGTGCGGCTGCCCGTCGATCGTCAGCCCCTGGACGTACACGGCGTCCTCCGTGTTGCCGGGCGCCTTGACGACCAGGTCCTTCCCGTTCTCCAGATGGACGGTCGCCTTCGTGAACAGCGGCGAGCCGATCGCGTACTCGGGGCTACCCATCGCCAGCGGGTAGAACCCGAGCGCGCCGAAGACGTACCAGGCGGACATCTCGCCGTTGTCCTCGTCGCCCGGATAACCCTGGCCGAGGTCGCCGCCGACGTAGAGCCGCCGCAGGACCTCCCGCACGATCCGCTGCGTCTTCGAAGGCGCGCCGACGTGGTTGTAGATCCACGGAATGTGGTGCGACGGCTGGTTGGAATGCCCGTACTGGCCCATCCGGACGTCGCGGGCCTCGGTCATCTCGTGGATCAGCCCGCCGTAGGACCCCGGTTTGCGGCCGGTCTCAGGGGTCGCGAAGAACGTGTCCAGTTTGGACTCCAGTGCCTCGGTGCCGCCGTGCAGCGCGGCGAGCCCGGCGCCGTCGTGGGGCACGGAGAAGGCGGTGTTCCAGGAGTTCGTCTCGGTGAAGTCGCCGCCCCACGCCTCGGGGTCGTAGCCCTCGGCGGCGAAGTGACGGCTGCCGTCGCGGTTGCGGCCCTGGAAGAACCCGATCAGGTGGTCGAAGTGGTTCGCGTACTGCTGCGAGCGCTGCCGGAAGTACGCGGCGTCGTCGCGGTGTCCGAGCGCCTCGGCGAGATTGGCCAGGCCGAAGTCGTTGACACAGCCCTCCAGCGCCCACGACAGGCCTTCGTGGACCGATGTCGGGGTGAACCCGAGGAAGATCGACTCGTGCAGGCCCTTCCGGCCGACGCTCTGCCCGCGCGGCGTCACGGTCGCGTTCTTCAGCGCCGCTTCGTAGGCGGCCTCGACGTCGAATCCGCGCACACCCTTCAGGTACGCGTCGGCGAACGCAACGTCGGAACTGGTGCCGGTCATGAGATTGGCGTAGCCGGGGGAGGACCAGCGCGAGATCCAGCCGCCTTCGCGGTACTGCTGGACGAACCCGTCGATCATCCGCCCGCACCGGCCCGGGGTCAGCAGGGCGTACGCGGGCCACGTGGTGCGATAGGTGTCCCAGAAGCCGTTGTTGACGTACATCTCGCCGTCTACGACCTTCGCGCCGGTCCTGGTTCGGGTACTCGGCCAAAGCCTGCGGATGACCGGGCTCGCGTGACGGACGCCCTTCGGCGTGTCCTCGTGCGCGGAGTTCGGATACAGGAAAAGGCGGTAGAGATTGGAGTAGAACGTGGTGCGCTGGTCCTCGGTCGCCCCCTCGATCTCGACGCGGTCCAGCACCTCCGCCCACCGCGCGCGGGCCTCGTCGCGGACCTGCTCGAAGCCCGTCCCGGCGGGGATCTCCAGGTCGAGGTTCCGTTTCGCCTGCGCGAGGCTGATCAGCGACGTCGCGATCCGCATCGTCACCTCGCCGGCGGCGAACTCCAGGAACCCGGTCACCGTGCGCCAGGCCGGGCGGCGGATCTTCGCGCCGCGTTCGGCCGGGACGTCGAACTCGGCGTGGACGAACATCCGCCGCGCCCCCGTCGACAACCTGCTGCGGACCCAAGTGTGGCCGCTGACCACACCTTTCGCCGCGTCGACGCGCAGCCCGCCTCGGTTGCGGGCGTTGTCGAACAGCAGCCAGCCGCGATCACCCGGGAAGGTGAACCGGAACAGCGCCGCGTGATCCGCCGGGGCGATGTCGGTGGTGATGCCGTCGGCGAACCGGACACCGTAGTGATGCGGCCGGTCGATCTCGTCGTCGTGGGAGAACGCGAGCGCGCGACGGGACCGGTCCGCTTCGACCGGGCCGATCCCCGGCATCACCTGGAAGGTGTGCCGGTCACCCATCCATGGGCTCGGCTGATGTGACAGCGCGAAAGCCTGCAGCGCCGGGCGGTTCTCGGCGTCGTTGTGCCGGTGGTAGCTGTAGAGCCAGTTGGTGACGCCCGCGTCGGTGACCGGGGTCCAGAAGTTGAAGCCGTGCGGGACCGCCGTCGCGGGGAAGTTGTTGCCCCGCGAGAACTTGTCGCTGGAATGCGTGCCGCGGGTGGTGCGGACGTGATCGACCGGCTCGCGGATCTCGACGGCGCGCTCGGTGATCCGGACGTCGTCCACCCAGCCCGCGCTCGCGCCGTCGGGCGGCTCGCTGACCAGGACGATCCGGGCGATCCGCCGTCCCGCGAACCCCTCCAGCCTGCGGCGAACCAGGTTCCACTGGTCCACGTACAGCGTCTTGTCCAGGCCCTGCCGCTCGGCGCTGAACCCGGCGGCCGTCCCGTCGGCGAACTCCACGTCCAAGGCCACGAAGGTGCTGCGATAGCTGGGCACCGCGTCGGTCTCGGCCTCGGGGAAGACCACATAGGACAGTTCCGTGTGGCCGGTGACCTCGATGTCCACTTCGAACACCGTCGCGCGCAGCGTGTTCTCGTAGCGGAGAGCGTGCGCGCCGGTGAACCCGACGCCCGCCTTCGCGGTCGGCGACGACCCCGGCCCGGTGCCGACGCGCAGAGCCGGATCCACCGGCTGCGGATCACCCGTTTCGAAGGAGGAGAAGAACCCGGTGATCGTCACCCGGTCACCGTAACTCGCACGCGTGAGCCCGGCTCGGTGTGCCGCGTCCAGAGGACTAAACGCGGGAAGCGAGGAACTCCTCGAAGGTGCCCACACCGGTCGCGTTCCCCGGGGCCAGGTTGCCGCCCGCCCGGAACGCCCGGAACGCCTTGCCCGGCAGCCACAGCGACACGATCGGCTTCCGGCGCCCCACCGACCGCTGATACGCCTGCGCCAGGTCACGGGCATCGCGCACCTCCGGTCCGCCGAGGTCCGGCACCCGTCCCGACGGCTCACCGGAAGCCAGCGCGACCAGCCGATCCGCGACGTCGCCGGTGCTGACCGGCTGGAACCGGAATCCGGACGGCATGAACGTCACCGGCAGCCGCCGTTGCGCCGCCGACGCCCGCGCGACGAGATCGTGGAACTGCGTCGCGCGCAGCACCGTCCACGGCAGACCGGACTCCTCGATCACCTTCTCCGAGGCCAGCTTCTCGTCGTAGTAGAAGAACAGGATCACGTCGATGCCGACGATCGAGATGTACACCAGATGCGGGCTGCCCGCGCGCCGCGCCGCCTCGACCAGGTTCCGCGTCACTTGCTCGTCCCCGCGCCCCAGCGTCGAGGCGCAATGGATGATCGCCGCGACACCGTCGACCGCGTCGGCGAGACCGTCACCGGTCTTCAGATCGCACCGCGCCCACTCGTGGACGGTATCCGACGGCCGCGATCGCCTGCTCATGATCCGGACCGGCCGGTCACCGGCCGCCAGCCGCCGCACCACCTCGCGGCCGAGGTCGCCGGTACCGCCGGTCACCAGAATCGGTTTCATCACCCAGGTCCTCCGTTCACGAGAGTTTCCACCCTCAAGAACCGGCGGGCCACCCGGAACGTGACAGCTGCCGTGAGAGGAACGCGAGCTTGTCCGGATTCCCGACGGCGCGGAGCCCGGCGATCCGGCCGTCCACCACCTCGAACCCGAGGACGCCGTACAAGGCCCCACCGGCCGTCGCGATCACCGCGGGACCGCCGTTGACCTCGCCGACCGCGATCGACACCTGCGCCGCGCCGGCGAACATCCCGGCGTAGAGGCGGGCGACCTTCGCCGCGCCGTGCACCGGACGCCGGGCCGCGGTGACCTTGCCGCCGCCGTCCGACCACGTCGTGACGTCGGCGGTCAGCAGGCTCTCCAGCGCGGGCAGATCGCCGTCCCGCGCCGCCGACAGGAAGCTCTCGACGAGCTTCTCGACTTCGATGAGCGACGGGTTCGAAACCCGTCGCTCATCCGACCGGTCCAACGCCTTTCGCGCCCGGCTGTGCAGCTGGCGCGAGTTGACCTCGGAGACGTCGAGGATCGCGGCGATCTCACGATGGCTGTAGGCGAAAGCCTCCTTCAGCACGAACACCGCCCGCTCGACCGGGCCGAGCTGTTCCAGCAGCACCAGCATCGCCAGCGACACCGAATCCCGCTGCTCCGCCGTCTCCAGCGGGCCTAGCACGTCTTCCGAGGTCAAGACCGGTTCCGGCAGCCACGGCCCGACATACCGCTCGCGCTGGACCCTGGCCGAGGTCAGCCGGTTCAGGCAGAGATTGGTGACCACTTTCGCCAGCCACGCCCGCGGCGACTCGATCGACCCGCGCTTGGCGCCCGCCCACTTCAGATAAGCGTCCTGAACGGCGTCCTCCGCCTCCGCGGCAGAACCGAGGAGGCGGTACGCGAGTCCGAACATGACGGGCCGCAGCCGCTCGAATTCCGTGGCGCCGTCCATCTTCCCCTACGAATCCCGCCGAATCCATCGTGGACAGTGCGGTGCCGAGGGTACCGCTCACCGGGATGGCCGTACCTGATCGGCGCTGACGTCCACAGTGACTGTATCGGTACGAAGAGAACGTCTGCGTCACCACCGAGAGAGGGGTCTGGAGTGACGTCACGTTCGTCGCGTTCGCGTGCCTCGTTGTGCGCCGTGACCGCAATGACAGTGTTAGCGCTGATCACAGCGCCCCAAGCCGGCGCGGCACCGGCACCGGGCGCCGTCCACACCACACCGGACAGATCCGGAAAGGACGTCGATGTCCGCGACACGGCGAGAACCGGCCCGCGTGCCCTCGGCGCGCAAGACCGGCTCTCGGCGTCCCGGGCGAACTCCGTCGCGAAGGCACGAGCGGAACTCGGGAACCAGGCCCTGCTCGATCTCGACGAGCTGACCGGCACCCCCCGCGTCCTGTCCCGCACCGACGGATTCCTCACCGGACCGAGCGCCAAGCCGCCTCGCGACATCGTGCTGAACTACCTGCGGGAGCAGGAAGGGCTCGTCGGCCTCAGCGCCGGTGACACCGCGAAACTGAACCTGCGCAAGGACTACGTCGACGTCGAAGGAACGCACCATCTGTCCTTCACCCAGGCTGTCGGCGGCGTCCCGGTCTTCGGCAACGGGTTGAAGGCGCACGTCACCAAGGACGGCAGGCTGATCCAGCTGGACGGCTCACCCGTGCGCGCTCTTCCCGAGTCACTCGGCGCGGGTGCCTTGGCCGCACCTGCCCCGGACGCCAAGCAGGTCGCGTTCCTCACCGCCGACGGGATCCGTCCAGCCTGGTACACGCTGGCCAAACCCGCCGCGGACAAGATGTTCCAGGAGGTGACCGACGCCGGAACCGGCAAGCTGCTCTACCGCAAGAACCTGGTGAACCACGCGAACGAAGCCGACGGCGCCAAAGGCCTCGCGTGGGAGGCGCAGCCCGGCCCGCAGAAGCAGGTCAACCTGACCCAGAAGGGCTGGCTGCCCGCCGACGCCAAGACCCTGGACGGCAACGTCGCGCACGTCGCCGCCGACGTCAACGGCGACCAGAAGTTCCAGCCCCAGGAAGAGATCGGGCCGAACTCCGACGGCACCTACCGGTACAAGTTCACCGACTTCAACGCCGCCGTCGGCCCGCCGTGCTCGACCGCGAGACCGTGCTCCTGGGATCCGAAGACACCGGGTTCGTGGGCGAAGAACAGGGAACAGAACGCCGTGCAGGCGCTGGCCTACGTCGGGAGCTTCCACGACCACCTGGCCTCCTTCCCGATCGGCTTCACCCGCGAGGCGGGCAACTTCGAGAAGGTCGACGGCGACGCCGTCCAGGTCCACACCCTGCTCGGCGCCCAGACGCCGGGCTACTACGACAACGCGTTCATGGGCACCCCACCGGACGGCCACGCGCCGACGATGGGGATGTTCCTGTTCCACGACCCCCGGGACCCCGGCGACCCGTTCCTCGCGGCGAACTCGGCCGACGACGCCACGATCATCCACCACGAATACGCTCACGGCCTGTCCAACCGGCTCGTCGTCGACGCGCAGGGCAACTCGACCCTGAACGCCTTCCAGTCCGGCGCGATGGGGGAGGCGTGGAGCGACTGGTACGCCTTCGACTACCTCGTCGGGCGTAACGCGATCAAGGACACCTCGGCGCCCGGCGAACTCCTCGGCGGCGACTACGTCAGCAACGGCGTGCCCCTCGCCCGCACCCAGCCGCTGGACTGCCCCGTCGGCGCCGGTGCGCCGCAGTGCCCCGGCACGCCAGGGGCGGGCCCCGGTGGTTACACCTACGGCGATCTCGGCCGGATCATCGGCGGCCCCGAGGTGCACGCCGACGGTGAGATCTGGGCGAGCACGCTGTGGGACGTCCGCTCCGCGCTCGGAGTGCCGCTGACGCGCGCACTGGTCACCCGCGCGATGGAACTCTCGCCCGCGTCACCGTCCTTCCTGGACATGCGGAACGCGATCCTGCAGGCCGACACGGTGATCAACGGCGGCCGCGCGCACGCCAAGCTGTGGAAGACCTTCGCCGCCCGCGGCATGGGCTACTTCGCCGCGGCGATCACCGGCGCCGACACCCAACCGGCCGAGGACTTCTCCACCCCGCCGCCCGCGGGAACCCCGACCGGGACCGTCACCGGCAAGGTCACCAACCACGAAGGCGGGGCCCCGATCGCGGGTGTCGCCATCCGGTTCGGCGGGCACGACTCCGGTTTCGGAGGCTCGCTGTCCGCGGTCACCGACGCCGCCGGCGTCTACACCATCCCCGGCGTGCTCCCGGGCACCTACCCGAAGGTCTACGCCTCCGGAGGCGGCGTGGACAGCGAGATCCGCGCGATCTCGGTGCGCTCGGGTACCACCAAGGCCGACTGGTCGCTGCGGTTCAACTGGGCCTCCGGCACCGCCGGTGCCGCGGTCACCGGGTTCAACGGCGTCGACTTCACCCCGTACGGCTGCGGTCCCGGCGACCTGGCGGCGACCTCGGTGCTCGGCGGTGGCGGCTGGTCGACCGACAAGGTCGTCCGCCCCGACGGCACGATCGAGACCCGGTTCGTGACGATGAAGCTGGGCAAACCGATCAACGTCACCGCCATCGAGATCGACCCGTCCAACGTCTGCGGCGACGACCCGCCCGCCGCGGCCAAGGACGTCACCGTCGAGACCTCGGTGGACGGCACGAACTGGGTGAAGGCGGGCAGCGGCGACTTCAAACCCGCCGACCTGAACAAGCTCACCGCGCTCCAGCTCGCTCCGGGCAGCGCGACCGGTGTGCTGTTCGTGCGCCTGACCGTCTCGTCCAACCAGCTGTCGTTCTACCCGGACAAGGCCTGCTCACCGCAGCCCAGCACGGCCGGGTGCCTGTACCTGGACGTGCAGAAACTGGCGGTGCGGGGCGTTCCCGCCTGACCGCTGGACCCACTGGACCGACGCGTCATCGCCGCTCTGGCTGCCTGAAGTACGTGAAGGCCCCCTTCATTGCGCTAGGCGCAATGAAGGGGGCCTTCACGTACTGGGGAAATCGCAGCCTGAATCCGGTAACCTGGCCCTGGCCTGAATCGTCGGCCGCACTCGCGTGATCAGAGGCCGCACTCACAAGTGCGGCTTCCAGTCACGTGAGTTCCGTCCCTGATCACGGGAGTCACGTCCCCGGTCACGCGTGGATACCGTATGATCGAGTCATCGGGGTAGAAACGTGCTCGCCCTAGGCGAGCACACGTATACGCGGCATCGAATGATCCGTCACTCCTTCACTTCGAAGGAGTCGACCTTTGCGTTCCCCTGTTCAGAGCCGTTCCCTGAAGGACGCGTGGCCCGCGCTGGCCGGGCTCTCGGCTGTGTTCCTGTTCGAGATGCTCGACAACTCGATCCTCAACGTCGCGTTGCCGACCATCGGCCGCGAGCTCTCCGCCTCGACGACCACCCTGCAATGGGTGACCGGTGCGTATTCCGTCATGTTCGGCGGGCTGATGCTGGCCTTCGGCGCGCTGGCCGACCGCGTGGGCCGCCGCAAGATCATGCTCACCGGACTCGTGCTTCTCGCCGTGGCGAGCCTGGCCACGGCGTTCGTCACCGTCGCGTGGCAGCTCATCGCCGTCCGGGCCGTCATGGGTGTCGCGGCGGCGATGACGACACCGGGCTCGCTCGCCCTCGCGTTCCGCCTGTTCGACGAAGACGTACTGCGCGTCCGCGCGACCACGCTGATCTCGACCGTGGGCCTGGTCGGGCTCGCGCTCGGCCCCACCGCCGGCGGGCTCGCGCTTTCCGTCGCGCCGTGGCAGGCACTGCTGCTGGTGAACGTGCCTGTCGCCGCGCTCGCGTTCTTCGGCATCCGGTCCGGGATCCCCGCCGACGATCCGGCCGACCTGCACCGCGACCCGATCGACGTCGCGGGTGCCGTCCTGGGCACCGCGACGATCGTCCTCGCGCTGCTCGCTCCGACGCTCTTCGTCGAAGAAGGCACCGCGTCGGCTCTGCCCTGGGGCGTCACCGCGGCCGCGCTCGCCGTCGGAACCTGCTTCGTCCTCCGTGAGAAGACGGCCCGGCACCCACTGCTGGACCTGAAACTCGTCGCACGGCCACTGGTGTCCAGCGGTCTGGCATTCAAAGCCGCGGCGGGACTGGCGACCGCCGGGCTCGGCTACCTCGTGACCCTGCACCTCCAGTTCGGTCTCGGCTGGTCGCCCGCCGAAGCGGCGATCGGGATGCTGCCCCAGGTCGTCGTCCTGATCGCCGGCGGTGCGCTCATCTCCCCGCTGATCACCCGCATCGGCCTCGCCAAGGCCGCCTGGCTCAGCGCCGTCGCGGTCGTGTGCGGGCTCGCCGTCTACACCGCTTTCGGCGGGCTCGGCTACCTCTGGATCGCCGTCGCCCTCGCCCTCGTCGCGGTGGGTATGCGTGTGGTCGGTGTCGTGGCGGGCACCAACGTGATGCGCGGCCTGCCGTCGAACCGGACCACCATCGGCGCCGCGCTCGTCGACACCGCCAGCGAGGTCACCACCGGGATCGGTATCGCGCTCAGCGGCACCATCCTGGCGCTGGTCTTCCCCAGCGCGCTGACGGCGGCCCGGAACTCGGCAGACTTCCTGAAAGCGACCACCTACGCGGGTCTCGCGCTCACGCTGTTGTCCGCGGTCCTCGTCGGCTTCGGCATCCTGCGCGGACGTCGTCCCGAATAGACGTGAAGGCCCCCTTCACAGCGCCAGGCGCAATGAAGGGGGCCTTCACGTACTTACCGGAGGACTACAGCTTCGCGCACTGCCCGGCGGACGGGCCGCGGACGGTGTTCCGCAGGTCGTAGTCCGTCGGAGCGGGGGAGTTGGCCGCGCACGCCAGAGGTCCGCCGATCGTGCTGGAAGCCAGCACCGGCCCCTTGTTGCCCGTCAACGCCACCGGTCCGCCGATCTCGGTCAGTTCGATCGAGACCGGTCCGGTCGCCCCGGTGATCGCCACCGGACCGTTCACCTTCGTCCGGTCCAGCACGATCTGCGCCGCGCCCGTCGCCGTCAGCGGACCGGAGATCGACCCGCCGCGCACGATCAGGCTCGCGCCCGCCGCCACCGAAACCGGACCCGACACCGTCGCAGCGTCCACACAGGTCACCCCGCTCTGCACGCTCAGCGGGCCCTTGCGCTCGCCGGTGACGGTCTGCGTGCACGCCGCGTCGGGCTTGCCCAGCACCTCGAACTCCGACAGCGACGCCTCCCCGCCCGTGGTCGCGGTGACCTCGAGCCGGTAGTAGGCGTAATGCGCGGGGTTCGCGATCTTGAACGGCTTGGTCTGCTGACGCCATTGGAAGGCCTGGTCGGTCCGCTGATCCGCGACCGCCCACGTCTTCCCGTCGTAGGAACCCTTCAGCACCCAGCTCTTCGCGTCGCCCGCACCCTTGCCCGAAGTCAGCGTGTAGAACGAGCCCGCTTCCTTCGTCGAGGGCACCTGGTACTGGATCGGAGCCTTGACCTTCGCCTCGGTCCGCGACGTGTTGTCGAAGAACGCCGCGTCCGCGCCGGAGACCGGCTTGGTCAGGTCGTGCGCCGGCGTCGGCACCGCGTCACCCTTGGTGATCGACTTCGGCGCGTCGTCCCGGCCGGTACCCCACGACGACGGGTTCGGGCCCATGTCGAAGTCGAGCGTCCCGCCGTTCGCGATCGCCGAATGCGCCAGCGACGTCGACGTCTGCGCCTTGCCGTTGACCTTCAGGCCCTGCACGTAGACGTTCTTCGCGCTGTTCTTCGGCGCGTTGACCACGATCTTCTTGCCGCCGGGCAGGTTCACGGTCGCCTTGGTGAACAGCGGCGAGCCGATCGCGTAGTCCGAACTGCCGACCTGCAACGGGTAGAAGCCCAGCATGCCGAACAGCCACCAGGCCGACTGCTCGCCGTTGTCCTCGTCGCCGCCGTAGCCCTGGCCGAGCTCACTGCCGACGTACAACCTGGACAGCGCCTCGCGGACCTTCGCCTGCGTCTTCGACGGCTGACCGGCGTAGTCGTACATGTAGAGCGTGTGGTGCGCGGCCTGGTTGGAGTGGGCGTACATGCCCATCCGGACGTCCCGCGCCTCGGTCATCTCGTGGATGATCCCGCCGTAGCTGCCGAACTTCAGCCCCGTCTCGGGGGTGGCGAAGAATTCGTCCAATTTGGACGCCAGTCCTGCCTTGCCGCCGAACAGGTTCGCCAGGCCCTGGCCGTCCTGCGGGACGGAGAACCGCATGCCGTACGCGTTGGTCTCGGTGTAGTCGATACCCCACACCTCCGGGTCGAACTTGTCCTTGGCGCGGGTGAACTTGCCCGCCGCGTCACGACCCTGGAAGAAGCCGACACTCGGGTCGAACACGTTCACGTACTGCGTGGCCCGCTCGGTGAAGTACCCGTAGTTGTCCAGGTACTCCTGCTTGCGCGGGTCGTTCGCCGGAGCCTCGTCGTAGAGCTTCTTCGACATGTTCGCGATGGCGTTGTCGTTGACATAGCCCTCGATCGCCCACGAGAAACCGTGGTCCGCGGTGTTCGGCGCGTACCCGAGGAACGTGCCCTCGTCGATGCCCTTGCGGCCGACAGCGCCGTTCGGCGGGGTCACCGTGGCGTTCTTGACCGCCGAGTCGTAGGCCGACTGGACGTCGAATCCCTTGACCCCCTTGAGATACGCGTCCGCGAAGGCGGCGTCCGAACTGGTCCCGGTCATCAGGTCCGCGTAACCGGGGGAGGACCAGCGCGAGATCCAGCCGCCGTCGCGGTACTGCTGCACGAAACCGTCGACCAGCTTGCCGGTCGTGTCCGGGCTGAGCAGCGAATACGCCGACCACACCGTGCGATAGGTGTCCCAGAACCCGTTGTTGACATAGAACTCGCCGTCGACCAGCTTCGCCCCGGTCTGCGTTGGCGTGTCCTGGCCCGCCTTCGGCGACACCGGGCTCGCGTACTTCTTCACCGGCTTCTCGACCGTGCCGACATTCTCGAAGCCCGAGTTCGGGTACAGGAACAGGCGGTACAGGTTGGAGTACAGCGTGATCAGCTGATCCTTCGACGCGCCCTCGACCTCGACGACCTTGAGCTTCTCGTCCCAGGCCTTCGCCGCGGTCTCGCTCACCGACTCGACCGACGCGTTCGGGGCGAGTTCCTGCTCCATGTTCTTCTTCGCCTGATCGACGCTGATCAGCGAGGTCGCGATCCGCATGTTCACGGTCTTGTCGGCGCCCGCGTCGAACTTCAGGTAGCCGAGGACGTTGTCCCGCTTCTGGTCACCCGAACCGGTCGACAGCTTCGAACCGCTGGTCACCGGCTTGTCGAAGGTGGCGTAGACGAACATCCGCGACGCACCGGCGGACAGCCCGCTCTTCACGTCGCTGTAACCGGTGATCGCCCGGCCCGCCGGGTCGAGAGTGAGCCCGCCGTTGTTGTTGACGTTGTCGAAGATCAGGTTCGAATCCGCACCGGGGAACTTGAACCGGTACAGCGCCGCGTGATCGGTCGGCGCGACCTCGGTCTTGATCCCGTTCTCGAAGTCGACGCCGTAGTAGTGCGCCCGCGCCGTCTCGTTCGAGTGCTTGAACGGCAGCTTCCGCGCCTCACGATCCGGGTTCGGCACACCGGTGGCGGTCGAGGGCAGGAACTGGAAGGTCTGCCTGTCGGCCATCCACGGACTCGGCGCGTGGCTCGCGGAGAACGCCTGCAGCGCCGGGAGGTTCTGCTCGTTGTTGCGCGAGTGGTAGGAGTACATCCAGCTCAACGTGCCCGCGTCGGTCGTCGGGATCCAGAAGTTGAACCCGTGCGGAACCGCGGTCGCGGGCATGTTGTTGCCGCGCGAGAACGACCCGTTCGACAGCGAACCGCGCGTGGTCAGCACGTTGTCGGACGGGCGCAGGCTCGCCGGCGGCGTCGGGGTCGCCGAGACCTTGATGTCGTCAAGCCAGCCCTGCAGCGAACCCGGGCCGGACGGGTTGTCGTAGCCGACCAGGATCCTGTCGACCGTCTTGCCCTTCGCGACCACACCGATCTGCGAGCGCACCAGGTTCCACTGGTTGGTGTAGAGCACCTTGCTCGCGCCCTGGCCCTGCGGCGAAAGCCCGAAACCGTACTGGTCGACAGCGCCGAGCTGGCTCAGATAGGTGCCGTCGGTGAACGCCAGGTCCACCGCGACGTTCGTGCTCGGGTACTTCAGGTCGCCGCGGATGAACTCCGGCTGCACCTTGTACGACAGCTCCGAGGTCGCCGCCACCGGGATGTCGACGTCGAAGATCTTGTTGTACGACCAGCCGTGCCCCTGCGCCTTCTGGCTGCCGGAGTAGCGGAACGCCCGCGTGCCGGTGAACCCGACCCGGTTCTTGTTCGTGTAGCCGCCCGTCGGGCCGCTGTCGGCGAAGCTGCGCATGTTCGGCAGCGCCGGCGGCGCCGGGTCCTCATTGGCCAGCAGCAGCTCCGAGAGCTGCATGATGTCGCCGCCGTTGTTCTTCGTGACGTTGAGCCGGAAGAACTTGTAGGCCGCGCTCGCGGCGGGAAGCCGGTACTCCTTGGACTGGAACCGGTCGGAGAACTTCTGCCCGGTCTGCTTGTCCAGGTCCGTCCAGGCCTGACCGTCGGCGGAGCCCTGCAGAGTCCAGTCCTGCGGGTCGCGGTTGTCGAAGTCGTTCGCCGAGGACAGCGCGTACCGCGTGATCGACGTCGGCTCCGACAGCGCGACCTGCGCCCAGCCGGTCGGGGTCCAGGCGAGCCACTTGGTGTCGGTCGAGCCGTCGACCAGGTTCGACGCCCCCTCGTTCGGGGTGTTCTCGCTGTTGGCGGAGGTCTCGGTGACCTTGCCGCGGATGTCACCGGGGATGGTGGTGGCGTTCGCGCCGTCGACGCCGAAGGCCTTCGGCTTGCCTGACGGGTCGACGTCGACGGTGTCGCTCCACGTCGGCTGCGGTTCACCTTGCTCGAAAGACGAGTGGAAGTCCGGTGGGACGGCCTCGGCCGCGGCGGCACCGGACGCCGGGAGGGCGACCAGGCCGGATGCCACGACCGTGGCGCTCAGGAGGCTGCAGACCAGAGGTCTGACGCTTCGGGGCATCGTTGCACCAATGCTTTCTCGCGGGGGCATGCTGGGCGCCGCACAGGCGGGGGACCGGTGGCGCCAAGAGAGAAGAACTCGGGTGTGACATCGATGTCAAGACACCCGGACAAACCTGACCCGAACTGGACAACCCGGATGCCCTTGCGAGCGCTCCCGAAACGTGGTGGACAACCTCCGGGGGCCGGGCCAGGGTGAATGAATCCGACTGAAAGTCGATCAGGGAAACTGGGGTGGGGAAATGCGGCGGTTGTCCATGCTCGGCGTGGCGGCGCTCATCACGGCAGGCTCGATACTCACGGCACCGGCGGCCACCGCCGGTGAAACGACCTTCCGCCCGGTGCGCACCTGCGCCGACCTGGTGCGGACCTACGATCTTCCCAGCGCTGTCACGCATGTCGAGACCGCGACCGTGGTGCCGGCGACGGCGACCGAACCGGAGAACTGCGACGTCCACGGCTACGTCGAACCGGCGGTGCGGTTCCAGCTGCGGCTGCCGACCAAGACCTACGCGGGCCGCTATCTGCAGTTCGGCTGCGGCGGGTTCTGCGGCGCCGTCACCCCTCCGCCGTTCACCGACTGCGGCTTGCCGCACGGTGGCGACGTCGCTGTCGCGGCCACCGACGACGGCCACGTCGGCACGACCCCGCTCGTCTTCGACGACGGAAAGTGGGCCGCGAACGACCAGGCCGCCCGCGACGACTTCGCCTTCCGGGCGCCGCACGTCGTGTCGAAGGCGTCCAAACGGCTCATCACGGCGTTCTATGGCGCTCCGCCGAGGAATTCCTACTTCAGCGGCTGTTCCGACGGCGGCCGCGAGGCACTCCTGCTGGCGCAGCGCTACCCGCACGACTTCGACGGTATCGTCGCCGGCGCACCCGCCGGCTACTGGGACCCGCTGCTCGGCGTCTACCAGACCTGGCTCGCCAAGGTGAACACCGGCGCCGACGGCAAACCCATCCTGACCGGGGACAAACTCCCGGCACTGCACGCCGCCGCACTGTCCTCTTGCGACAAGGCGGACGGACTGGGTGACGGCGCCATCGACGACCCGCGCACCTGCCGCTTCGACCCGGCCACCATCGCCTGCCCGACAGGCACCGACAACCTGGGCTGCCTCACCGCGGCCCAGGTCGAAGCCACGAAGAAGATCTACGCGCCGCCGACCGACGAACGCGGCCGCAAGCTCTACCCGGGCGGCCAGACCGTCGGCTCCGAACTGTCCTGGTACGGCTGGACCATCCCGGCACCCGAGTTCGGCGGCGTCCCGTTCGCGCGGGCACTCGCCGACAACTACCTGAAGTACATGGCTTACCCGATCGGCACACCGCATTCGTCGGTCGACAAGTTCGCCTTCACCGCAAGGGAATTCGACAAGCTGACCCCGGAAGGCATCCGCTCCAACGCGATGTCGACCGACCTGCGCGAATTCCGGCGCGCGGGCGGGAAACTCGTGATCTGGCACGGCTGGGCCGACCAGGCGATCCCCGCCGCGGGCACGCTCGACTACTACCAGCGGCTCACCCGCGCCAACGGCGGCTATGCCGCGACGCAGGATTGGGCGCGGCTGTTCATGGTGCCCGGGATGTACCACTGCGGCACCGGCGACAAGCTGACCGAGTACGACCCGCTGAAGGAACTGGTCTCCTGGGTCGAGCGCGGCACCGCACCGGACAAGACCATCGCCACCGGCCGTGACGCCGACGGCAAGGTCTTCCGCACCCGGCCGGTGTTCCCGTACCCGCTGCAGGCCAAGTACGACGGCACCGGCAGCGTCGACGACGCCGCGAACTTCGTGCCCGTTCCGCCTTCGCGGCCTTCGCAGGATCTCGTGAGCTGGGCCGGAAACGACCTGTACGGCAAGGCAGGTCCGGTCGCTCCGTAGCGCGCTTCGGCTGCGGCCAAGGTGTCATGAAAGGGTCGTTCAGGACGAAAAGTGTCCTGAACGACCCTTTCATGACACCCGAAGGCGCCCCGTGGGCTACGAGAGAACGCCGTCCAGTAGTTGGACCCGCCGATCCGCGATCCGGTGCACGTCGTCGTCGTGCGTCGCCACGATGACCGCGGCGCCCTCCTCGGCGCAGCGCCGCAGCAACCGGAGCACCCGCGGCGTGCTCCCGGCGTCCAGGTGGGCCGTCGGTTCGTCGGTGAGCAGGACCCGGGGCCGCCCACTGACCGCCCTGGCGAGCGCGACCCGCTGCTGCTGCCCGAACGAGACTTCGAGCGGATAGCGGTCGCCGAGGTCACCGATCCCGAGTTCCTCCAGCAGTTCCGAAACCCGCGCGTGGATGTCCTTCGCGCTCGGCTTGGGGATGTCGGACCGGAGCCGCAACGGCAGCGCCACGTTCTCCGCGATCGTGAGTTCGTTCGCGAGGCCGAGTGCCTGCGGCAGGACGGCGCAGGTGTGCCACGCCGGCGCGCCCGCGATCGGGACGCCGTCCAGGAGGACGCTGCCGGAATCGGGTGAGTCGAAACCGCACAGCAGCGCCAGCAGCGCGCTCTTGCCGGAGCCGGACCGGCCGGACACGGTGACCAGTTCTCCCGCGGCCACGCGCAGTTCGAGCCCGCGCAGGACTTCGACGTCCCCGCTGGGATGGGGGAACCGGCGGCGCAGCCCGACGGCCTCGAGGGCGGGTTCCGCCATCACGGCACGACCTCCCGTTCTTCGACTTTTTCAAGCCTGCCTTTGTGCATCCGCGCGACACGGTTGCCGAGTTCGATGAGCCGGTCGTCGTGCGAGGCGACGATGACGGCGAAATCCTGGCCCGCCAGGTACTTCAGCGTGTCGAGCACCAGATCGGCCGAACCTTCGTCCAATTGGGACGTCGGCTCGTCGGCGAGGACGACGGTCGAGCGGCGGGCCAGGGTGCAGCCGAACGCGAGGCGCTGCTGCTGCCCGCCCGAAAGCGCGGAGATCCGCCAGGAACCGGTCCCGCCCAGACCCAGCTGATCGAGGATGTCGTCGGGCAGGCACTCCGTCCCGGCCGACTCCGCCGCCGCACGGAGATTGTCGGCGACGCTCAGATACGCGAGCAGGTTGTCGGTCGGGTTCTGGAACACCAGGCCGAGGTGGTTCCGCCGCAGCGCCCGCCGGTCGCGATGCCGCAGCTTGCCGGTTTCCGTTCCCTGGAAGGCGATCGTGCCCCGGACGGGCTGCTCGAACAGGCCGAGCGTCCGCAACAGGGTGGACTTGCCGGAACCGGACGGCCCCGCCAGCACGGTGATCCCGCGTGCGGGGATGTCGATGGTGACGTCGTCGACGCCGGTGACTGTGCCGGCCGGTGTCTGGTAGTCGACGCCGATCCCGCTCAGCCGGAAGATGGGTTTCTCAGGCACGGATCAGCTCCGCGGTCCGGGCGGTGCGCACCGAGCGCATCGCGATCCAGCCTGCCAGCGCCACGACGAGCACGCCGACGGCCAGTACGGTCAGGGCGAGCGGGGTCGGGTCGGGCAAGGCCGACCGCGGCGCGAGGAACGTCGCCGGGTCGAAGCGCGGCACCGAAAGACCCGCGACCGAAATGCCGCAGACGACGCCGATGACCACCGCGAGTCCGCTGAGCGCGCCCAGTTCCATCAGATGGCTCGCCAGCAGCGCGCGCGGCCGCATCCCCATCCGCAGCACCAAGGCGCCCGCCAGCGCGTTCTGCCGACGGCGGACTTCGACCGCGACCAGCAGCGAAAGCACCGCCACCACGCCGAGCACGGCACCGAGCAGCGCCATGAACGAGAACGTCCAGGACACGACGTAGAACGGAAGCGCGTCGAGCGCGGACTCACGGGTGACACGGTTGACCGCCGTGACCACCCCCACCGAGGCCAGCGCCTCGGTCACCTGGGTCATCGACGACCCGGACAGCACACTCCACTTGGGCACGGCGGTCAGCTGCGCGGCGCTGAGCGAGTCGCGGGAGATCACGTACCCGGCCTTGGTGCCGATGATCGGGAACATCGGCAACTCGCCGATCGCCCTCGCCTCGGGAAGACCGGCCGCCAGCGTCGATTTCGCGGCGTTCCCGACCCGGATCGCCGGGATACCGGGGCCGGCGCCCGACAGGCCGCTCAGCAACCTGTCGACCTCGTCGCCGTCGAGCGGGCCGAGCGTGGTGCCGCGCCGGAAGGTGTGCGGATCCACGACCAGCACGACATTGCCGGTGCCGGTCAGCTCACCGACGATCGTGGTGTTCCCGGTGATCCCGGCGGGGAGCGTGACCTTCCCGGTGCCGACGATGCTTTCGGTGTCGACCCTGGTCTCGCCCCCGACGAAGATGGCCGACTTCGTCTGCAGCGCCTCTTCCTGGCCGCGGGCGATGCCGATGCCGGTCGCCAGGGTCCCGATCGCCAGGGTGCCGATCACGAGGACACCGGTCACCGGCGCGCGGGCGCTGGCGAGTCGCCGGATCGCCAGCTGCAGCGCCGGCCGGGACCACAGCCGCGCACGATGCGAGGCGAGCAAACCGAGCCAGGCCAGCCGCGCGGCGAGGAGACCGACGGTGAGCACGACGAACACCGGATAGGTGAGTGCGAGCGGATCGACCTGGGGGAGTGGGTTGCCGATCCGGGAAGCCTTGCCGTAGTCGACGAGCCGGGTCCAGCCGAGCAGAGCGACGCCGGCGGTCAGCAACTCCCACGGGAAGATCGCCAGCAGCTTCGTTCCCTTGCGTCGTCCGGCCTTGACCCTGCCGAGTTCGAACTCCCGGTGAGTGCGGACGGCGATCACGCCGGCCAGCAGCGCGAGCGAAACGAGCAGGATCGTGGCCGCGACGAGCGACCCCGCCAGCAGCGCCCCGTCGCCCAGCTCACCCGGTGGCCCGTAGACCCCCAGTAACAGTCGAGCGAGCACAGCGCCCGCCGCGCCACCGGCGACGATGGGCAGCCCGAGTTCGGCCACGGCGAGCAGCCCGAGCGCTCCCGGCGCGCTCCCGCGGGCGGAGAGCAGCCGCAACTGAGGGTGCCGACGCTGGTACCACTGCAACGCGACGGTGCCGATCCCGGCGCAGCCGACCAGGATGCTGATGGCCGCGAGCGGCAGGATCGAGATCAGGACATTCGATTCGGCCTGGTTGCTGATCTCCACCGAACGCTCGAACGGCAGCGATCCGATGATCGCGTCTCCGAGACCACGGGCGCCCAGATCCGCTTTGACGTCGGCGATGAGCGCCTTCGACCGTTCGAGCAGATCCTCGGCCTCGCTGATGGACTTGGGAGGAGTCTCGTAGAACGACATGTGCAGCGCGGCGAGCTTCGGGACACCCAAGTCGCGGACCGCGTCGTCGAACGTCTTGCCGTCGGTGGCGAACATGACCGAGTCGAGCGGGTCGTTGGCGAGCCTGCTGACGACGGCGTTCCGCTGCTGCGAGCACCACCAGCGCGGCGCCGGGTCGGAAAGGTCGCGGTACAGCCCGGTCACCGGAGGGAGCGGGGCGCCCTGGAACTTCGGGATGACCCCGCTTTTGATCCCCTCCGCCTTGGCCACGACGGTGCCGAGCAAAAGCCCGCCGGCACCCGCCGTCCCGTCGGCCAGTTCGACGTGGCCCGGAACCGCCTGGTCCCGGTGGGCGACGGTGACCTTGTAGTAGGGGACGCCGTTGAACTCGGTGCCGAGGAGGTACGGCGTATAGCGGGAGGTGACCGGTGCGCCGAAACCGTGCGCCGGAGCGTTCCGGCGCACCGAGTCGATGACCTGCGGAGCGACCTCGGTGGGAACGTTGTCCTTGCTGAAGACCGGCCCGTAGTAGTCCGGGCACGCGAGGCCGGACTGGTATTCGACAGCCGCGCCGCCCGCGGCCGAGGCCTGCAGGATGGCGGCGGTGCCGAGAAAACAGGCGAGCAACGCCGTCACCGCGGCGATGATCAAAGTCAGAGGGCTGCTCAGTGCCGCCCGCGGAGCCGCTCGCCACGGCATTGTCACCCTGGGCCCGCCGGAAGCCCCCCACCTCACCCGCATGGATACGCACGCTACCGGTCAGGGCGGCTCGGCGACAGAAATAAATCACCCTTTGTTGTCGACGTGAAGTAAAGGCTTGGTCCATTGTGGTGACGCGGGTACCCGGTCATTGACTGTCGGTCACCAATTGATCGATCCGCGCCGCCGCGCCCGCCACGCTCTCCTCGGAGAATGCGTTTTCTCCGAGCGCCTCGACGATGCCGCCGGTGATCCTGTCGACGTCGGCGCGTTCGGCCTTCGGCAGGGGAGCGCCCGCCGATTCCCGGGAGGCCGCCGCGGCGCCCAGCAGCCGCGCGGCCAGGCGATACGAGCCGGCGGCCGCTTCCGCTCCGGCCAGGCCCTCCAGGCCGAGGGCGATCGCGCGGGGATCCTCGCCGTGACGTGCAATCGCCAAGCCGTCCAGGTGGAGCCGCTTCGCCTTGGCCGCGTCCCCGCGCTGCTCGGCGATGAACCCGAGTTCGGCGAGGATCAGCGTGCTGCCCGCTTCGGACTCCACCCGGCGATGCCAGTCCAGAATGGACAGCAGCCGCCGCTCCGCCTCCTCGAACAGGCCCTGGCGTCGTGCGCCGAGCGCGAGCCCGGTTTCGGCGTAGACCTCGCCGGGTTTGAAGCTGTGCTCGACGGCCAACGTCCTGGCCCGCTCATGGAACTCTTTCGCGCCTTCGAAGTCGCCGGTGAGCAGCGCCGTCCGACCGAGCCAGGACAGTTTGTAGGCCACCTCCGGCCACAGCTCCAGCTCCTCCGCGCGGCGAAGGCTTTCCCGGTGGACTCGGGCGGCGTGCTCGTAGTCCCCGGCGATCGAAGCCAGCATTCCGAGGACGAACGACGCCTGCAGCCAGCCCCAGCGCTCGCCCAGCCCGTCGAAGATCGCGGCGCTCTGGGCGGCGATCCGGCCGCCGCCGGTGAGATCGCCGCCGGCGATCAGGTGACTCGCCCTGTCGCTCAGCGCGGCGGCGGCACTCCAGTCGTCGCCGATTTCGCGGGCGGTTTCCAGCGCGCCGAGTGTGAGCTTCTCCGCTCGGCACAGGTCGCCGATCGTGGACCACGCGTACCCGAGGAACCACAGCATCCGGGCCCGCGCCACGGGATCGGTGATGCCCCATAAGGCTTCCTCCGCCGCGCCCTCGGTGCAGGTGCCGTCGAGCACGGCGATACCGGCGCACCAGCCGAGGGCCTGCGCGTGCTCGTCTCCGGTGGTGATCTCGGTGTCGAGCACGAGGTTCAGCGAGCGCCGGGCCTCGGTGAGCCGCCCGCGGAGGAACCAGAACCAGGTCGTCGCGTTCACCAGCCGCAGCGCGAGCCGGTGCTCGCCTTGGCGCAACAGTGTTTCCAGCGCGCGCCTGGTGTTGGCGCCTTCGGCGTCGAGCCTGTCGAGCCAGCGCCGCTGCTCCTTGCCGCGCAACCCGGCGTCGCCGCGTTCGGCGAGTTCGACGTGGAAACGGGCGTGCCTCAGGTGCAGGTCTTCGAGTTCGCCAGCCTGTTCGGCGTGTTCGAGGGCGTACGCCGAAACGGACTCCAGCAGCCGGAACCGCGACTCGCCGTACCTGCCCGGCTTGCTGACCACCAGCGACCGGTCGATGAGCCGGGACAGCAGGTCCAAGACGTCGGCCGAGGCGATCCCGCCGCCCGCGCAGACCGACTCGGCCGCGTCCAGCCCGCAGCCCTCGGCGTGGACGGCGAGCCTGCGCAGCACGATCTGCTCGGGCTCGCTGAGCAGGCTCCAACTCCAGTCGATCATCGCGCGGAGGGTCAGCTGACGTCGTGGTCCGCCCCGCCTGCCCGCGGACAGGAGGCCGAACCTGTCGTCGAGGCGGGCGAGGAGTTCGTGCACGCCGAGCGTCCGAACCCGGGTGGCGGCGAGTTCGAGCGCGAGCGGGATGCCGTCGAGCGTGCGGCAGATCCGGGCGACCACGGCCGCGTTCTCGGCGTCCAGCGCGAACCCTGGAGCAGCCGCCGCGGCCCGGGCGGCGAACAGCCGGACCGCGCTCGATTCCCGTACGGCGGCGAAATCCGCCTGCTCGGGAAGTTCGAGCGGCGGAACCGCCCAGACCTGCTCACCGGGCAGGCCGAGCGCCTCCTGGCTGGTGGCGAGCACACGCAGACGAGGCGCCGCCGCGAGCAGCCGCTCCACCAGCGCCGCTACCGGTTCGACGACCTGCTCACAGTTGTCCAGGACGAGCAGGATCTCCTTGTCGCGCAAGGCATCTGCCAGCGACCGCGTCAGCGTCTTGGCCGAAGTGGCCTCCTCGCGGAGATCCAGCACGGCCGTCAGGACGACGGCGACCAGATCCTCCGGCGGGCACGTCGGGCACTCGACGTTGTCCAGGCCCGCCAGCTCGACCAGCCAAGGGCCGTCCGCCATCGCGAGCTTCGACGCGGCCTCGATGGCGAGCCTGGTCTTGCCCACCCCGCCGGGGCCGGTGAGGGTGACCAACCGCGCGTCGGTGACCAGCGCTCCGACCTCCTTGACCGCCGTCGTGCGGCCGATCAGCTCGGTCAGCGACTCCGGCAGGTTGCCGCGCACCGGCTCGGCGGCGCGGACGGGTTCGAGATCCGGGCTCCGGGTGAGCACAGCCTGGTGGAGGGCCGCGAGCTCCGGCCCCGGCTCGAGACCGGACTCGTCACGGAGGAGGGCCCGCAGCTCGGCGTAGGTTTCGAGCGCTTCACTGTGCCGCCCGGCGGCGTACAACGCACGCATGAGCAGGCCGCGGAGCCGCTCCCTGAGCGGATGCCGGGAGACCAGACCGGCCAGTTCTCCGGTGAGGACGCCGTGTTCGCCGAGAGCCAGCCGGGCTTCGGCGCGCTCCTCCTCGGCGAGCAGCCTTTCCTCCTCCAGCCGCTGCGCGGCGGCCACGGCGAAGGGTTCGTCCTCGAATCCGGCATACGCGGGCCCTCGCCACAACGCCAGCGCGTCCGCCAGCAGTGCGGCGCGAGCGCGCGGATCGACTATGACCCGGGCACGGGAGGTGAGCGCGCGGAACCGGTGGACGTCCAGATCACCGGGCTCGACGGCGAGGACGTACCCGGCGGGTTGATGCGTCACGATCTCCCGTGCGCCCGGCTCGGCCCGCTCGAGGGCGCGCCGCAGCTGGGAGACCTTGGTCTGCAGGGTGTTCCCCGGGTTGCCCGGCGGATGCTCGCCCCACAGATCGTCCGTCAGCGACGCCACCGACGCGGCCCTGCCCTCCCGGCTCAGCAGCCCGGCCAGCAGGAGACGGACCTTCGCCTCGGGCACGACGACGGGCTCGCCCGCGGTCGTCCACGCGGCGAGTGGTCCCAGCAGTCCGAAACGCACGAAACCGACGTTAGCGCGGACCACCGACAAGATCGTGCGCACCGTGCGTGACGCCGTGCGCGGACCCGCAGCGATCCGTGCGCGGGCGGCGTCACGGTGGTCCCATGAGCGAACACGGCAAGACCCCGGTGACGGTACTGGGGCTGGGCGCGATGGGAACCGCGCTCGTGGAGGCACTACTGGCCGCGGGGCATCCGGTCACCGTGTGGAACCGGACCGCGAGCCGCGCCGAGAGCGTGGCGGCAAAGGGAGCCACGGTCGCGGCGACCGTGTCCGAGGCTCTCGCGGCGAACGAGATCGTGATCGCCTGCCTGCTCGACTACGACTCGGTGCACGAGGTCCTGGACCCGGTCGCGGCCGGGCTCGCGGGACGGCAGCTGATCAACCTGACCAACGGCACCCCCGGCCAGGCACGCGAAATGGGCGCCTGGGCCGAGGAATCGGGTGCGGAGTACCTGGACGGCGGCATCATGGCCGTCCCGCCGATGATCGGCACCCCCGCGTCGTTCATCTTCTACAGCGGCTCGGGCACCGTCCTGGGCCGTGCCCGGACGGCACTCGACACCTTCGGCGGCGTCAACTACCTCGGCGCGGACCCCGGGCTGGCGCCACTGCACGACCTCGCGCTGCTCAGCGGGATGTACGGGCACTTCATCGGCGTCATCCAGGCCTACGCCCTGGTCGGCTCGGCCGGGGTCAAGGCAAGGGAGTTCGCTCCGCTGCTTCGCGGCTGGATGGATGCCATGAGCGGCTTCCTGGAGCGCGCGGCCGAGCAGATCGACGACGGCGACTACGTGACCGACGTCGTGTCGAACATCGGGATGCAGGCCGCAGGCTACCCGAACCTCGCGAAAGCCGCGGCGGAACAAGGCGTCAGCGCCGAACTGCTCGCCCCGCTGCAGCCGCTGATGGACAAGCGGGTCGCGGCCGGGTACGGCGCCGAAGACCTGATCGGCGTCATCGAACTCCTCAAGAAGTAAGGAAAATACAATGATCACACTGATCGGGCTCGGCCCGATGGGACAGGCCATGGTCCGGGTACTCCTGGAGAACGGCCACGGAGTGACCGTCTGGAACCGCACCGCCGCCCGCGCGGACGGTGTTGTCGCCGCTGGTGCCGTGCGCGCCGAGACTCCGGCGGACGCGGTGTCGGCTTCGGACCTGGTGCTGCTGAGCCTCACCGACTACGCGGCGATGTACGACATCCTCGGCAAGGCCGAGGAAACGTTGGCGGGCAAGGTGATCGTCAACCTCAGCTCGGACACCCCGGAGAAGACCCGCGAAGCCGCCGAATGGGTCGAGGCCCGCGGCGCGAAGTTCATCGCCGGCGGCGTGATGGTGCCGGCCGAGCTGGTGGGCAAGGACGAGGCGTACGTCTTCTACAGCGGTCCTGCCGACGTGTTCGAGAAGCACCGCGACACCCTGGCGCTGATCGGGCGCGCGGACTTCCTCGGCGAGGACGTCCGGCTGGCGCAGCTGTTCTACCAGGCGCAGCTGGACATCTTCCTGAACTCGCTCTCGGCGTTCATGCACGCGAGCGCGCTGGTGCGTTCGGCCGGGGTCCCGTTGGAGAAGTTCGTCCCGTATGCCAAGGACAACTACGCGATGATGGGCTTCTACCTGGAAGCCGCGGTCGAGCAGATCGAGAAGGGCGACCACCCCGGAGACGAGGCCGACGTGATCATGATGGGCGCGAGCGCCGACCACATCGTGCAGGCGAGCCGGGACGCCGGGATCGACGTGGCCCTGCCGGAGGCGGTCAAGTCGCACTACGACCGGGCGATCGCCGCGGGACACGGGCGCAGCTCGTGGACCAGCCTCTTCGAGATCATCAAGGCGGACCGCAAGTAGGCGACCGGCCTCGTGAGTGGCTGGGACGGTTCTAACCGTCTTTACCACTCACGAGGCCCTGGTCTTGGCGCGATTCGGCGAAGTAGCGAGGGTTGCGAAAGTGGCTTTCGCAACCATTCGCCCACGGCCCCTACGAACCCGAAGCGCCGCATTCAGCCGACCAAATGCGACGGGTGACTTGTGAGTGTCAAGGCTGGTTCTAACCCTCACCACTCACGACACCCAGTATCTCCAGGAAGGCCTTCGCCGCCGGAGTGACCGTGAAGCGGTTCCAGACGAGGTGTTCGATCCGCGCGGGCGCGTCCGTCACCGGCACGGTGACCACGCCGGTCAGGTTCGGCACGTACTTCGACGGTAGCAGCGCCACCCCCAGGCCCTGGTGGATGAGCCGCGCCATGAAGTCGGCGGCCGTCACCTCGAAGGCCACCTCCCGGGACACCTTCGCCGCGGCGAAGGCCTGATCCGTCTGGGCTCGTCCCGCCGACCCGACAGGGAAGTCCACGAACACCTCCGACGAGAGTCGCTTTAAGTCCACTGAGGACTCCCCGGCGAGTGGATGACCGGGCGCGACGACGGCGATCAGATCGTCACGCCCCAGTTCACGGGTACCGACGCCCTCCGGCCGGTCGGACACCGGCAGGCCGAGGAACGCGACCTCGATCGCACCGTCCTTGACCTGCTCCACCAGCAGTCCGCTCGCCCCGACCCGCAGCCCGATCCGGACGTGCGGATACCGGTGGCGGAACGTCTGCAGCGCGGCCGGGACGTCGATCGCCGCGACGGTCGGGATGACACCGACGGTGAGCCGCCCGCGGATCTCGCCGACGGCCGCGGCGACCTCCGAACCCGCCCGTTCGGCGGCGTCGAGGCACTGGCGGGCCGCGGGCAGGAAGGCCTCGCCCGCGGCGGTGAGCCGCACCCGCCGGCTCGTGCGGTCGAACAGCCGGGCGCCGAGTTCCCGTTCCAGCCGCGCGATCTGGTGACTCAGCGCCGACTGCACGACGAGACACCGTTCCGCGGCGCGCGTGAAGCTGTTCGTCTCCGCCACCGCCACGACGTACCGCATCTGCTGAAGCTCCATGGATCCATCTTGAATCACGATGGATCAAGTGACAAACATGTGTTGGACTCATCGATCCTCGGCGCCGAAGCTGAGAAGCGTGAAAACACTGACGACCACACCACTCGCCGCCGGGCTCACCGGCACCGCGATGACCGCGTTCGCTCCCGTGGTCTGGGGAACGACCTATGTGGTCACCACCGAACTCCTCCCGCCGGGACACCCGCTGTTCGCCGGGCTCATGCGCGCCCTGCCCGCGGGCCTGATCGCACTGGCCATCACCCGCACCCTCCCGCGCGGGACCTGGTGGCTGAAGGCCGCCGCGCTCGGCGTCCTCAACATCGGGATGTTCTTCCCGCTGCTGTTCCTCGCCGCCGAGCGGCTGCCCGGCGGGGTCGCCGCCACCCTCGGCGCCGCCCAGCCGCTCCTGGTCGCGATCCTCGCCGTGGCCGTGCTGCGGCAGAGCCCGTCCGCGTGGCGGTTCGCCTGGGGGATCGTCGGGATCGTGGGGGTCGGGCTGGTCGTGATCGGACCCGCGGCCGGTTTCGACCTCGTCGGCGTCCTCGCCGGACTCGGGGGCGCCGCGACCATGGCACTCGGCGTCACGCTCACCAAACGGTGGGGACGCCCGGCCGACGTCGGGCCGACGGCGTTCGCCTCGTGGCAGCTCACCGCGGGCGGACTGTTCCTGCTGCCGGTGACCTTCCTGTTCGAAGGCGCGCCGCCCGCGATCGACCTGAACGCGGGACTCGGCTACCTCTGGCTCGGCCTGATCGGTGGCCTGCTCGCGTACGTCCTGTGGTTCCGCGGAATCACGTCCCTGCCGGTCACCTCGGTCGCCGTCCTCGGCCTGCTCTCGCCGATGGTCGCCGCGATACTCGGCGCCGTGCTGCTCGGCCAGTCGCTCGGCTTGATCCAGCTCGCCGGTTTCGCCCTCGCCCTGGCCTCGATCGTCGCGGGCCAGATCACCCCGAAGGCCAAGAAGGAAAGTGTCGTCCGATGAAGATCGCCGTTGTCGGAGCGTCGGGCATGACAGGCTCCCGTGTCGTCACCGAGGCCGTCGCCCGCGGCCACCACGTCACCGCCGTCTTCCGCCGCACCCCACCGGAATCGCCGCATCCGGACGTCGACATCGTGCGCGGCGACGTCACCGACATCGGCCGGATGAGCGCCGTCTTCGGGGGAGTCGACGCCGTCGTGGGCGCGACAAGACCGGCGCCCGGCGCGGAAGACACCGTCGCCGCCACCGTCACGGCCCTGCTCGACGCCGCGGCCGGCACGCGCGTCCTGGTCGTCGGTGGTGCCGGGCCGTTGCGCTCGCCGTCCGGCGGGCTCGTCATCGACGACCCGGCGTTCGTGCCGACGGCGTGGCGGACCATCGCCTCGGCCAGCACGGCACAGCTCCAGGCCTGCGAGGCGCACGCGGGCGACTGGGTGTACCTCAGCCCGGCCGCGATGCTCGAACCCGGCGTCCGGACCGGCGCCTACCGGCGGGGGACGACGACCATCCTTGCCGCGGACGACGGATCGTCCCGGATCTCGGCGGAGGACCTCGCCGTCGCCATCGTGGACGAACTCGAGAATCCGGGCCGGGACAGGCACTTCACCGTCGGATACTGAACCCGTACCGGACGCCGGTGCGGTTCTCGGAGATCTCCCACAGCCGTCGGGCGGTGTGCGGGTCGGTGGCGTCGCGGGCGGGCCGGAGCAGCACCGGGTCGCCGAACATCCCGGTGCGGCCGCCCGGCCCGAAGAACTGGCCGCCTTCGACCGCCGGCGCGGTCGCCGCGTGCAGCTGGCTCGACGCGCCCCGCTCGGCGGGCTGCGCCACCAGCGCGTTGCCGATCCGCAGCAGCAGCCCGCCGATCCCGCCCGCGCTGGAGGACGGCAGGTTCGTCGAAGCGAAGCCGGGATGTGCCACCACACTCGCCACCGGCATCTCGTCCGCGCGGAGCAGGCGGTCCAGCTCGAGTCCGAAAAGGACGTTGGCGAGCTTGGACTGCCGGTAGGCCTTGAGCGGCCGGTACGACCGCTCGCCGTCAAGATCGTCGAAGTCGATGATCCCGTGGCGGTACGCCTCCGAGCTGACAGTCACCACCCGGGCGCCGGTACCGCGCCGCAGCAGCGGCAGCAGCCGTCCCGTGAGCGCGAAATGGCCGAGGTGGTTGACCCCGAAGTGCGACTCGAAGCCTTGCGCCGTCAAGGAACGCGACGCCATCCCGATCCCGGCGTTGTTGACCAGCAGGTCGATCGGCGCATCGCGACGGAGGAGCTTGTCGGCGAACTCCCGCACGGACTCGAGATCCGCCAGGTCCAGCCGCAGCACCTCGAGTTCGCCGGTGGCCTCGGCACGCAGCCGATCGCGAGCCGCCAGGACCCTGCGCTCGTCGCGCGAAGCCATGACGACGGAAACGCCGCGAGCCGCCAGCGCCCGGCAGGTCTCGTACCCGAGTCCGCTGTTGGCGCCCGTGACGACCGCCGTCAGGCCCGTCATCGCAGCCGCCAAAAAGGTTCGGGAGGGTCGCCCGGTGAGGGTGTCTCCGGGCTTCGTTCGGCTTCGATCTGGATCTCGATGTTGGTCTTGTGCGCGATCGGATCCCAGATCTCCTCGATCGGCGCCAGCAAGGATTGGCTCACGCCGCGGCTGCGGGCTCGTACTGCGTACCAAGCGAACCCGGCCAGGAAGAGGGGAAGGCTGAGAAACGCCGCCACGGGTGCCAAGAACTCCATGCCCAGGACGATACAGTAACGTCGTGTTTCTGGAAACGTACTGTTACTGAATGGTGGGGTCACGGAATGGGCGGGCGATGATCAGGCTGACGCGGGCCGAGCAGCAGCAACGCACCCACGACCACCTGCTCGACGCCGGGCGTCAGGTCTTCCTGCGGCGCGGTTTCCTGGCGGCGACGGTCGAGGAGATCGCGGCCGACGCCGGTTACACCCGTGGTGCCGTCTACAAGCACTTCGGCGGCAAGGAAGGGTTGTGGCTCGCGATCATCGGGGCCGACGCGGACGGTCATCTCCAGGATTTGCGGGAAGCTCTCGCCCGGGCCACCAGCCGTGAAGAGGTGATCGCCGCACTGAATCCCGCCGACGTGGCGGACAAGGACGCGGCGAAGTGGAGCGCGGCGGCCGCGGAAGTGCTCGCCGCGACGGCGCAGCAGCCGGAAACCGCCGCCCTGATCGCCGCCATCCAGCGACGTCACGACGACGAGGTGGCGGCCCTGCTCGCCGAGCACTCCCGGCGTCTGGGCCTCGAACCCGCGATGCCGCTGGATCAGGCCGTCGTCATGCTGGGCGCCTTGGGGATCGGGCTCGCCCTGCGTCAGACGGTCGCCCCCGCGCCGGATCCCGCCGCCATCCTCACCCACGTGCTGGAAACCGTGTTCCCGCCCGAGGCAACGTAAGGGACTGGACGGACGTACTCCCGGTGTAGATCAGGGGGAGGGTTCGATGCACACGTATCCGTTGCAAGAAGGCGAAGAAGTGTTGTGGACCGGAGCGCCACTGCGCCCGCGAAAATGGTTTCCGGAATACACGCAGATGATCGAGGTGGTCGGGGCGATCGTCGTCCTCTCCGCCCTTTGGGGCAGTAGGCCGACCTGGGCCCTGTTCGTCGGCCTGTTCGCCGGCTTCCTGGCCTTTCTCTATCAGCGTATGACCGACCGGCGATCGAGGGAACTCGCCCTCTCGTACCTGGTCACCACCCAGCGGATCATCTTCGTCACGAACTGGCAGGCCGGTGCGGAATTCCGGTGGGTCTGGTTCCAGTATCTCCAGCACTCGCCTTCGGTGAAGGTGAACGAGACGGGCGTCGGCACGGTCACCTACGGCAGTGCCTGGGGCCGCTCGCGGGTCAGGGCCAACGAACTTCGCGGCGCGTGGGCGCCGCCGGTACTGGAACTGCGGGCGATCCCCGACGCCCGGCGTGTGGCGGATCTCATCGAGCAGGCGCGAAACCGGCTGATCGCCACCTACACTCGGTCGCCGTGATCCATTCCTTCACCACCGCCGATCTCGTCGACGAACACGGCGACCGGTTACGCGTCTGCGACACCCAGTTCCGCCAGTTCGGTGGGCACCGGAAATTCTCGGGCCCGATCCGGACGGTCTCCTGTCACGAGGACAACGGCCTGGTCAAGAAGCTGCTGGCCACCCCAGGCGAAGGCGGCGTCCTGGTGGTCGACGGCGGCGGTTCCCTGCACAGCGCGCTCACCGGCGACATGATCGCGAAATCCGCCGTCGACAACGGCTGGGCGGGTGTGGTCGTCCACGGCGCGGTACGCGACAGCGCCGAGCTCGCCGGACTCCCGCTCGGCGTGAAGGCGCTCGGCACCAACCCGCGCAAGAGTTCCAAGGCGGGCGTCGGCGCTGTCGACGTCCCGGTCGGTTTCGGGGGCGTGACCTTCACTCCCGGCGACACGCTCTACTCCGATGACGACGGTGTCGTGATCCTTCCCGCGACCACCGCCTGAACCGGCTCAGACGACGATGACCCGGCGCCCGCGGGTGTGCCCGGCGTGGCTGTCGGCGTGCGCCGCCGCGGCGTCGGTGAGTGAATAGGACTTCTCGACCGGGATGTGCAGCTTTCCCCGCGAGATGAGGTCGACGGCCTCGGCCAGCGCGTCCGGCACGCTCCCGGCGACGCCGGAGAACCGGACGCCGAACTCGGGGGCGCCGAGATCGGCGATGGAGATCACCTTGTCCGGGTCCCCGGTCAGCTCGACCAGTTCGCCGATCACGCCTGACCCCGCCAGGTCGAGAGCCACGTCGACCTGGCCGAGCTGCCGGACCCGTTCCACCCAGCCCTCGCCGTAGGTCGTGGCGATCGCGCCCAGACCGCGCAAGTAGTCCTGGTTCGAGGCGCCCGCCGTGCCGATCACCGTGATGCCGCGTTCGCGGGCGATCTGCAGTACCGCCGATCCGACTCCGCCGGACGCGCCGCTGACCAGCAGCGTCCGGCCGGGCCGCGCGCCGACTTCGCGGATGAGGCGCAGCGCGGTCTCGACCACGGAGGGGTAGCCGGCCGCCTCCTCGAACGTCAGCCCCTCGGGCATCCGGGCCCAGGCCGTCAGCAACGCGAACTCGGCATAGGTGTTCGAACCCTCACCGAACACCCGATCGCCGACCTCGACATCGGTGACGCCCTCGCCGACCTCGTCCACCACTCCGGCGGCGTCGATGCCCACGCCGGACGGCAGCGCGGTCGGATGGGCGCCCAGGACCTGGCCTTCGCGGACCCGCCAGTCGACGGGGTTCACTCCCGCCGCGCTCACCGCGATGCGCACCTGACCAGGCCCCGCGTGAGGGTCTTCGGCGTCGACCAGCCGCAGGACTTCCGGACCGCCGAACTCGGTGAAGATCACTTGTTTCATACGATCCACCGTAGCACTAACGGTTAGCGTTTTGGAACTGTTGTTGTTTTGCATCTGCTAGCGTCTCCGCATGACCGTGCCGACCGGGCGTCGCGAGCGGAAGAAGGCCGCGACCCGCCAGAAGATCGCCGACACCGCCCTGCGGCTCTTCCTGGAACGCGGGTACGACGAGGTGGGCATCCGTGAGGTGGCCGCGGAGGCCGACGTCGCCGTCACCACGCTCTTCTCCCACTTCGCTTCGAAAGAAGCCTTGGTGTTCGGGCAGGACGCGGACTTCGAGCAAGGTCTCACGCGGGCGGTCGCCGAAAGGGCTCCGCACGAGCCGCTCATCCCCGCGCTGCGTCGTGAGATCCACGCGATGGTGCGGCATTGCACGGCGGACGGCGTCGCCCCGATCTGGCGCATGATCGACGGATCGCCCGTGCTGCGGGAGTACGAAGACTCGATGAGACTGCGCCACGCGGAGTCGCTGGCGGCGGCCATCGCCGCCGATCCCGGACTGCCGCAGTCGGCGATGGCCTGCCGAACGATCGCGAGGTTTGTGATCGACGCCTATTCGCTGGGCCGGGAGGCGGCCGATCCGGAGGCCGCGGTGGACGAGATCTTCGGGATGATCGAGGCGGCCTGGGACGCTGCCCAGCAGCAAGCCGTCAGTTCTTCGGGCTGAGGCAGAGTTCCCTGGCCGACCCCGGCTCGAGGTCGTAGACGACCGGGTTGCCGTGCTCGTGGCCGGTCACGACCTTGCAGTCCGCGGCGACTTCGGACCGAAGGTGCGCGATCACCGTGTAATTGGCCGCCTCGTCCGAACAGCGGACCCGGACGGCGCTGCTGCTGAACTCGCTGTCGCTCTTGGCGTTCTCGTCGACCGAGAGGCAATCCCCGGGCTGCGCGGCGAACACGCCGGAATCGGTTTCGGTGCCGCCACCGGTGGCGAGTGCCACGGTCACCGCGATCCCGCCGACACTGACGATGAGAGCGGCGGCCGCGACACCGAAGATCAGGCTCGTCTTCGGGACCTTCTTCGGCGGCGTGACGGGGTGTTGCTGCCAGATCGGTGGCTGCTGCGAAGAGGTCACGTCACCAGGCTCGGCGATGTCGATGAAATTCCGATGACACCGGTCACTTGCGGGCGACGAGCCGTTCCACCAGCCCGAGTTTGAACCGCTCCCGGCGTTCCACGGTCAAGCCGAGGTCGCCGATCTTGTCGAGCGGGCGCCGGAGGAAGTGCTCGCCGGCCATCGGCACGGTGACCTTTTCGGTGAGCCATTGCAGGCCGCGGACCACGCGCGACGAACTCGCGATGTGGTCGAGCAGAATGAGTCTGCCGCCAGGCCGCAGCACCCGCGCCATCTCCCGCAACGCCTTGCCGTCGTCGGGGATGGCGCAGAGTCCGAGGGTGCAGACCACGGTGTCGAACGAACCGTTGTCGAAGGACAGGTCGTGGGCGTCGGCCTGCCGCAGCGTCACCGGGTGGCCGAGGCGTTCGGCGCGGCCGCGGGCGATGGCGAGCATGCCGTCACTGAGGTCGATACCGGTGAGCGTGACGCTGTCGGGATAGAGCGGCAGGTTCAGTCCGGTGCCGACGGCGACCTCGAGGACGTCGCCGGTGGCCTGACCGCAGGCCCACGCCCGGGAATCGCCGAAGAGCTTCCGGTCGAGGAACTGCATCTCCCGGTCGTAGTTCTGGGATTTGCCGTCCCAGTACCGGTTCCATCGCGCTGTCCGGGTCATGGTGTTCCTTTCAGCAGCAGTGCTCGCCGCGCCAGGCCTCGCGGCCCTCCTTGATCGCGACGGCGGCGATGACGAGCGCGACCAGCGGATCCGCCCAGTACCAGCCGAAGAGGCTGTTGAGCAGCAACCCGACGAGCAGCACACCGGAAAGGTAGGTGCAGAGCAAGGTCTGCTTCGAATCGGCGACAGCGCTCGCGGAGCCGAGTTCCCGTCCGGCGCGACGCTGGGCGTGGGACAGGAAAGGCATCACCAGCAAGGAGAGCGCCGCCAGCACGATGCCGACGGTGGAGTGTTCGGCGGGGTCGGCGCCGAACAGGGTGCGTACCGATTCGACGGAGACATAGGCGGCCAGTGCGAAGAAGGACACCGCGATGACCCTGAGCGCGGTGCGCTCACGGGCTTCGGGGTCCTTGCCGGAGAACTGCCAGGCCACAGCCGTGGCCGACGCGACTTCGATGACCGAGTCGAGGCCGAAGCCGATCAGCGCGGTCGAGGAGGCGATGGTGCCCGCGGAGATGGCGACGACCGCTTCGATGACGTTGTAGGTGATCGTCGCGGAGACCAGGAGCCGGACCCGGCGCGACAGCACGGCGCGGCGATCCGGGTCCATCGTGGACTTCGGGGCGCAGCAGCCGTCCGCGCAGGAACTGCTCTCCACGCTCATCGGAGCACCTTGAGTTCGGCATCGTCCACACAGGGCTCGGCGGTGTCGACGGCGAGCACGACCTGAACCAGTTCCCGCAGCGCGCGGGCCAGATGCGCGTCTGCCAGCGCGTAGCGGACCTGCCTGCCTTCGTAGGTGGCGACGACCAATCCGCAGCCCCGCAGGCAGGCAAGGTGATTGGACACATTGGAGCGGCTCAGGCCGAGCTGCCCGGCCAGCTGACCGGGGTAGCTCACTCCGTCGAGCAGAGCGACCAAGATCCGGCACCGGTTCGGGTCGGCGAGGGCACGACCCAGCCGGGCGAGCGCGGCACCTTGGGTCTCACATGTCAGCACGGACAGGACAGTACAGCCGTCGCTGACATATCAGCAAGGGCTGGACATTGAGCCGAGCGCATCGAGGGGGAGCGGTCGCCTGGGGTCACTGACACGACGGAGTGTCCCGGCGCGACCCTCCGTTCGGTAGCGGTTTGTCAAGCCATCGTCGAACAAGGACGCCGAGGTGACCCGAAAGGACGTTGCCCGGCCACTCCAACGGCCGCACGGCAGGCACCCCGAGGAGTTCTCGGCCGGTTCCGCATAACACCTCAGCACAATCGCTGGACCGACAGTGTGCGGGTATTAAAGCGCCGAGTAATGGTGCATAACGCTTTCTCATGCAATGGAAAAAGCGGCATTCGGGTGGCCTTTTTGCATTACCTGAAAGTGCGCTTGTGCGGGCAAAACGCCTTGCTATGTTGATCCCTGCGGGGCCGCACATCGGGGCATGACCGGCACGCCGCGGTTTGTGGATCTTGTTTGTTCACGTGACTATCGAAGGGTGGACCTTGCTGTGACCGTGACCGAATCGGGCACTTCCGCCGAAGGTGTCCAGGGGTCGGAAAATCCGCAGCTGAGTTTGGGCCGGGCCGCCGCGCGCAACCTCGCGACCACGACGAAATCCGTTCCGCAGATGCAGGGCATTTCGTCCCGCTGGCTGCTGAAGATGCTCGATTGGGTTCAGGTCAACGGTGGTGCCTATCGGGTCAACCGGCGGCTCAATTACGCCGTCGGAGACGGACGGGTGACGTTCTCGAAGGCGGGCACCGAAGTGAGCGTGATCCCGGCGGAACTGGGAGAACTGAAACCGCTCAAGGGTTACGACGACGAAGAGGTACTCGCCGAACTCGCGCGCCGTTTCGAACAGCAGGAAGTGGCGGCGGGCGACGTCCTCGTCGAATTCGGGCACCGCGCCGACCGGGTCTACCTCATCGCGCACGGCAAGATCACCAAGACCGGCCCCGGTCCTTACGGTGACGAGACCGCGCTGGGCGTGGTCAAGGACGGTGACTACTTCGGCGCGCAGGCCCTCGTCGCCGACGACGGCATCTGGGAGTTCACGGCCAAGGCGGCCACCGCCTGCACCGTACTCACCCTGACCCGCCAGGCCTTCGAACGCGTACTGGAGCAGTCGGAATCGCTGCAGGCGCAGATCGAGCAGACGTCGCAGGACTCCGGGCGTGCCAACGATTTCGGCGAGGCCGAGATCGACATCTCTTCCGGGCACGACGGTGAGCCGCTGCTGCCGGGCACGTTCGTCGACTACGAGACCTCGCCTCGGGAATACGAACTGAGCGTCGCCCAGACCGTGCTGCGGGTCCACAGCCGAGTGTCCGACCTGTACAACCAGCCGATGGACCAGACCGAGCAGCAGCTCCGCCTGACCATCGAGGCGCTGCGCGAGCGACAAGAGCACGAAATGATCAACAACACGGACTTCGGCCTGCTCCACAACGCCGACTTCACCCAGCGCATCGCGACGCGCACCGGACCGCCCACTCCGGACGACTTCGACGACCTGCTCGCCCTGGTGTGGAAGGAACCCGGCTTCTTCCTCGCGCATCCGCGCACGATCGCCGCGTTCAGCCGCGAGTGCAGCAAACGCGGCATCTACCCGACCGGCGCCGACCTCGGCGGACACAAGGTGCCGTCCTGGCGCGGCGTCCCGATCCTGCCGTGTAACAAGATCCCGGTGAGCCAGACCAGCACCAGCTCCGTACTCCTGATGCGCACCGGTGAGAAGAACCAGGGCGTGGTCGGCCTGCGTCAGATCGGCCTACCGGACGAGTACGAGCCCGGGTTGAACGTCCGCTTCATGGGGATCTCGGAGCAGGCCATCATCTCCTACCTCGTCAGCACGTACTACTCCGCCGCCGTGCTCGTGCCGGACGCGCTGGCCGTGCTCGAAGCCGCCGAACTCGGCCGCGAAGGATGACCGCCACGACGCCGGAGGCCGACCGCCGGCTCAGTCTCGGCCCCGCGGCCGCGCGGAACCTGGCGACGACCACCAAGACGCCGCCGCAGATGCAGAGCATCACCCCGCGCTGGCTGCTGAAGATGCTGCCCTGGGTCGAAGCGACCGGTGGCACCTTCCGGGTCAACCGGCGGCTGACCTACGCCATCGGCGACGGTCGGGTGAGCTTCACCAACGTCGGCACCGAGGTCCGGGTCGTCCCGCAGGAACTCGCGGAACTGGCGCTGCTGCGGGGTTTCGACGACGAGGACACGCTCACCGCACTCGCCGACCGGTTCGTGCAGCACGAATACCGGCCCGGTGAGACCATCGTCAGCCACGGCTCCCCGCTCGACGAGGTCGTGCTGGTCGCGCACGGCAAGGTCGCCAAGGTGGCGCCGGGCGAGTACGGCGCCGAAGCCACCATCGGCAGCATGGCCGACGGTGACCACTTCGGTGACGAAATGCTCGCCGGCATCGACCGGAACTGGCCGTTCACCGTCAAGGCCGTCACCCCGGTCATCGTGCTGACCCTACGCGCCGACGACTTCGCCGACCTCAACGGCCGGTCCGAGGCGATGCGCCGTCACGTGCAGGACATGCTGGCACACAAGGGAAAGCCGCAGAACGCCAAGGGTGAGTCCGAGATCGGGATGTCGTCCGGGCACGACGGCGAGCCGCTGCTGCCGGGCACGTTCGTCGACTACGAGATCTCGCCGCGCGAGTACGACTTGGCCGTCGCGCAGACGGCGCTGCGGGTGCACACGCGGGTGACCGATCTCTACAACGGGCCGATGGACCAGTTCGACGAGCAGCTCCGGCTGACCGTGTCGGCGCTTCGGGAGCGGCAGGAACACGACCTGATCAACAACCGCGAGTTCGGACTGCTGCACAACGCCGACCTCAAGTCGCGGTTCCAGACCCGGACGGGCCCGCCGACACCCGACGACATGGACGAACTGGTCAGCCGTCGCCGCAAGACGAAGTTCTTCCTCGCCCATCCGCGCACGATCGCCGCTTTCGGCAGGGAATGCACGCGCCGCAACCTGTATCCGGAAGGCACCACGGTCGACGGCAAGGTGGTCGCCGCGTGGCGCGGGGTCCCGCTGCTGCCCTGCGACAAGATCCCGATCACCGAAAACGGCACGTCCTCGATCCTCGCCATGCGGACCGGGTTGGAGGACAACGGCGTGATCGGGCTGCACCAGACCGGCCTGCCCGACGAATACGAACCGGGCCTGAACGTGCGCTTCGAAGGGATCACGGAGCAGGCTGTCGCCACCTATCTGGTGAGCACCTACTACTCGGCCGCCGTGCTCGTGCCCGACGCGCTCGGTGTCCTGGAGAACGTCGAGGTCGCGCGTTGACCCCCCGCCCCGCAACCACCACGAACAACAAGGCTCCAGAAAGGACCACACACGTGACGATCGCCCGTACTCCCGCTCCCGCCAAGGTTCTGCGCACCGAGTACCAGAAGTCGGTGGCGTCCTACTGGAACAAGGAGAAGGACCCGGTCAACCTGCGACTGGGCGACGTGGACGGGCTCTACCACCACCACTACGGGGTGGGCGAGGTCGACTGGTCGGTGTTGGAGGGCCCCGAAGGCACTCGCGACGAGCGGATCATCGCCGAAATGCACCGCCTGGAGACAGCGCAGGCGGACGTCCTGCTCGACCATCTCGGCGACGTCAAACCGGACGACCGGCTCCTCGACGCCGGCTGCGGGCGCGGCGGTTCCAGCATCATGGCCAACGCGCGCTTCGGCTGCCACGTAGACGGGATCTCGATCTCGGAGAAGCAGGTCGAGTTCGCCAACCACCAGGCGGACGTCAGGGGTGTCGCCGACCGGGTGCGCTACCACTTCCGCAACATGCTCGACACGGGCTTCGAAACCGGCTCGCGCAAGGCGATCTGGAACAACGAAAGCACCATGTACGTGGACCTCCACGAGCTCTTCGCCGAGCACGCGCGACAGCTGGAGTTCGGCGGCCGCTACGTCACCATCACCGGGTGCTACAACGACGTGACCGGTGGCCGGTCCAAGGCCGTCGCGCAGATCGACCAGCACTACACCTGCAACATCCATCCGCGCAGCCAGTACTTCAAGGCGATGACGGCCAACGACCTGGTGCCGATCTCGGTGGTGGACCTGACCGCGGACACGATCCCGTACTGGGAACTGCGGGCGAAGTCTTCGGTGGCGACCGGGGTCGAGAAGCCGTTCCTCGACGCCTACCGCGAAGGCAGCTTCCACTACCTGCTCATCGCCGCGGACCGCGTCTGATCCCGCGAGACCACCGGAGTGAAGTGATGACGGAACACGGTGCGCTGGCCACGCTGCTGGCCGGTCCGAGCGGACTGGGTACGTCCGCGGCCCGGCTGGCGGCACGGCTGACCGCTGTTTCTCCGGCGGTGGAGGAGACTCCGCCGCCGGAGGCGCCCGTTCTCGACCCCGCGTACGCGTACCGGCCGTGGGGTGACGGGTCGGCGCCGCCGCTGTACGTCCCCGTCGCCGAACGGATCAACGACCCGCTCGGCGACGAGGTCGACAGGCGACTGGTCGCGTGGGCGGGGGAGTGCGGGTTCGACGAGGGGGAGTGCGAGCAGATCGGGAAGGCGGGCTTCGGCAGGCTGGTCATGCTCGCCCACCCGGACTGCGAAGACCCCGACAAGCTGCTGATCTCCGCGAAGCTCAACGCCGCCTGGTGGGCGGCCGACGACCTCTACGCCGACGACACCTCACTCGGCGCGGTGCCGGCGGAACTGCCGCCGAAGCTCGCGCTGGCGATGGCCGCCATGGACCCGGTGCCGTCGTTGGGCGAATTCAGCCGCGATCTCGACGAAACGTTGCGGAAGGACAGGGTTCTGGTGGCCCTGAACTCCGGAACGGACTACCTGCGGCAGAACGGGACAGCCGCGCAGGTCAACCGCGTCTGCTATTCGACCTTCGCGATGTTCGTGAGCTGGAGCGCCTACGCGGCATGGCGCCACAGCGGGAAATACCCGCCGGCGTGGGAGTACCTGGCGGCCCGGCAGCACGACAGCTTCTACACCTCGATGACGTTGATCGACGTCCTCGGTGGCTACGAACTGACGTCGAACCTCTACTACGACCCGCGGGTCCGCGAGGCGGCGATCCAAGCGGGCACGGCCGCCGTGCTCGTCAACGACGTGCACTCGGTCGCCAAAGATCTGGAGGACGAGTCGCCACCGTGCAACGCGGTCCTGCTGATCGCCGACGACCGGAAGTGCTCGATCGAAGAGGCCACGGCGATCACCGTCGAGTTGCACAACGACGTCGTCCAGGACTTCCAGGCGGCGCACGAGAAGCTGAGCGCTGTGCCTTCCCTTGAGCTGCAACGGTTCTTACGTGGATTGCGGGGATGGATGGGCGGCGGGTTCGAATGGCACTCGACGAGTCCGCGGTACAAGCTCGTGAGTGGTACGGACGGTTATTGAGGGGTAAGGCAAACCTGGTGTGTTGTGGACGGTGTCGGTGGCTGAAGGACGCTTCCTCTCATCGCATGCGGGGAAAGTCCCCTTCAGCCCCTCGCTCACCCGGACCGGACACGCCGACCCGGCACCTTTGCGCTACCCCTCGATAACTCCACTTACCACTCACGAGACGCTGTGGCATTTGGAGTGATGTCTCCAATGTGGCGTTGGGGACATTCAGCGTCCCCAACGCCACATTCGGGGTATCGCGGTGGTGCATGGCTGGGCATGTCGCGAAAGCCACTTTCGGGACGTCTGATGTCGCGAAAGTGGCTTTCGCGACATGCCAGATTTGCCTTTCGGCCCAATAGAACGTCCTTGGCAACCACGACCCCCTGCAAAGCGCCCAAATCGGGCGCTCCGGTCGGAAAAGTCGTCCCTTGTGGACAGCCGAGGCCTCAGTCGGCTCCCGATGGGCCAGTTCAGACCGCGCCGCGAAGGCCTTGCCTTGAAGGCAGCGGGTTCGAATGGCACACGACGAGTCCGCTGTACAGCTCGTGAGTGGTAAAGACGGTTAGAACCGTACTTGTTACTCACGAGGCACAACGCTAAACGACACCCGCTTCGATCAACTGGCCCCAGATCACGCCTTGGTCCACGACCTCGACCTCGAGCTTCTCGGCCTTGGTGAGCTTGCTCGCGCCGACGTCGGCGCCGGTGATCAGCAGGTCGGTGTTCGCCGAAACCGACGACGCGATGGCCGCGCCCGCCCTTTCGCACAGTCGCTGGAACGTCGGGCGCGGCACCTTCTCGCCGGAACGGGGGTCGCTGATCGAACCGGTGACCACGACTGTCTTGCCTTCCAGCGGCGCACCGGCCGCGACGACGGGCGGGAGATCCTCTTCACGCACGTCCAGCGAGACACCGACCTCCCGCAGCCGCTCGAGCTCGGGCCGCAGCCGGGTCAGGTGCTCGATCAGGGACGCGGCGACCTTCGGGCCGATGTCCTCTACGGCGACGAGCCCCTCTTCGCCCGCCTCGGCGACGTCCTCCAGCGAACCGAAGCCCGCGCGACACAACCGTGCGGCGGTGCCCTCGGAGGCCATCGGGATCGCCAGGCCGATCAGCGCCCGGCGCAGCCCGACTCCACGGCTCGCGTCGATCGACTCGATCATGCGGGTGGCGGAGATGTCGCCGATGCGGTCGAATTCCAGCAGCGTTTCCTTGGTGAGCCGGTAGAAGTCCGACGGGTGCTCGAGAATCCCGGCCTCGGCGAGCCGCTCGATCCAGACGCCGCCGATCGCGTCGATGTCCGCGGCCGCGCGGGAAGCCCAGTGGATCAGCCGCCGGACGGTCTGGGCGGGGCAGGCGACGTTGGTGCAGAACAGTTCCCGGCTGTTGCCCTGTTCGGTCAAGGGCTCTTCGCACGACGGGCACACCGACGGCGGCACGATCTCCCGCTCCTCGCCGGTGCGTTTGGCGGCGTCGAGGACGCCTGCCACGAACGGGATCACGTCGCCGGCGCGGCGCACGAGCACGGTGTCACCGATCTTGATGCCGCGGGCGCGGATGACCTCCTGGTTGGCCAGCGTCGCCCGGGTGACCGTGGTCCCGCCGACGAACACCGGCTCCAGCCACGCGACGGGGGCGATCTTGCCGGTCTTGCCGACATCCCAGACCACGTCGGCGAGCACGGTGGTCTTCTCCTCGGCGGCGAACTTGAACGCCAGCGCGCCGCGCGGGGAGCTGGACCGCGTTCCGGCGGCGGCGTAGGCGTCGCGATCCGCCAGGCGCAGGACCGCACCGTCGAGGTCGTAATCGAGGTCGTTGCGCTGCTGCTCGATGGTCGTGATGACGGCCTGCGCCGCCTCGGCGTCTTCGCAGTGCCGCATGTCGGCGGCGGCGAACCCGAGCGTCCGCAGCGCGCCGTCGAGATCGGTTTCCGCGCTGTCGGGCTCTGTGGAGAGATCGAAGGCGAAGAACTGGAGGCGCCGTTCGGCGACGGTGGCCGGATCCTTGGCGCGCAGGGTCCCGGCGGCGGCGTTACGCGGGTTGATCAGCGGTTTGTCCGGGTGGACCTTGTTGTACGCGGCGAAGGTGGACCGGAGCATGACGGCCTCGCCGCGGACCTCGACCCGGCCGGGCGCTTCGACCTTGTCCGGGACGCCGTCGGTCAGCGCCCGCACCAGCATGGTCACGTCGTCGCCGGTGGTTCCGTCGCCGCGGGTGACCGCCCTGGCGAGCCGCCCGTTTTCGTAGACCAAGGCCAGCGACAGGCCGTCCAGCTTCGGCATGACGACCACCGATTGCCCGGGGAAGCGGGTGAAGAAAGCCGCGACCTGCTCGGGCTTGGTCGCCTTCTCCAGCGACAGCATCGGGCGCGAGTGCCGGATGGGCGCGTGCAGGACGGCGGGCGCGCCGACCTGATCGAGCGGGTTCGGGTCCGGGGTCAGCTCCGGGTTGCCCTCGATGAGCCCCCGCAACTCGTCTTCGATCGCGTCGTAGTCGGCGTCGGCCACTTTCGGCGAGCCCCGGTAGTAGGCGTCGCGAAGGACGACGATCTGGTCGGCGAGTTCTTGGATGCGGTCCCGAGCGTTCACGGGGCTGAGATTACCCGTGACCACCGACAGAACAGTGTCCGAAGAGGACTCGTGTCACGGGTTGATGGCGAGTACCAGGAACGAGGCCAGCAGGACAAGGTGAACGCCGCCCTGCAGCCGGGTCGCCCGGCCGGGGACGACCGTGAGCACGCTGACCGCGATCGTCAGCGCGAGCAACACGATGTGGGTCGCGCCGAGACCCAGCAGCAGCGGCCCGTCCAGCCAGATCGACGCCAGCGCGATGGTCGGGATGGTGAGCCCGATGCTCGCGATCGCCGAACCGTAGGCGAGGTTGAGGCTGGTCTGCATCCGGTCGCGCCGCGCGGCCCGCGTCGCGGCCAGGGTTTCCGGCAGCAGCACCAGCAGGGCGATCACGACACCGACGAACGACTGCGGGAAGCCTGCCGCGCTGACCCCCGCTTCGATCGCGGGTGATTCGACCTTCGCCAGGCCGACGACAGCGATCAGGGCCACCAGCAGCAACCCGAGGCTGGTCAGCGCCGCCTTGCTGGTCGGCGGTTCGGCGTGTTCCTCCTCCTTGACGGAGCCGTCGCTGTCGACAGGCAGGAAGAAGTCGCGGTGACGGACGGTCTGTGTGAGCACGAAAAGGCCGTAGAGCAGCAGCGACGCGATAGCGGCGAAGGTGAGCTGCGTGCTGTTGAAGGCGGGCCCGGGAGTGCTGGTGGTGAACGTCGGCAGCACGAGGGTGACGGACGCGAGTGTCGCCACGGTGGCGAGGGCGCCGCCGCTGCCTTCCGGGTTGAAGTGCGTCTCGCCGTAGCGGCGCGCGCCGACCATGAGCGAAATGCCGGCGATGCCGTTCATGGTGATCATCACCGCGGCGAACACCGTGTCCCTGGCCAGAGTCCCGGCTTCGGGTCCGCCGGAGGACATCATCGTCACGATCAGCGCGACCTCGATGACCGTGACAGCGATCGCCAGTACCAGTGAGCCGAAGGGTTCCCCGACGCGATGCGCGACCACTTCGGCGTGGTGCACCGCGGCCAGCACGGTCCCGCCGAGGGCGATCGCGACGATGGCGACCGGTATCGGGCCCAGGTCGCGGCCCCAGCTCAGCACCAGGACGACTATGGCGAGGACCGGCATGGCAGTGGTCCAGGACACGGGGAATCGTCTGCGCGAAGCGGCCATGACGTCACCTTCGCACACCCTGCGTGACGTCGCCGCTCCATGGGGGGCGCAGGGTGACGAAGTTCTTGGTGGACGCCGTTCTCTGTGAGAAGCCTGTTCAGAGGGCCGCACGCCGCATTGACGCCACATAAACGCCTCATTCGCGCACTGGTCCAGCACGACGCTGCCCAGCATCGTTGATCGAGTGAGCCGCCACCGATCCACTTCTCGGGCGCCGGAGGTCCCCGCGCCGATCGAAGGCGTCAAGAAGCAAGAGGTGATCGCGCCACCGTCGCGAAGCGAGCACATGACGCGACGAAATCCTCATGGACGAGGTGGGCGCTAGCTCGCACCCACTCCGTTCAGGAAGGTGCCGACGAGCAGGTCTGCGGCGCGCGGGGCGTCCATTTCCTCTTGCGAGGCGAGGTGGAGGAGCTGGATCAGCAGACGGCTCGCCCAGCCGTCCGGGAGGTCCGCGCGGAGGAATCCCTCGTCCGTGGCGCGCCGCAGGAACGTGTCCACTTCGGCGGTGAGCCGGCTTCGGCGTTCCTGGATGGACGGTTCGGCGCGCATCCGGGTCAGCTCGACCGGCCAGACGCGGTTGACCTCGATGATTCCTTCGACGTAGCGGTGCAAGGCCACGGGGACCGCCGTCTCGGTGAAGCGGGCCGCGCGGACGACCTCCTCGACCGCGGCCAGCCGGGAGTCGTAGATGGCCGCCAAGAGGTCTTCGCGGGAGTCGAAGCGCCGATAGACGGTGCGCCTGTCGACTCCGGCTTCGGCGGCGATCGCGCTGATGCTGGCCGAGGGGTCGTGAGCGAGCATCCGCGCGCCCGTGGTCAGGACGGCTTCGAGATTGCGTGCCGCATCAGCTCTCATGGCCGGGAATGTATCACGCGACTGTGTCGTTAACTGCCATAAATGCTACGTTGATGTGACAGTTAGAGAGGCGGAACGATGATCACGAACGACAAGCTCTTCATCGGAGGCGAGTGGACGACGCCGAGCGATCCGGCGCCGCTGGACATCGTGTCCCCGCACGACCAGTCGGTTCTGGGCCGCGTCGTCCAGGCGCTCCCCGCCGACGTCGACCGTGCTGTCGCCGCGGCCAGGACAGCCTTCGACGAGGGACCGTGGCCGCGGACTCCGCCGGAAGAGCGGATCGCGGTGCTCCGGCGGCTGAACGCGCTGAGGGAGGCCCGCGCGGATGAGATCGCCGCGGTGATTTCGGCCGAGAACGGCTCGGCCCTCTGGTTCACGCGGGCCGGACAGCCCGGCGTGGGACGTCTGGCCGTCTCGTATCTGAAGGCGGCTGAGGAATTCAGGTGGGAAGAGACGCTCACGCCCTCGGACCCGTCCGCGCCGTTCCGCTCGATCGTGTGCCGGGAACCGATCGGCGTGGTCGCCGCGATCATCCCGTGGAACTCGCCGTTCTCGGCGTCACTGGCGAAGATCATCCCGGCGCTGCTCGCGGGGAACACGGTCGTCCTCAAGGTCTCGCCGGAGAACTCGCTCAGCATGAGCCTGCTCGCGGACCTGCTGGCGGAGTCGGGGCTTCCGTCCGGGGCGATCAGCGTGCTTCCCGCGGACAGGGAGACCAGCGAATACCTGGTGAAGCACCCCGGCGTCGACAAGATCGCGTTCACTGGTTCGACCGCCGCCGGCCGCCGGATCGCGTCGCTGGCGGGGGCACAGCTGAAGCGGGTCAGCCTGGAACTCGGTGGCAAATCCGCGGCCGTGATCCTGCCCGACGCCGTCCTGGCGGACGTGATCGCCGGGCTGAAGTTCGGGTCGCTGCTCAACAACGGCGAAGCGTGCATCGCGCAGACGCGGATCCTCGCGCCTCGGAGCCGCTACGAAGAAGTCGTCGCCGGACTCAAGGAAATGATGGAGTCCCTCGTCGTCGGAGACCCGGCCGACGAGAAGACCTTCATCGGCCCGATGGTGCGGCCCGGCCAGCAGCAGCGAGTGCGGGAGTACATCGAGATCGGCATCGCCGAGGGCGCGCGCGTGGTCAGCGGAGGCTCCGAAGTCCCGGAAGGACTAGACAAAGGAAATTACGTCACGCCGACGTTGTTCGCCGACGTCGACAGCACGATGCGCATCGCCCAGGAAGAGATCTTCGGGCCGGTTCTCGTCGTCATTCCCTACGACGACGAGGACGACGCTGTCCGCATCGCCAACGACTCGGAGTACGGGCTCTCCGGCGGCGTGTGGTCGGCCGACGAAAGTCACGCGCTCGCTGTCGCACGGCGGATGCGCACCGGGACGGTCACCGTCAACGGGGCGCCGATCGGCTTCGACGGCCCCTTCGGCGGGTTCAAGGCCAGTGGCCTCGGTCGCGAATACGGTGCCGCCGGCCTCGCGCAGTACGTGGAGCTCAAGACCGTCACCGTCCCGGCACGATGACGGTCGCGAACAGTCACGCGAGACGGGCGTTGGGGATCTTGACCGTGATCCGCTGGTCTCCGGCCACGATCCGCTGAAGCCGGAACCGGCAGAGCGTGTGGAACATTTCGCCCAGTTCTTCAGGGTCGATGCGGCCTTCGAGGTCTCGCCGGCTCGCGTTGAGGACCCGGCTGATCACGACCGCGGGCACACGGCCACCGAACTCGCCCATCAGCCAGACACCGATTTCGCCGATCTCCTCCGTGATCGTGCGCTGCGCGGTCATCAGCCTTACCCCTCTGCGTCGGAGTTCCGCCGGGCTTGCCCCGGCGAAACCGCGACGTGCGACGGGAAAGCCCATGACGGGAAATCCGTGAGATTGCTCTGCTCGGCCCAATCGGCCTCGCTCACGAGATCCGAGCGCTCACGTTCCGTGTTCCCGGTCCGTCTCGTCGTCGGTTGCACGGAACCGTGCAGCGGGCCGGAGTGATCTCCGGGGAAACCCCGATGTGATCGACAGCGGCGTGTGACAGCCTCGGTACTGACCATTGTGGACAGTCAGGGAGGAGGGCGCACGCGTAGTGGCCCCACCAAGGGATGAAGTAGTGGAGCAGTGGATTGCGGAGCTGACGGTCTTGACCGAGCTCTACCGGGCGGCGGAGATCGAGAGATCGACGGAGACGGTGTCGCATGCCGGGTGGCACGCCGGGGCCCGGCTCTGGGCGGGAACCGCGAACGGGCGGTTGCTGGCCTACAACGACTCGGGTGTCGAGGCGGAGTGCGTCTTCCGGGAGGGGGAACGCACGCTGTTCAACATCATGAGCACCGGGTACGGGACCGACGTCACCGAGCGCGGGTTCGCGGTGTGGAGTTCGCGGCCGGGAGCGCTGGGAGCGATCGACTCCGGAGTGAGCCGGTTGGAGGTGACCGGCCCGGACGGCGTCGTCGTCCGGGCCGACATCGTGGCTCACACCTTCGCCGTGGACGTGGATCTGGGGCCGGCTCCCCAGACGATCGACGAGGTGTTCGCGCCGTGGGAGCCGCCGGAGCTGACGGTCCGGGTGTACGGCGAGGGCGACACGTTGCGCTACGAAGGCCTCTTGCTGGCCAAGTGACCTGATGTGAAGGCCCCCTTCAACGCGACGAAGGGGGCCTTCACGTAATCAGGAGATCAGCCGTTCGGAGTCGTGATCACCGCGAACTTCGACCCCTGGCTCGCGATCCGCTCGCTGAGGTCGGTGGTGATCGTCTCGATCGGCGCGTAGTTGTTCAACTCACCGGCCTGGCAGGGGCCCGACCGGGACTGCTGGTTGCCGATCAGGATGCCCAGCGCCGCGTGATCGGCCTGGCTGAACAGCGGTCCGCCGCTGTCGCCCGGACGAGCGCACAGGTCGGTGTTGATGCCGACGTCCGTGGACAGGACCCGGCCACAGCGGGTCCCGACGAGGTAGCCGGCGCCCGCGCCACTGTCGACGGAATCCGGGTAGTTCACCGCGCTCGACGCCGTCCCGGAAGCGCAGACGACCCAGCCCGCTTTGATGTCGGCGAGCTTGTGCGCACTGGTGATGGACTCGTCGACCGAAGTGGCCTGCTGGCCGCACGGGGTGTCACCGTTGCTGTCCATGCCACCGTTGCGGCAGTACTTCAGCACCCGGTTGCGACCGGTCTGGCCTTCGAGCCATTTCGTGGCCGCCGCGTCGTTGACGTACGGAAGAGCCGCGTAGTCGTACGGGTACGAGCTCTTCTCGATACCGTGCTGCTGCAGCACCTCGTTGCCGTTGTGCTGCGTCGGCGTGTTGTTGGTCTTCGTCCGCATGCAGTGACCAGCGGTCAGAACCCAGCCCTTGCCGGGGAAACCGCCGCCGGTGGACCGCAGGTTGAAGGCGCTGGTGCAACCGCCCCAGGTGCCGTCGTCCCGCTTCATGTCCAGCCGGAGGCCGCCGCGCATCGGGCCGTAGTTCGTGCAGTAGAGCGGATGGCAGAAACCCAGGTCCACGTTCGGCGTGGACAGCGCGTTCGGATTCGCCAGCACGCGGGAGACCACCACGCCGGATTCCGCCGCCGCGGCCTTGCGAGCGGTGTTCACTTCGGCGGTCACGACGTCGCCGGCGGCGCGCACGGCCGCCTTCTCCTGCGCCACCCAGGCACGTTCCCACAGCACGACACGGTTCTCGGACTCACTCACCGCGGGCAGGTAGACCGCTTCCGGTCCTGCGCCGACCTTCGCCGCGACGCGTTCCTTCGCCGCCGTCAGCTGCTGCAACGAGTGCTCGACCCGCTGCGTGCGAACATCGGCACGGCTGGGCATCGCCTTGAGATACGGCTCGGCCGCCGCGGGCTTGGTCATGGCCACGACCAGCTGGCCCTTGTCCTGATCGAGCCACATGCCGCCGTACTCGGCGCCTCGATCGCGGCGCAGCAGCTCGTCCAGCTTGACGCCGTCGGTCTGCAACTCCAGACGGCGTAACGCCTCCTGTTCGTTCACCCGGTAGCTCTCGACCAAGTACCGCACCGACTCCCGCACCGAAGCGGGGTCGAGCGGGGTGTGGAACGACTGCACGGTGTCGGCCAACGCCGGGCTGCCCAGTGCCGTGGTCGCTGCCAGCACCGAAACGGCCAGGGCCCCCAGTCTTCTAGCTCTCCGCACGAGATCTCCTCACATGTCGGGGACTTCGCGACCATTTAACCGGAGGACGCGGGAGTGGCGGGGAGAGTTGCCGACAACGAAGGGCCCCGTGTCGGTCTTTCCGGCCGACACGGGGCGAAAGTCCGGTTACAGACTCGGTTCCCGCCGCTGTTTTCCATGGCGGGCCTTGACGATCCAGGCGCCGAAGAGGGTCAGCAGACCGACGCAGGTCCCCGCCGACACACCGACCTCCGGTGTGCTGATCCTGACGACGCCGACGACGACCACGCCGCCGATCGTCAGCAGGAGGCACATCCGCAGTGTCGGGGCCCAGCCGGCGAGCACCGCCATCGCGAGGCAGAGCCAGCTGTCGCGGGTCTGCACTTTGCGGTGGCGTCCCGTGCTCCTCAGGAGGGGCCGCGCGGCGCGGATCATTTCCGCGGAGGTGGCGACCCGGCGAGGCGGTTCTTCGAGGTGCTCGATGACAACTTTGACCCGACGAGGCGGGCTGTTGTCTGGTGTCTTCGCATTATCAGGCTGTAAGGTCACGGCGTCCTGTCCTTGTTCTAGCGAGCGGGTCAACGGACATCCGCGTGGCCTCCTGTTCCAGCAGGGGGCCACGCGCGCGTTACCGGTTCTTGACTCGGTGCGGCTGAGCTCATCTTGGCGAAAGCAGACTGTGACCGTTCAGTAGTACAGCGTGTGTCGCGCTGAACGGTATGCACGCGTCGCTCAACGGTCTGGGTGACTCCAAAAGCTACTCAAAGTAGTCGGTAGCGCCAAACGGACGAGTGCCGTCAAACGGGTCCGACGGCCCGGCCGCTTGCCTTCCCGGCGTCGAACCAGGTCACCGCGATATGCACTGTCGCACTGATCATCGCAGGTGAAGAGTCATTTTGTGGAGGCTGTGCACAGCGTCTTCGCAGTTTGAAAAATGCTGATCGCAACTCCCGATTACGGTCACCTTTCGCCAAGCTCGGCGAAATTCGAGCATCCATGCTCACTTTGGGTTCACCCGATCGGGCGGTCGAGTGCCTGCTGGTGCTTCGTCTGTATTCCAACAGTGAGTCACTGGTCTGATCGGGTGGTGACACTCCGAACATGTTCTCGCCGGTAAGGCGGTCGCCGTCTACCGAAGGTCTCCTTCGGCGCGGTGCTCGATCTGCTCGCGGAGGATGTCGCCGTGCCCGGCGTGCCGTGCGAAGTCCTCGATCAGCAGCAAGTAGACGAACCGCAGGCTCACGTCGCCGACGCGAGGGTGGACCTTGATCACGTCGAGGTCGAAGCCGGCGGCGATCACGCGAGAACGCGCACTGGCCCGCTCGAATTCGGCGATCACGTCGGCCACTGTCTCGTTGTCGCCGACGATGAAACTGGCATCGCCCGGCGTCGTACCGCCGTCGCATTCACTCTCGGCCAGACCACCGAGGACATGCTGGAACCAGATCCGTTCGGCGACCGCGGCGTGCTTGAGCAGGCCGATCGGTGTGGTCAGGGACGCGACGAGACGGCGGCGGGCGTCGTCTTCGGACAGGCCGCGTACCGCGTTGACCACTTCGGCCCGGTTGCGGTCGAGCATGGCTTCGAGGAGACGGCGTTCGGCGCCGGTGGTGACGGGTGGCAACGACCAGGTCATCGTCGGCTCGATTCGTTTCAGCTGAGCAGGAGAAGGGCGTAGTAGGCCAGGAAGTGTTCGACCATGTACGGGCCGCCGGTGGTCTGAGGCAGCGAGGCCCGGGTGTGCGCGTGCGCGGTGTCGAACATGGCGGGGATCCGGTCGTCGCCCTCGGGGAGGGCGCGCGCGAGGCGGTCCCAGCACCAGGCGCGGTGCAGGTTGAGCCCGTGCAGGTGGGCCATCTGCCCGTCGGTCGGGTCGGTCACGGTCGCCGGGGTGAAAAGGGTCGCGGGTTTCCGCCCGGCGATACCGGGCAGGAACCGCTCCAGCCAGTCGGCGAACTCGGTCGCGGACAGCAGGCGGGTCATCAGCTCGGCTTCGGCGAGGGCGGGGGAGAGGAAGTCGGCGCCGGAGGGTTCCCAGGAGCCGGGATAGTCGCGGTCGGCTCCGAACCACCGCCAGGCCGTCTCGGTGATGACCCGCAGCAGGCGCGGGTCGCCCTGGTCGGCGAGGTGGCCGGCGTACGGCAGCGCGCGGGACAGCCCGAACGCGCCGTTGTCGTGCACCCCGTACCGGATCGGATAAGTGGCCTGCGGCAACCAGCCGAGGTACCGGGTCACGAAGACCGCGCTCAGCTCCTGCAGGCCTGTCGACCACCGCGCGGCATCCGGATCGTCCCAGGTGACGGTCTCGAAGGTGAGCTCCAGCAGCGCGGACCAGCCATAGGGGCGTTGCGTGGTTCGGTGTTCCTCAGGCGTGAAGAAAGCGACCTCACCCGCGAGCGCCTCGACGGTCAGATGGTCGTCGAGTGCGCGGCGGATCTCCTCGGCAGGCACGAGTTCGGCGTGGTGACGCAGCAGGCGGACCAGTACCCAGAACATCTCCACACAGGAATGCCAGTCGAAACTGCCGTAGAAGCACGGATGCGACAGTCTCGGGGCGAGGATGGGCACGCCTTCGAAATGCCAGTGACTCTCGTGGTGCGGATACTCGCGCACGACGTTCGTCAACGCCGTCCTGGCCAGATCACCGGCACTCGCCCGCAGCGACCGGCCGCGTTCGCTGTCCCATTCGGTCATCGGTACCCCCTGTCCGATCCGTATGCGACAACCCTACTTGCGACCGGCGTGAGCGGTCGGGGATCGCATCGTCCACAGTGGATTCACCGCACCGGCCTCGGTGACCGGATTTCCCGTCGGGTAGAACAAGGGGCATGCTGGGTGTCATCGGGTTCGTGCTGGCCATGCTGGGCGTCATCGTCGTGGTGGGCGCGATCAGCCATCGCCTCGGCCTGCCGGATCCGGTGCTGCTGACCGTCGTCGGCCTCGTGTACGCCCTGCTCCCCGGGCCGAACCTGCACTTGGAGCCCGAGTTCGTCCTCGACGTCATCCTTCCGCCGCTGCTGTACAACGCCGCGCTCGGATCGAGTCTGCTGGCGATCCGCAGCAGGTTGCGCTCGGTCGTCAGCCTGTCAGTACTGCTGGTACTGGCGACAGCCTTCGCGGTCGGCGGGCTGCTGACCTGGCTGGTCCCGGTGATCCCGCTCGCGGCGGCCATCGCGCTCGGCGCGGCGGTCGCCCCGCCGGATCCCGTGGCGGCGCTGGCCGTCGGCCGCCGGGTCGGGCTGCCCGCGAAGCTGTCCACCCTGATCGAGGGTGAGGGCCTGCTCAACGACGCCACGGCGCTGACGATCTACAAGATGGCGCTCGCCGTCGCGATCGGCGGCAGTTTCTCGTTCGGTCTCGCGACGGGTGAGTTCGCCCTCGCCACGATCGGCGGCCTGCTGGTCGGCGTGGTCGTGGCGTTCCTCGTGCGGATATCCCGCCGCGTCCTGGCGGATCCCCTTTCGGCGAACGCGGTCTCGCTGGCGACGCCGTTCGCCGCGTACGTGCTCGGCGAGACCATCCACGGCTCGGGTGTCCTGGCTGTCGTGGTGGCCGGGCTGATCATCGGACACCAGACGCCGCGGCTGCAGACCGGAGCGAGCAGGCTGCAGACCGGTGCGGTGTGGAGCCTGGTCAACTACCTGCTCGAAGGATTCGTCTTCCTGCTCATCGGTCAGCAGCTGCCCGCCGTCATCGCCGGGCTCGGCGGCTACCCGGTCAGCTCGGTGATCTTGACCGCGGTGGTCACGGTGGGCGCCGTCCTGCTGGTCCGGCCGCTGTGGCTGGTGCTGACCCAGCTCTTCCCACGGCGGCTGCACGCCCGGCTCGGCAGCGCGGACGAAACCGGGGAGGCTTCGGAGCGGGCGCTGACGGGCAAGGAGATCGCGGGGCTGAGCTGGGCGGGCACCCGCGGGGTGATCACGCTCGCGGCCGCGTTCGCCATTCCGGTCGTGACGGCGGACGGGAGCCCGTTCCCCGCGCGTGACCTGCTGTTGTTCTCGGCGTTCCTGGTGGTCCTGGTGACGCTGGTCGGCCAAGGCGTGACTTTCGGGCCGCTCCTGAAACGCCTCGGCCTGCGCGCCGACGTCCAAGACCAGGCGCGGCTGCGCAACCAGGCACGCAGCGCGGCCATCGATGCGGCTCTCGCGCGCCTGGAGCAACTCGTCGACGAGGAGGACGTGCCGGACGAGGCGGTGGCTGTGATGCGCAAGAACCTCGAAGGCCGTCAGCGGCGTTATCGGGCACGGCTGGCCTACCTCGAGGACAACCCGCTCACGCCTCGGGCTCCCGGATACGAGGCCGCCGTCCGCGCCCGGCACAGCATCATCGAGGCGCAGCGCGAAGAACTCCTTCGGTGGCGTGACGCCGGCCGGTTGCCCGACGCCAGTCTGAGGATCCTGCAGACCGAACTCGACCATGAGGAGAACGCGCTGATGCCGACGTCCGGCAAGTGAGGGTGCTCGAATCGATCTACGATGAAGGCGTGGACGAACGACCGATCACCACAGCGCAGGTCAATTTCCGCCGGGTCGCCGAAGAGCTCGAAAGCATGGGGACCCAGGATCGTTTCACCTACATCTTCCGATCCCGATTGTGGAGTTCCTCCTCGGTTTCCGGCCCCGGCTCCGAGTCCGTCCAGACTCGGGAGCTCCGCGAACGACTGCCGGTTCTCCTCGAACGCTTCGGCGTGCGCAGCCTGCTCGATCTGCCGTGCGGGGACTTCGGCTGGCTCAGCGAGGTGGATCTCGACCTCGACCGGTACATCGGTGCCGACATCGTCACCGATCTGGTCGAGGCGAACGCCGCACGGTTCCACGACGATCCGGTGCGGGAGTTCCGGACGCTCGACCTGATCGGGGATCCGCTGCCGTCCGCCGATCTGGTGCTGTGCCGGGATTGCCTGGTGCACTTGAGCTTCGCCGACATCGAGCGAGCGCTGTGCAACCTGCATCGGAGCGGTTCCCGGTACCTGCTGACCACGACTTTCACCGAACTCGGCACCAACACCGACATCGTGACGGGCGACTGGAGGCCGTTGAACCTGTGCCGGGAACCGTTCGGATTCCCGGCACCGCTGGCCGTGCTGGTCGAGGGGTGCACCGAAGAGGGCGGCGCCTACGCCGACAAGTCCTTGGGATTGTGGGAGATCGCCACGCTCGTGGACTGACCTACCGGAGCGGGAAGTCGGCTCCGTGTTCCTCCGCCGGCCGGGGACCGTGGATCCGCCGATCGCTTTCGGCGATGGCCACGTCGTTGATGCTCGCCTCGCGACGGCTCATGAGACCGTGCTCGTCGAACTCCCACAGTTCGTTGCCGTAGCTGCGCCACGACTGTCCGGCCTGGTCGTGCCACTCGTACTGGAACCGGACGGCGATCCGGTTCTCGGTGAACGTCCAGAGGTTCTTGCGCAGCGCGTAGTCCTGCTCCCGATCCCACTTCGCGGTCAGGAACGTGACGATCTCTTCGCGTCCCTGGACGAACGTATCCCGGTTCCGCCACACCGAGTCCGGCGTGTACGCCGATGCCACCCTGCGGGGATCGCGGGTGTTCCAGGCGTCTTCGGCGGCTTGGACCTTCCTCAGTGCCGACTCCCGCGTGAACGGCGGGTAGGGCGGGCGATCTTCCGACATCGTCGACCTCCTCAGGTGGAGAACGTGCGTTCTCCGCGTCTGGCGTCTAAGGTAGGGAACGACCGTTCTCAATGTCAAGGAGTTCCGATGCCGGCCGCTGTCACCGACGAGCAGAACCGGGTGGACCGTGAAGTCCTGCTCGACGCCGCCGAGAAGCTCTTCTACGAGAAGGGCATCCAGGCGGTCGGCATGGATCAGGTCCGTGCGGCGTCCGGTCTTTCGCTGAAGCGGATCTACCGGTTCTTCGAAGCCAAGGAAGACCTCGTCGTGGCGATGCTGAGGCGTCGCGATCGGCGCTGGAGAGGCAGCCTGGCCGACCGTGTGGAGCAGGTCGCGGATCCCCGCGAGCGCGTGCTCACGATCTTCGACTGGCTCGCCGACTGGTTCGCCGAACCCGATTTCCGCGGCTGCGCCTGGATCAACGCCCACGGCGAGGTCGGCCCCTCGTCCGAAGCGGTACTGGCCCAGGTGCGGGCACACAAGCGGGCTTTCCACGAGCAGGTCGAGACCTGGGTGCGGGCCACCGGGCTGGCGCTGACCGAACCGGTGTTCCTGCTCGCCGAGGGGGCCATCGTGACGGCGGGCATCAGCGGAGACCCGGCTCCGGCCCGTCAGGCGCGCGAGGCCGTCGCCGCGCTGCTCGGGAAGCCGTGATCACCAGCCGAGGGCGCTGATCATGCCTCGTTCCAGCACCGGGGAGAGCGTGGTCATGAAGCTGGCTGTGACGTGGTTGTCGTCCATGTACACCAGCACGTTCCCCACGACCGGACGGCAGAGTCCCCGTCCGCAGAAGTAGTCGCTGAAGTCGAGCAGGGAGACGTTCGCGGGGATGTCCGTGAGCTTCTCGTACGGCGGCTCGGCGAGCAGTTTCTTCCGGGGCACACTGCATTCGGGTGCCTTGACGCCGTTGGCCTCGATGCAACCGGGAGGAGAGAACCCGGGTCGGGGACTGTCGCGGATCGCCACGACCGGGATCCCGGCGCGATCGAGGACCTTCCACTGGTCGACGAAGCCTTGCGGGGTCTTCTCGGTCGGGCCGACCCGAACGTCACGAGTGGACAAGGTCAGGACGGCGTCGGGGCGCATCGCGAGGATTTCCTTCTGCGCCGCGGAGTTCCACGCGAGACAGCCCGCGTCGCCCGGCATCGCGTCCGAGGTCGTGGAGAACGGGCAGGCTCCCTTGAGCATGAAGCTGACCTGGTAGCCGTTCTTCTCCACCATGGGTTTGAGCGCGGCGAGGTACTGCTGCATATGGGAGTCGCCGACGGCGACGATCGTCTTCGCCGGGGTCCCCTCCGGGAGGGAAGTGCAGACTTCGAGGATCCGGTCGAACCGGGAACGGGTGCACTGCGCGTCGGGGATGCCGCCCCAGTCGTTCGGGACGGCGATCAACGGCGGCACGGCTTCCTTGCCGGGTACGGGTTTCTTCGGTGTCTCCGGGTCGCGGGCCATCGCACCGGGATGGTGGTCGTCGTCGAGCGCGATCGAGAAGTCGGCCTTCTTCGCGCTCACCACCTGCCATGTGCTCGCGACCAGCAGCACCGGGAGTAGCGCGAGCACGGCGAATCGGTAGGAGCCCCAGCGTGTCCGCTCGCCGACCGACGACTTCCGCACCGGCTCTTCGACGAACCGGTAGGTCGCGGCCGCCAGGACCAGGGACACCCCGATCACCACGGCCCCGCCGAGCAAGCCGACGGCCTCGCGTTTGCGGGCGATCAAGGAGAACAGCAGCACCGGCCAGTGCCACAGATAGAGGGCGTAGCTGAGATTGCCCAGATACACGAGCGGCCGCGACGACAGGATCCGGTCCGCGCCCGCCCGGCTGCCGGTCGTGCCGGCGATGATCACCAGCGCGGCGGAGCCGGTCGGCCACAGCGCGGCCCAGCCGGGGAACACCTCGCCCACGTCCAGGATGAGTCCGCAGGTCACCAGCCCGGCCACGCCGAGCCAGCCCAGCAGGATCCGGGCCAGCCGGGGCAGCACGAAACGGTCGATGGCGAGGGCGAGCAGCCCGCCGAGGGCGAATTCCCAGACCCGGGTGAGGGAGTGGAAGTAGGCCAGCGGCTGGTTGGTCGCGGTCAGCCGCACCGAAAAGGCCAGGGACACGGCGAACAGGACGCCGAGCGTGATCGCGACCGTGCTGGTCAGCGAGCGGCGCAGCCGGGTGGCCGCGAAGGCGACGAGCCCGATCAGCAGCGGCCACACGACGTAGAACTGACCTTGGATGGACAGCGACCAGTAGTGCTGGACGACGCTGGCCGTGTTGTGCTGGGCGAAGTAGTCGACAGAGTCGACGGCCAGCCGCCAGTTCTCGACGTACAGCGCGGAGGCGAAGACTTCCTTGATCGTCTGGAACCACCGGTCCTGCGGCAGCAGCCAGATCCCCAGCACGAGCACCGCGAGCAGGACGGTCAGCGCGGCGGGGAACAGCCGTTTGATCATCCGGCCCCACAGCGGCCGGAACTCGATCCGCCCTCGGTCCGCGGCCCGGACCAGCTGGCCGGTGATCAGGAACCCGGAGATCAGGAAGAAGACGTCGACGCCGCCCGAAATCCGGCCCAGCCACACGTGGTAGACCACGACCAGCAGCGCCGCGACGGCACGCAGGCCCTGCAACTCGGGCCGATAGCGGCGGCGCGTTTCCGCTGCTCCGGCGGTTGCCATACGCGGTTTCCTCACACTGATGGTCGGACGTCCTGGCAGCCTAGGTGGTCACCCTGGGTGATTTCGTACCCGCTATCAGGTGAAGTACCGCAGCCAGACGTAGACCCACGCCATCACCGTGCTCAGCACTGTCACGACGATGCCGTACTTGGTGAACTGCCAGAACGTGATCCATGGACCTCGAACGCACGCTGACCTCTCGCGACACCATCAACAGCCAGCTACGGGGCGTCCTCGACGACGCGACCGGCAAATGGGGGCTGCGGGTGAACCGCGTCGAGATCAAGGCCATCGATCCGCCGGCGACCATCAAGGACGCCATGGAGAAGCAGATGCGCGCGGAACGGGCCAAACGTGCGGCGATCCTGGCGGCCGAAGGGCAACGGCAGTCCCAGATCCTCACCGCGGAGGGCGACAAGCAGGCCGCCGTCCTGCGCGCCGAGGGAAACCGGACGGCCGAGATCCTGAAGGCCGAAGGCGAGGCACGCGCCATCGATCAGGTCTTCCAGGCCGTGCACCGCAACGACGCCGACCCGAAACTGCTGGCGTACCAGTATTTGCAGACGTTGCCGCAGCTGACTCAGGGCGAGGGCAACACGTTCTTCGTCATCCCGAGCGAGGTTACTTCGGCGCTGCACAACATTTCCCGCGCCTTCGCGGAGAGCCTTCCGCAGTCTCCGGCCGTCCGGAACACCGGCGTCGGGGGCACCCCCGCCACTGCAGCGCAGGAAGACGCCGCGAAGGCGGCCGAAGCCGTCGCCGATGCGGTGGCCGTCGCTGTGGCGACCGAGAAGAGCCGGTCGTGAGTGGCGATTCGTTTTCTCCTGCGGAAAAGGTTGCAGGTGTCGTGTTCGGGTGAGATGGGCGATCATGCGTGATCAGGCGGCGAACACGGTGAACGTCATCTGATCACGCGAGATCCGTTCCTGATCACGCGAGTTACGTCTTCGCTCACCTTGGGCTCAGACACGACGCCACCTTGGGCTGGGTAAAGGGTGTCGCGAAAGCCACTTTCGGGACATGTGGTGTCTCGAAAGCCACTTTCGCGACAAAGGAAGTGGGTGCGAGGCGGAGGTTCCCTTCACCTCCTGCTGGGTTTCGGTGCCCCAGGCCCGCGCTACGTCATTGTCCTCAAGGGGGCCATCAGGACGTTGATCGTCTTCAAGGGGTCCTTCACGACACCGAGCCGACCTCTTCGGAACAGCCACAGCTCGCGCGCGTCCTCGTTCCACAGCACGTGCGACGAAGAGACGTGCGAGACATCGTACGCGGGGCATGGGTTCGGAGGCTTCGCGGAGGAGGCGGTGAGCGTCACGACGCGGTGGCTCACGCGGGTCAGGGCCAGCTGAGCTCGCCGTCGCTGATGACGGGATGCCTTTCGCGAGAGGGCAGTTCGCGGTCATGGACGTAGTTGTCTAGGCGTTCGGCGATCTCGTCGAGGATCTTGGTCACGTTTGACCAGCCGGATCGGTAGATCCCTTCGCTGGCGTACCACTGCATGACACGACCGTGGTCTTCGCCAGAGCGGAGATCGACGCAGAGCAGGCCGCCGCCGATGTCGCGGCCGATGGGGAGAACCGCGCTGCAGAAAGGAAATCCGGTGTCACCGGCCTGCTTGTGGTGGGCACCCTCGGGAGTGCAGCAGGCCGGATCGGGATACCGCGACTGCCTGCCGTGTTCCTCCTCGGCCCGCGACACCGGGAGAGGCAGGTAGTCCTTCGGGATCAGGTATCCGGACCGATTCCCGGATCCGCGATCACGCTGGTCGTCGACACCGTCCATGAGGGTCCACCAGGCACGCAGTTCGGCCGGCAGCTGGAGACCGGCGCGGTCCTGCAGACGCTCGACGTGCGCGGCCGGTGCGGGAGGCCGGATCTCCCGCGCGGTGGCGGGCGCGTGTTCGGACAGCAGGGCCATGATCCGTTGCCAGGTCTGTTCCACCGGTGCGGTCACCAATGTCCCCCTTCTCTCGGTGATCCACCGTAACGAACTTCGGCGGCCTTCAGTCCCGCATTCAGAGGACTAACTGCGGGTTCGCAGGCCCCAGGCGTCCGTCACGCGTTCCGGGGTCAGCACCGAAGCCGGAGGGCCTTCGCCGACGAGACGGCCGTCCCGGAGCAGCAGGCAGTGATCGGCTCGGCCCGCCACGTCGAGGTCGTGCGTGACGCGCACGACCGTCGTGCCTTCGGCGAGCGTGGCGCGCAGTGCTTCGTCGATCAGGCTGCGGGCGTGCAAGTCCAGCCCGGCCGATGGCTCGTCGAGCAGCAGTAGTGCGGCCCGCTGGGCCAATCCCTGCGCCACGAGTGCCCGCTGTCGCTGACCGCCGGAGAGCGTGCCGATCAGCCGGTCCGCGATCGAGGTGATGTCCAGCCGTTCCAGGCATTCCCCGACGATCTTTCGGTCCATCTTGGACAGTCGTCGCCAGTGGCCCCGGTGTGCCCAGCGTCCCATCGTGACGGTGGCGCGCACGGTGATCGGCAGCGACTGGGACACCTCGCTCTGCTGGGTCACGTAGGCGACACGGTCCGGATCCCGGCGGGTCACCGAACCGGTGGTCGCCGGCAGTACGCCCGCGACGAGGTTGAGCAGTGACGACTTGCCCGCGCCGTTCGCGCCGGCGATCGCGGTGATCCGCGCCGAGGGCACCTGGGCGGTGATCCCGCGCAGTACCTCGTGGGAGCCGTAGTGCGCGTGCACGCGGTCGATCGTGAGCGCCGCTGTGTCCGGGGTCATCCCCACCTCCTTTAGATAATGACAATCATTACCACTATAGTGTGACGCGTGGAGTGGTTGCTGATCCCCTTCGAGGTGTCGTTCGTGCAGCGTGCGCTGGTGGCGGGAGTACTCGTTTCGGCGGTGTGCGCCGTCGTGGGTACCTGGGTGGTGTTGCGCGGCATGGCCTTCATCGGGGACGCCATGTCGCACGGCATGTTGCCGGGCGTGGCGATCGCCTCGCTGACCGGCGTCAACCTGCTGATCGGCGCCGCGATCAGCGCCGGCGTGATGGCGCTCGGCGTCACCGCACTCGGGCGTTCCCGGCGGTTGTCCGAAGACACCACCATCGGACTGCTCTTCGTCGGCATGCTCGCGAGCGGCGTGATCATCGTGTCGCACTCGCGGTCGTTCGCGGTCGATCTCACCGGATTCCTCTTCGGTGACGTGCTCGCCGTCGGCTCCGGTGACCTGGTCGGTCTCGCGATCACCCTGGTCGTCGTGGGAGTGGTGGCCTCGCTGGGACACCGGTCGTTCACCGCGCTCACCTTCGACGCCCGGAAGGCGCACACGCTGGGTCTTCGCCCGCGCCTGGCCAACGCGGTGCTGCTCGGACTGGTCACGCTGACGATCGTCGCGTCGTTCCGCGTCGTGGGGACGCTGCTGGTGTTCGGGCTGCTCATCGCGCCCGCCGCGGCGGCGCTGTTCTGGTCTCGGCGGATCACCACGATCATGATCGTCGCGGCGTTGCTCGGCATCTCCGCCACGGTCGGTGGCCTGCTCGTGTCCTGGCATTGGGGCACTGCGGCGGGCGCGACCATCGCCGCCGGCGCGGTCCTGCTGTTCTTCCTTTCCGCCCTCTTGTCGTTCGTACGACAGCGATTCCGTCCCCTGACACCGGAGATCGAGAGCTCACGATGAAACTGAAAGCAGTGACGGCGGTCGTCGCGGCGCTGACCTTGGCGGCGTGCGGCGGGGAGCAGCCGAAGGAGGTGACCGCGGACGTTCCGCACGGCTATGTCGAAGGTGCCGAAGAGGCGGCAGAGGCCCAGTCGCGGCTGATCGTCGCCGACGCCGAAACAGGTGCTGTGCGCGTGGTGGACCTGATCACCGAGAAGGTGCACGAGACCGGGCAGGTCGACGGAGTGCGTGCGCTGACCGGTGACGGTCGCTTCGGCTACCTGACCGGGCGCGACGGCGCGGTCCGCGTGATCGACAGCGGGGCCTGGATGGTCGACCACGGTGACCATGTCCACTACTACCGGGCGAAGGTCCGTGACGTCGGCGTGGCTCCGGGCAAACAGCCTTTGGCGGTCTACAGCGATCCCGCCGTTTCTGCTCTGTCCTATCCGGACGGTACGACGACGTTGCTCGACCGGGCCCAGCTCGATAAGGGGGCAGTGGCCGAACTGGGGAAGATCACGCGTGAACCCCATGCCGGTGTCGCGATTCCCTACGGCGGACACGTCCTCGCTTCGGTGGCGGATCCCGGAAAGCCGCTCGCCCGGGGAGTGCGCGTTCACGACCGTCAGGGCAAGGCCGTGGCGGAGATCGAGCAGCCGTGTCCGGACCTGCAAGGGCAGGCGGTGACTCGACGCGGGGTCGTGTTCGGTTGCGCGGACGGAGCGTTGCTCGTGACCGAAAAGGACGGTGCGTTCACCGGGGCGAAGATCCCGTACCCGCGCAGTGTCTCCGCGCAGGAGCGCGCCACAGCTTTCTACCACCGGCCGGGCGCCGCGACGCTCGCAGCGCGAGCGGGGGAGACCGCCGTGTGGTCCTTGGACGTCGGCCGTCGCAGCTGGCAGTACGTCGAGACCGGCCCGGTCGCGGCGGTGAACGCCGTCGGGGAGGGCGGCCCTCTGCTGGCCCTGACCCGGGACGGAACGCTGCGTTCCTTCGACGGCAACGGAAAGGAGCAGGCGGCGATCCCGCTTCTGTCATCGGAGGCGACCGCCGCCGACGTTCCCTCCATCCAGGTCGACACGACCCGCGCCTACGTCAACAACCCGCTCTCGGCGGACGTGTACGAGATCGACTACAACGACAACCTTCGGCGCGCCAGGACATTGAAGGTCGGCGGCAAGGCAGGCCACATCGTGGAGACCGGCCGATGAAGCGCCGGGTACTCGCGCTGTGCGTCGCGGCACTGCTGGCGGCGGCCGGGTGTTCCGGAAGTGGCGGGAACAGCGCATCGGTCGTCGTCACCACGAACATCCTCGGCGACATCACCCGTGCCGTCGTCGGCGATCAGGCCGACGTGACCGTTCTGATGAAGCCGAACGCAGACCCGCACTCCTTCGGTATCTCCGCGCAGCAGGCGGCCCAGGTCGAACGCGCCGGTCTGATCGTCTACAACGGACTCGGGCTCGAAGAAGGCATGCTGCGCACCGTCCGCACTGCCGAGGAAAACGGCGTACCGGCGCTCCCGGCAGGGGAGCGGGCGAACCCGATCAGCTACGCCGGGAACAAGCCGGATCCCCATTTCTGGACAGATCCCGCCAGGGTGCGCGACGTGGTGAAGGCGATCGCCGACGAGGTCGTCGCCCACGTCAGCGGCGTCGACGAAGCCGTGATCCGCGCCAACGCCGAACGCTATCGCGGGGAGATCGAAGCGCTCGACACGACGATGACCGAGAAGTTCGGCGGAATTCCGCCCGAGCGGCGGAAACTCGTCACGAATCACCACGTCTTCGGCTACCTCGCCCAGCGGTACGGGTTCGAGGTCGTCGGCGCGGTGATCCCCGGCGGAACCACGCTCGCTTCGCCCAGTTCCTCGGATCTGAAAGCACTCGCCGACGTCGTCCGCGCGGCGGGAGTGCCGGTCGTCTTCGCCGATTCCTCACAACCGGACCGGCTCGCGCGGGTCCTGGCCGAACAGGCCGGACTGCACGTCGCGGTGATTCCGCTGTTCTCGGAATCGCTCAGCGAACCCGGCCAGGGCGCGGCCACCTATCTGGAAATGATGCGCGCCAACACCGAATCGATCGCCACCGGCTTGACCCGTTCCTGACCGGAACAGACGAAAGGCACAAGGAAAATGGCACGAACCACCCGCTACGTCGCGCTGATGGCGACGACGGTGAGCACGCTCGCGCTCGCCGCCTGCGCGACCGAACAGCCCGCCGCGCAAGCCCCGAAGGACGCGGCGCCCGTTGTCGCGGACCCGGTGGCCGTCACCTACGACGGAGGGATCCTCCTGCTCGACGGGAAGACCTTGAAGGTGGCCAAAGATCTCCCGCTGACGGGCTTCAACCGGCTCAACCCCGCCGGGAACGACCGGCACCTCATGGTCTCGACGTCCACCGGGTTCCGCGTCCTCGACGCCGTCGGTGCCGTGCTGACGGACACCGAGGTGAAGGCGGCCAAACCGGGTCACGTCGTCCGGCACGCCGGCAAGACAGTGCTGTTCGCCGACGGGACCGGCGAGGTGACCGTCTTCGACCCGAAGACGATCGGCAACTCGGCTTTGCCTTCGCCGAAACACAAGACGCCGGAAGCGCATCACGGCGTGGCCGTCGAACTCGAAAACGGTGAACTGGTCACCACGGTCGGGAACAAGGACAAGCGGTCCGGGATCGTGGTGCTGGACAAGGACAAGAAGGAGATCGCGCGCAACGAGCAGTGCCCCGGCGTGCACGGTGAAGCCGCCGCGCGAGGCGAAGCGGTCGTGGTCGGCTGCGAAACCGGTGTGCTGATCTACCGGAACGGTGTCATCACCAAGGTCTCCAGCCCGGATCCCTACGGGCGTATCGGCAACCAGGCGGGCTCGGACGTCTCTCCGATCACCTTGGGCGACTACAAGGTCGACAAGGCGGCCGAGCTCGAACGGCCGAGCAGGGTGAGCCTGATCGACACGGAGAAAGCCACGATGAAGCACGTCGACCTCGGGACCAGTTACACCTTCCGGTCGCTGGCTCGCGGCCCGCAGGGCGAGGCTTTGGTACTGGGCACCGACGGTCAGATTCACGTGATCGACCCGGTGACCGGTTCGGTGACGCGGAAGATCGCCGTACTCGGTTCCTGGCAGGAACCGCTCGAGTGGCAGCAGCCGCGTCCGGCGATCTTCGTCCGGGGCGGGACCGCCTACGTGACCGATCCCGGCAAGAAGGAGATCCATTCGGTCGATCTCGCTTCCGGCGTGAAGACCGCGACCGGCACCCTTGCGGGGACGCCGAACGAGGTCAGCGGAGTGCTCGGGGGATAAAGCTCGTGAGTGGTATGGATGGTTCTAACCGTCCTAGCCACTCACGAGGACTGGACCGACGCGTCACCGCCGCTTGGTCGCCTGAGGTACGTGAAGGACTCCTTCATTGCGTCTAGCGCAGTGAAGGGGTCCTTCACGTAGTGGGGAAGGGGTGAAGGTCGAGTTTCTTCGGCTGAGCCGAGGGAAGGGGCCTTCACGCGCGGCTGGTGTGACTGCTGGTGCGCATGGGGCGAAAGTGGCGATCACGAACCGGGCCTGGGAGCAACCGCAGCAAGAATCCAGTAGGTACCGAAGACGCCTTTGGCCCTTACCGCTCACGAGGGCGTGAGGTCAGCGGCGTATGAGACCGAGGTCGGTCGCGGTGGCGACGGCGGCGGTACGGGAGTCGACGCCGAGTTTGGTGTAGCTGCGGGCCAGATGGGATTTCACGGTGCCCTCGGTCAGGTGGAGCCTGTCGGCGATCGCGCGGTTGGACAGGCCGTCGGCCACCAGGACCAGGACTTCGATCTCCCGCAGGGTCAGTGCCGTGGTGGGCATCCGCATGCGGTTCATGAGCCTGTCGGCGACTGTCGGCGCCAGCGTGGTGCGTCCGGCGGCGGCGGTGCGTACGGCGGCCGCCAGGTCTTCGGGAGGCGCGTCCTTGAGGAGGTAGCCGGTGGCGCCCGCTTCGATGGCGGGCAGGGTGTCGGCGTCGGTGTCGTAGGTGGTGACGATCAGAACGCGCGGAGCATCCGGCCGCGCGGTGATCGCCGCGGTGGCTTCGGCTCCGGTCATTCCGGAGCCGAAGCGCAGGTCCATCAGCACGACGTCGATGTCGCCTTCCGCGGCGCGGGCCACCGCTTCCTCCGCTGTCGCGGCTTCGGCCGAGACGACGAGACCGGGTTCGGTTTCCAGGAGGGCGCGCAGTCCCGCCCGGACGATGGGGTGGTCGTCGGCCAGGAGGAGCCTGATCGGGGGTTCGGTCACGGGCGTTCCCCGGGTTCGACGGGCAGCCGCACGGACAACGTGGTGCCATGGCCGGGGGAGGACCCGACGGTGAGTGTTCCGTCCAGTGCTTCGGCCCGCGCGCGCATCGTCGTCAGGCCGAAACCGCTGTGCCGGGGATCGAAGCCGACCCCGTCGTCGACGACGACGAGGGCGACGTGCTCGTCCAGATAGTTCAAGGAGACCTCGGCGGTGGACGCGTCGGCATGCCGGACGGTGTTTGCGAGAGCCGCCTGGCCGATGCGCAGCAACGCGACCTCGTGTGTGGTCGGCAACGGCACGGGAGTGCCGGCGAGGTGGAAGCTCGCGGTGATCCGGTGCCGCGCGCTGGTGGTGGCGCAGAGCCGTTTCAGCGCGTCGGCCAGCGTGGTGTCGTCGAGCGCGGGAGGGGACAGGGCGACGACGAAGCGGCGAGCTTCGGCGAGGTTGTCCGCAGCCGCTTGACGGGCCTGCTCGACGTAACGGGCGGCGTTCCCGGCGGTGTCGGGAAGCGTTCTTTCGGCGGCACGCAACAGGAGCTGAATACTGGACAGGCCCTGGGCGAGAGTGTCGTGGATTTCGTGGGCGAGCCGCTCTCTCTCGGCGAGCACTCCTGCCTCGTGCTGGGCTTCGGCGAGGTCCACACGGGCCGCGGTGAGCTTCTTGATCAGGTTCCGGCGCCGTTCGCTCTCGCGGTACAGCGCCTGATAGGCCCATACGACGGCGACCGCTACGGCGGCGCCGAGGGCCGGGCCGATCGCCGCCGCCGGGACGAAGGAACCTTGGTGGGCGGCGAACGCGGTGATCGCGGCCAGCGCGGTCGCGATCACCGCGAGCAGACCCTGGCGGCGCGGCAGCAGATGCAACTGAAGGAAGTACAGCGGGAACGCGACCCACACGCCGTCGGCTGTCAGCACCAGCAGGATCAGCCACACGACGCCCACCGCGAGCAGCCACCACGCGGCGGCTCGCCGTGACGTCCTGACGCGGGGCAGGAGCGGGCCTGCCGCGTACACCACGCCGCAGGTCAGTGCCGTCACGACGACCGCCGCCGCTGGGGCCGAGCCGTCGGCGACCGCCCGCACCGCCGCCAGGGCGAGCAGGGCGATGAGCAGCAGGTGCAGACACCAGGTCAGCACCCGGCTGGTCGGGGTCAAAGCGGGCGGGATGGTCACAATGCGTACAGGCTACGGAGCCGGAACGGGGAGCGCCTCTATCCAAAGGTAGAGGCGGCGTGCCGTCTTCCGGCTCGCGAAGTGTGGTCTCCGGCCAGATGTCCTTTCTGGACCCGGCGGCGATCGTGGAGAGGTAACCAGCCCACCCGCCGGAAAGGACAGACCGGAGCCGTGTTCGTCGCCTGGAGAGACCTGAGATTCGCCAAAGGGCGGTTCGCCCTGATGGGTGCCGTAGTCGTGTTGATCACCCTGCTGGTCGGCCTGTTGTCCGGGCTCACCGCCGGACTGGGCGAGCAGAACATCTCCGCGATCACCGGCCTGCCCGCGGACAAGATCGCCTTCTCCGCACCCGGCGACGGGCAAAGCCTTTCCTTCGCCAACTCCGCTCTCACCGAGACACAGCGGCGGCAGTGGGCGGAGACCCCAGGCGTCACCGGCGCCGAACCATTGGGCATCGCCACCACCAAGGCCACTGCGGGGGACCGCAGCGCCGGGATCTCCGTGTTCGGCGTCCGGGCCGGTTCCGACCTCGCACCGGACAGCGGCGCGATCGGCGGTGATTCGGTGGTGCTGTCGACGGCCGCCGCCGACGATCTGGGTGTCCGCGCCGGGGACGCCGTCTCCGTGGCCGGGCATCCGCTGACTGTCGCCGCGGTGGCGGGGAACGCCTGGTTCAGCCACACCCCGGTGATCTGGGCCGGCCTCGACGTCTGGGCGAGGACGGCACCGCCGGCGGACGGAAAGCCGACCGCGACCGTGCTCGCGCTGACCGCAGCCACCGACGTCGACTTCGCGGCCACTGACCGTGCCGCTGGTACGAAGACGGTTTCGAAGAGCGACTCGTTGTCCGCGATCGGCTCCTACACCTCCGAAAACGGTTCGCTGCAACTGATGCGTGGCTTCCTGTTCGCCATCTCCGCACTCGTGATCGGCGCCTTCTTCACTGTCTGGACCATCCAGCGCAGCGGGGACATCGCCGTCCTCAAGGCGTTGGGTGCCAGTACGGGTTTCCTGCTGAAGGACGCGCTCGGCCAGGCTGTCGTGCTTCTCGTCGGCGGCACCGCCGTCGGAACCGGACTGGCCGTCGGCCTCGGCGCCGTGGTCGCCGGCTCCGCCGTGCCCTTCCTGCTGACTCCGGCCACCGTTCTCGTCCCGGCCGCAGTGATGATCCTGCTCGGTGCGCTGGGAGCCGCCCTTTCCGTCCGCCGCATCACCTCCGTCGACCCCCTGACCGCACTGGGGAGTGCCCGATGAGTCTGAACCTGACCGGCGTCACCCTCACCTACCCCGACGGCGACGCCCGCCTCACCGCCCTCGACGACGTCACGCTGGACGTTCCCGCAGGTGCCCTCACCGCCGTCGCCGGGCCGTCCGGCTCGGGCAAATCCAGCCTGCTCGCCGTCGCCGCCACCCTCATCAGCCCGGACAGCGGGACCGTCACCGTCGACGGCACCGAGACCACCGGCCTGAGCCGCGGGGAACTCACCGAACTGCGGCGCCGCAAGATCGGGATCGTCTTCCAGCAACCTAATCTGCTGCCCTCGCTCACGGCCGTCGAACAACTTCAGGTCATGGCCCGGATCGACGGCCGCTCCCCGGCCAGGGCCCGCGGTGCGGCCATGGAATTGCTCGATGCCGTCGGGCTCGCGCCGCAGGCGGGACGACGTCCGCATCAGCTCTCCGGCGGTCAACGGCAGCGGGTGAACATCGCCCGCGCGCTGATGAACGAACCCACCGTATTGCTGATCGACGAGCCGACGAGCGCGCTCGACCACGATCGCGGCGCCGCGATCGTCGAGCTGATCACCCGCCTCACTCACGAACGGGCCACCGCCACCGTTCTCGTCACTCACGACCGCGTTCACCTCGCCGCGGTGGATCGGATAGCCGAGGTGCACGATGGACGGCTGCGCAACCCCTCGCCAGTGGGCTGACCACGTGGATCGGGGCCGGTGGGGACCGTGACGGCCTTCGGTTCGAAGCCCATCTTGTCCGGTGCCACCCCAGAGCGGATAGCGGAGGTCATGGCGTGTCTCGATGCGGCTGACACGTGGCTGCCGCGCGACAGCGATTCGCCTGGAGTGATGTCGGGCGAAAGCGGGACTCAGCGGATGTCGACTGCCGTGAACGGGCAGCCGATCGACATCGACGCCCTCCTGACGCACCTGCGTGACCGGGCGACGTTGGAGCACGCGGCCGGTGTGCTGATGGCTCGGTACGAACTGGCCGATGCCCCGACGGCGATCTGTGCGCTGCGGACCGCGGCTCTCCGTCATCACGTGGGTCCGAACGCGCTGGCCAGGGCGTTGCTCGTCGCCCCTCGGCCACGGCAGGACGGCCGTTGGTTCCCGCCTCGTGTCTGGCGGAGCGCGCCGGAACTCGCTTTCCTGCCCGCCTCGTCCTCGATCCGGCCGACGAGCCTGATGTGGGCGGCCCTGGACAGCGTGACCGATCGTGCCCAAACCGCCCAGGGCGACATCCAATCGGTGACCACGAACCGGACGGGCCTGAAACTGGAACGGGCCGAGGGATTCTCCACGGAGTTCTTCCAGCACTTCGCCCACGTCGAGGGCGATGCCACCGCGTGCGGTATCGCCTTGCGGGTGCGTGAACCGATCACGGTCGCCGATGTCACCAAGTCGGGCATTTTCGATCGGCTGGCGTGTCTCGGTCGCGGGTGGGCTGAGGTGCCGAAGGTCCCGTCTCCACGGGGCCCACGGCACTGCCACGCGACCGGCCGCCGCGCCAGGCTGGAGAAACGTCCATCGACGGCTAGGAGCGCAGGATGATCCTCACCGATTTCCCGGTGCTCACCACGGCGCTGAAGGCAGCGGTGCGGGCACCGTCTCCGCACAACACCCAGCCTTGGTTCTTCAGGGTGGGAGCCGATGTCGTCGAGGTCCATCTCGACGAGGACCGGGTGCTGCGGGTGTGCGATCCCGACGGCCGGGAGGCCAGGCTCGCCTGCGGTGCGGCCCTGCTGAACATCGAACTCGCGATCGCCGCCGCGGGCAGGCGTTCGGACACCGAGCTCCTGCCGGATCGGTCCTTGCCGTCTTTGCTGGCGAGGGTCGAGCTCGGCGGCAGGTATCGGCCCGGCGGCGGGGAATCGCGGCTCGCGGCGGCCATTCCGCGCCGGTACAGCAATCGGCGCCCGTTCGCGGATCAGGCGGTGCCCGCCCACCTGCGGACCGTCGCCAAGCAGGCCGCGCGCACGGAAGGAGCGGATCTGCTCATGGCCGACGAAGCCGGATTGCTCGAGGCGACGGCGTCGCTGATCCGGCGAGCAGACCACCTGCTGACCCAGGACGAGGCGTACCAGGCGGAGTCGCGTGCCTGGACCAGCGGTCACGACCGGGACGAAGGGGTACCCGCTTTCGCCGGCGGGCCTCGGTCGCAAGGCGGACTCCTCCCGGTGCGGCACTTCCATGAAAGCGAGGTTTCGCGACCGTTCGAGCAGGACCCGGTCGTCGCGGTGCTGACGACTGCCGATGACAGGGCGGAGACCCGGCTCCGCGCGGGACGGGCCATGCAACGGGTCCTGCTTTCCGCGACCACGGTGGGGTTGAGTGCTTCGTTCTATTCGCAGCCCATGGAAATCGCTTCCACACGTGCCGAGTTGCGCGAGCTGATCGGTGGCAGCCGGTACCCGCAAACCCTTTTCCGGCTCGGTTACGGCTATCCGGGCGTCCCGACGCCGCGGCGTCCACTCGCGGCCGTCGTCGACGAGAAGACGTCATGACGGTGATCGACACCATGGCCGGGGCCCATGTCTGGTCGACGGAGGAGAAGCGGATCCTCGTCCAAGCCGCTCGCCTCGCCCCGCGCCGCTGGCTCGGCGACAACTGGGCGCTGGAGATCCACGAAGACCAGGTGGAGCTTTCCGAACGCCTCGATGAGACGAGGTGGCTGCGCGACCATTGCGGGCGAACCCGTCTCCTCGCCTGTGGCGCGGTGCTGACACATCTCGACGTGGCGATGAGATTGCTCGGCTGGCTGCCGTCGATCGACCTGAGCGCCGTGCCGAACCTCCCGGATCGTGTCGCGATGCTCAAGGCGTCCTCGCGGTCGAGGCCCGGCAGCCGGGACTTCGCCCGGTACGGCGCGATGGCCGGCCGGGCGTCGTTGCCGGTGCCTGATTCGCTGGACACCTGGTGCGAGGAGCTTTCGCGGGATCACCAGGGCGACGGCGTGCGGGTCGCCGCGTTGTCCGCGGACCGGGCGTGCGCGCTGCCGTCGGTGGGCGGGCGGGTCCGCCGCGATCTGGACCCGGTCGACGACGAGTCGCCGGGGAATGTCTTCGTGGTCACCACGATGGAGGAGACCAGGCATCAGATCGTCCAGGCGGGCGCGACGGCGCAGTGGCTCCGGCTCGAGGCCACGGAACACGGCCTGCACTGCAGGACCGTCGCCGCGCCGTTCGACGCCCCCGCGCGCCGCGGCTCGCTCGCGGGTACCGCCGGGGTGCCGGGCACACCTCAGCTCCTGGTCATCGTGAGCCCGCCCGAATGACACCGAAAGAAGGGAATGGCGTCATGGCACAGCTCTCTTCCGCGGGGCCGGTCGTCGTCGGGATGGGCGGGTCTGCCGCGACGGCCGCGGCCGTCGCCTGGGCGGTCGATCAGGCGACGGTGCAGGCACTGGACGTTCATCTGAAAGAACTCGAAGCGGCGACGTCGAAACTCATCGGGGAACGCGAAGGGCTGCAGGTCGAGTTCAGCGCGCCGCTCGGTGACCCCGGCGAGGTCCTGGTCAAGGAGGCCGACGGCGCTTCGCTGCTCGTTCTGGGCAGTCATGGCAACGGGAAGCTGCACAACCTCCTCGTCGGTTCGGTCTGCCGCGCTTGCCTGCGGCATTCGCCCTGCCCGGTCGTCGTGATCCCGCAGCCCGCGCGGGCACCCGAGAGCAGGCTGGGACGTCTGCTGGCGACAGTCTCGTACGAGCCCGGTCCGATCGTCTGAACTTCGGGGAACAGGGAGTCGCCGCATGCGAGAGCCGCAGGACACGCTGCGTGGGCAATGGTCGGACGGTGAGGTGGAGGTGCTCGCCAGAGCCGCGGTGAGCGCTCCGTCGACGCGTCGGGGACGGCCCTGGTCCCTCGCGCTTCCGGGGCGTCGCGCGGAGGTGATGGAGCACGTCGACCCGGCCCTGCCGTCGTCGCCGTCGGACCGGCGTGACCAGTTGATCTCCTGCGGTGCGGTACTGGCCAATCTCGTTCTGGGTGTCCGTGTCCTCGGCTGGGACACGCGGGTCAGCCTGGCGACGGAGGCGGAGGCGCCGCTGGCCGGTGCCGTGGCCGTCACCAGGCGATCCCCGCCATCCGACCACGATTTGCACGGCTACTCCGCCATTTCGCGGCGGATCAGCCACGACGCCGAGTTCTCGCGGGTGCCGGTGGCGCCGGATCTGATGGCCCGGATCGTCCGGCGGGCGTCCGGTGACGTGCTTTGCCGGGTCGTGCGCCCCGGAGAGCTTCGCCCCCTGGCGAATCTGCTCGAAGCGGCCGCCGAGTCGGTCCGGAACGAGCCGGAACTGAAGGTGTGGACCGATGCCTGGAACATCCGGAGAGCGGACGTACGGTATTCGCCCGGCTCCGGTGCCGAGGCCTGGTCGCCGTGGGCCGAGGTCGTGCGGAGCGGGCCGCTGATCCCGGAAGGGGTGAAACTGGCCGACAGATTGAAAAAGGAGACCCTGGTGGTGTTCTGCGCAGCCACCGAACGCAGGCACGAGGTGGTGTCGACAGGTGTGGCGATGGAGTCGGTTTGGCTCGCGGCGGTCGAAAGTGGGCTCGCGGCCTCGACACTGACACGCCCACTTCGCGTGCCACGGATCAAAAGTCGGTTGATCTCCGAGCTGGCCCTTCCCGGAGCACCGGGCTTGATCATGCGTTTGGGCTATCCGGCTGGGTGACTCGGGTGCATTTCGGCCGACGCCTTTGCGTCCGGCCGGGTCGTCCCTGAGCGGAGGCCTTGTCATGTCTTGGCAGCGGGTCCGCTGGGTGGAACGCTGAGGCCGGTCCTGACGATGAACAAGTCGTCATCCCTATCCAGAAGGAGGCGGCGATGTCGGCCGAGCCGCGACCGGCTGGCGACCAGCCGCCGCCCAGCGCGGCGGTGTTGACGGGGCTCCGGCTGGACGAGTTGCTGCACGAGGTACAGGAGCGGCTCTCGGAGATCGTGAAGACCCGTGACCGGCTGCAAGGGCTGCTCGACGCGGTCCTCGCGGTGGGGACCGGGCTCGAACTCGATTCGACTTTGCAGCGCATCGTCCAGGCCGCCGTGGAGCTGGTCGACGCCCAGTACGGCGCTCTGGGCGTCGTCGGCGACGAGGACGGGCTCTCCCAGTTCGTGCACGTGGGCATCGAGCCGGAGGTCCGGGCGACGATGGGACACCTGCCCGAGGGCAGAGGCCTGCTCGGTCTCCTCATCGAAGAGCCGCACCCGGTCCGGGTCCCGGATTTGTCGGCGCATCCGGCCTCGGTCGGTTTTCCCGCCAACCATCCGCCCATGCACAGCTTCGTCGGGGTTCCGGTCCGTGTGCGGAACGAAGTGTTCGGGAATCTGTACTTGACCGAGAAGCGCGGAGCGGCCGAATTCACGGCGGACGACGAGGTCGTACTGCAGGCGCTGGCCGCCGCCGCGGGCGTGGCCATCGACAACGCCCGGCTCTTCGAACGCTCCCGGACGAGGGAACGCTGGCTCGAGGCGGTGGCGAAGGTCAACGGTGAGCTGCTCGGTGGTGCTTCGGTGATCGACACGCTGGGCCTGATCGTCAGAAGCGTCCGGGAACTGGCCGGAGCCGACGAGGTGATGATCCTGCTGGCCGAAGAAGGGGCGAAGGGAACGCGACCGTTGACGGTGACCGCGATCTCCGGCGAACGGCACGGTGCCCGGCAGGGGAAGTCGATCTCGGGCGAGCATCCGTTGCTCGACGAGGTCTTCGCCGGCGGGCAGAGCTGCCTCATCGCCGACCTCGGCACGGTCTTCACCTCGGCCGACAGCGCGCTTTCCGGTCCCGGTGTGGTGGCGCCGCTGACCAGCGCGGCGGGTGTCGGCGGCGTGCTGGTCGCCAGCCGGGAGAAGGGCACCCAGCAGTTCAAGGCCGACCAGATCCCGATGTTGTCCTCGTTCGGCGATCAGGCCGCGGTGGCGCTCGAATTCGCCGAGAAGCAACGCAATCAGCGGTTGCTGGACGTGCTCGCCGACCGCGACAGGATCGCGCAGGACCTCCACGATCACGTCATCCAGCGGCTTTTCGCCACCGGCATGAGCCTGCAGAGCATCCTGCCCCGGGTGCCGGACGAGTTCGCCCGCAACCGGGTCACCCAGGCCGTCGAACAACTCGACCGGACCGTCCGTGAGATCAGGACGTCGATCTTCGACCTGCACACCGTGGGTGCCGCTGAGACGACCAGCCTGCGCCGACGGCTGCTCGACGTCGCCACCGAACTGACGACGGCTCCGGCCGTGACACCGTCGGTCCGGATAGCCGGCGCCGTGGACACCCTTGTCCCTGCCGAGTTGTACGAGCACGCCGAGGCCGTCGTCCGTGAGGCGCTGAGCAACGCCATCCGGCATTCCGGCGCGACCGAGATCTCCGTGACCGTCGAGGCCGACAGCGAACTCGCCATCGAGGTCAGCGACAACGGCGTGGGCCTCCCGGCGGCTGGCAGGCGCAGCGGGCTTGACAACCTTTCGCAGCGAGCCGGGCGATGCGGGGGACGCGCCGAGTTCGCCGGCAGGGAAGGCGGCGGAACGAGGATCGTGTGGCGGGTCCCGTTATCTCGTGGTGCCTAGCGGTCGCCGAACAGGGAGGTCCGGTCTTCCTTCTTGAGCTCGGTCGCCAGCACGGCGGCTTGCGTCCGGCGCTGGATGCCGAGTTTGCCGAGGATCCGCGAGACGTAGTTCTTGATGGTCTTTTCCGCCAGGAAGAGCCGGTCGCCGATCTCCCGGTTCGTGAGCCCTTCGCCGATGAGTTCGAAGACAGCTCTTTCCTGCTCGGACAGCCCCGCGATCGGGTCGTTGCGGTCGTTCTCGCGGCGGATGCGGTTCATCAGCGCGGCGGTGGTGCGGCTGTCGAGTAAAGAGCCGCCGTCCGCGATGGCCCTGATCGCCGAGACGAGGTCGTTGCCGAGGACCTGCTTCAGGACGAATCCGGACGCGCCCGCCATGATCGCGGTGAAGAGGGCTTCGTCGTCGGCGTAGGACGTGAGCATCAGGCAACGCAGATCCGGCCGGGTGGAAAGCAGTTCACGGCACAGTTCGATGCCGGTACCGTCCGGGAGCCGGACGTCCAGCACCGCGATGTCGGTGTCGCTCGCGGGGATCCGGGTGAGGGCCTCCGAGACCGACGCGGCTTCGCCGGAGATTTCGATGTCCGGCTCGCCGCCGAGCAGATCGAAGAGCCCCCGCCTGACGATCTCGTGGTCGTCGACCAGGAACACCTTGGTCGTCATGGCTCGTCCTCCTGCCGCCGGGTCCTGGCCGAACGTACTCCGGCGTCCGGAGTCGCACAGCGGTCTGGACGTCCTGCCGGTGAAGGGCTTTGGTCCCTGACCGGACAGCGGCTTACCCAGGTCCCGTCGATCGGAGCCCTCCGTACCTGCGCACGGTCCCCGTTTTGCCGCACGGTGGGATCCCGGCATGGCCCTACTGCCGAGGCGGAAGATGGAGCGACGAGAACCCTGGTCGACGGAGGTGCCGGCACGGACCCTGCTGCGGGCGCCTTCGGTGCTGACCCAGCCGTTGCACCTGTCCGAGGTGCGCTCCGCGTTGTGCGGTGCCGACCAGCCCTCATCGCGCTGTCGACGAAATACTCGGACGCGGCTTCTGAGCCGGACTCCGGTCGGCTCAGCCCCGGATCGCGGCGCGGCGTTCCTCGTACTCGGCCTTGTCGATCTCGCCGCGGGCGAAGCGTTCGTTCAGAATTCGCAGGGCTTCGTCGTGGCCGGACGCGGGGCGCGCGTACCGGCGCAGCAGGATCACGGCGATCGTGACGAGTCCGGCGACGACGATGACCGCGATGGCGAGCATCAGGACGACGCCGATCCAGCCGCTGCTGCCGTAATAGGGGCCGTAGTGCATCACTGGGGTCCTTTCGGTCGGTGGCGGAACCGGCGATTCCCAGGGTCCTTGCGAGTTGTGACGACGAGGAGGGCCGGAGGACCCGGCTCGCAGGGTCCTTCGTTCCTGGTTACGCGGCCGGGAAACCCGGATCGTCGAGCTGTCCGCTCCGCGCTCTGGTTGTGGCTGGTGAAGTGGTTCCGCCGCGGTCGTCGCGGAACGCAGGCTGCGGCGTCTCGGTTTCGTGCCGCTCGTGCCCTCGGAGAGCTTCTTCGTCGAGACGGCCGAGCGGCGGACGGTGCTGCGTGCCGGCGAACTGGAACGTGCCCGGGAATGGGGCGCGGCGCTCGGCAAGCGGTTCGCTTCGGCCCGAAAGATCGGCTGACCGGTTCACCGACGGATCTTGACGATGGGAAGGCGGTGGCGATGGTGGGAAAGCGTGAACCCGTCGTGACGGGGGTCGACGGCTCCGAATCCGCGTTGCGGGCGGTGCGCTGGGCGGCGGGCGAGGCGGTCCGGAGCGAGCGGCCGCTGCGGCTGATCCACGCCTGCGTCCCACCGGGCCACGACTACCCGAACCTGGAGGTCACCCCCGCGGAGGTGCGCGAGGCGATGTGGGCGACAGGCGCCAGAAGACTGGAGGCAGCGGCCGACGTCGCGAGGACGTCCGCGCCGTCGCTGGAGATCGAAGCCGAGGCCAGATCCGGGGATCCGCGGGCCCTGCTGGTCGACGAGTCGTGGCGGGCCGCGGTGGTGGTGCTGGGTTCCCGCGGACTCGGCGGTGCGGGCCGGTTGCTGCTGGGATCGTCGGGACTCGCGCTCGCGGTCCACGGTCACTGCCCGGTCGTCGTGGTCCGAGGTGATCGGACGAGGTCGGGGCCGGTGCTGGTCGGTGTGGACGACTGGGGCGGTTCGGCCGCGGGGGTGCGGTTCGCGTTCCAGGAGGCCTCGACGCTCGGTGTGCCGGTAACGGTGCTCAAGACCTGGCCCGAAGTCGAGTCGAGCGATTCGACCGTCGCGCGCGAGCTGTTCCTGCGGTCGCTGAAGAAGCACATCGACCACGTCGCCGCGGACTTTCCTCAGGTCGTGCCGGAGTGCCTCGTCGTCCGAGGCCGCCCCGGCCGGGTCTTGCTGGAATACGGCGAGCGCGCCGGGCTGATCGTGGTCGGGACCCGTGGCCACAGTGGTTTCGGCGGGCTCCTGCTCGGCTCGGCCGGCCAGGACTCGCCCGGGCAGGCGCCGTGCCCTGTCGCCGTCGTCCGTCCGGGTGCGGTTCCCGCGTTCGGTGTCCGGCAGCAGAAACCCCTTTCAGCGAAGGGAGACAGGACATGAAACACGCCGAAAGCTTCGGAAAGGACCAAACGCATGCGGACGACCGGGATCAGGATGACACCGGACGTGCGAGTGACGGTGCGCGGCGACCTTCCGCCCGCCCTCGCCGAACGAGCCGGGCGGAAGGTGAAACGGCTCTTCGGCCTCGCTCACCGTCCCGTGCTCGCCGCGTCGGTCCGGCTGAGCAGGCACGGGAATCCCGCCGTGGACCAGCCCGTGGTCGCCCAGGCGAACCTCGACCTGAGCGGGAGGCGGCTGCGAGCCCAGGTGGCCGCCCCGACCGCCGAAGAGGCGATCTATCTCCTGGACGCGAAGCTGCGGTGCCAGCTGGAGCGGAGCGCGCTCCACCTGGAGGCCAGGCGCGGTCGCCGTCCGGGCGCCGAACCCGGCGAATGGCGCCACGATTCGCCGCCCGGTCAGCCCACATCGTGGTTCCCCGTGCCGGAGGACGAACGCGAGATCGTCCGGCGCAAGTCCTACTCGCTCGCCCGCTCCACTGTGGACGAAGCGTTCTTCGAGATGCACCTCCTCGACTACGACTTCCACCTGTTCACGGAATCGGGGACGGGGCAGGACAGCGTCCTCTATCACGCCGGCCCCACCTTGCACCGGCTGGCGCAGTCGACACCGCCGGGGCCGCACCGGCTCAGCCTGTTCCGGCTCGCCGTGACCGTCAGCCGGCAATCGGCGCCCGTCCTGACGACGGCCGAGGCGGTGGATCGGCTCGGCCTGCTCGGCTCACCGTTCCTCTTCTTCGTCGACGCCGGGCTGAGCCGGGGGAGTTTGCTCTATCACCGGTACGACGGCCATTACGGCCTGATCACCCCGGCCGTCCAGCTCACCGGAACAGTGCGGTGAGCTCGATCCTGCTCGAAATACCGAGCTTGTCGTACACATGGGCCAGATGGTTGTCCACCGTCCGGACGGACAGCCGCAGCCTGCGTGCGATCTCCGGGCTCGTCGCCTGACCCGCGGCCAGCCGGGCGATCTCGCGTTCCCTCGGAGTGAGCTGCTGGGTGCCTTCGACATCGTCGAGTTCCGGGGTCCGCGCGGTCGGGCAACATCGCACCAGTTCGCGTGCTCTCGCGAGCGCGGCGCCCGCTCGTCGCGAATGTCCCGCGGCCTGGGCCACCCGGCCGGCGGCCGTCAGCATCTCGGCGGCGAGCAGGGGAGCGGGCAGTTCGGCGAACGCGTCCGCCGCGGCGAGGAGGCCGGGTTCGTCGCCCGCCGCCAGCGCGGCGGCCGCGTCCCGGTAGACGCGGGCCAGGGCGCCTTCGACAGTCTCCGCGAGCACGTCCAGGCGTTTCTCCACCTGTTTCGCCGCGCCGAATCGCGCGGCTTCGTACAGCACGACAGCCTCCATGCACGGAAGTCCTGCGTCCCGGGCCAGCGCAGCGGCGCCGAGCGCGATGTCCGCGGCGCCGCGGACATCGCCGCGGGCGGCGCTGACCCAAGCGCGATGGACTTCGGCGTGCGGCCGGAAGAGCCGTTTGACCGAGGTCCGCGACTTGTCTTCATGGGCGCCGTCAAGGACTTCGGCCGCTTCGTCGACGGCGCCGCTCATCGCCAGAGTCCCGGCGAGCATCGTCTTGTGCAGGTGGAGACTGCCGGTCGGATCCTGAGCCGATTCGATGGCGACGGCTTCGCGCAGTGACGTCACGGCGGCCCGGAGTTCCCCGCGCAGCTGAGAGATCAGCCCGGACAGCGCCGACCACGCCGCGATCAAGCCGGGATCGCCGACCTGGACGGCGGACTGGCCACCTTCGTCGGCGACGTCCCGCGCCTCGGAAAGCCTGCCGGCGAACAACAACGCGTACCCCTCGGCGAGCCGGAGATAGGGCAGTCCGGTGCGCACCAGATCGTCGTGGAGTTCCGCGAGCCGACGGCCCAGGCGTGCGAAGGCGAGCGCGGTCGAGGCCCTGCCGAGCATCGCGTAGGCGTTGACCGCCGTGGTGAACGCCCAGAGCCTCGCGTCGATCGGCGCCGACTCCCGGTCGGCGATCTTCACCGCGATGTCCAGCGCCTGCCGGCATTCCCCTTCGGCGAGCAGGATCAGTGCCCTCGTCACCGTCGGGTCGTCCGGGAGCATCGTCGTGGCCTCGTCGTGCCGCGCCAGCCCCCAGTACAGGAGCCTCGCCCTGGTCGTGGTCCAGTCGCTCGGCTCCGACCGGCCGCTCCGCGCGAGCACCGCGATCCCGTCCTGGTGCCGCCCGCACCAGCTGAGCACTTCGGCGAGCAGGGTCCGCGCCTGATCGGATCCCGCGTCGACGGCGGCGCGCGCGAGCCGTTCGGCGAGCACGAAGTCATGGCGGGCAAGGGATTGCCGGGCCGCGGCGAGCATATCCGGCACGGCCGGCCGCAGCCCGGTGGCGAGCTGCCAGGTGGTGAGACGCAACAGATCGTCCCTGCGGCGCAACGAGGTCGCGCCGAGCCGTTCGGCCAGGGTTCGATGGACCTCCCTGGCGCGCAGGGGTTTGAGGCCTGAACGGAGTACTTCGCCGTAGATCGGATGGCTGAGCCGGACCTCGGAGCGACGTCCGTCGCCCGTGACCTCGAGCAGCCCGGCGCGTTCGGCCGCGAGCAGTCCCGGTTCGGTTTCGACCAGTTCGAGCGGCAGGGGTTCACCGCAGGCCACCAGTTCGACGACCGCCCGCACGTCCGCGTCGCAACTGTGAAGCCGCGTTTCCACGAGTTCGTGCAACCGCCAGGCGCCGATCACCGGCCCCTTCCACCGCCAGGATCCGCTTTCCTTCGCCAGTGCACCGGATTCGAGCCCGTCGAGCACCAAGGCCTGCAGATGCAGCGGGTTCCCGTCCACCAGCCGTCGCAGCCGGGCCCGGACCGACGCCGGAACATGGCCGTCCAGCGCGTGTCCGATGAGATCGTCGACGAGGGGATCGGGCAGCGGGGGGACTTCCGTGCGGCGGGCCTGCCCGTTCTTCCACAGGCTGAAAATCGCGTCCGGCGCACTCGCCCCGGTCACCACGGTCGCCACCACGACCACCCGCCGATGGGTGCACAGGTGATGGACCAGCGCGGCGGACCCTTCGTCGAGCAGATGAGCGTCGTCGACGGCGAGGACGGCGCCGTCCTCGTCCCACCCAGCGGACGCCCATCGGAAAAGTGTCGTACGGTCCGGTTCCTCGTCGGACGATGGCGTGACGGGCAGCAGGTGGGAGGCGGCGCCGAGCGGGATCGACGATCCGGCACCGGTCGCGGCCAGGAGTTCGACGCGGCGCCCGGCCGCGGCCGCACGTTCCATCGCGACCCGCAGCAACCGGGTCTTCCCGACGCCGGGCGGCCCGGCGAGGACCAGCCCGCCGCTGGTGCCCGCCAGCACGTCGTCGATCGAGGAAAGCTCCCGCCGCCGTCCGACCAGCGGCCACGTCGAATCCAAGGTGGCACCCCCCTCAGATGTCCTCCGCGGAAACCTTTCGGTCCAGCCTCGATGCGGTACCGGGATCCGTCAAGCGACGATGCTCCATTCGCATTGAGTAATCCGGAGGTCTGTCCGAATAGGGGCTTGAGTAGTGCATCTGCTCTGTCGGCGCGCATTCATCGCGGCCTAGGTTCGTGTCCTCAAACCGACCACGTCGAGGACATGCAATGGCTCTCCCGCTTGTTCGTGAAGAAGACGATCTCCAGACCATGCCGACGACGGCGGCACTGTCAGCGGATTTCCCGGAACCCACCGAACTGGTTGCCGAATCCCTGGCGGACTGTGTGCTCTCCGGTTGGCTGATCGAGCGTGCCGACATCTGGACGTATCTGCATCCGCCCGTGGAGGAACACCGTCTCCAGGGCTGGAAGCTGCATGTTTCGGCCACCGTGCTCTCCGCGCCGTGGGTGCTGCAGGCCTGTCTGCCGATCCTGCTCGCCTCTTCGGCGCAGTTCAAATTCGCCTCCACTTCGGTCGACGTGCTGAAACTCAACGACTTCCAGTGTCCGCGTGGCAATTCCGGTAAATTCATCACCGTCTATCCGCCGGATCGTGATTCTTTGCTGGAACTCGCCGAGAAGCTGCACGAGGCGACCTCCGGTTTGTCCGGTCCGGCGATCCTGTCCGACGCCCGATACCGTCCGGACAGCCTGGTCCATTACCGCTACGGGGCGTTCGACGGCTATCGGACGCTGACCAATGACGGCGGGTATCGCGATTGCGTCCTCGACGGGAACGGCGCTCCGGTGGAGGACCGGAGGCAGGGATTCTTCCAGCCCCCGTCGTGGCTCCCGGACCCGTTCGGACGTGAAGACGCCGCCCCGCCGACGTCGGTGCTGCTGCGGGACCGGTACGAGGTCACCCAGGTGGTCCGCCACGCCAACAAGGGCGGCGTCTACCGCGCGCTGGACCGGGAAACCGGCCGCGAGGTGATCGTCAAGGAGGCACGGCCCCACGTCGGCACCGATCGCGAAGGCCTCGACGCCCGTGACTACCTGCGGCACGAAGGGTTCGTGTTGCGTCATCTCGCCGGTGTCGGCGTGGTCCCGGAGTACGTCGACCTGTTCGAGCAGCAGGAGCACATCTTCCTGGTCGAGGAATACCTGGACGGCGAGCGTCTCCGTGACCGGGTCGACGGCATCCTGCGCACCGGCGACGGCCAGCTCGACACGGCCGGATGCGCCGCGCTGGCCGGAAAGCTCGCGCGGTTGCTGCTCGGCCTGCACGAACGAGGCGTGGTCGTCCGTGACTTCACGCCGAACAACCTGCTGACCATGCCCGACGGGTCCGTCCGGCTGATCGACCTCGAACTCGCCGCCGTCCGCGCCGGGCACCCGGCCGAGTGGGTGGTGCTCGGTGCCGGAAGCGGCACGCCGGGGCTGAGCGCGCCGGAGCAGTTCTCCCGCGCGGATCCGGATCCGGCCGTGGACCTTTTCAGCCTCGGAGCCACGCTCCTGCATCAGATCGCCCAGGTGAATCCCGACTTCGCCGAGGATCTGCCCGAAGTACGCCCGCTGGAGGAGAGAGTGGCCGAATGGCTCGCCCCACCGCTGACCCGTCCGTTGTCACGGACGCTGAGCCGCGTGATCAAGGGGCTCATCCGCACCGAACCGGCCGAACGGATGAGCCTGGCCGAGGTCATCAAGCTGACCGAAAGCCCGGCGCCGGCGCTCACCAGGTCGAGGGAACTGCTCTGGTCTCCGGAGCAGTGGGACGAACTCGTCGAAGGCGCACTCGGCTATCTGGTCGAGACGGCCGCGCCCGAATCCGCGCCGAGGCCCTGGCCGGAAACCGGGTTCGGGGTGCTGAACGAACCCTGCTCCGTCCAGCACGGGCTGGCGGGCACCCTCGCCGTGCTGGCGAGGCTCAGCGAGAACGGCCTGCACGTCGAGAGGCTGTACGACATCGTGCTGCCCCGGATCCTCCGGCATCTCGACGGTCAGCACCATCGTCTTCCCGGTCTGTACTTCGGTTTCTCCGGGACGGCCTGGGCGCTGCACGACGCCGGCCGGGCACTGGGCCGTCCCGATCTCGTCGAACGGGCGCTCCGGCTGGCCAAGAACCTCATCATGGCCTGGCCGAACCCCGACCTGACCCACGGTCTCTCGGGGCTGGGCACGTGTTTTCTCTACCTGGCGGGCGAAACCGGTGACGCGGAGCTGGAACGACGCGCGGTTCTTTGTGCCGAATCCGTACTGGCCGCCGCGGATCCGGGACCGGACGGTCTCTTGTGGACGATCCCGATGTCGTTCGACTCGGACCTCGCCGGATACCGGTCGTACGGCTTCGCCCATGGTGTGGCCGGGATCGGCGCGTTCCTGCTCGCCGCAGCCGGAACCGCCGGACGTGAGGACTTCGCCGACGCCGCCCGGCGCTGCGGTGACACGCTGCTGGCCGCGTCGAGCGTCGACGCCGGGACCACGTACTGGCCGGACTGTCCGGGGGCCTCGCGGGCGCCGGTGTGGTGGTGCAACGGATCCGCCGGAATCGGCACCTTCTTGTGCCGTCTCCACTCCGAAACCGGCGACGATCGGTACCTCGAAGCCGCGATCGGCGCCGCTCGTGCGGTGATGGCGACCCGGCACTGGGCCGGAACCGCCTACTGCCACGGACTTCCCGGCAACGGCGACTTCCTGCTCGACCTGGCGGGCGCGACCGGCGACCCGGCCTACCGGGTCTGGGCGGAGTCGATCGCGCAGCTCATGTGGGCCCGGCGGATCTACCGGAACGGCCGGGCTGTGCTGCCGGACGAAGGCGGCAAGGACGTCACCAGTGGCTATGGCGCGGGAATCTCCGGCCAGCTCGCCTTCCTCGCCCGCCTGAGGTTCGGCGGACGACGGCTCTTCCACCCCGACCCATCGACCTGGCGTGATGGCCTGTCGCCGGAGCGCTCCGGAACTCACTTCGAAAAGAGGTGACCGAAGATGTCGAGGCGCTGCCCTAGCCGGGAACAGGTTCGTCCTACCTGGACTACGCGGCGGGCTGCCGGAGCTTCACGTGTGGCGTGACCTGCTGCGGGGACCCCGGTCTGAAGCCGAGCGACAACCGACCCACCCAGCAGACGAACTCGCCGGAGGCGTGACCACGACTCCGCCTCCGGCGGGTTTCCCATCACGAGGAGAGCCCCGGCCAGGACCTCGTTACGCCAAGTCGTGCTGCGCGACCTGGTCGAAGAGCGCCTCGCGGACGACGCCACCAAGGTGTTCACCGCTCGCCGGGACATCGTCGCCTTCGCTGCCGAGCCGACGGCGACCCGGCAGGTGTGCGACGGCGTCGAGGCCTCACGGCACGCGTCCGTCAGGTACGCCAGGGTCGGAGTGCCGCGTTCCCTCACCGTGAGCCTCGGTGTCGACCTCGGGCTGCTGGCTCTTCTGGTCCTCGCGCCGGTCCTGATCTCGGAGGGCAGGCTGTCCTCGGGTGACCTCGTCGCCGCCGTGTACTACGTGACCTTCGGGCTCGCTCCGGCGGTGCGGGCTGGCTGGTGGACCTGTTGAGCAGGCAGGTCAAGGGAAAACACCACGCTTTGCGCAGTCCGTACCCCGGCCTGCCCGCCACCGTGGTCGCGACCGCCTGGGGCAGGCAGCTCACCCTGGACGATCCGGCGGACCCTCGGATCGCACGATTCCTCGAATTTTACCGCGCGGGCCCGCAGTCTGCCGAAATGGGAGCACCGTGCGACGGCGGCGTCGGAAATCCACTGCCTTAGGGCGAATTCGTTCACCGGTCCCACAGGATTCGCGACCCGACCGGTCCGGCGCGCCGCTTGTGCCTTATCTCTCGATAAGTCCCTTTGAGGGCGTTTGTGATCGTCGGACCGGGTTTCGGGGTGGTTTGCGAGCCACTGACCGGACGGGCTGGAGCAAAATGGCGGCCAGGTGTCGATGCGAGTCGGGCGGCGTCGTGATATGGGCAGATAGTGGCAGGGGTGCAACTCTATCCGCATTATGGGATTCGACCACCCGGACGCGTGGTGGGCACCGCATGGCAATCGGGTCGAAAACTTGGTGACTCGACTCTGAACGCCGGGAAAATGCTGGGTTTCGGCCGTCGAGTGCACCATGGTCGTTTTGGCGGGTTGCTCCCGGCCGTCGTCCACCTGCGGGATCTCGTAGAAATCGCGGGGTTGTGAAATCCGTTCCGCCTTTGTGTTCGGCCACTCTGTCGATTTTCGAAGTCGATCAGAATGCTTCATTCTTCTGACCTAATTCCATCGAACTGGGCTGTTCGTACGTATGCCCTTGCGCATTGTCGTGGACTTATGGCCTGCGAACCCGGATCCAACCTTTCGTACGGATGGAGGTACCCGTTCAAAGTTTCTCGCACTACTTTCCAATGCTGTTGTCCCGGCTACGCGACGCCCAGTCCTCGCCGTCGGGAAGTGTCGTTCGACAAGCGCTTCCGCCGGTAGTTGCAGTGGAGCCCGCCTTGAATACGCGTATTCGTGGTGGCTGATCCGAGTACGGCTCCTTGTTCGAGCGTAAACCCAGCCATAACGGCGATCTATTAAGGAAAATGGTGAATTCTTCCCAAGATCTCGATGTCAGTTTGGACCCGCCTTTACGGAAGGCGCGAAATGAGGGACTGGTCATACGAAAATACGGTGGATCATCGCTGGCCACACCCGGTTTGGTGAGCGGCGTGGCCGCCGAGGTGGCGGCGCTCGTCGAAGCGGGGGAGCGGGTGGTCCTGGTCGTGTCGGCGATGGGGGACACCACCGACCGGCTGATCAAGTTGGCCGGGGAGTTCGCCGAGCCACCGGCTCCACGAGAACTCGACCAGCTGATGGCGACGGGCGAACAGGTCTCCGCATCGGTGCTCGCCATGGCACTGGCCGAACGCGGGGTCGAGGCCGTGTCGCTGTCCGGTGACCAGGCAGGGATCGAGGTGAGCGGCGATCCTGGAGCGGGAACCATCGTGCGGGTCGATCCGGAGAAGCTCATCGCGCGGCTGCGTGACGTGCAGGTCGTCGTGGTCGCCGGATTCCAGGGACGGGACGCCAACGGCGAACTGCTGACCCTGGGCAGAGGCGGTTCGGACACCACGGCGGTGGCCATCGCGGCGGCGCTCGGCGGTTCCGAATGCGAGATCTGCACCGACGTCCACGGTGTCCGCACGGCCGATCCCCGGATCGTGGCGGACACCCGGCCGGTCCGGACGATCTCCTACGACGCCATGGTGGAGCTCGCCGGACTCGGCGCCCGTGTGCTGCATCCCAGATCGGTCGAGCTCGCGCGCCGTCACGGGGTGGCCGTGCGGGTGACGCATTCCTCGGACCCCGGTCCGTCCACCGTCGTCAGCGCGGGAGAGCCGTCGCTGGAAGGCGCTCCCCGCGTCATCGGCATCGCTCACGAACGTGACGTGCGGCTGGTCAGGGTCGAGGTTTCGGCCTCCAGCCCGGACCACTACGCCCGCGTGCTCACGATGCTCGCCGGCTGCGGGGTGAAACCGGAGAACCTGAGCTGGCCCGACCCCGGCGAACTACGGTTCACCGTCCGGGGTTCGGAGCCGCTCGGCCCGCCGATCACCGAACTGGCGATGGCGCTGGACGCCCGGTCCACGGTTTTCGAAGAACTCGGCTCGGTTTCGGTGGTCGGTACGGCGTTGCTCGATCCACCCGGCTTCCTGCCCGAGCTACTCCGGGTGCTCGCCGACCACCGGGTCACAGTGCCGGCGATGACCACTTCACAGTCGCGGATCACCGCCGTGATCCCCGCCGACGCCGTCGACACGACCGTCCGCGCCCTGCACGAGTCGTTCGGCCTGGCGGAGGACCGGACATGAGCCCGTACGGACAGCCGTCGGGCCTGTTCACCACCGACGGGCTGGTCCTGACGTGCGACGGCCACGAACAGCGGGTCCGGTGGCGCGTCGGTGATCGGCTCGAGCAGCTGTACGAACGGCTTTGCGACCGGCTGCGCGCCGACGGCCTCGGCGATCGCCTCGCCGTGGACACTGGGGACACGAAGCTCACCTTCGCCGGTCTGGACGAGCAGGCGAATCGTCTCGCCCGTCACCTCCGGGCGCATGGGGTGCGGCCCGGTGATCGGATCGGGCTGCTGTTCGACGAACCTGTCCATCCCTACGTCGCGATGCTGGCCGTGCTCAAGGTCAACGCGGCGTATGTGCCGCTGGACGCGGGCTTTCCCGACGACAGGCTGGGCTACATCGTCCGCGACGCCGGTGTCCGGCTGGTGCTGTCGACCTCCGGTCTGCGTGGCCGTTTCGAACCGGGCAGCGTCGATCTGGTCTGCGTCGACGAGGACTCGGGACGGATCGCCGCGCTGTCGGGTGAACGGCTCAGCGCGGCCGAGAAGGGCACTCCGGCGGACGAACTCTGTTATGTCGTCTACACGTCCGGCTCGACAGGGCGGCCGAAGGGCGTGACGATCGACCACGCCGCAATCTGCAACTTCGTCAGCGTCGCCGCCGACGTCTACGGAATCGAGGGCACCGACCGGATCTACCAGGGCATGACGATCGCTTTCGACTTCTCGGTCGAGGAGATCTGGGTGCCGTTGCTGTGCGGCGCGACGCTCGTGCCGAAACCCGGCGGGGCCAGCCTTGTCGGTCACGAGCTCTTCGAATTCCTGAGGGACAACCGGGTCACCGCGCTGTGCTGCGTCCCGACCCTGCTGGCGAGCCTCGACGAGGACCTGCCGTTGCTGCGGTTCCTCCTGGTGTCGGGTGAGGCTTGTCCCGAGGATCTCGTCCGCCGCTGGTACCAACCGGATCGGCGATTTCTCAACGTCTACGGCCCGACCGAGGCGACGGTCACCGCGACGTGGTCGGTGCTGAGGCCGGACCGGCCGGTGACCATCGGGGTGCCCTTGCCGACCTATTCGGTCGTCATCCTCGATCCGGACGAGCCGACGGCGCTGGCCGCCGGCGAACTGGGGGAGATCGGCATCGCCGGGATCGGGCTCGCCGGGGGCTACCTGAACCGGCCCGACCTCACCGAACGCGCGTTCATCCCGGACTTCCTCGACATCGGGCACAACCCGTCCCGGCGCATCTACCGCACCGGCGACCTGGGCCGGATCACCCCGGACGGCGAGATCGAGTACCACGGCCGCGCCGATACGCAGGTGAAGATCCGCGGCTACCGCGTCGAGCTCACGGAGATCGAATCGGTCCTGCTGCAGATCCCCGGAATCGCCCAAGCGGTGGTCGAGACCCACCACCCGGAGGCAGGCACGACCGAACTGGTCGCCTACTACAGCCTGCGCCGCGACCGGGCGGACATCGACGCCGGGGAACTACGCCGCCGCCTGGGGGAACTGCTGCCGGGCTACATGGTGCCCGCCTACCTCGAACAGCTCGAGCACATCCCGCTGACACCGGCGGGCAAAGCGGACCGCAAGAACCTCCCGGCGCCGAGCAACCCGCGAAGAGGGGGAAGCGACGTCGACTATGTGGCGCCGGCCAACGAGACCGAACGCCACCTGGCGGAGGCCTTGGGCGGTGTCCTCGGCATCGAGCGGATCTCGGCGACGGGCCACTTCTTCGACGACTACGGCGCCGACTCCCTGTTGCTGGCCAAGTTCTGTGGCGTGGTCCGGGAGCGCGGCGAGGTCGCGCCGTTGTCGGCGAGGGACGTGTACCTGAACCCCACCGTTCGCGGGCTGGCCGAGCTGGTCCCCGCTTCGCCCGTGGGCGCTGTCGCTCGTGCCGAGGAACCGCGCCGGGCGTCCACCGGCGCCTATGTCCTCTGTGGAGTGTTCCAGCTTCTCATCTTCCTCGCCTACGCCGCGGGTTCGGGCTGGATCCTGGACACGGGCTTCGCCTGGATCACCGCGACGACCGGGATCATCGACATCTACGCGCGCGCAGTCGGACTCGGACTCGTCGTGTTCGTCGTTCTCTCGGTGGTCCCGGTCTTGGTGAAGTGGACGCTGGTCGGGCGGTGGAAACCGGGGGAGATCCCGCTGTGGGGCCCTGGCTACCTACGCTTCTGGACGGTCAAGACACTGGTCAGGTTCAGCCCCCTGATGCTGTTCACCGGCACGCCGTTGTACTCCTGGTACCTGCGGTCGCTCGGCGCGGACATCGGCAAGGGTGCGGTGATCCTGTCCCGGAACCCGCCGGTCTGCACCGATCTGCTCAGCGTCGGCGCCGGGGCCGTCATCCGGAAGGACGTCTTCTTCTCCTGCTACCGCGCCAGGGCGGGCCGGATCCAGACCGGCAGGGTCACCCTCGGCGACCACGCCTTCGTCGGTGAGATGACCGTGCTCGACATCGACACGGAGATCGGGGACGACGCGCAGCTCGGTCACTCGTCGTCCTTGAACACCGGACAGACCGTGCCCGACGGCGAGTCATGGCACGGCTCACCCGCCCGTCTCTCCACAGTGGACTACCGGGCACTGGGAACGGTGGCGCGCGGCAGGTTCAGGCCGTTCGCCTTCTGCGTGTCCAGCTTGCTGCTCATGCTGCTGGTGACACTTCCCGCGACACTGGGCGGCTCGGACGTGATCGTCGATCGCCTGTTCAGGGCGACGGCGGACTTCACCAGCTGGGCCTTCTACCGCGACCAGATCGCCGGTTCGGCCCTGCTGTACTTCGGGGGTTTGCTCGCCGGGCTGGCGATCGTCCTCACGGTCCCACGCCTGCTCAACCTGTTTCTCCAGCCGGACCGGGTCTATCCGCTGTACGGCGCGCACTTCGGGATGCAACGGCTGATCGCCAGGCTGACGAACCTGCGTTCGTACACCTACCTGTTCGGCGACAGCAGCTACATCGTGTACTACCTGCGCGCGCTGGGGTACGACCTGTCGAAGATCCAGCAGACGGGATCCAACTTCGGGGTCGAGGTCAAGCACGAGACGCCGTTCCTCAGCACGGTCGGCTCCGGGACGATGGTGTCGGACGGCCTTTCGATGCTGAACGCGGACTTCTCCGCCTCGTCGTTCCGGCTGCGCCGGACCGCCATCGCGCCAGAGGCGTTCCTGGGCAACGAGATCGCGTTTCCCCCGGACTCGCGAGTCGGCCGGAACGTCCTTCTGGCCACCAAGGTCCTCGTTCCGCTGGACGGGCCGATCCGGGAGAACGTCGGCCTGCTGGGGTCACCGGCGTTCGAGATCCCCCGGAACGTTCGCCGTGACGGCGGGTTCGAGCACCTCAGCACCGGAGACGGCCTGCGCCGGAGCCTGATCGCGAAGAACCGGCACAACATCGGGACCATCTTCGTCTACATGCTGGTGCACTGGCTCCACCTGCTCGGGATCACCCTCATCGGGACGGCGGCCAGCTTCGCGCACGAGAAGGTCGGCGCGCTCGCCGTCGGCGGCGGCATCGTGGCCTCGCTGGTGTTCTCCGTTTCGTTCTTCATGCTGGCCGAACTCGCCGTGCAGGGTTTCCGGTCGCTGCGACCGCGGTTCTGCTCGATCTACGATCCGATCTTCTGGCGGCACGAGCGGTACTGGAAGCTCAGTCCCGCCCGCTACCTCGCGTTGTTCAACGGGACACCGTTCAAGTCCTTCCTCTGGCGCTGCCTCGGCGTCCGGATGGGACACCGGGTCTTCGACGACGGATGCGCGATCCCGGAGCGGTCGTTGGTGAGCATCGGCGACGACTGCACGCTCAACCTGCACACCGTCCTGCAGGCGCATTCGCTCGAGGACGGCACGTTCAAATCCGACCACATCGTCGTCGGCCCGGCCTGCACGATCGGCACCGGCGGCTTCGTCCACTATGGAGTGACGATGGCGGAGGGCGCGATCGTCGAAGCGGACGCGTTCCTGATGAAGGGCACCACGGCCCCGGCACGGACCCGCTGGCAGGCCAATCCGGCGGTCGAACTCGACACGGCGGAAATCATCACCGCGGCAAGGAGGCTGCCATGACCCACACCCAGACAGCGAAACCGGCGCCCCGGGTCCAAGGCGACCTGCCCGGTCCTCGCTCGGCCGAGTTCCTCGAACACCAGCAGCAGTGGGAATCCAGCGCGCGGGCCTACCCGCGCAACCTGCCGATCGCGATCGCGGGCGGTGAGGGCAGCTACCTCTGGGACATGGACGGGAACGTCTTCATCGACTTCCTGGCGGGCGCGGGTGTGCTGTCCCTCGGCCACAACCATCCCGAGTTGGTGCAGGCGGCCACCGAGCAATTGCACGTGCTCACCCATGGCCTGGACTTCCCGACGCCCGCCAAACGCGAGTTCATCGACGCCCAGCTGTCCATGCTGCCACCGGGTATGCGCTCGCGGACACGGATGCACTTCTGCGGGCCGGGCGGGGCCAACGCCGTGGACGCCGCGATCAAGCTGTGCAAGACCGCGACCGGTCGCGGCGATCTGGTGTCCTTCCAAGGCGGGTTCCACGGCTCGAGCCACGCCGCGATGGCGTTGACCGGTCTCGTCGACCAGAAACGGCCGATCGCCAACGGCGTGCCCGGGGTGCATTTCTTCCCGTACTCCTACTGTGCCCGCTGCCCGGTGGGACTCTCGCGGGACACCTGCGAAACCAACTGCGTGGGTTTGCTGGAGCGCTCCCTGCGCGATCCCAACGGCGGCATTCCGCTGCCGGCCGCGGTGATCCTGGAAATGGTGCAGGGCGAAGGCGGGGTCATTCCGGCCGACCGCGATTTCGTGCGGCGTGTCCGCGCGTTGACCGCGGAGCTGGACATCCCGCTCGTGGTCGACGAGGTGCAGACCGGCTGCGGCCGCACCGGGACCTGGTTCGCGTTCGAGAACTACGACATCGAGCCCGACGTGATCATCGCCTCGAAGGCCTTGAGCGGAATGGGGTTGCCGGTGGCGGTGATCTTCTACGACGAGCGCCTGGACGGCTGGGCGCCCGGCGCGCATACGGGCACGTTCCGGGGCAACCAGGCCGCGTTCGCGGCGGGTGCCGCGGCGGTCCACGTCGTCCGGCGCGACGACGTGCTGGGCAACGTCCGGCACCGCGGGCGGCAGCTCGAACGGCGGCTCGGCACGCTGCGCGGTCATCCGTGGGTCCGCGAAGTTCGCGGCCTCGGCCTGATGTGGGGGATCGAGCTGGCCGATCCCCGTGACGGCCGCCCGGCGAGCGGGTACGCCCGCGCCGTCCAGGCGTACGCGCTGAGACAAGGGCTGATCATCGAACTCGGCGGCCGCGACGACGGCGTGATCCGGCTGATGCCCCCGCTCACCGTGACCGCGGAAGAGATCGAAATCGCGTGCACGATCCTGCTCGACGCCGTCGAGCGCTGCGTCGCGACCCGGTAGGGGGTAACGAGAGCGGACGGTTGGTATTATTATACCGGCGCATGCTAGGGTGCCGGTATAATAATACCAACCTTGGACGTGAGGTATCCGTGATCGAACTGAAGACGCCCGCCGAGATCCAGCGCATGCACGTGACCGGGCGTTTCGTCGCTGAAGTGCTCACCGAGGTCGGCGAGATGGCCGACGTGGGCGTCAACCTCATGGATCTGGAACACCACGTGCGCGGGATGATCGAACGGCGCGGGGCGGAGTCGTGTTACTGGGACTACGCGCCGTCCTTCGGCAAGGGGCCGTTCCGCAACGTCATCTGCCTGGCGGTCAACGACGCCGTCCTGCACGGTCTTCCCCACGACTACGCGCTGCGCGACGGCGACGTGCTCACGGCGGACTTCGCGGTGAAGATCGACGGCTGGGCGGCCGACTCGGCGCGCACGGTCATCGTCGGGACGGCCGCCGAGGAAGACCTGCGGATCGTTCGTGCCACCGAGGAAGCGCTGGAGGCGGCGATCGAGGCGGCTCGTCCGGGTAACCGTTTGGGTGATATCTCGGCGGCCATCGGGGCGGTCGCCCGTGACCACGGCTATCCGGTCAACACCGAATTCGGCGGCCACGGCATCGGCCGCACCATGCACGAGGAACTTCACGTGCCCAACAAGGGCAAAGCCGGCCGCGGCCTGAAGCTGCAGCCCGGGCTGACTCTCGCGCTCGAACCCTGGTTCGCCCGCACGACCGACCGGATCGTCTTCGACGACGACGGCTGGACGATCCGCTCGGCCGACGGTTCGCGCACGGCCCACTCCGAACACACGGTGGCCGTCACCGAGGACGGACCCCTGGTGCTCACCCGGCGCGAGCACGAGAACCCTGCCGTGCGGGCAGGGTCCAGGCGACTGTCCACAAAGGATTCTTGAGCCCTTTGAGTACAACGAAAGAGTGATCCCCGGCACCTTCCTGCCTCTTCGGTCAGTGTCGGTGTGCACAACAGGCAGTGTCGCCTGCTTTTCGTTCCTCGCCGTTCCCGCGTGGATAGGCTCGATCGTGCCCGGCGAGTGAACGGGCGATCATCCCTGCGAGGAAGGAAATCCAGCCACAATGCGAAACAGTCTCAAGAGGCTTGCGGTCGTCGGCGCGGCCGCCCTCGGCCTGTTCGTCGCGGTTCCGGCGAGCGCCTTCGCCATCGGTGAGGTCGCCTGCGGCAACAGGGACGACTTCGTGAAGCTGGACATCTCGTTCGGAAACGGGATGGGCACCAACAAGTGCTTCGCGAACGGTGGAGTCACCGGCACGAACATCGGCGGTGTCTACAACGTCTTCTCGGGCAACAACAAGGTGACCGTCAACTACGAGCGCAACGGCCGGTACGAGTCGTCGACGCTCGGCTACTGGCAGGGTGTGGGCTTCTCCGGCACCGTCCGCGTGTACGAGGTGCGCATCTGGTGACGGCCCTCTGAGCTGTGGCATCCGACAGCCGGACGGCGTGACGCCGTCCGGCTGTCGGTGCGTGCTTGAATCAAGTCATGAGCAATCCCTTGGTCGCGCCGGTGAAGGATTCGACGACGGCGGTGTCGGGCGTGCCCTTGTTGGAGGGTGCTCTCGATCTGAAGTCGGCGATCGAGAGCGGTGACTGGGCGTCGGTCGCGATGGGTGCGGTGGGGACCGCGCTGGACGCGCTGACAGCGGTGATGGACCCGTTCGGGGCGGTGTTCGCGGCCGGTGTGGGCTGGTTGATCGAGCATGTCGGTCCGTTGAAGGAAGCGCTCAACGCGCTGACCGGTAACGCGGACGAGATCGCGGCGCAGGCGGAGACCTGGACCAATATCGCCAAGGAGCTCGGGGAAGTTTCGGTCGAGTTGGTGGACCTGGTCGAGAAGGATCTCGGTAGCTGGTCGGGTGAAGCTGCCGACGCGTATCGGAAGCAGGCGAAGAACACTTCGACGCTGATCGAGAGCGCGCAGAAGGGCAGCGAAGGCGCGGGCAGCGGGGTGAAGACCGCGGGGGAGGTCGTCGCCGCGGTCCGGATGCTGGTCCGGGACATCATCGCGGAGCTCATCGGACACTTGATCTCGTGGGCGTTGCAGGTGGTGTTCACGCTCGGGATCGGGCTGACATGGGTGGTGCCGCAGGTCGTGGCGGCGGTGGCCAAGACCGCGTCGAAGATCGCCGGTCTGACCACGAAGCTGGTGAAGGCGCTCAAGGCGCTGATGCCGTTGCTGAAGCGGGTGGACGACCTGTTCGGCGACGCCTCGAAGGCGTTGAAGAACCTCAAGGGCGGGACGGTCAAACCCTCCGGCAAGCCCAAGGACATCAAGACCAAGTCGCCCGACACCAAACCCAAACCGAACCCGAAGGACGAAAGCACCAACCCTTCAGGGGATCACACCAACCCTTCCGGTGATCACGGTCCGCCTGGCGACAAGGGCAACACCGGCGGCGACAAGGGTGGTTCCGGCGGCGGGGACAAAACCGGCAATACCAACCCCACCGGCGATCACGTCACTCCTTCGGGTTCCCACGGCGGCTCCGGCGGCGGGACCAAGAGCCCGCCTCCGGGACGCGGCGAGAACCCGCCCAACAAATCCGCCGCGCCCGACGAGCTGAACCTTTGCGGCGACCCGATCGACATCGCCACCGGCGAGGTCGTGATGGTGCAGGACGACCTGTCGCTGGCCGGACCGCTCCCCATCCGGATCCGCCGCACCCACATGTCGAGCTACCGGGCGGGCACCGGCTTCGGCCGCTCCTGGGCGTCGACCGCCGACCTGCGGCTGGAGTTCGCCGCCGAGCACGTCCATTTCTTCTCCGACGACGGCACGGTCCTGATGTTCCCGCGGCCCGAGCCGGGGCTGCCGATGGAGTCGCTGGCCGGGCCCTCGCGCGTGCTGATGGTGGACGAGGCGGGCGTCTATCGGCTGGTGACCTGGGATTCCGGGATCACGCTGTCTTTCGCGCCGGTCACCGGTGCTCCGGCGGGAGTGCTGCCGCTGACCATGTTCGAGCTCGGCGAGGACGGGCCGCGGATCGAGGTGGACCACGACGTCGACGGCGCCGGCGTGCGCTGGCGGCATTCCGACGGACGGGTGCTGGAGATCGACCGCGCCCGCGGCCGGATCCACGCGCTGCGGATGACCGATCCGCCGCAGGGCCAGAACGTGGTCGTCATGCGCTACGGCTACGACGACGCGGGAAACCTCACCGAGGTGACCAACTCCTCCGGCCGGGCACTGCGCTTCGACTACGACCCGGACGGCCGCCTGGCGGAATGGCAGGACCGCAACGGGATCTGGTACCGCTACATCTACGACGCCGCCGGGCGCTGTGTGCGCACCGTCGGCGATCGCGGTTTCCTCGACTGCGCCTTCGAATACGGGCCGAAGCGCACCCGCTACACCGATTCCCTCGGCCACGTCACGGTTTTCGAGCTGGACGGCGCGCACCACGTGGTGCGTGAGACGGATCCGCTCGGCGCGTCCACGGTCTTCACCTGGGACGACCGGGGTCGGATGCTGTCGAAGACCGACCCGCTCGGCCGCACCACGCGGTTCGCCTACAACGCCGAGGGCGAGGTCTCGAAGGTCACCCGGCCCGACGACAGCGTGGTGCTGGTGAACCGCTCCGAGGACGGCGCGGTCGACGGGCTGGTGGCGGACGAGGGCGACCACACCCGCTATCGGGCGTACCCGGACGGCCTGGGACCGGATCCGCGGCAGGATCCGGTCGGCGTCTCCGGCGCGATCACCATCGACACCGGCCCGGAGTCCGACGACTCGGGCACCGAGGATCACGACCTGTTCGGCAGGCCGCGTTCGGTTCCGCACGGCAGGGGACGGGCCCGGATCGGCTGGACCGTGGAGGGGCTGCGGGCCTGGCGGGTCGGCTCGCTGAGCGAGCGGCAGAGCTGGCGCTACGACAGCGAAGGCAACGAGATCGAGCACGTCGACCCGGCGGGTCGCGCGACCCGCCGCGAGTACGGCCCGTTCGACATGCTGACCGCGGAGATCGATCCGGCGGGCGGGCGGACCCAGTACGCCTACGACACCGAGCTGCGGCCTGCCACGGTGACCAACCCCGCCGGGCTGACCTGGACCTACGCCTACGATCCGGCCGGCCGCCTCGTCCGGCAGACCGACTTCGACGGCCGGACGACCTCCTACGCCTACGACGCGGCGGGCCAGCTCACCCGTTCCGTCGACCCCGCCGGTCGGGCCACGGAATATGTCTACGACCTGATCGGCAACCTCGTCCGGATCCGCACCGAAGACACGGAGACCACTTACGCCTACGACGTGGTCGGCGAACTGGTCCGCGCCGACGACGGCGAGTCCGTGGTGGAGTTCGAACGGGACGAGAACGGCCGGACGGTGCGCACGATCACCGACGGACTGGAAGTCGTCTTCGCGTACGACTCCGAGCAGGGCGCCATCAGCCGTCGTACTCCGTCCGGCGCGACGAGTGTGTGGTCCTTCGACAAGGAGGAACGGCCGAGCGCGCTCTCGACCACCGATCACCTCGTCGAGTACGCCTACGACACAGAAGGCCGCCCGATCGACCGCCGTGTCGACGGAGGTGCCCGGCTGGGGCAGCAGTTCGACGCCGACGACCGGATCGTCGGCCAGACCCTCACCGACGCGACCGGTACCGTGCTGCGGCACCGGGAGTTCGCCCGGTCCGCAGACGGAGACCTGACCGCGATCCGCGACGCCGCCGGGGGCGAATCCTTCGGCCGCGACGCGGCCGGCCGGATCACCACCCACTGGGTGGACGGCGTGCGTGAGGACATCGCCTACGACCCCGCGGGCAAGGTCGTGCGGTGGGCCACCACGAACGTCGCGTACGCCGAAGCCGGGCCGCGTGCGTACGACCGCAACACCGTCACCGGCGCGGGAGCGGTCCGCTACGAACACGACGTGAGCGGCCGTCGCACCGCCCGGCACGAAGGCGACCGGAGCTGGCGGTACGACTGGGACGCGCGCAACCGGCTGACCGGTCTCACCACGCCGGACGGCCGCCGCTGGCGATACCGCTACGACCCGCTCGGCAGACGCACGGCGAAGGAACTGCTCGGCCCGGACGGTCAGATCCTCGAACAGGTGCGCTTCGTCTGGGATGGCAACGCGCTGATCGAGCAGGCGCACACCGGCCCGGCAGGCGTCGTCGTCACCACCTGGGAGCGACGGCCGGACACCGAGGAACCGGTCACTCAGATCGACCGAGGCGCCGGATCGGTGCGGTTCCGGGCTTTCGTGACCGACTCCATCGGCACACCGACCGACCTGCTCGACCCGGTCGGCACCCCGAGCTGGACAGGCCGCTGGACACTGTGGGGACTGCCGCTGGCCGGTGCCCCGTTCCCGAGCACGCCACTGCGGTTCCCGGGCCAGTACCTGGACGCGGAAAGCGGGCTGCACTACAACCTGCACCGCTACTTCGACCCGGCCACCGCGCGGTACCTCAGCCAGGATCCGCTCGGCCTCCCCGCCGGGCCGGATCCGGCGGGCTATCCGCACGACCCGACCGCGGGCTCGGATCCCCTCGGCTTGGTGTGGTGTCCCAAGAAACGCAAGTTCGTAGACGGCCCTGGCACCTCCGGAACCGGGCACAACGCGGGCAACACCGGCGGCAGCTCGAAACGTCCTCGGACCGAGAACGACAACTCCAACCGCGGCGGTCGCACCAAGAACCAGGCGGGAACGACCGAAGAGGTCAGGGCCACCTACGACAAGAACTCCACCCGGGGAAAGGACTTCGTCAACCAGCCGGACAAGAACCAGGTCACCGACGTCGACAAGTTGAACGACAACTCGGTCATCCACAACAAGGTGGACACGGACGGGTCGGTGTACGGGGAGAACAAGCTGAGCGACGACCTCGTGGAGACACTGGAGAACACCCGGAGGAACAAACCCGACGCGAACGGGAACGAGTTCCTGAGGGCCGACGAGAAGTGGATCCGCGGGCACCTCGAGAACGGCGACATGGGCGGACCGGGCACCTCCGACAACATGATCCCGCTGACCCACACCGCGAACATGAACTACAAGAAGCTCGAATCGAGCATGCACAACTTCGTGGACATCAAGACCGCCCTCGCGAGGTGTGACGCCTCCGACATCGCGATCGACTTCCGGGTCAAGCCCAGCGACGAGGTGAAGTTCCCCAAATCGGACAACGACTTCGAGCGCGGCATTCGCGATCACGTCGAGATCAACACCCAGTACACCGGGATCACTCCGGACATCGCGAAGCGGCTGATGGACGGAAAACTGGACGTCCCGCTGCCGGACCTGCCCCCGCTGGGAACCAAGTTCGACACCATCAGCGGCAAGTTCACCAAGCCCGACGGCAGCGAGTGGATCAAGAATCCGAAGGGTCACGACCTGAGTCAGTACCTGTGAGTGCCGCCGAATACACTGAATACGGCCCGTCACCACGGCGCGGCCGTTAGAGTGAACGGTCGCAGTAGCCCGTCACCCTTGAGGAGCAGCAGTCCATGATCGCCGAGAGCGCGAATCAGCAGAGTGTGACCTTCCCGCAGGAAGCGACGCCGATCTTCGACCTGGTCGCCCAGATGGTCGCGCGGACCCAGACGGAAGACGAGCGCGACTTCGGCCGCGAAGCCGGTCTCGCGACCTCGGCGTAGCTTCCGTTCGCTGAGGTCACTCGGCCGGTTTGTCCGGGGTTCCGGTGCGTGCGCGAAGTTCCGCGGCGGTGCGCCGGGCGTGGGCGAGGCCGTCGAGGATCCATTGCGGGGGCTGCCTGTCGTGGGTCGCGATCCGCTCGTAGGCGGCGACCAGCCTTTGCGCGATCTTCAGCCGGGAGTCCGCGGCCGCCGGTTCGCGGTCCGTCTCGGCGTCGGCCTGCCCTGAAGGGATCGTGACGAGGGCGAGATGTCCGGCCGGCGGGGGAGCCGACTCCGCGCCGGACTCGGCAGGGGCGTCGGGCTGCGGTTCGGGGACCAGCACCCGGCGGACGCGGAAGGACGTCTGTCCCGTGTTCCCCGGCACGCCTTCGCGGCGTGCGTCCTGAGAGGGGAAGGGATCCGCGCGGAACCGCGCGATCGCCGGCCAGTACCGGGTTCGCGCGGACTGTGGCGTCGCTCCGTCCAGCGAGCACGAGATCTCCTGCCAGGTCTTCCCGTCGACCCTCGCGGCGACCACGGCCGCTTCGAGGATCTGCTGCGCGATCCCGATCAGGCCGGAGTGGTCCTGCGCGCCCTGGTCTGCCGCGGTGTCCGCGCGGGCGGCGTTCGCGGCGAGATCGGCCAGTTCCGCCGCGTGCGCGGCGAGCACCAGGTGAGCCCGCGTGGCCGCCGAGGAGACGGAGCGGCGTGTCGTCATCGTCCGCTCCTCGTGGCAGGCAGGGGGCTCGACAAGAGGCTCGCGGGATCCCGCACGCCGTGGCTCACAGGAGTTCTCACCTTCTCTGGGTGTGCAAATTTGCATAAGTATGCAATTTAAGGGTGTGTGCTGGGGTTGAAGAAATCACAGGTTGTGCCCTGATCGGGTGTGGTCGTGACGGTTTCGCGCGGGGTGATGTCCGACGGGCCGCGTGGTCGGGCACGATCGGGGTCATGTGGACGGCCGTACCGATCCTTCTCCGAGTGGCGGAGGGACATCGATGAGCAGACCCCTGTATCAGGTGAAGGCGGAGTTCTTCAAAACGCTGGGCCATCCTGTCCGGATCCGCGTGCTCGAGCTGCTCAGCGAACGCGACCACGGCGTCTCGGAGATGCTCGCCGACCTGGGCATCGAGCCCGCCAACCTGTCCCAGCAGCTCGCGGTACTGCGCAGGGCCAAGCTGGTGATGCCGCACAAGGACGGCACGACCGTGTCCTACTCCCTGACCAGTCCGTCGGTGGCCGAACTCCTCGCTGTCGCGCGTGGGATCCTGACCAGTGTCATAACCGGCCAGATGGAATTGCTCGACGATCTGCAGAATTCCGCCCCTGTTTCCGATGACACGCGTTCATCGGACGCAGAATAGGAAATCATTCGGACCATTCCGGGCATTCGCGGATTCGGGGCGCCCGATCGTCGTTTCATTCCTGGTCGGCATCGCCGTGATGCTCGGTCACGTCGCAATTTTCCTTGCCGCCCTGGGGGAGCGCGCCGTGCCCGGCGGCCGCCCTCCTCGTCTCCTCGACCAGCGAGTCGAAGATGGGGGTCCCGCACAGCTCCACATGGTCCTCCGTCGTGACAGTCATCGTGCCCGGTCATCTTGCCCCGGGGTGGTTGGCCGATCCAGTCCCACCGGGTATTGCACTCGATAGAGCTCACCCTCGGGGGTGAGCTATTCGCTCAGGTGAAAAGCAAGTGCAGGGGCACGGCTGTTTCAGGCCCGCTACCCGGCACCGCCGGTTTTGTGGAAAAGCTGATTCCGGGTTCCGTCCGTGAGCGGGAAAAGGATTTCCCCTCGCCCGGATGGACGGCGTGCCGAACCCCGTGGCAGGTCAGACGTGCGACACCGGGCCGGCGAACTCGACCCGGTAGCGGGTCGGCGTGGTGCCCAGCGCGGTGGCGAAGTGCTCGCGGAGTCGGGCGGGAGTGCCGAAACCGGACTGTGCGGCGACCGCGTCGACGCCGAGTGCGGTCGTTTCGAGAAGGTGCCGGGCTCGCGCGAGCCGTTGCGCGACAAGCCAGTTGTGGACGGTGGTCCCGGTCCTGGCGCGGAAGGAGCGGGTGAAGGTGCTCCGGCTCATATGCGCCTTTGCGGCGAGCCCGTCGATGCTGTGCTGGGTGTCCAGATGGGTCTGCGCCCAGCTCATCACCTGGGTGAGAGAATCCTCGTCCGGGGACGGCACGGGAAACTCGATGAACTGGGCTTGGCCGCCGGGGCGATGGGGCGCCGCGACGATCCGGCGGGCGACGCGGTTGGCGACGACCTGACCGACCGTGCGGGCCAGCAGGTGAAGGCAAGTGTCGATTCCGGCTGTCGCCCCGGCGCCGGTCACGACGTCGCCTTCGTCGACGTACAGCTCTTCGGGACGCAGCTCCACCTCGGGAAAGCGCCTTCGGAACGTTTCGACCCATTTCCAATGGGTGGTCGCGGCCCGCCCGTCGAGGATGCCGGCGTCCGCGAGAGCGAAGACGCCCAAGCAGAGCCCGACGACGAGAGCTCCCCGTTCGTGCGCGGTACGCAGCGCGGCGGACACGACGGACGGTGTCGGGGTGTCCGGGGCGGACCACCACGGAACGACGACGATGTCCGCCTCGGCGAGCGCACCGAGGCCTGCGGGGACGTCGATCGCGTAGCCGGCGCTCGTGGTCAGGCGGCCCGGCTCCGCCGCGACGACCGTGATCGGCCACGGCTCCATGTCTCCCGCCGGGGACTCCGGTCCCCACACCAGCGACGGCACGGCGAGATGGAACGGGCTGATCCCCTCGAACGCCAGGACGGCCACACTCGGAGCGCTCATCGATCTCTCTTCTCGCGGGATGTCGGCCGATCTCGACCACAGCTGACCCGAAACCGTATCTCGATATCGGATCGGGTCAGCCATCATGGTAGCCGTACCCACGGAAAGCGAAGGAAACACGATGACCAGCACCACTCTCCGCGAAATCAGCACCCTGCCGACGACCCCCGCGGCGCTCTCGGACGCGACGGTGATCCTCGTCGACTACCAGAACACGTACACGCGCGGCGTGATGGAACTCGACGGCTGGGAGGTGGCGCTCGACGAGGCCGCCACCTTGCTGGAACGCGCCCGGGCCGAGGGTGCGACAGTTATTCACGTCAAGCACGACGGCGGCGAGGGCAGCCCGTACGACCTCAAGCAGGATATCGGCCGGATCCACGAACGCGTCGCCCCGGCGCCGGGCGAGCAGGTCGTGGTGAAGACCGCGCCGAACTCGTTCGTCGGCACCGAACTGGGAGACCTGGTCGACGCCGCCGGGCATCAGAACGTCGTCGTGGCCGGGTTCATGACCCACATGTGTGTCACGTTCACCGCGGAAGGCGCGTTCCTGCGCGGAAACACCCCGACCGTGGTGGCCACTGCCTGCGCCACGCGCGCCCTCCCGTCCGTCGCCGGGCCGGTGACCGCCGCGGAACAGCATCGCGCCGCCCTCGCCACGATCGGTGATCTCTACGCCGTCGTCGTCGCTTCCACGGCGGACCTCGGCTAGGGCGAGCGCTGTCCTGCCGGGCTCGAAATCGTCGGTGGGGCCCGCTAGCCTGCCCGCGTCGCCGAAGGGTGGGAGGCCCGGGATGGAAAGACACGTGGAGGTACCGGAGGGGCTGGCGGACGCGCTCGTGCCGGTGGTCACCGAGCTGATTCCGTTGTTGCGCGGGCGGATCCCGCGTTGCCCCGCGGCGGCGCTCGGCAGGCTGGGCGCCCCGGAGGTGACACCGGACGTATTCGGTCTCGTCGCGGGCAAGCGGACGGCGGGCTCCGGCGAATCGGTGACGTTGAGCGGGTTGCGCTCGCTCGGCGCCCCGGTTTCCGAACGGCTGCTCGGCGCACTCGAACTGACCTTGGACGGGCTGGCGATCGCTGCCCCGGACGACCTCGCGGCGATGGTTCCGGGACCGGAAGCGACACCGCAGGCCTTCGGTTTCGGGTCGATCGGAGGGCCGAACCCGGAGACGGTCATCGCGGTGCGCCTGCTCGATCAGCTGCGGCCACAGATCTCCGAACTGGTCGTGGGGCTGGTCGCGGAGCTTGCCGGGCACGAAGCCGTGATTCCGTTGCTGGTGGCCGCTCCGGAACTCAGTGGGGAGGAGGAGCTGGCCGCTGAACACGGAGCCGCGCATTTGGCCTTGGCCGTCGCGGTCGCGGCGCCGGTTCTGCGGCGCGTGGACGCTCCGCTGGCCGCAGGGAAACCCGCGGCTGTCGTCGGTGTCGCCCTGGGCGCTGTTTCGGCTCTGTTGAGCGAAATTCCGATGCCGCCCGCGTATACGGCCGCGCTGCTGGAGAAACGGCGAGCCGAATACGTGCTGCCGGTTTCGGCGTCGTGTTCGGCGGAGGTGCGCGAGCACCGGCTCACCCTGGCCGAGCGTCCTGTCGTCGGTGAGCCCGACTTCAGCGGGAATGGGCTGGCCGCGGTGGTCCCTGGCGGGATCGCCGTGCGGACCGGGCTCGGCGAGGGCCAGTTGGGAGTCTCGTTGAGGGTCCTTGAAGGACCACCGGAGGAAGTGGAACTCGACTGGTGGGACGAGGTCGTCGAGATCTCGTGGCGGGCCGAGCGGGGCGATGCCGCGCTGAGCGAGATCGCGCCGCATCGCTCTCGAACGCCGCCGTGGCCGGGCGATTTCCGGGTCCGGGTGCACGCGATCGGCCGGGACGGTGAGGAGCGCGAGCGCTACGAGCTGATGCTGTGGCAGGCTCCGGCGGGCCCGGAGATCGTGTACAAGCACAGCGACCGGCTCGGTTACGTGGTCCGCGGTGAACCCGTCCCCGAAATCGAGCCGCCACCCGAGGCCGCCCACCGTTGGATCAACGAGAGCGTGCTCGGCGACGGGTCGACGGTCACGATGGTCAAGGGCGCCTCTCTCGCCGAGGTGCTCCGCGGCTTCGGCGCGGATCCGGCCGAACCTGAGTCCGCTGAGGAACTCTTCGAGGATTCGGATCTCGACCCGTGGGTTTCCGTGCTGGCCGTCGAGGGCGCAGTGCTGGCGGTCGAGTTCAACGGCTTCCAGGGTTCATACCCGCGGGTGCTGGAATCGGTGTCGCGGGCGGGCCGGACGGCGAGCCTGTTCTGGAGCATCAACACGGTGGGCCGGCTTTCCTTCGCCGACAACGGGAAGGTCCTCACCTCGTTCGAGCTCGGACACGCGGAGGAGATCGAGGACCCCGAGGTGAACGAAGCCCTGTCCGGGCTCGACCTCGACAGTTACCGTGACAGCCTGGGAAAGGGCCTCGTCGCGGTCGAGCGCTACAGCGGATGCCGGCTGCGTAAGGAAGACATCCAGCGGATGAACGAGGAGGATGTCGCCTACCGCATCCTGCCGCACCTGCCCGAGCTGTACCCCGAGGTGCGGAACCCCGACGGCTCGCGGGCGTTCCCCGGGCGCGGGCCCATGGACGCCGAAACCGATCGGCTGGCCTTCGTGCCCGAGGAAACGTTGCGGGACTTGGCCTGGCGGGCGGCATCGGCGGTCGCCGAGCACACCGGTGCCGCCGGAGAGCCGGTCGTCGCCGCCGCACTCGCGGAGCGTCGCCTGGGTCCTGAGGCGGAATACCTGGCCAGGCGATCGCAACTGCGAGCGGATCGGGAACACGCCTGGTTGTGGCAGGCGATCCACAACGCCACCAACCCGGACCCGCTGGCCGCCGCGATCAACTCGCTTTCGGCCATGCGGTACTCGGCCGGGCCGACCGGCGAACGCCTGCTGGAACACGCGCGACAGGTGGCCCGCGGCAGTCGTGAGTGATTCGGGTCGTGCCTACCGGACTCTGGCTGCGGTTGCTCCCGGGCCCTGTCCGTGAAGGCCCCCTTCCCTCGGCTCAGCCGAGGAAACTCGCGCTTCACTCCTTCCCCAAGTACGTGAAGGACTCCTTCATTGCGCTAGACGCAATGAAGGGGTCCTTCACGTACCTCAGGCGACCAAGCGGCGGTGACGCGTCGGTCCAGTCAGCGAACGGCGCCGCGAGATCGTCCCGTCGCACACCCGCAAGTACAGTCCCGGCCAGGAGTGTACTTGCGGGTACATTTTTCCGGACCTACCTTGGCGGCGGACGGTAAGTACATTCGGGAGGTCCTGATGCTCACGAAGAAGGGCGCCGCGACGCGGCAGCGGATCATCGACGCCGCGGCCGACGAGATCCGCGAGCGCGGCGTGGGAGCGGCGACCCTCGACGACATCTGCCGTCGGAGCGGAACGGGCAAGAGCCAGCTCTTCCACTACTTCCCGGAGGGCAAGGAACAGCTGCTGATGACCGTGGCCGAATGGGAGGCCGGTCAGGTGATCGAGGACCAGCAGCCGTACCTCGGGCAGCTGACCTCGTGGGAGACGTGGGGCCAGTGGCGTGACGTCGTGGTCGAGCGCTACCGGCGGCAGGGCGTGCACTGCCCGCTCGGGGTGCTGATCACCGAGATCGGCAGGCACACCCCGGCCGCGCAGGCGGTGACCAGGCGGCTGCTCGAGCAGTGGCAACGGCAGGTCCAGGCGGGGATCGAGGACATGCGGGAGAACGGGTCGATCACCCGCGACATCGACCCGGTCCGCGCCTCGGCCGCGTTGATCGCCGCGATCCAGGGCGGCGTGACGATCCTGATGTCCACCGGATCCGCGGATCATCTCGAAGCGGCACTGGACCTGTACTTGGACTACTTGCGCGCCGGCGAGCCCTCGTACAGCTGAATGCCGTATTCGCGGCCCTTTTCGAAACCGCGACAGAAAACCATTTCAGAGCGAGTGCGTATGTCGTAGCGCTCCTTCTTCGATCACCCGCGATGGAAGCCGGACGATCTTGTCGATCGAGATCATCGGGCGTTGTCGCGATGGCGGAGACGAAAAAATCAGTGATCCATTCGTTGTAGGCAATCGTCGCAAGTGGCCCAGGGACGGTGCGGGGCACGCGTGGTTTCGCAGTCGGCGAGAGGGGGCCGTCCTCGCCCTCCGGTTGATCGCGCGGACATTCCGGTGAACGGGACCCCTTTGTCATGCTGCGGATTTCGGACCTGTCAGGCCTGCGAGCCGGTCGCCGTCGGAGCGCGTATCCGTATCCCGAAGAGCTGAATTCTGTGGAATTCAGAGCGAGACGAGCATTTGATCTTTTTGGGCCGAAACAGGGTCTTGACAGGGTGAGATTCACTGAGTAAACAAAAGGTGTCGGCGACTTCTGATCGCCGGACGGTCTGGGTGGGAATTCGGAAATAAGAGGGGGCATCGGGGGAGCGAGTCCTTTCTGTCGGGATTCGTTGTTCGACCATCGGTCATTCAGGGGTACTCCTATGCGATGACCTCTCTGCTCACTTTCGCATGATTCCATGCGTGCTTTCTCCATCGGTCATTCCTCTAGGCAAGGAGCTGTCATGGGAAAAATCGCCGTCCTCACCAACGACCTCCAGGGCGATGTGGTCTATCTGACCCCCGAGCGCACCGCGGTGATGGCCGACGCGCAGCCGCACTACATCGCCTTCCTGGACGAGATGCGCCGCCGGGGCCACACGATCTACCACCTGCAGCTGATCAACCTGCCCGACGACCCGAACGCGAACCGCAGGGCGGACGGCACCCTGCCCCTGCAACGCGACACCGAGGGCGCGGCGATCCTCCCCGCGTTCCTCGCCGACGGTGACGTCGTCGTGGAGAAGAACAAGGACAGCGGTTTCTACGAGACGAAGATGCACGAACTGCTTCAGGAAGCGGGCGTCGAGACCGTCGTGGTCACCGGTCTGCAGACCCAGATCTGCGTCCAGACCACCGCCGCCGACGCGTTCTTCCGCGGCTACAACGTCTGGGTCCCCGCCGAATGCGTCGTCTCCGACAAAACCGAGGATCGCGACCGTTCCCTGAGCTGGCTCGCCGGGTATTGCGCCACGGTCGCGGACTCGAAGGACATTCTGGAAACCCTGGACGCCAAGGGTGAACTCCCCCGAATGGTCGTCAAGACCCTTCCCTGATCCCTTTCCGGAGGACTTCCGGCCCCTCGCCCGAAGAAAGGTAGGACGCCCGATGGCAAGCTCGTTGACCGGCCTCGACGAGGTCGTTCTCGACCACGGAAGCGGAGCCAAGCTCAGCGGTGAGTTGATCTCCTTCGTCGTCGAGACACTCGGCGAGGCGTACATCGGCGAGATGGAGGACAGCGCGATGCTGTCCGTTCCCGCCGGGCGGATCGCGATGACCACGGACTCGTTCGTGGCGGATCCGCCGTTCTTCGGCAATGGGGACATCGGCAAGATCTCGGTCTGTGGCACGGTGAACGACCTCGCGGTCGTCGGTGCACGGCCGCTCTACCTGACGCTCGGGATGATCCTGGAGACCGGGCTGCCGATGGCCCGCCTCCACCAGGTGTGCACCTCGATCCGGGAAACGGCCCTCGAAGCGGGCGTCCAGATCGTCTGCGGTGACACCAAAGTGGTCCGGAAGGGTGAGGTCGACCAGATCTACCTCAACACCGCGGGCATCGGCGTCTTCGAGCGCGAACCGCTGCGGATGCGCGACGTGCGACCCGGTGACCGGGTGGTCCTCAGTGGACCGATCGGCAATCACACGGTGCACCTGCTCTCGATCCGCGAGGGTCTCGGCTTCGAGCAGCGCGTGCTCAGCGACTGCGCGCCGCTCAACGGGCTCATGGACACCCTGCTGACGACTGTCGGCGAGGGCGCTGTGCACTCGGTCCGGGACGTCACCCGCGGTGGGCTGGCCGCTGTTTTGCACGAGTACGCGAGGGCGTCCAGGCACACCGTCAGGTTCGAGCAGCAGAGGCTGCCCATCCAGTTCGAGACCATGATGGCCACGGACATGTTGGGGATCAACGCGATTCACGCCGCGAACGAGGGTTGTCTGTGCCTGTTCGTCGATCCGGCGGCGGAGCAGGACGTGCTGGCCGTGCTCCACTCGCACAAGTACGGCGTCGAGGCGACGACGATCGGCGAGGTGACGGAGGACCCGGAGCCGCTCGTCCTGATGCGTGACGAGGGCGGGCGGGACTCCGTGGTCGAGGAACTCGAGGGCGCCGAGCTGCCGCGTCTGTGCTGAGGGGGGTGACGAGATGCCGAGTAGTGATTCGAGTGTCCGGCGAAGCATCCGTGTGGCCGGCGTGGTCCAGGGCGTGGGGTACCGGCCGTTCGTCTACAAGCTGGCGTTGAAATGCGACCTGACCGGCTGGGTGCTCAACGATCCCGAGGGAGTGCTGATCGAGGTCACCGGCCGCCCGGAGGAGGTGCGCCGCTTCACCGAAGGTCTCAGCGCGGAGGCGCCGCCCCAGGCCCGGGTCACGGGGGTCGAGGTGGACGACCTGCCCGAGGTCGCGCCGAAGCCGGACGGGTTCACCATCCGGGAGAGCAGGCACAACGGCGTCCGGACCACGATCGTCCCCGCCGACTCCTACGTCTGCGCCGACTGCCGCGCCGAGTTGCGTGACCCGGCCGACCGCCGGTACCGCTACCCGTTCATCAACTGCACCAACTGCGGTCCGCGGTACTCGATCATCCGTGAGCTGCCCTATGACCGGGTGGTGACCACGATGGCCGGTTTCACCATGTGCCGCCCGTGCGCCCTCGAATACGAGGATCCGCTGGACCGTCGCTATCACGCCCAGCCGAACGCTTGCCCCGACTGCGGTCCGCGGCTGTTGCTGGCGGGCTCCGGCGGCGAGACGGCGGCGGGGGAGGAAGCGCTCGCCGCCGCCACGGCCGCGCTCTCCTCGGGTGGGATCGTCGCGGTCAAGAGCGTCGGCGGATTCCATCTCGCGGTCAACGCCCGCGACGGCGAGGCGGTCGCTCGGCTCCGGACCCGTAAACGTCGGGACTCCAAGCCGTTCGCGGTGATGGCGCGCGACCTGGATACGGTCGAAGGCTTCGCCCAGGTTCGTCCCGCCGAGGCCGATCTGCTGGTCTCCCCGGCCCGGCCGATCGTGTTGCTGCGCAAGCGATCCCTGGCATTGCCCGAGCAGATCGCCCCACGCAATCCCAATCTCGGCATCATGCTCCCGTCCGCGCCGGTCCACCACCTTCTTGTCGACCACGCCGGACTGGACACCCTGGTCATGACCAGCGGCAACATTTCCGGCTACCCGATCGTGTACCGCAACGAGGACGCGCTGGCACAGCTCTTCGGCGTCGCCGATCTGATCCTCTACAACGACCGCGACATCGAAGTCCGGGTCGACGACTCGATCGTCCGTTATTCCGAGCACCCGGAACTCGCCGAACCGCTGGTCGGCTTCATCCGCCGGTCCCGCGGTTATGCGCCGTATCCGGTGGAGGTCGGCACCGATCTGGCTCCGCTGGTGGCCTACGGCGCCGAACTGAAGACGACTGTCGCATTGAGCAGCGGCTCACGGGTCTACGTCAGTCAGCACATCGGCGACATCAAGAACGACGAGACCTTCGGGGCGCATCGAGCCGCCGTCGGTCATCTCGCCGGTCTCCACGACCTTCACCCGCGTCACGCCGCCGTGGACCTGCACCCGCAGTTCCGCGCGACCCGGTTCGCCTTCCAGGAACAGGGTGAAGCCTTCGACCAGGTCGTCCCGGTCCAGCATCACCACGCGCACATGGCCTCCTGTATGGCGGAGAACCGGCTTCGCGGCCAGGCCATCGGGGTCATCTTCGACGGCACCGGATACGGCGACGACGGCACCATTTGGGGTGGTGAGTTCCTTCTCGGCGACTATCGCGAAGCCCGCCGCGTCGCGCACCTGCGGACCGTGCCGCTCCTGGGCGGTGACAAGGCGGTCACCGAGCCGATCAGGACGGGTTTCGCGCTGGCGCTGGACGCGTTCGGCGAGACTTCCGCGGCGGTCGACGCCTTTCCGGTGCTGAAGACCCTCGACGAACAGCAGCGGCATGTCTTCGCCACGATGACGCGACGCGGAATCAACGCACCACCCGCCTCCAGCATGGGCCGGCTGTTCGACGGCGTCGCCGCTCTGCTCGCCATCACCACGCGCGCCGAGTACGAAGCGCAGGGCCCGATCGAGCTGGAAGGGCTGCTCGAACGCGACTTCACCATGGCCGAGGCGGGAGAGCGGTACCGATTCGGGGGGAACGACCAGGAAATCGATCCTCGGCCGGTGATCCGGGCGCTCGCCGCGGACCACGCGGCGGGGCTGGACGTCGCCACGATGAGCCGTCGTTTCCATTCGGCCGTGGTCGACATGGTCGTCGGCCGATGTCACGGGCTCCACGAGTCCGGAACCCGTCAAATAGTGCTCTCCGGTGGAGTGTTCCTGAACGAGTTCCTGCTGGTCAACTGCCTGGTGGAGCTACACAAAGCGGGATTCGACCCGTACTGCCATCAGCAGGTGCCGACCAACGACGGCGGCATTTCGCTCGGCCAGATCGTGGTGGCCGACGCCAGGCTGGGAGACAACGCGCGATGAAGAAGTACCTGATCACCGGGGGACGAGGATATATCGGCTCGGTGCTGACCCGGAGACTCCGTCAGTCCGGATCGGAAGTCGTGGTCCTCGACAACGGCCTGGTCGGCGGTCCGGAACTCGCGCTGTCCGGGGTCACCTACATCGACGGCGACGTCCGTGAAGCCGGCTCTTGGGACAAGGCGCTCGACGGTGTGGACGCGGTCGTGCATCTGGCGGCGATCGTGGGCGATCCTGCCTGCGGAGTCGACCCGGACGTCGCCTGGGAGGTCAACTACCTCGGCACCATCCGCGTCGCCGAAGCCTGCCGCCGGGCCGGAGTGCGGTCGCTGGTGTTCGCGTCCACCTGCAGCAACTACGGCTTCACGGCGGACGCGGAGGTGGATGTCTGGTCGCCCATGGCACCCCAGTCGGTCTACGCGGAATCCAAGGTGCTGTCCGAGCACTATCTGCTTTCCCTGCCCGGCGACGAACTCCGCCCCCGGCTGCTGCGTTTCGCCACCATCCATGGCCTGTCCCCGCGGATGCGGTTCGATCTCGCCGTCAACATCATGACGGCGAACGCCGTGGAGCACGGCAGCGTCACCGTGCACGGCGGGACCCAGTGGCGTCCTTTCCTGCACGTCGAGGACGCGGCCGCGGCGGTCCACCTGGTACTCCAGGACGGCGGGTGTGCCGGCCCGAGCATCTACAACTGCGGGTTCGGCGAAGAGAACTACCGCATGGACGCCGTCGGCAAACTGATCGCCGAGGAGATCGCCGGTGTTCGCATGGAGATCCTCGAAGAGCACACGGACCCGCGGAACTACCGGGTGAATTTCGACCCCATCCGCCGGGACCTTGGCTTCACGCCGAGCCGCCGGGTCATCGACACGGTGCGGGAGATCCGGGACGCCATGCGCGAAGGGAAGTACTCGGACTTCGCCACCTCGCGGTACAGCAACTACCTGACCGCGGTGGCCCAGCGCGTGGACCCGGTCTCGGCATAGGCACGCCTTCCGCGTTTCCGTCCTCCACCCTCAGGAGCCCGACCATGACCGACCTCAGCACCGACACCCGGTCCAGACGCTTCGCCGAACTCGTCCCCATGGTCCGCCCGACCGTGGAAGCCGATGCCGAAATGGAGCTGGCCGTCAGGGAGATCCTCCGGTCGGGCATGCTCACGAACGGGCGGTACGTAAGGGAATTCGAGGAAGCCGCGAGCGCGTACCTGGGTGTCGATCACGCGGTCGCGGTCAGCAGCTGCACGACCGGGCTGATGCTCGTGTTCCGCTGCCTGGAGCTGAGCGGCGACATCGTCGTCCCGAGTTTCACCTTCATGGCTTCGGGACATGCCGTTCGCTGGTCGGGGAACCAGGTCCGGTTCGCCGACGCGGATCCCCGCACCTGGACCCTCGACCCGGCCGCGGTCGCGCCGCTCGTGGGGGAAGCGGCAGGCGTGTTGGCGGTGCACACCTTCGGCGTCCCCTGTGACACCGATTCGCTGCAAGAACTGTGCGACTCCCGGGGAATCCCGCTGATCATCGACGCCGCGCACGGCTTCGGCAGCCGCTATCCCGACGGGACCATGGTCGGCGGCAAAGGCGTGGCCGAGGTGTTCAGCCTCAGCCCGACCAAAACCCTCAGCACCGGCGAGGGCGGGCTGATCACGACGAACGACGCCGCTCTCGCCACCCGGCTGAGGATGGCGCGCGATTACGGCAATCCCGGTGACTACGACAGCCGGTTCGTCGGGCTCAACGGCCGGATGACGGAGGTCTCCGGCTTCATGGGTGTCCACGCGCTCAAACGGTTCTCCCGCTGGCTCGATATCCGGCGCTCCCTGGCCGAGGGCTATCGCTCCCGTTTGGAAGAACTGCCCGGCCTGGAGTTCCAGACGGTTCCGGAGGGCGCCGCGAGTTCGTACAAGGACCTGGGGATCCGCGTCGACGCCGCCCGCTTCGGGATGAACCGTGACGCGCTGGCCGAGCGGCTGGCACGTGAGAACGTCAGCACTCGCAAGTACTTCAGCCCGGCATTGCACCAGCAGACCGCCTACCGGAACGTGCCCGCCGTCGCGGATCTGTCCGTGACGGAGGAACTGGCTTCGAGCATGATCACGCTGCCGCTCTACTCTCACATGCCCGCGCGGATCGTCGACGAGATCTGCGAGCTCATTCGCGAAATACACGCGACAGCACAGAAAGCAGGCGGTAAAGCATCGTGAACGACTACGTGGCGGACCTGCGGAAACTGGTCGGAACCCGGCCGCTGATCCTTCCCGGAACCTCGGTCGTGGTCACCGATCCGGACGGCCGCGTCCTGCTCCTGGAGCGGGTCGACACCGGCGGCTGGGGGCTGCCCGGCGGTCTCATGGAGCCGGGGGAGTCGTTCGAAGAGACCGGGCGGCGGGAGGTCAGGGAGGAGATCGGGCTGGAGATCGGCGACCTGAACCTGCTGGGGCTCTTTTCCGGAGCCGAGTACTACTACCGCTATCCGAACGGTGACGAGATCTACAACATCACCGCCGCCTATGTGGCCCGGCTTCCGGAAGACGCCACCATCGTCCTGGACACCGCGGAGAACAGCACGTGGCGTTTCTTCGGGCTGGACGAGATCCCGGACACCGTGATCACCCCGGAGCAGCCCATCATCGCGGAGTACGCCAAGGTCGCGCCATGACCGCGCCGGATCCCGGCTTCGCGGAGTTCATCGAGACCTGTCTTCGCGAAGCGTCCAAAGTGGCCGTCGGGTTGAGGGGCGTCGGCGAGGCGACGGTCAAGCCGTCCGACGTGAACCAGATCGTGACGGCGACCGATCTGGCGATCGGCGCGATGCTGACCGGGCGGATCAGGGAAAGGTATCCGCGGCACGCGATCCTGGAGGAGGAAAGCGGCGGGACACCCGGCGACGATGCGGTCACCTGGGTCGTGGACCCGTTGGACGGCACGAGCAATTACGCCGCGGGCAGCCCGCTCTACGGGGTGATGATGGCGGCGGTCGGCGCCGAGGGTGTCCTCGCGGGCGGCCTCGCGTTGCCGGCGTTCGACACCGTGTACGTCGCCGAGTCCGGCCGGGGGGCCACACGGAACGGGCATCCGCTGGCACCGCTTCCGGCCACCGGCCCTGACCGATCGTTGGTGGCGTTCGGAATGGACAAGGGGCCGCCCGGCCTGATGGCCGTCGAAGGCAGACTCGCCGCGGCGCTCGGAACGGCGTGCCTCGGCGTCCGCATGAGCAACAGCGTCTTCGACCTCTGCATGGTGGCGGACGGCGCCTACGGGGCGTTCGTGCATCGCGGCTGCCGGATCTGGGATGTCGCGGCCGCGCTGTGCGTACTGGGGGAGTGCGGCGCCGTCTGCACCGATCTCGGTGGCAGGCCGCTGGATCTCTCCGACCCTCTCACGAAGGCGGATCAGGTCTTCGAAGTCTGCCTGGCTTCGGCCAGTGTGCACCCCGCTGTGATGACCGCGCTGAGAACGGTGATCCCCGAATGACGGGCGGTTCACCGTCACCCGGAGCCGTCCGGCACGGGCAGGACACCAGAGTGAGCCTCTTCGCCCTGATCCTGGGCCTGACCTGCGGATACGACGCGACCGCGATGGCGGGTGCGCTGCTGCTGGTCACCGACCACTTCGAACTCACGACGACACAGCAGGGTTCGCTGTATGCCGCCACGGCGGCGGGCTGGATCGTCGGCGCCCTCCTGGGCAGCAGACTCGTCAACACCCTCGGCCGTCGCAGGACGCTGCTCGGTTTGACGTTCCTGTACCTGGTGGCGACCGGCTTGGCCGCCACGGCGGGGAACCCGCTGTGGCTGGGCGCGGGTCGTCTCGGGCAGGGCACCGCGATCGGCATCGCCATCGTGACCACTCCGATCTTCATCGCCGAATCGGCGACGACGCGCGCTCGCGGGCGCATCGCGGTCTTCTATCAGGTGGCGACCTCCGTCGGGATAGCGATGGGTTACTTCGGCGGCTACTTCCTCGCCGACAGCGGGCAATGGCGGCTGATGCTCGCCATTCCCGGTGTCCTCGCCCTCGCCGCCGCGCTGTGGCTGCTGGGGCTCCCCGAAACCGACCGCTGGCGACAGCTTCGGCAGGAACGTGAGGCCGGTTCGGCAGTCTCACGCCCGGTGGGTGCCGTACGCGGCATATTCGGTCCGCGCTATCGGAGACTCACGTTCTTCGTCGTCACGCTGGGCTTCTTCGTGCAGGCGACGGGTATCAACGCGATGGTCTTCTTCAGCCCGCGGATCTTTCAGCACATCGGCTACACCGACGACTTCGGACTGCTCGTCCTGCCCGGTTTCGTCCAGCTGGCCGGTGCCGCCGCGGCGCTCGTCTGCGCACTGACGATCGACCGGTTCGGACGGCGGCCGGTGCTGCTCACCGGCACCGCCTTGATGGGGCTGGGGCACGCGCTGCTGGTGATTGGGTTCGCCGCGGATTCTCCTGGTGTGGTGGGGTTTCTCGGTCTCATCGCCTTCATCGTCGGCTTCAACTCCGGCTTCGGGTCGCTGGTGTGGATCTTCGCGGCCGAAGGGTTCCCGGATCACCTCAGAGGCGCCGGAGCGTCGGTGATGCTGCTGACGAACCTCACGACGAACCTGTTCGTGGCCCAGTTCTTCCTCGATGTGCTCAACGCCATCGGTGGCCTGCTGACCTTCCTCGTCCTCTTGGCCATCACCGCGCTGGCCTGGATCTTCGTGTTCTTCGTCGCGCCGGAAACGAAGGGCCGCTCGCTCGACGAGGTCCAGTCCTATTGGGAGGCGGGCAGGCGCTGGCCCGCCACCGACGACACCCATGCCGCGGCGTCCTGAGCCACGGTCGGTGCTGGTGATCGGTTCCGGTCCGATCCTGCTCGGCCACGCCGCCCCGGCGTGCCGGGCGCTCAAGGCGGAGGGCCTGCGGCTCACGGTGGTCGACGGCAACCCGTCGACGGCGACGACCGACCCGGCGTTCGCTGAGGCCACCTACCTGGAGCCTGTCGATCCCGGCACGATCGAGAAGGTCATCGCCAGGGAACGGCCGGACGCCCTGCTGCCCACCCTCGGCGGGAAGGCCGCGCTCGACACCACTGTCGCCCTGTACGAGTCCGGTGTCCTGGCCCGGTACGGCGTCGAACTCCTCGGCACCGGCATGGACGCGATCCTTCTCGGCGAGAACCGTGAGGAGCTCGCCCGTATCGTCAGGCGAGCAGGTGCCGAGGTGACACGGACGGCGGCCGTACCCGGCTGGAAGAAGTACGAGCTCGAAGTCGTGCGGGATCACGACGACAAGGTGTCGGTCGTTTCGGCCGTGACGCCGGATCAGCGGATGCGTGACGTGGCCGTCGAAGTGGCCCGGGCTGTCGGTGCCGGCCCCGGCGGCTGCACCGTCGGATTCGCGGTCGACCCGTGCGGCGGCCGGATGCTCGTGACCGGATTCGACCCTCGGGTGGTCAGGTCCAGCGCGCTCGTCGCGAAGGTGGCCATCGGCCGCACACTGGACGACCTCGGTTCCGAGCCGAGCCTTGACCACGCCGCCGAACCGCTCCCGCCGGATCCAGCAGGCCGGTTCCCGGGCGACGCGATCGAGGTCGACGCTCTTTACGACGGCTACGAGTTGTACCTGGGCGGAGTGATGGAGTGGTTCGAGGCGGCGTGCGCGCTACCGCCGATCACCCTCGGCCGCGCCGACCTCACCCGGATCCGCGAGTCCACCCGCGTCCTGGCCGAGAGCATCGGTCTGCGCGGACCGTTGAACGTCCGGTACGCGCTCGCGTCGGGTGTCCTTTGTGTACTGGAGGTGAATCCGCAGGTCGGCCGTACCGTCCCGTTCGTGTCGAGGGCCACAGGTGTGCCGCTGGCCGAGGCCGCCGCACGGGTGACGCTCGGGGCCCGCATCGCCGATCTGCGCGCCGAGGGCCTCCTGCCTGCCGTCGGTGACGGTGGCGTCTTCCCGCCGGGCGCCGCCGTCGCGGTGAAGCAGGGCGAGGTGATGGGCATCGACTCGACTTTCGGCACCGCCTACGCCAAGTCGTGGTCCGCCGCGTCCGGGCCGTTGCCCACCAAAGGCAGGGTGTTCGTCTCGTTCGCCGGTCCCGACAACCGGGCGATGATCTTCCCGGTGAAGGCGCTGGCGGACAGCGGTTTCGAAATCCTTGTCACCGAAGGAAACGGGAACGTCCTTCGCTACGTCGGTGTGCCTGTCACGGTTGTCAGCGGACCCTCCATTGTGGATCTCGTGATGGCCGGTGAGATCGTGCTGGTCGTCGACACCTTGGCCGGCGAGCAGGGCATCCGTGCGGCCGCGGCGGCGTGCGGGATCCCCTGGTTCGGCACGGTCCGGGGTTTCGCCGCCGCGGTGCAGGGGATCGAAGCCGTCGACCGTGGCCATACGAGCGTCGTCTCGCTACAGAAGCACATCGCCGAGCTGTGGTCGTGAGTGATAAGTGTCGTTCTAACGCGACTTACCACTCACGAGGACTGGACCGACGACGTTCCGGCACTCTGGTCGCCTGGAGGTCCGGGAGGCGAGCCGCGGCCAGAGTCCAGTAGGTACCTAAACCTGACGACCCGAATCACTCACGACCGGAAGACGCCATCCCGCGCCACAGCAGGTCGAGGAGGCTCGCGACGTCGCGCCGCCACTCGCCGTTCGGGTCGAGGTACAGCAGGCCGCCCAGGCCGCGCAGAACGGTCTCGGGTTTCAGGTCCGAACGGACTGTTCCGGCGTCGACGTTGGCCTTCAACAGCGTGTGGACCGCGCCGACCATCGCCTCGTAGGCTCCGGCGGGCAGCTCTCCACGGGAGCTCGTCGCGACGCGAAGGGCGTCGGCCAGGCCGCGTTTGGTCATCATGTAGTGCGCCAGATGGTCGGTCGTCCACACCCGGAAAGCCTGCTCCGGCGGGTATTTCTCGAGCAGGGCCGGCACGATGTCGACGAGCTGGCGCACCTCGCGCTGGTAGACCGCCAGGATGAGGGCTTCCGGGGTCGGGAAGTGCCGGTACACCGTGCCGACGCCGACTTCGGCCTGCTTCGCGATGGCGTTGAAGGAGACCTCGCCCGACCCGGCCAAGGACTTGGCCGCCGTGGCGAGGATGCGCTCGTGGTTGCGCCGGGTGTCCGCACGCCGGGGATTCACCGATCCCGTCGTCATCGCCTCTCCTGTCCGCCGATCCCGTTCTCCGGTGAATGTAGCCGACGAACACAGGGACCTGGAGCGACTCCAGGAGCGAGCACCGACATTGCGGAGCGGATTGCGTTCCGCTAACTTGAAAATCGTAGCGGATGAATATCCGGTTCAAATCTCGAACAGGCTCCCACCACTCAACCTACGCCGTCGGGCCCTCGGCCCGCACGAACGGCGGAAAGAGATCCAGTGGACATCTCACTCGAAGTCAATGGCAGGACGGAACACCTGAGTGTCGATCCCGGGGTGACACTGCTGGACACACTGCGGGAGCGGCTCGCCGTGACAGGCCCGAAGAAGGGCTGCGACCGGGGCCAGTGCGGTGCCTGCACGGTGCACGTCGGCGGACGGCCCGTGCTCTCCTGCCTCACCCTGGCCGCCACCGTGAAGCAGCCGGTGACCACGGTCGAAGCCCTGTCCACGGCGGACGGACTGCATCCGGTCCAGCAGGCGTTCGTCGACCAGGACGCCCTGCAGTGCGGTTTCTGCACGTCCGGGCAGATCATGTCGGCGGTCGCCGCCGTCGAGCAGAACGTCCAGGACGTCCGCGAGTTCATGTCCGGCAACCTGTGCCGATGCGCGGCGTACCCGAACATCGTCGCGGCGGTCGAGCAGGCGAGGCGGGCCGATGCGTCCCTTTGAGCTGCTCGCACCCGAGACCGTCGAAGCCGCCGTCTCCTCGCCGGGCACGTTCCTGGCGGGCGGGACCACGCTCGTCGACCTGATGAAACTCAATGTCCTGACACCGCAGCAGGTCCTGGACATCAACGCGGTGCCGTTGCGCGGGATCGACACCGCCGACGGGCTGCGGCTCGGCGCGCTGGAACGGATGGGCGACATCGCCGGCCATCCGGGCGTGTACCCGGCGATCTCCCGGGCGCTGCTGCTCAGCGCGTCCCAGCAGATCCGGAACATGGCCAGTATCGGCGGGAACCTGATGCAGCGCACGCGCTGCTCGTACTTCCGGGACGTCTCCATGCCGTGCAACCGGCGGGTGCCGGGCAGCGGCTGCCCGGCGATCTCGGGAGCCAACCGGATGCACGCCGTGCTGGGCACCAGCGATTCGTGCGTCGCGACGCACGCCAGTGACGTGGCCGTCGCCCTGGTCGCTCTCGACGCGCGGCTCCGGCTGGTCAGCGAGACCGGAACCCGGACCGTCGAACTCGGCGACTTCTACCGTCAGCCCGGCGACACCCCCGAGGTGGAGAACGACCTGCGCCCCGGTGAACTGATCGCCGAGGTCGTGGTCCCACGGCTGGATTGGGCGTCGAACTCCACCTACGTCAAGGTGCGGGACAGGCAGTCCTACGAGTTCGCGCTGTGTTCGGCCGCGGTCGCGCTGCACGTCGAGGACTCGCGCATCGTCGACGCCAGGGTCGCGGCGGGTGGCGTGGCGACCGTGCCGTGGCGGCTGCCCGAAGTCGAGGCGGCCTTGCGTGGTGCGCCCGCGACCGTCGCCGCTTTCGAAAGCGCCGCGGCGCTGGCCACCGAGGGCGCGCGCCCGTTGTCCGGGAACGGATTCAAACCGTCTTTGCTGCGCCGGACCATCGTCCGCGCACTGCTCGAACTGACCGAGGGGAGCCGCTCATGACCAGCCGGGTGGACGGGCCGCTGAAGGTCACCGGCCGGGCCGAATACGGGGCGGACCACACCTTCCCCGGACTGGTTCACGGCTACGTCGTGCTCAGTACGATCGCCCACGGTGAGATCGAGGCGATGGACGTCACGGCGGCGAAGGGCGCTCCGGGCGTGATCGGCGTGTATTCGCCTTTCGACCCGCTGGAGCTGCGCACACCGTCCACGGCGTTCATGGGCGAAACCTGGGTTCCTTTGCAGGACAAGGAAGTCGCTTACTACGGCCAGCCGATCGGCTTCGTGGTGGCCGAGACCTACGAACAGGCCCGTGACGCGGCGATGCTGGTCGAGGTCTCCTATCGGTCCCGGCCCGCGCTGACCTCGTTGCAGGACGGCCTCGCTTCGGCCGAAGACGCACCCGCCGCGAGGGACGGTTCGCCGTCGACCCTCGCCGTCCTCGCTCCCGACGTCGAGTCCATTGAGGACGCTTTGGCGGCGAGTTCGGTGGTCGTCGAGGCCACGTACACCACCGCGACCCAGAATCACGCCGCGATGGAACCGCATTCCGCGGTCGCGGTGTGGGGTCCGGACGGCCTGACGATCCACAGCGGAAACCAGGCATCCGACCTCCAGGCTGCGGAGCTGGCGGACGCGCTGGGCACGAAACCGTCCGAAGTACACGCGGTGAACCCGTTCGTGGGCGGGGCTTTCGGCGGTAAGGGCCGCACCTCCACGCCGGCGTTCCTGGCCGCCGCGGCGGCCAGGGTCCTGGACAGGCCGGTGAAGGCCGCGCTCAGCCGGGAACAGGTCTTCACCGCGACCGCGGGCCGTGCCGCGACCGTGCAGAAGATCGCCCTCGGCGCGGACCACGACGGCACGCTCAACGCCCTGCGTCACGACTCCTGGTGCAGCACGGCGGCCGACCGGTCGTTCGTCGAGCCGACGTCACACGGCACCTCGCGCGAGTGGTACGCCACCCGGAACCTGGGCATCAGCCAGAAGATCGTGCCGCTGAACATCCCGCCGACGACGTTCATGCGGGCACCGGGCGAGGCGCCCGGGTCGTTCGCGCTGGAGAGCGCCATCGACGAACTCGCGGTCGCGCTGGGCATGGACCCGATCGAGCTGCGCCAGCGGAACAACTCGAACGCGCCGCCCGGCAAGGATCTGCAGTGGTCGAGCAAACACCTCGACGAATGCTTCCGCGTCGGCGCGGCCCGCTTCGGCTGGTCGGACCGCTTGCCCCAGGGCCGGACCGACGGCGACTGGCTCGTGGGCATCGGCACGGCCACCGCCATGTTCCCCGCGCTGCGGTTCCCGGCCACGGTCGAGATCACCCTGCTCCCCGACGACACGGCCATCGTCGCGACCAGCGGGGCGGACCCGGGAACCGGCCTGCTGACCGTGCTTTCCCTGGTCGGCGGGGAATCGCTGGACATCTCGCCGGATCGGGTGGTGCCGCGGCTCGGCGATTCGACACTGCCGCCCGGCGGTATGTCCGGCGGCTCGACAGCCACCGCGAGTGCGGGCACGGCCATCATGGTCGCCGCCGCCAAGGCGATCGACGACCTGGTGAAACTGGCGTCCGCCCCCGGCGCGCCGTTCGAAGGGACGGACGTCTCCTACGCGGACGGCCGGGTGCTGGCCGAGGGCCGGACGATGACCTTCGGCGAGCTGCTGCGGACGCTGAACCGTCCGTCGATCTCCGTGACCGGTTCGTCGGCTCCCGGCGAGGAGCTGACGAAGCATTCGTTCAGCTCCTTCGGTGCCCAGTTCTGCGAAGTCCGCGTGCACAAGTGGACGCGCGAGATCCGGGTGTCCCGCATGCTCGGTGTGTTCGACGCCGGCCGGATCATCAACCCGACGGCCGCTCGCAGCCAGATCGTCGGGGGCATGATCTGGGGTGTGTCGGCCGCTCTGCACGAGGGGCTTGAGATCGAGGCCAACGGCCGATTCGCCAACGGTGACTTCGCGAGCTACCTGATCCCGGTGAACGCGGACATCCCCGAGGTCGACGTCCATTTCGTCGAGTACCCGGACACGCTGCACAATTCGGTCGGCGCGAAGGGGCTGGGCGAGATCGGCACCGTCGGGATGGCGGCGGCCGTCGCGAACGCCGTCCACAACGCCACCGGCATCCGGGTGCGGCACATTCCCATCCAGATCGAGGACCTTCTCGAGGAGTCGTAGCGCTTACCGGTCCGTGATGGCCTCCTTCACGACACCGAGCCCCTCGACCCGGTGTGCCCCGAATGTGGCATTGGGGACGCTCAATGTCCCCAATGCCACATTGGGCACACCTCAACGACATGACACTTTTGTCTTACCCGCCAAGAGAACCTGCCACTCACGACCACGGTGACCGGCCGCAGTCCGTGGGCTGGCAAACATGTCGCGAAAGCCACTTTCGAGACATCCAAGGTCCCGAAAGTGGCTTTCGCGACGCTCTCTGTCCCGCGTCGCAGCCACACGCCCTAGCGCGACGTCATGTTCGGCAGCAGGTGACGCAGAGCCTCGGACGGCTCCAGCCCCAGTTCCTCGAGCAACGTCCGCCGGCACTGCAGGTACTGGTGCTGTGCCGCCGCACGGTTGCCGGCGGCGAGGTGTGCGTCGATGAGTGCCTGATGCGCGCTTTCCCGCAACGGCTCGGCACGGACGGCGGCCAGGCCGGCGGCGACGGCCTCGCCGTACCGGCCCGCGGTGGTGAGCCGTTTCGCCATGGCCTCCAAGGCGTACAGCCGCAGTTGGTGGTACTGCTCCTGCTCGATGAGCACCCACTCGTTGTCCGACCATTCGGGCAGCAGGTCGGCCGACAGGTCGTCGCGGGTCTGCCGGTTCAGGATGTCGTCGCACCGGCAGGACTCGTCGAGAAGGCGGTGCGCGTGGGCGACGGCGTTGTGAATGTCGACGGTGATGTTGTCCACCAGCGCCATTTCGTGGACCGACGCGTCGATGACATGGTGCCCGGTGCGCGACGCGCGCCACAGCGACGAGCGCAGGTTCCCGTTGGCGCGAGTCGTCGGCGCCTCGGGCCACAGCGTCCTCGCCACGAAGGTCCGGGGCTGAGGCCGGTCCTGCAAGGCGAGGAAGGCGAGTAATCGTTGCGCGCTGGATGACAGTGTCACCCGATCATCCCCTACGAGCAGCGCGAAACCTTTGAGCAGGCGCAGTGTTACGAGCTGTTCTGCTTCAGTGCGCATCGGTTCCCCAACCTCTGCCCGGCGCTGGTCGGATCGTCCCGCTGTTGGGACAATTCGCACCCGGAACGCGGAACGTTACGGGGAACTATCGGACCGAGGCGTCAACGGGACGTCACGAGAACGTCATCGTGCCTGTTCCGAGCTCTTCAAGCCAGTTCTGCACCGCCGCGTGCACCGCCTCCGGAGAGGTGACGACCAGCGATCTGGCCCCGTTCAGGCCGACCGTGAAGAGGACGCGGACCCGCAGCGCGTCGGGCTCGCCGCCTTCGAGCCACGCTCGGAGAACCATGCTGCCGGAACGTTCCTCGGGTGGCTTCACCGAAGCAGGATGCGCGCAGACACGTCACCGCCGCGTTGACGCCGCGTGTGCGGGCACGTCAACAGTCGCGGCGGCGACGCCGTGGTGACGCCGGCGCGACGCGCGGATCGCGGACCTGTCACGGCACCCCTGCGATGCTGCGCCCTGGTACGTCACGGGTACGTCCGGATGGGCGCCAGGGGAGGGTTGGTATGGGCGATTTCGGTGTCGTCGCTGATGTTTCGACGATTATCGTGGACCGGCTCACCGACGCGCTGCGCGGGCTGGACCCGACCAATCCGCCGACCGCGGTGCTGAGCGACCTCGAGACCCAGCCGACCACGGCCACCCTCACGGTCTTCCTGTACGAGATCGCGGAAGACCCGACTTCGCGCAACCGGCCGCCGATCCGGTCGCTGCCGCCGGCCGCGCCCACGAGCCGCAAACCGCCGATGGCGCTCCTGCTGCGCTACCTGATCACCCCGTGGGGCGGCAGTCAGGAGACCCAGCACCAGATGATCGGCCGCGCCCTGCAGGTCTTCTACGACGACGCGATCTGGTCCGGCGAGGAGCTGACGGGCAGCTTGGCCGGCACCACCGAGGCGCTGCAGTTCACGTTGACGCCGCTGACGCTCGATCAGAAGTCCTGGATCTGGTACGCGATCCAGAAGCCCTACCGGCTGTCCCTCAACTACGAGGTCCGGGTCGTCAACCTCGACTCCCTCGACGTCGCCGACCTGCGCCTCGTGCAGAGCCGGACGCTCACCGGGACGCCGGTGCCATGACTCGCTTCCGCCCTGTCGAGACCTCCATCCTGTACAGCCCTGCCTGGTTCCTGCCGTTCGACGAGTTCGCCCAGCGCCAACGGGCCGCGGACGTCGTCACCGAGCTGGACCGCTTCGATCCGGCCGAGAACGTCTGGGTGCTTCAGGACACGCCGTCGATCCGCACCCCGAGCGCCGCGATCGCCTACCCGGAGCTGGGCAGGCGCCGGGGGCCGGGTGCGAGGCCGGAGCGGTACCGGGTCCGGTTCTCCGCCATCGGGCTCGCGCCGCTGTACCCGGCGGACGGGGAAACCTTCGACGCCGCCGTGGTCGGGATCGGCTTCACGGCGTACCCGTACGACGACGTCACCCCGCCCGCGGTCCGGAGCGGGCCCCGGCTGGTCCGGTTGCTGCCGAGCGTCGCGTTCCCGTACGGGCCGGGCACCCGGACTGTCTACGGCGTCGTCGTCGACGCGGTCACCCGGGTACCGGTGGCGAACGCGCTGGTGGCGGCCAAAGGCATCACGAGCAGGGACAGGGCGCCGTGGCTGGAGCGGACCCTGACCGACACGACGGGCTCGTTCCGGCTCGCCCTGCGGTGGGAAGGCGAGCCGGTCGCGGGGCCGCGTCCCGAGCAGATCTTCCACCTCGAAGCCACCGAACGGCCGGGGCGGACCGGGCGGCTGGACGTCCGCCTGCCCACCGGACGCGACCGGCGGCACGTCATCGAGATCGTCGAGCAGTAGAGAAGGAGCCAAGCCATGCCCGAGTACCTGAGCCCCGGCGTCTACGTCGAAGAGGTCGACGCGGGGCCGCGGCCGATCGCGGGGGTGAGCACCAGCACGGCGGGCATGGTCGGGGTCACCCAGCGCGGCCCGACCACCGGGAAACCGAAGCTGGTCACGAATTTCCTCGAATTCCAGACCACCTTCGGCGGTTTCCTGCCCGAACCGGCCCCGGCGATCCGGGACGCCTGGGCCGAGAACCCGACCGAAGGGGGCCGCTGGTGGCTGTTCCCGCTGGCGGTCAAGGGCTTCTTCGACAACGGCGGCCAGCGCCTCTACGTCAAGCGGGTCTTCAGCCGCACCGCACAGGCCGCGTCCGGCACTCTCGGTTCGGGCCTGGTCAGCCCGATCACCCAGGACGCCGCTGCCGGGTCCACCGTGCTCCAGCTCGGCCATCTGGTCGGATTCACCGGCACGGACGACATCACCGTCTTCCGCGGCAGTGACAACGTCCCCATCGGCCCCGCGAAGATCACCGCGTACGACGTCACCACCGGACGGGTCACGCTCAGCACCGGACTGCAGGCCGAGGTGAAGACGGCGCGGGGCGACTTCGTCCAGAAGGGTGCCCGGGACGCCACACCGAGCCTGCGCTTCTCCTCATCGAGCCCCGGTTCCTGGGGCAAGGGGGTCCAGGTACGGATCTCGCCGTCGGTCAGCGCCTCGCTCCCGGTTCTGGCCGATCCCAACGAGGGACCGCTGTTCGTCAGCGCGCTCGCCGCCGACGCCGCCAAGGACGCCGTGTCGATCGAGGTGAACGCGGTGCCCGGGCTCGACCCGGATCCCTTGCCGGACGACGTGTGGATCCTGATCAACGACCGGCGCTTCAAGGTCACCGTCGCGCAACCGGCCAACGGCCGCGTGACGCTCACTTTCCCGGCGGGCACCACGCACGCGCCGTGGAAGACCGGCCTCACCGTGCGCCGGGTCCGCCGGGCCCGCGCCGGCGCGGGCCCCGAACTGCGGATCAGCGGCTCCAGCCGGCTCTACGCCGGCGCGGTCACGCAGCTCGACACGGGCGACAAGCTCACTCCCTTGAACGTCGTGACCATCGGGCCCGACGAGGTGGTCACGTTCGACGCGAACACCCCGGAGCTGGTCTTCGAGACGGCGAGGGTCCGGCTGATCGAGTCCACTGTGGACACGCGATTCGCCGACCCCGGCGGCGGTTCGGTCACCGAGACGTTCCGTAACCTGCGCTTGACCGGTGAGGAGCCCGGGAGCGTGGTGGGCACCTTGGCGAGCCGGTCGCAGCTGGTCCGGGCGACCACGCTGCCGGGCCTCAGCACCGACGCCGCCAAGTTCCCCGCACCCGGGAAGGGGTCCTGGCTGCCCCTCGCGGACGACGGCGACGACGCGTACGGCGGCCTCACGGTCGCGGACTTCGTCGGCACTGATGGCGGGAGCGGCAAACGCACCGGGATCGTCGCGCTGGAGGACATCGACGAGGTTTCGATCTGCGCGGTGCCCGGCGTGTGGTCCGGCACCGTCGAGTCGGCGCTCGTCACCCACTGCGAGCAGCTCAAGGACCGGTTCGCCATCCTCGACCCCAAGGACAACCTCGACATCGAGGGGATCCAGACGTTCCGCGAGCCGTTCGACACCAAGTACGCCGCGCTGTACTACCCGTGGCTGGTCGTCAACGACCCTTCGACGAGCCAGTTCGTCGAGGCACCGCCGTCGGGGCACATGGCCGGGATCTACGCCCGCACCGACACCGAACGAGGCGTCCACAAGGCACCGGCGAACGCGGTCATCCGCGGGATCCGGACGCCCGGCGGAATCGCGCAGGACGTCGCCAAGCGTCACCAGGACCTGTTGAACCCCAAGGGGATCAACGCGTTGCGGTTCTTCCCCAACCTGGGCCAGCGGGTCTGGGGCGCGCGCACGCTGTCGTCGGACAGCTCGTGGCGGTACATCAACGTACGACGGCTCTTCCTCTTCCTGGAGGAATCGATCGACGAGGGCACGCAGTGGGTCGTGTTCGAGCCGAACGACGAGTCGCTGTGGGCGCTGGTCCGGCAGACCGTCTCGAACTTCCTCACCACCGTCTGGCGCAGCGGTGCGCTCTTCGGCGCGACAGCGGACGAAGCGTTCTTCGTTCGTTGCGACCGCTCCACGATGACCGATGACGACATCGCCAACGGCAGGCTCATCTGCGTGATCGGGGTGGCGCCCGTGTTCCCGGCGGAGTTCGTGATCTTCCGTATCCAGCAGAAGACCCGCGAGCCGCAGCTCGTCTAGTCGAAAGGCAGAGGAAATGCCACCAGTGACGCGGGACGACCCGTATGCCGCGTATAACTTCCTGGTCATCGTGACCAACGTCAGCGACGACGGCGTCGCGGTGAGCGGGTCGTTCACCGAAGTCAGCGGGCTCGACGTGGAGATGCCGCCGATCGAATACCGCACCGGCAGCGAGGACATCACGGTCCGCAAGCTCGTGGGGCTCAAGAAGTTCCCGAGCGCGCTGACGTTGAAGCGCGGGGTCACCGGCCACGTCGGCTTCTGGAACTGGGTGAAGGAGTCGCTCGACGGCAAGGTGCGGCGCACGTCCGGCTCGATCATCATGCTCGACGAGAACCGCCAGGAGGTCATGCGCTGGAACTTCGACCGGGCCTGGCCGACGAAGTACACCGGACCGTCGTTCAACGCGACCAAGAACGAGATCGCCATGGAGACGCTCGTGCTGGCCGTCGAGAGCCTCCTGATCGACGCATGAGCGGGCAGAGATGACCAGCGCGGCGCTTCCCGGCGTCTCCCTGACCTTCGAGCGGGCGGCCACCGACGACGAGCCGCTGCGCACGGACGTGGCCGTGTTCCTGGGCCGCACCCGGCGCGGGCCGGTCGGCGTGCCCGTCCGTGTCGAGAGCTGGAACGACGTCGTCGGCGTGTTCGGCCCGCCCGACGGCACGTCGGCGACCCCGTACGCGCTGCGCGGGTTCTTCGAGAACCAGGGTCGTACGGCGTGGGTGCTGCGGGTGGCCGGGCCGTCCGCGACCGCGCGTGCACTGTGGACGGACAGCTTCCTCGTGGTGGCCGCGAGTCCCGGCGCGTGGGCGAACGGTGGCCGGGTCGGCGTGCGGTACCGGAAGAGCAGTGTCGCTGGCCCGCCGACGGTCACCGTGCGGGTGCTGGTGCCCGGCGAGCCGTCGGAGACCTTCGCCGGGATGGCTCCCGATGAGGTCGTCGAGCGGCTCACCGCGTCCCGCCTCGTCCGGGTGGTTCCGGTGGGAACGGCGGACCCGATACCGCCGGACGCGCCGATCTCGATGTCATGGGACCTGACGCTCGCGGGTGGCACCGACAGCCCACCGGGGCGGGCCGTGTACGAGTCCGCGGTGACGGCGCAGGCCGAGCTGCCGGAGCCCGCGCTGGTCGCCCTGCCGGACGTCGGCACCGACCTGACCGGTGACGACCACAAGGAGCTGATACAGGAACTCTTGGGTGTCGTGGCGCCGCTGCTGGACCGGCTGGTGCTGGTGGACGTGCCGCCGAACCTGTCCACAGTGGACCAGGTCGCGGGGTGGACGGAGACGCTGGCGGAAATCGGTGATGACACGTTGCTCGCCGCGGCCGCCGTGTACCACCCGCCACTGCGCGCGCCGGAACTCGCGGGCACCGGGTTGCGGACCGTGCCGGCTTCTGGGCACGTCGCTGGTTTGGTCGCGAGGCTCGACGCCGAGCGGGGCGCCGCGCACAGCCCGGCGAACGCCACGCTGCTGGACGCGGTCGACCTCGAAGTCGAGTACCCGGAGGCGCAACAGGTCCGGTTGTTCGAAGCGAACATCGACCTCGTGCGCTGCCTGCGTGGCCGCGGTCTCGTGGTGTGGGGCGGGCGGACGCTCGCCCGCGATCCGCGTCGCCGGTACGTCGCGCACCGCCGGTTGCTGCATCTGCTGGTGAGGGCAATCCGGCGGGCCGCCGCGCCGCTGGTGTTCGAGGTGAACTCGCCGGAGCTGCGGCTGTCGCTGGTCCGCGCGATCACCTCGGTGCTGCTGGAGGCGTTCCGGATCGGCGCGCTCGCCGGCACCCGGCCGGAAGACGCGTTCCGCGTGGTGTGCGACGAGACCACCAACCCGCCGGAGCAGGACCCCGGCCAGGTCGTCTGCGAGATCGAGGTCGCGCCTGCCGTGCCCATGGAGTTCATCGCGCTGCGGCTCGTACTCGGCCAGGACCGCGGCCTGGAGGTGATCGAGCAGTGACCACCCCGGCCGACCAGCTGCTCGCGCTGAACGAGCCGCTGCCCAAGTTCCGGTTCCTCGTCACGCTCTCCGCGGCGGACGTGTACCTGCCACCGGCGCAGGCGCTGTTGTTGCAGGTGGTGGCGTCGGGTGCCTTCCAGGAGGTCACCGGGCTGGGTGCGCAACTGGAGGTGGTGAACTACCCGGAGGGCGGCCGCAACGATTCGGTGCACCGGCTGCCGCTGCGGCACTCGTGGAACCCGATCACCCTCAAACGCGGCGTGGTCCGCGACCGCCTGCTGTGGTCCTGGTACGAGACCGGCCTGCACGACTCGCTGGGCGCCCGCCGCGACGGTGCGGTGATCATGCTCGACGAGGCAGGGCTGCCCGCGAAGTCCTGGATCTTCCACGGCGGGCTCGCCGCCAAATGGAGCGGGCCGGACCTGCACGCCGAGCAGAGCGCGGTCGCCATCGAGTCGCTGGAAATCGCCCACGAAGGCCTGACGGCCGTCCTCTAGGAGACACGAGCGTGCCTAAGAACCTGATCATCCACAACCTCGAAGTGCGGTTCCAGGTGGAAGGTGACGACGGGGCCCTGTTCGCCCGCTTGTTCAACAAGCACATCCAGGCGTGGGCACGGTTGTACGAAGAGGAATGCGCCAGGGCCGAGCGCAGCGACAACGACCGCAAGCTCGGGGACTCGGGAGGCCAACGGTGAGTGTCACGCCGTTTTCGGCGGTGAGCCAGGACGCGGAGGCGCACCTGGAGATCGAGCGGCCGCCCAACCGGACGCCCCAGGTGATCCCGCTGAAGTTCAACCCGACCGAATACAAGCTGAGCAAGAGCAACACGTTCGCCGAGATCACCATCCCCGGGCTGGAGACGCCGCCGATCCAGTTCATCCGCGGCGGCACCGAAACACTCTCGCTGCAGGCGCTGGTCGACACCTCGGACACGCTGAACGACGTCCGGACGTCCTATGTGGACGCCATCCGCGATCTCATGCGGGTCGACACGACCGAGCACGCGCCGCCGATCGTCCGGTTCCACTGGAACGGGCCAGTGTTCAAGGGGGTGCTGGAGAAGCTGGACGTGAACTACGTCCTGTTCGCCAAGAACGGCGTGCCGTTACGGGCGCAGCTGGACATCACGCTGAAGGAGTATCGCCTCGCGAAGGACCAGGCCGTGGACCCGCCCCGGTCTTCGCCGACGGTGGAGAAGAGTTACGTGGTGCGCCGCGGCGACACCTGGGACCGCATCTCCACCGCCGTGTACCGGCGCCCGGACGCGTGGCGGGAACTGGCTCGTGCCAACGGGATCTCCGATCCCCGCGACCTGCGGCCGGGGCTGGTGCTGACCGTGCCCCGGCTGCCGTGAGCGGGGGCACGCGATGACCGTGCCCGCGGGCACCCGGCCCGAGATCGCCGACCCGGACGGCTACGCCCCCGAGTTCGAGGTGGTCGTCGACGGTCTCCAGGCGGATCCGACGACCAAGAACGACATCCTCGACATCAAGGTGCACCGCGACCTCGACGAGATGTCCGGTTTCGATCTGGAGCTGAACAACTGGGACGACGTCACGCTCAAGTTCAAGCACAGCGACTCGGACAAGCTGCGGATCGGCACGCGGGTCTCCGTCCGGCTCGGTTATGCGGACAAGCTGCTGACCGTCGGCACGGGGACGATCAGTTCGCTCGCCCCCAAGTTCCCGGACGGCGCCTCGCCGACGGTCTCGATCACGTGTGTGGACGGGATGCTCGCGCTCAAGGACCGCAAGCCCACCAAGGAAGAGGACAAGAACTTCGTCCGGAAGACCGACTGGGAGATCGCCGAACAGATCGCCCGGCGCAACAAGCTGGCGGTCAAGACGACCCGCGAGGGGCCGAGGCACGACCTCGTGGTGCAGAAGAACCAGACCGACGCGCAGTTCCTGATGGAGCGAGCGAAGCGGATCGACTTCGACTGCTACATCCTGCCGGACCCGAAAACCGGTGAGCAGACGCTGTACTTCGTCAAGCCCACCGACGGTCGCGACAGCCGTCCGATCCGGCTGTTCCGCCTCGCCTACAGCCCGGGGCTCGCCACCGGTCCCAGCGGTCAGCCGCCGGGCCTGGTGCCCAACCTCCTCGACTTCACCCCGACGCTGACCGTGTCCCAGCAGGTCAGCAAGCTCACCGTGCACGGCTGGGATCCGGTGAAGGCGGAGCCGATCGAGTACGTCGCGACGGCGAAAGATCTGCCAGGCGGCCAGAACTCGGCCGAAGGACAGAGCGGGCCGGAGGCGGCGGAAAGTGCCGCGGGCGGCCGTCAAGAGGTGATCGTGGACGCGCCGGTCCTCAGCCAGGAGGAGGCCAAGGAACTGGCCATCGCGCTGTTGCGGGAGCGGGCGTACGAGTTCATCACCGCGACCGGCCGGGTGGCCGGGCTGCCGGAGCTGCGGCCGGGGGACAACCTGGAGATCTTCGGGCTCGGCAAGCGGTTCTCCGGCACCTACTTCGTCAAGCGGGTCGAGCACGCGCTCAACACCAGCGGCTTCTTCACCACGTTCACCGGCCGGAGGATTTTCCAGGGGGACAAGCGATGACTGCCATGCCGCGCGCCATGTCGAGCGACCAGCGCTACTACGGCGTCGCGCCGGCCGAGGTCGTCCAGAACGACGGCGACGACGAGGGCCGGGTCAAAGTCAAGTACTACTGGCTGGACGGCGGTGCGTCCGTCAGCCCCTGGATCCGGGTCAGCCAGCTCCACGCGGGTGGCGGCTACGGCTCGGTGTTCGTGCCCGAGGTGGGCGACGAGGTGCTGGTCGCGTTCTTCCAGGGCGACATGCGGCAGCCGTACGTGCTCGGCGGGCTCTACAACGGCAAGAAGAAGCCGCCGACCGCGCGCAGCGAGGGTCGCGACCAGAAGGTCATCCGCACCAAGGCCGGTCACCGGATCCTCTTCGACGACAAGGCGAAGGAGATCACGATCAACACCACCTCGGGCGCGAAGGTGGTGCTGAAGGACAGCGGGGAGATCACGGTCGAGGCCAAGTCGGTGACCGTCAAAGCGAGCGACATCGACCTCGGCGGCGGCTCGACCGAGCCCGTCGTGCTCGGCAACGCGCTCCTGCAGGCCTTCGTCCAGCACACCCACCCGGCACCGGGCGGAGTCACCGGTCCCGCGTCGCCGCTGCCGCCCTCCGTGCTCGCGAAGAAGGTGAAGGCGACGTGACCGAACCTTTCCTCGGCACCGGCTGGCGGTTCCCGATCCTGCCCGACGAGGCGGGTCGTCTCGCTTACGCCGTGGGCGAGACCAGCATCGAACACTGCCTTCGCGCGCTGCTGCTCACCGCCACGGGCGAGCGCGTGATGCGGCCGGACCTCGGCACCGTCGTGAGCGAGTCGGTGTTCGCGCCCGGCAGCGCGCAGAACCTGCGGGACCTGGAACGGTCGATCGCCGACGCGGTGCGCACCTTCGAGCCGAGGGTGGAGCTGTCGAGCGTCCTGGCTGAAACCGACCCGGCCGACGAATCCCGCGTCACGATCTCGGTCGAATACCGGATCCGGCGCACCAACACCAAGGCCAACCTGGTCTTCCCGTTCTATCTCGGCCTGACGGGAACCACGCCATGACCTTTCCGGTGCCGAAGCTCGACGACCTGACCTGGGCCGACATGATGTCGGCGATCACCCGCCGGATCCCGGCCGAATCGGACGGCACGTGGACGCTGCACGCGCCCGTCGACCCCGGCATCACCCTGCTGGAACTGTTCGCGTACCTGCTGGAACAGCGGCTCTACTGGCTGGACCAGGCCCCGGACGAACTCGTCGTCGGGCTCCTGAAGCTGCTGGACCTCGAGCCGCCCAGGCCCGCGCGGTCGGCGGCCACCGTCCTCGCGTTGACCACCGATGCGGAGACGCCGACGACGGTGCCCGCGGGTACCGTCCTGGCCCGCGATCCGGCCGCGGCCATCAGGTTCAGCCTCGACGACGAGGTGATCGCCTTCCCGCTGGCGGGCGAGGTGACCGTGTTCACCGACCGCGACCGCACAGCGGATCTGCCGGCCCGCCGCGGGGTTCCGTTGATGGGCGACGACGGCTCGGCCGCCTCGGCTCGGTTCGTCCTGCCTCTCATCGGCACCCACTTCACGTCCGGCTGGTTGTCGTTGTTGTTCGAGCTGGACTCACCCGTGGCGCCGTCCTGGTCGTCTTCGGCCGTCGATGGCGTCCGTCCGCCCGCCGAGCTCGGCTGGTCGTGGTTCCGGCCCGACACGGAGGCTTCGGGCGCGTTCGCGGAGGTCCAGGACGGTACCGGCGGGCTGCGGCGGTCCGGCGTGGTCCGCCTGCGACCACCGGCCGGATGGTCCACAGAGGACCGTGGGCTGATCGTGTCCACCCAGGCCGCGACGTACGCCTCGGCCCCACGGCTGCTACGGCTGGCGGTGAACGCGTCGGCCGCCCGGCACACCGAGAGCCGCACGGTGACCGGCTTGGGGGACCAGATCCGGACCTGGCTGAAGCTGCCCGGCCAGCGGCTCGTCCTGCCCGACGCCGCAGGCCGGCTGCTCACCGCGACCCTGCGGCTCGCCGGTGAGGAATGGAAACCGGTGGTGGACTTCACCTTCGGCACTTCCCGTGACCGGATCTTCTTGCTGGACCGGGACGACGGCGCGCTCGTGTTCGGCGACGGGCTCACCGGCCGGATCCCTCGTCCGACCGAGGACGTGCGCGTCGGGTACACCATCGGCGGTGGGCGCGACGGCAACGGCGGTCTCACCGGGAACTGGCAGCCGGTGGACGACGCCGTGCCGGTGCGTGCCGCGAACCTCGTCCAGGCCGACGGCGGCGCGGATCCGGAGACCGTGGCCCAGGCCCGTGACCGGGCCGCCGGTGCGCTCGGCGAGGTGACCAGGGCCGTCACCTCCGACGACTACGTCACCCTCGCGGTCACGACCCCCGGCGTGGCTGTCGAGCGAGCCTACGCCTCGGTCGGCGAGCATCCCGGTTTCCCATGCGCGCGTGTGCCCGGAGCCGTTTCCGTGCACCTCGTCCCGGCAGTGCCCCGCGAGGACTTCGCGGCTCCCGACTTCGTGGCGGCGCCGGTACCGGACCCGGGCACGCTGCACACCGTCGCTCGGCGGCTCCGCGAGACACGCCTGCTCACGGCCGAGGTCTTCGTGCGCGCCCCGGCCTACCGGGAGATCCGGCTGCGGGTCGACCTGGCCGGCACTCCCGCCGACAGGGCGAAAGTGTCCACTGTGGTCGGTGAGGCGTTGCGCCGGTTCCTCGACCCGCTGATCGGCGGGGCCGAGGAGACGGGCTGGCCGTTCGGCGAGGCGCTGCGGCCTTCGGCGTTGCTGCGAGCCGCGCAGGAGGCGCTTGGCGACCTGGCGGACGTCGCCGCCGTCGCGATCGGCATCGACGGCGCCGACCCCGCCGAGACCTGCGACGACGTACCCCTGCGAGTCGGCGAACTGCCTGTGGTGCGGGAGATCCGCACCCACGTCGTGCCGGCGGCCGAGCCGGGGGAGGGCCTGCTGTGAACGACGTCTGGTGGGCCCGAGACTCGGGCGAAGAAGCGCACATGGTGCCCGGCCCCGGGCCGTCCGGAGTGCAGCCGGAGCTCGTCGACGCGACGAGAGAGGCTGTCCGCGCCGCCGTCCGCGACCGCATCCCCGGCTACACCCCGGACTGGACCAACCCCGACCGGCAGGACGCGGGTGTCGTGCTGGTCCGCCTCTTCGGCACGCAGGCCGAGCCGGTGCTCACCCGGGTCAACCGGCTGCCGGAAAAGATCCTCGCCGAGCACCTGAACACCGCGGGCGTCCGCCGCCGGCCCGCCACCGCGGCCGCCGCGCTGCTGGAGTTCACCGTGAACCCGCCCGACGGCGCGTCGGTCCTCGTTCCGGCCGGTTTCCAGGCCGCCGCGACCGGCACCGACGGCGACATCGTCTACGAGACCGATCTGGATCTCTACGCGACTCCCGCCTCGCTGAGCGCGATCGCGGTGCAGCGGGGTGGCGCGCTCGAACCGCTCCCGCTGGGGCCGAACGGTCCGGGCCGCCCGTTCCCGCCGTTCGGGGCCGAGCCCCGGCCGGGCAACGCCCTGTGGCTGGGCCTGGACGGCACCGCGAGCCCGTTCCCGTCGCTGTCGCTGGGGTTCGTGGTGGCGGCCGCGCCGCCGGCTCCCGCGACCGCCGGCGGGGTCGCCGTGCCCGCGCCTCAGCCGTTGCTGCGCTGGGACGTCCTGGACGGTGGCCGGTTCCGGCCCGCCGAGGTCGTCCGCGACGAGACCGCGGGATTGCGGGTGAGCGGCACGATCGAGCTGCGGCCGCCGCGCACGTGGGCACCCGGCAGGCCGCCGACAGCGCGCCCCGGGCCGGCGCTGCGGTGGCTGCGGCTGCAGGTCGCGCAGGGGCTTTTCGCGGTCGCGCCGCCGCTCGTTTCGGGACTGCGGCTGAACATGGTCGCCGCGACCGCCGCCCGCACGATCTTCGACGAGCCGCTGGAGCCGATCCAGGACCCCACGACACCGTCGGAGCGGCGGCAGATGCGGCTGAGCCAGGTCCCGATCCTCGCCGGCAGTGTCGTGATCGAGGTCGACGACGACCCTGGTGGCGACCTCTTCGGGACGACGGAGGAGGGCGCGGCGCAGTGGCAGGAGGTGCCGAGCCTGGCCGCGTACGGCCCGGCTGACCGGGTGTTCGTCGTCGACTACGACACCGGCGTGGTCACCTTCGGCGACGGCGTCAACGGGGCACCCGTGCCGCCGGGGTTCCGGAACGTGCGTGCCGTGCGATACCGGGTCGGCGGTGGCGCGGCGGGCGCCGTGGCGGCCGGTGCCGTCAACGGCGTCGTCACCGCGCGCCCGTTCGTGACCGGCGTGAACAACCCGTTCCCCGCCACCGGCGGCGCCGACGCCGAGCCCGACGAGGACGTGATGCGGCGCGGGGTGGAGGAACTGCGGTCCCGAGGCCGAGCCGTCGCACCGGCCGACTACGGGCTGCTGGCGCTCCGCGCGCCGGGCGCCTCGATCGCCCGCGCGCACGGTGTGCCGGGCCTGCATCCGGACTTCCCCGGCACTCCCATCCCCGGTGTCGTCGGAGTCCTCGTGGTGCCGCCGCTCGATGACGGCGGCACCGAGCCGCCCGTGCCCTCCGCGGCCACCCTGCGCGCGGTGGCCGACTTCCTCGTCCGTGAGGTGGCGCCCGCCGGGATCACCGTGGTCACCGGCCCGGTCGCGTACCGGCGGATCGCCGTGGAGGCACGGGTCGTGCTCGACGACGGCCAGGACCGTGCCGCCGTCCTGGCGCGGGCGGCGGACGCGGTGACCACGTATCTGGATCCGTTACGGGGCGGGGAGAACGGCGGCGGCTGGCCGTTCGGCGGCGCGGTGCGGCTCACGCCGCTCGTGCGACGGCTCTTGGCCGTGGACGGCGTCCTCGCCGTGTCCGGGCTCTCGCTCACCGCCGACGGACTGCGGCTGCCGCCGTGCGCCGACCACGCGATCCCGCCGAACGACCTGGTCTGGCCGGACCGGCCGCTGCTGATCCCGGTGGAGGAGTCCCCATGACGTGCGCCCCCACGAACGTCACGTTCCGGCTCCTCGACGATGTCGTCGGGTGGGACGAAGCCGCCGTGACCGATCTCGTCGGGCTCGCCGACCCGGCGGGTATCCGGCTGGCCCGCCCCGGGCCGTCCCCGGAAGGGCCGACGCGGACCGAACTGCTGCCGTGGTTCCCCGACCCGCGCCTCGCGCCCGGCTGCCGTCCGTGCGCTTGGTACTTGCTGTCCGGGGATCGCGTGCTGAGCCGGGACACCTGCGCCGGTGACTGGTCGCCGCTCTGGCCCCCGCACTGTGACCCTCGGCTGCTGCGCGCACCGACCGCCGTGGCCGCGCGCGGTCACCGGATCGCGGTGGTCGATTCCGGCCGGGTCTTCCTCTGGCGCAACGAAGGCGACCACCTGACCGCGGTGATCCGGTTTCCGTACGCCAAGATCGTCGCGCTCGCTCACGACGAGCAGGTGTTGGTCTCCCAGGCCGGCAGTGACCGGCTCCGGCGGTACGGCCCCGACGGGCAGCTGTGCGAGGTCATCCGCACCCGGGTCGAGGGCGAGATCATCGGGATCCGCACCGGGCCCGGCCGCACGATCTGGCTGCTGACCGAGAAAGACGGCCGGCTCCGGATCTTCCGCGGACACCACCGGTTCCGGGAGTCCACAGTGGACGAGCTGGCCGCGGCACTGCCGCCGAGCAGCCTCGTCGCGGCGGGCGAGGACGGCTTTTGCCTTCGGGAAAAGGGGCCGGACGGCGAGGTGACCTCGTGCTACGACTGGGACGGACAGCCGCGTGAGGTGCCGGGGCCGGAGACCGGGCAGTACGTCACGCGGGGCGAGTTCACCACGAAGCTGATCGACAGCGGGATCTCGCGTTGCCGCTGGCACCGGGTGCGCGTAGAGGCCGACGTACCGGCGGGCACGGCGGTGTCCGTGGCGGTCGTCGTGTCCGAGGACGACAGGTTCGCCGAGAGCGACTGGCAGACCGCGGCGGCGGGCGTCACCGACTTCCTCGTCGACCAGCCACCCGGCCGCCACCTCACGGCCCGCGTCCGGTTGTCCGGTGACTCGTCGGCCACGCCGGTGCTGCACCGCGTCCGGCTCGACTTCCCCCGGTCCACCAGCGCGGATCTGCTGCCCGCCGCGTTCCGGCAAGACCCGGCCGCGGACGACTTCACCGAGCGGTTCCTGACGCTGTTCGACGCCTCCACCGACGAGATCGACAGGGTCATCGAGCGCTATCCCGCGCTGCTCGACCCGGCAGGTGTGCCGGACGGGGCGCTGCCGTGGCTGGCCGGGTTGCTCGGCCTGGCTTTCGAGGCGGGCTGGAACGCCGATACACGCCGGAAGCTGATCAGGGCCGCGCCCGGCCTGTACCGGCGGCGCGGCACTCCCGGCGCGTTGGCGGAGGCGATCGACATCGTCTTCGGTGTCACGCCGGTCATCGACGAGCTGGCCGATGACCGTCACTGGGCGCAGGTACGCGCGACAGCGACGTCGTCGACAGCCCGCGGCCTCGGCTCGGTGCGGCTGTTCGGCCGGTCTTCGTCGCGGTTGCGGCTGGACACCTCGACGCTGGGCGCGGCGCCGCTGCGGGCGTTCGGCGACCCGGACACCGACCCCCTCACCGGGCACGCCCACCGGTTCCGGGTCCTGCTGCCCGCCGGGGCGGCCGACGAGGAAGCGTTGCGGCGCCTGGTTGTCCGGCAGGCGCCCGCGCACACCAAGGGGTCGGTGCGCGCCGCCGGATCCGGTTTCGTGGTCGGCTCCCGCTCGACGGTCGGGGTGGACACCGCGTTCGTCCCGCTGCCGCCGCCCGTGCTGGGCGGCGTGCGCCTGAACCACGACGGAGTACTGAGACCAGGGCCACGAGGCGCCCGCCACGGGGTGAGCGTCGGCGTGGTGTCCGCGGTCGGGGTCCACACGCGAGTGTCTTGAGAGGACAGAAGAGAGATGACCGAGGCAACGGAACAGTCAGCCACCCGGACCCCGGAACACGCGGGGATCGAGCAACCGCCCTTCCGCAGGCTGCGGTACTTCCACGGCCGGTTGCTCACCGCCCGTGACTTCCAGCGCGAGCAGGAGTACTTCCGCGAGAAGCTGAAGCTGCGGATGCGCTGTCTGCTCGGCTACGGCGTGGTGTGCGGGCTGCTCGTCGAGCCGGCCCCGGCGGAGGAGGGAAAGACCGAGGACGACAAAGGCCATCAGGCCAAGGTCCGCATCACCGCCGGGCTCGGCATCGACTGCGACGGCAACGAGGTACTCGTCCCCGGCGGCTGCGCGATCGACCTGGCGGAGGCCCTGCACGAGGAAGAACGCACCGGCGGCACGACGGTCTGGGTCGGCGTCGAGTATTGCGAGCGCGCCGTCGAGCCGACCAGGACCGTCTTCAATTCCGCCTGCGCGGACACTTCGGACTGCGACTTCGGCTACACGGAAGAGAGTTACGTCGTCCGGGTCACCACCAAGACGCCACCGAAGGACGACCGTTGCGAGACCTGCTGCACCCGGTGCGAGCACAAGGTCCTGTGGCTGGCCAGGATCGACGACGTCGACTTCTCCCGCCCGGTCCGCCAAGAGCAGATCCACCTGAACGTCCGTCGGTTCTTCGGCACGCACGTGCCGACGGTGATCACCGGCATCAACTGGCGGCACGGCCACACGTACACGGTGGACGAGGCCAAAGAACTGCTCGGCACCCAGAAGAACACGGGCGGGCTCGTCGTCGAGTTCTCCGACGACGTCCGTGTCGACAGCCTGCGCCGCGGCGTGGTGGAGATCCAGGTGATCGAAGGCGGCGCCGGCCGCAACGCCGACACCTGGTACATGGGCGGCAGGTTCGAGGAACCGACCAGCGGCGAGTTCACCCGCCGCTTCAGGTACCGGCAGACGACCCGTGAGGCCCTGCAGGACGGCGACCGCGTGCTGATCACGGTCCGCGCGGCGTTCCTCCTCGACCGCTGCTGCCGTCCGGTCGACGGCACCAACGTCGGCGGCCGGGTCCCGTTCACCGGCCGGGGGAAGACCGAGACGGACTCCGACCACGGCCACGACCCCAAACCCGAGCCCGACCCGACCGGCTGCCTGGTGCCGCCGTCCGGGATCGGGCCGTGGACGTCCGGCACCGGCGCGGGCGGCGACGTCTTCGAGAGCTGGTTCTTCATCACCGAGGAGCGTTCATGAGCAAGTCTGATTGCGGGTGCGGCTGCGGCGGGGCGCCTGCCTTCCCCGCCGCGTTCGTCCGGCCGCGGTTCTTCGCGGGCCAACTGCTCACGGAGGACGACCTCACCCTGCTGACCGACTACGTGACCGGGAAGGACCGGCTGCACAACAGGACGCTGTCCGGTCCGGGTGTCGTCTGCGGGCTGGAGGTGCTCTGCGACTCGTGTCCCGGCGGGACGGTCAGCGTGCGCCCCGGGCACGCCCTCGACTGCTGCGGCAACGATATCGTGTTGTCCTGCAAAGAGAAGGTCGACGTGGCCGCGCTCGTGCGGGAACTGCGGGTGACCTCGCCGGGAGTCCACTGCGGGGACCCGTGCGACGACGACCAGCGCCATTTCGGGCTGTTCGTACGGTACGAGGAGGGCATGGCCGATCCGGTCGCGCCGTTCGCCACCGAGGAACCGTGTCCGACGCCGGGTTGCGTGCCGTCTCGGGTCCAAGAGGGATTCCGCTTCGTCGTCAAATGCGACACCACCGACGACCACCGCTACAACCCCGCCACCAAGCTCCTGGCGCAGATCGGGGACAAGGACGCCTACGAACAGATCCTCCTGCTGAGCAGGCGGCTCGGGCACTACCTGGACCCGATGTCCGTCGCCGGCGGCTTCTCCACCCGGACGATCAAGTTCGAGGACGCCGACGCCGTCCGCTACACCGACAACCTCCGCCTGCTGCGGGAAAGCGGCGAAGGTATCCCGAAGCCGCCCGCTGCCCGGCAGCAGACCGAGTACGTCCGCGCGCTGGCCAGTGCCCTCGCCCGGTACGACACCTACGACGCGGCAGGGCAGAAGGAACTGCAGGAGAAGTTCGGCCTCAAGGAGATCGACGCCGCCAGGAAGGTGCTCGGCGACGCGTGCGACAGGCTGGCCGGGACGAAACCCGAGGAGGTGTGGCCGGAACCGGCGCATCGGGACGTCGCGCTGGCCGTCGTGGCGGAGGCGAAGAGCCGGGTCGCGCCGCCGGATCCGAACGCCCCCATCGAGATCCGTCTCGTGGCACAGGGCACCCCGGTGAACAACGTGCTGGAGGCGAAGTTCCGGGCCGACCTCGTGCGGATCCGGGACTGGCTGCTCGGCAGGCTCGATCGGGTGCCCGGCGTCGCGGACTGCCTCCTGCACGAGGACGTCCGCACGGTCGCCATCCCGCAGCCGTTGCCCATCCCGGAACCGGACCCCACGAAGCACCTGTCGGTCGCCGACCTGGGGTTGCTCACGACCGCCGCAGGGAAGCTGACCACGTACGTGCGACGCTTCGTCACCGATGCGGCGTGCTCGACGCTGAACCCGCCGTGCGTCGAATGCGCCGACAACGACGTGCTGCTCGCGCATCTGGAGCTGGACGGCTGCGACGTCGTGCGCGTCTGCTCGGCGACTCGGGAGCAGGTGCTTCCGGGCGGCTCGGCGTACGGCGAATGGCTGCCGAAGCTCTACCAGCTGCGCCATCTCGCCGAGCAGGTGTGCTGCCAGCCGATTCCGGTGTACAAGCCGCCGAACGTCCCCGCGTCGGGACCGATCCCGCGGCCGTACGTGCCTGGGCTGCTCGAGGAGTGGGGGAGCCGGAGTCCGCTGGATCGGATGTGGAGACTCCTGGTGACCCCGGCACCAGGGGAGACCGTGCCGAAGCCCGTGCGCGAGCAGGTGTACACGGTTCCTGCCGAGGTGACGGACAGCCTGCAGGAGATGAACGCGCTCCGGGGTCAGGTGAGCGACCTGATCGCGACCGTGGAAGCGTTGCGGGGACGGCTCGACACCGCGTCGGAGCAGGTGTCGCAGGTGCGGGAAGAGCTGCCGGAACGCCTGTCCGACCGGCTGTCGGACCTCGAAAGCGGTCCGGAGACCGAGGAGAAACCGCCCGCGAAACGCACCCGGTCGACGTCGACCCGGAGCGGTGCTTCCACTCGCAAGCCGCGATCGGGTGAGTCGTCGTGACCGGTCCGCTGCGCCCGGAGTTCCACGAAGGGCAGGTGCTCGCCTCCTCGGACTTGGCGGCGACAGTCGCGTATGCCCGCGCGACGGCCGTCCGGCACGCGCGCCTCGCGCACGACTGGGGCATCGCCGACGGACTCGCCATGACGACCGAGAACCGGACCGATCCGACGACGGGCGCCCGATTCGTCGAGGTGAGCGTGCAGGCCGGGCTGGCTGTCGACGGAACCGGTCGGGAGATCGTCGTACCGGCGCCGGTCGTGCTGTCGGAGGCGGACTTCGAGGCCGTCAACGGCGCGGACCGGCCGACGACCGAGCCGTATCCGGTGTTCCTCACCGCCGTGGACCGGTCTCAGCCCTCGACCGGCCTGGCGTCGTGCGCGGGCTCTGCCGCGCCGACGCGCGTCGAGGAGTCCTATCAGATCCTCTTCCGGCGGCTGGGCGACGAGCGGCTCGTCGCCGACCAGCAGCCGCCCGCGGTGAACGCCGTACCGGCCGCCCCACCGGTGCTTTGGCTGGTGTTGCTGGGCTATGTCCAGTGGACCGAAGGCCATTTCACAGCGGTGTCCCCGGCCGCCCGCGGCGTCGGGCCTCGGTACTTCGGGGTACGCGCGGACACTGTGTCGGCCCGGTCGGGCTCGCTGTCGTTGCGGACCCAGCCGGAGGCGGGTGAGGGCAAGCCCGCGCTGGTGCTGTCCGGAACGGCCGCGCCGACGCTGGTTTACGGGCTGTACAAGGGAACCGGCGAGGTCGACCCGCTGCTGACGGTGGAGTCCAACGGCAACCTGACCATCGCGGGGAGCTTCTCCGGTCAGATCTCCGCGGGCAGTGTGCTGGTGACCTCCGGCAGTGCGACGGACGGCATGGTTCTGCCGCTGCCTTCCGGGGTGACGCAGGAGGAGATCGCCGACGGCCGGGTGTCGCTGCACGTCTTGGTGACCCCGCGGATACCGCCGTCCGCCAAAGGGCTCACCGTCCCGGCGGAGGCCACAGTGGACGATCAGCGGCGCGTCCGGTGTCGCCTGCGGTTCTACGACCCCGCCGCCGGTTCGACGGCTGTGAAGGAACAGTCGGGCGCGGTCGACTTCCTGGTCCTGGCAACGGTCGCGGCGACGAGTGGTGGAGGGTGAGGATGAGCGTCTTCGCGGTGTACGAGTCGAGCACCGGCAACGTGGTCGGTGCGGCCAAGGCGATCGGCATCTCCTTGCCGACGGCGCGAGCGCTGGTCGGTGACGCGCTGCCGGTGCGGTTTTCGCTCGGTTCGGGCGAAGTCGTGACTTTGTCCCTGCAGGGCAGGGAACTCGCCGTGCACGAAGCCGACGACCAGCCGGAGGTGTTCATCGAACCGCTGGCGTACGGGGTCACGCGGCCGCCGAACCAGCCGCCCAAACCGGCGCTGGCGAAACTGACGGTCCTGCCCGACGCGCCCACGTTCGACGCCGCCGGGTTGTTCGTCAAACTGCCGAAGAATCCGCCCCAGGACACCGCCGTGTTCGCCCTGGTTTCGGAAGGGAAGGAGACGCTGCCGGTCACCGGGACCATCACGAAGGACACGGATCACGTGTCGCTGCCGGTCACGGTGACCGCGGGACCGCACGCCGTGCTGCTGCTGGTGGCGGGCTGGGCGGGCCGCCTGGAGGAGGTCAAGAAGTCTTGAACGCGACCGCCGTCGGCGAGATCACCGTGCGCCGGTGCGTCGTGCGGGTGATCCGGCGTGGCGGGTGGAGCTGGGGGCCCGATCCGCGGGGCCTCGTGCAACGCGTACTCGACGCGCTGCCGGACCTGCTGGCCGCGGAGTTCGACGAGTACCTCACCGGCGAGGGCCCGGATCTGGAGATCACAGAACCGGTGCGCCTGTCGGTCCGGCTTCCCCCACGCGCGGGAAACGGACGGGCGCTGGGCGGTCTCTTCTTCGAACGGGCGGCAACTGGTGAGCCGCTGTCGGAACCTATCCCGCTCCCGATCCCGGTTGCGGCCGACACTGGTCCGTCCACATCGGACATCGACGGTGAGCCGTCGCTCTCCATCGTCTCCGGCCCGACGGAGAGCCCGATGCTGTCGGTGGCCATGTTGTTCGAGGAACTGGCCGCAAGAGACGAACTGGCCGCGTTGCTCGCGCTGCTCCCCGAGGGGACGGTGTGGCGGTATCTGGCCGCGTTGATCGCCGAACCCGCGGTCTCACCTGCCGACGGGCCTACAGCGGATCCGGCAGGACCGGCCGCCGAGTCTGTGATCGAGCTGGCTCGTCGGCTGTCGCTTCCGAAGCTGCCGGCGACCCGTGCGGAGCTGGCCGAGCTGGCAAGGTCCCTGCCCGGCGAGCCGCCGTCCGTCCTCGTCGACGAGGACAAGTTCGAGAGCACTCGCCTCACCACCTCGACGCCGACGGGGGAGCGAAAGGTCGGCTCGGTGCTCCCGTTCCTGCTGGCCGGGCCCCTCGCCAGAACCGGCTATCTGGACGCGATCGGCCCGGCGCTGTCCGGAGTGGACCTGGCCGAGGACACCCCGCTGTTCGCCGCGGCCTTGGCCTCCAAGGTCCTGGCGCGCCCGGCGGACGAAACCGTCGCGACGTTCGCCGGCCTGGAGACGTTGCCGGACCTGACCGTTTTCGCGCGCCGGGTCCGTCCCGCACTGCCGGTGCTGGACGGCGTGCTGGCGCTGTCCCTGTGCCGGGGTCATGACCCGGCCGACCCGCTGCTCGTCACCGGGGTGGACGACGGCCTGCTGATGGTCGACGCCCAAGGCCTGTTCCCGATCGCGTGGGCTCCGGGCGCCGACGGTTTGGTACCGCACTGGACGGCATGCGGCAGGCCGCCGGTACTGGTCTGCGACAGCCCGCTCCCTCCGACCTGTCTGCGTGACCTGGCCGCGGCGGGCGTTCCCTTCATCACGGACGTCCGCCCCCTGCGCGAAGATCCCCTGACCCGTCTGCCCTGGCGAAGTCCACTGTGGACGACAGGTGGAGTGGAGCCCCGGCTGGCCGCAGAGCTTCCCTTCGCTCGCCTGGACGATCTCGTGCAGGCGCTGTTCGTTCCCCGGACGTCGGAGCACGCCTTGGAGCGCACCGTGGCGCTGGCGGCATCTCTGGCGCTGGGCATGATCGCGTGGCAACTGTGGCGGGAACGCGAGACGCCCGACCCTGTCCTCGCCATGACGAGATTCGCCGATCTGGAGGGCACTGTCCGGTTCACCCACGACGCCGTGCACGTGAAAGTCCCCTTGGGCCGCCGTCACACGGACCTGTGGCAGGGCGGCGTCCTCGCCGACGTACCGAACGTGGTCTGGCTGGGTGGCCGGACCCTGACCTTCTCCGGTGGCTGAGGTGAGCGGCCTGGCCGTGGAGCACCTCCGGGTGCGCCTGGCGGAACTGCACCGGGCGCTGCGCGGTGCCGTCGCCCGCCAGTCGGAGGCCGCCGCGTTGCTGACGCGCCCGGACCTGACCCCGTTCTGTGTGACGGACGAGCAGGTGGGCACGTTGCTGGACCGCGTGGACGCGTTCACGGAGGCGATGACCGAGCCGCCGTCCGCGCCGTACCGGGATCCGGAGTCCGAGCAGCACCTCAGGCGTCTGGCGGCGTCGCGTGGTCAGACGTTGCCACTGGACGCCCTTGCCGCCCGGTACGGCCTGTCCCGAGCCGAGCAGGACGCGGTGCTCCTGGTGGCCGCGCCCGAGCTCGATCCGGGTTACGAGCGCGTCTACGCCTACGTGGTGGACAACCTGAACCGGCGGTCGCCGTGTGTCGAACTGGTGGTCACGGTGGCCGCGGAGACCCCGGCGGACCGCCTTGCCCTGCGGCGGACGCTGGGCTGCACGGGAAGGCTGCGCCGTTACGGCCTGCTTCGGGCCTACGGTGAGGCACCGACCGAACTGGCCCAGGAGCTGGCCCTCGGTGGCGGCGTGTTCGAGTACTTGATGGGCTGGGGCGGTGACGCCGGGATCCTCGGCCATGACCCGGGCGAGGTCGTCCAGCCGGATCGGCAGGTGGCGTCCCCGTACCTGCGGCCGGAGCGCCTGGGGAGGCTCGGCCGGGCGTTGGGGGCCGGCGACCTGGAGGTGGTCGGCCTATGGGGATGCCCGCCCGACAGCCAGGTCGACGCCGCGCAGGCACTCGCGACGGCCGCAGGCCGGCCACTGCGTCGCCAAACCGCGGACATGGCGCACGACCTGCGGACCGCGGCCGCCCTCGGCGCGGTGCTGTGGATCCGGGCCGACGAGCGCTCGGCCCCGCTCGACGAGATGCTGACGAGATCGAGTGTGCCGCTGTGCCTGACCGGCATGAACCCGTCGCGCCCGCACGGTCTGCTGGCCGCCCGCACGTACGCGGAGCTGACCATTCCCAGCCCGGGATTCCCGGAGCGCCGCGAGATGTGGTCCTCGGCGTTCCCAGTGCTGCCCTCGGAGGCGCTGGATGATTTGGCGGCCCGCTACCGCATGAGCGGCGGTGAACTCCGCGCGGTGGCCGCCGTCGCCGACGCGGACGCGCGGATGTCCGGCAACGGCCATCCCGTCACCGAGCACGTGGAGCCCGCGATAGCGACCGTGACCCGCGGCCGCACGACCGGTGCGGTGCAGTCGATCCTCCCGCGCCGCACGACGGACGATCTGGTGCTGCCGGACGCGCAGATGAGCCAGCTCACGGAAATCGCGTCGGCGTTCCGCGCGTGGCCCCGCGTGGCGGAGTCCTGGGGTTTCGCCCGCAAGATGACGGCAGGCGGGGTGAAAGCGTTGTTCACCGGCGAGCCGGGCACGGGAAAGACGATGTCGGCGGAGGTCGTCACCGGGATTCTGGGCCTGGAACTGCTCAAGGTCGACCTGGCGCAGGTGGTGTCGAAATGGGTGGGGGAGACGGAGAAGAACATGGAGGAGGTGTTCCGGCAGGCCGAGGACAGCCACGCGGTACTGCTGTTCGACGAGGCGGACGCTCTCTTCGGCAAACGCGGCGAGGTCAAGCACGGGACGGACCGCTACGCCAACCTGGAGGTCGGCTACCTGTTGCAACGCCTGGAGGCCAGCGACGGCCTGATCATCCTGACGAGCAACCTCAAGGAGAACATCGACCCGGCCTTCACCCGCCGGTTCCACTTCGTCGTCCACTTCCCCCGTCCGGGCGTCGCCGAGCGCAGGCGCCTGTGGCAGCTGGCGTTCCCTCCGGAAGCCCCACTGGCCCCGGACCTCGATCTGGACACGTTGTGCCGCCTGGACATGACGGGAGCGGGCATCACCTCGGCGGCCCGCACGGCGGCGTTGTCGGCCGCCGACAGCGACAGCCCCTCGATCGGCATGCGCCACGTGGTCCGGGGCGTGTCGCGGCAGTTCCATCGCGAGGCGCGCTTGTTCCGCCCGGCCGAGCTGGGCCGGTATGCTGAATTGCTGGCCGACAACGGAGGGCGCGATGCCTGAACTGATGCCTCCGCAGACGAAGCCCGCCGTACCGGTGACAGCCCAAGAGCTCCGCACCGCCGCGGCTTCGGATCGAGGCAAGAAGAAGCTCGTGCTGGTCCCGGCCGTGATCGGCAACGCGCAGGCGGCCAAGACCGCGATGGACGGAAGCTCGAAGACGGTGCCTTCGCACCTGGCTTCGACGTTCGCCGCCGGTCAGGACCGGGTCGGGAACGCGGCGATCGCGGGAGCGGCGATGCGGGTGGTTCCGATGGCTCTACCGAAGAAGGAAGCCTGCCCCGGCTGCTGAGCGGTGGGTCAGTGTCCGGGAAAGCCAGACGTCAGGCAAGACCTTCGCGACGCTCGGCGAGAACGCGCTCTCGCTCGATCGGTTCGAGGCTCGGCAGCAAGCTGTCCACGATTTGCGGGTATTCGGCATGGAATGCCCAGCCTGCAAGGCCCTCTGCCGCAGCCGCGTGGGTACTGCGGGCGTCGAGCAGGAAACCGATGAGTTCCTCGACGACGGCCAGCTGGGAGTCCGTTTCGGCCGGAAAGTGAGTCAGGTGCAGCATCACGCCCTTCGTGACGCTGTCGGCGTTGCTGTCGATGCGGATGAACATCGCGACGTCGAATACAGGTTGACCAGGGCCGAACAGCAGAACCGCGTCTACCGCCGTGGTGTGCCGCCCGGTCGCTTCCGGCGAAGGCTCGAACGGGACGTAGTTGTGCGCCACGCGCACGAACCGGTCGATCATGTCTTCCGACAGGTCCTCACCGAACGCTTCGAGGCAGTCGGCGGAAGGCAAGGGAATCGCCACCCTCTGGCGAACAGGCCACTCCTGGTCGAGAAGTTCGAGCGAGCGCGCGACTCGCTCCGGATCACCGGACCGCAGATCGGCGGTGATGGTGTCCGCGTCGAGCGAGTCACCGCTTCCGGTCGAGCTGTCTTCCGATGGTGGCACTAGATTCCTTTTCCGAAGGGCGGATCGTCGGGAAACTCGCTGCGGAGCTTACCGTCGGCGGTGAACTTCTTGGATTCACCGGTCGGGGTCCATTTGGACGGGAAGTTCCTGACTCTGCTGTTCCATGCGGCCGCGCCGGTATCGAGCTTCTCCGCGCGTTCTTTGGCCTCACTGACCGCCGAGTCGATCCGGGCGTGGATGGCCGCCTCCGTCGTCCTACCGCGAAGCTGCTGCAGCGCCGCGATCGCGGACCGCAGGCCCCTGGCTTCCTTTGCGCACTTCGGGCCGTGCGCCCGCCCTTTGACCGGCTCGGCCGTCCGCGCTTCCTTGATCGCGGCGGCCTCGCTGCTTCCGTCTCCCGTCGACGCGTCTTCTTTCCCGCCGGGACGCGTGTTCTCGCTGATGTCGTTGATCTTTTTGAGGTGGGGTTCGATCGCTTCGTTGATGTTGGTGGTTCGCTTGAGATCCTCGGAATCACGGAGAAACTTGTCGGCGGTCGCCGCATGCTTTCGCAGTTCCGGCAGCTTCATGGCGGCCATCGTGCCGACCACTCGGTCGAGGACGCCTGCTCGGGTCGTCTGGCGCTTCGCCACGTCATGGAAGAGGGGAAGCGCCAGGAGTTCGACCACCTCGGGATCGGCGAGTATCGCCTTTCCGCGGTCCAGCTTCTCACGGATGTCCGTCCGGGTCTTCTCTTCCGATTCGGCCACTTGTTCCGGAGTCTTGCGGAGATCTCCGAGACGGTCGATCAGGTTCTCGGCCGCGTCGATGTGAGCTATGTACACCTTGTGCAACTTCGAGATGTCGGCCTCGGTCGGCTGCTCCGAAACGAGCGCCTGGTAGGCCGCCTCGGTCTTGCCGGTCATCGCCCTGGTCAGACGGTCGTGTTCTTTCTGCAGCGTGGACTTGAGCGTTGGGTCCGCGGCGAGCTTCTTCTTGACCGTGTTGTTGTTCCACTCCCGCTTCAGGCGGTTGTTGATGGTGTTGACAGCGACCTGGTGAATCTTGCGTAGTGCCTCTTTACTGACGCCGGAGGTCGCTCTGGCCCCGCTGACACCTTTCTTGCTTGGATTGACCACGCCGATGACGACCCAGCGGCCGTTCTCCTCGGCGGGTGTGAGCGAGGTCAGTCGATGACGGATCTTGATCGCGACAAGAAGCGGAGTGATCAGGCGTTTGCCGACGGTCCGGCCGGCGAACCGGTTGACGACGGCAACCGCCGACTTGACGCCGGCATCCAGCCGCTTCAGCTGGTCCTTGTGTTCGTCTTGCTTGGTCTTCGCCGGCTTCTTCTTGCCGAACTTGTCCTTCACCTTCCCGGCGAGAGACTTGAGCTTGGCCCAGACCTTCTTGACAAGTCCGACGATCTTGTCGATCACCCAGTCGATGGCCTTGTTGACCGGTTTGGCGATCTTCTGGAAGACCTCCTTGACCTTCCCCGCGATGCCGCCGATCCCCAGAATCGCCGCCAGCGCGCCGATCAGCACCGGGATCGACCGCGCCAGCGCCTTCTCCACCAAACCGGCCACACCACCGGCGCCGCCCTTCGCGATCGCGATGACCGCGTCCAGTACGGTGTTGACGAACTCGATGATCTGCCGACCGTTCGTCACGATGAACCGGATGATGTCGATGATCATCTTGCAGGCGCGGATGAACGCGGACGCCGGATTGAACAGCGAGATGATCCACGTGATGCCCGCCATGACGATCGTGGGCAGCAGGTAGGACACCAGATTGTCGATCAGGTTCTTCTTCAGGTCACCGACCCGGGCCTTGAGGTCGTCCCAAAGCGCTCGCACCCCGCGTCGCCGGACCTCGAGAATGATCGGGAGGGCGGCCTTGCCCGCCTCGATCGCGGCCATGGCCTCCTTCGGCACCTTCCGGGCGACCCGGGCGAGGAGATTGGCGCCGGACAGCCCCAGCAGGCTGGCGATCAGCACGAGGATGCTCACGATGTCGAAGCTCTTCGGCAGTTCGATGCCCGCCGTCGCCGCGGTGCCCAGCAGCCAGGACAGCACGCCTTGCTGAAGATGGGCGAGGGCGTTGTTCTTGAACTGCTTGAGCCCGCCGCCGACCGCGGACACCAGGTTGCCCAGGAAACCGATCGGGTCCTTCAGGATGCCCAGCGCGGCCTGCGCGGCCTTCGCGAGCACCCCGAGCAGCATGTCCTTCAGTTCGAGGATCGTCTTGATGACGCCCTTGATGCCGTCCAGCGCCTTGTCGACGAGCCCCTTGTTCTTCTCCTTCTCCTCGGCGATCTCGGCGTCGACGGCCTTGACGGCATCGGTGTACTTCGTGGCCAGCGTGTCGACCAGCTCGGTGCTCTTGTCGTCGACCGACTGGGTCAGTTCGTCGAACTTGTCGGCGAACCCGGCGGCCGCCTGCTTGCCCAGCGCCTGAAGGTCCTTCGGTAGTTTCTTGACCTCGGCCTGGAGTTCGTCGCGACCCTTGGCGATGCGTTGCTTCGCCCTCGTCAGCTCACGGCCGATCGTGTCCGCGACGGCCGAGATGACCTTCCGCATCTGCTTGACGTAGTTGTCGCGGGCTTCGACGAAGATCTGGTTCGCCTCGTCGGGCAGACCGAACAGCTTGTCGTGGCCCCATTTGACCAGCCCCCAGGCGCCGCTGTAGCGCCGGTCCTTGTACTCGTCCATCTTCCGCCGGTGTTCGGCGGTGAACGCGTCGCGGGCCTCCTTCTCTCCCTTGGTGAACTGGTCGTCGACGAGTTTGTCGAGGCCGGTGAGGATGCCCTCCACGTCGGTCTTCATGGTGTCGAAGACCTTTTGCAGGGCGGCCGTCACCAGGGCGCGTTTTTCCTCGTCAGTGAGCTTCGTGTTCGTCTTCCCGTCGCCGACCTCTTTGCCGGTGCGCGCCCGCCGTTTGGCGATCGCGCCCATGGCGGCGGCGCCGAAACCCTTGGCCTGCGCGGTGGTGTGGCGCAGTTGCTGGGACTCGTTCGCGCGGAGTTCCGGCGGAGTCGCCTCCGAATGCTTCTCCGCGGCCTTCTTGTCCTTCAGCGCCGGGGTGAAGGCGGGGTCGGTCTTCATCTGGCTTTCGGTGACCTGGTTGTCGGCGAGCTCGCGGTCGACCTTGGCCGGGCCCGCGGACAGGTCGGTGGCCGACGGCGGGAGCTTGTCCGGCGTCGCCTTCGCCGGGTCGGGAGTGCCCGGGGCGCCGGGCGGCCGGTCCGCCGCCAGGGGTACGACCTGCTTGACCTCGGCGGCGGACGTGTCCGGAGGCGCGGCGGTGGTGTCGGCGATCTGCTCCGCCGAGTCCGTCTTCCCCTCGCCGACCTTGCCTGCCACCTCGGCCTTGACCTCGGCCGGTTTCCCCGATTCGGCGAACTCGTCAGCCTGTTCCAGGTTCTTCGGCGCCTTTTCGGCGATGGCCTTTTCGACGGCCTTGACGAATGCTTCCTTGTCGAAGTCCTTGGGCTTCGCGTCGTTCATCTTCTCGGCGTTGGCCGTCTTGCCTTGCGCCACCTCGTCGTCCTTGGGCGGCACGGACGCGTTCTGCGCCGAGGTCGCTTCCTTGCCCGCCGGAGGGTGGGAGCGGGCGACCGTGTGCTTCTTGTGCGCGATGTCCTTCTTCAGCACGGCGAACTTCGGATCCGTGCCCGGACCTCTGGCCAGGCCCGCCGCCACCGCGCCGTTGCCGACCTTGTCCTGCGAGTCCTTCCGGGTCGGGTCCACCGGCGGTTTCTTGTCGCCCGCCCGCAAGGCCGCCATCGTCGCGGAGTTCGAGGGCGGCAGTCGCGCAGGCTTTCGCGGCGGCGGGCGCTCCTTCAGCCCCGTCGGCGCGGTGGCTTGTGCCGTCGTCACCGCGGGGAGCTTCGCGTGAGCCCTCGGTGGCGGTGGCATGGGACGGCTCTCCTCCCGCTGCGGGAACCCTCGGACAGCGTCGCAGCCGGCCGTCACCAAGGCGTCGCGAGAGCGTTCTCATCGGCGAGCGCCGGTCCGGATCCCGTTCAAAGACCATCGTGGCCGGGATTTTGACAATTCCAGGGCCGCCGAACGGAGGTTGCGCCCTCCTGGAGGGTGGCCAGACTGGAGATCGGCGAGAACGAACGGATCAAGTCGTGCTCGCGGGGAAGACCGGGAAATGGGGCACTGTCGCTGCCGTGCCTATGCCGGCAGACCGTTGTTCGGTACGTGGATGTCACTCGTTGTGTCGTGAATCTTCCGTCCGGCCTCTCGGAGGCGTGCGGGAGTGAAGGAGGACGGATGAGACTCGACCGAAAGGTGGCCGCCGCTGTGGCGGCCGTCGTTGTCCTGCTGACGCCGCTGGCCGGCTCGGCGTCCATGGCCAGTGATCTGGTCAGCGGGGATCCTCCCGCGCCCGCCTGCTCTCCAGACACCAAGGTCGTGACCGACGACGGGCCGGTGTGCGGCGTCGCGGGCGCCGATGTCAAGTCGTGGCAAGGGATTCGTTATGCCGCACCACCGACCGGGGCACTGCGCTGGAAACCGCCGCGCAGGCCCGCTCCGTGGACCGAAACGTTCGCCGCGACCAAGGAAGGCAGCCAATGCGCGCAGCCTGCCGGCTCGGGGCCGGGCTCGGACAACGAGGACTGCCTCAACCTGACCGTCCGCGTGCCCGCCAAGGCGGGGCCGGGGCCGTTCGCGGTGATGGTGCAGATCCACGGGGGCGGGTTCCTGCTGTGGAAGCCGCAGGACGCGAGCCGTCTGGTGACTGCGGGCCAGGTCATCAGTGTGGAGGTCAACTACCGGCTCGGGATCTTCGGTTTCCTGGCTCACGAGGCGTTCGGTGAGCACGCCGGCAACTACGGGCTGCAAGACCAGCAGGCCGCGTTGCGCTGGGTGCAGCGCAACATCTCGCGGTTCGGCGGCGACCCGCACAACGTCACGATCTACGGCGCTTCCGCGGGCGGTTCGAGCGTCTGCGCGCACACCGTCTCGCCGGGCTCGGCGGGGTTGTTCCAGCGCGGTATCAGCCAAAGCGGGGAGTACAACTCACTGCTCGGCGTGGACACCGTGTGGCAGCCGCAGGACTGCAAGGCGAAGCTGCCCACCGAAGAACAGGCGCAGCGCACCGGGGCGCGGTTCGCCGCCGCCGTCGGTTGCGGCACCGTGGCCGAAGCCGGCGCCTGCCTGCGCAGCACGTCGGCGGCGACCCTGCTCAAACAGGCGGATCACGGGAGGGGGCCCGACACCGGCACGATAGCGCCGATCGTGAACGGAACGACACTGCCGATGTCGCCAGGAGAGGCCTTCGCCACCGGGAACGTCAACGACGTATCCCTGATGCACGGCGTGGACCGGGACGAAACCCAGCTGCCGTCCGCCTCGACTCCGGCGGACTACGAGACGCTGGTACGCCAGCAGTACGGGAAGCACGCGCCCGCTGTCCGCAAGACGTATCCGCTGAAGCGATTTCCCGCGCCCGCCCCGTTCCTCGCCTTCCGGACCATCGTGGCCGACTCCAATTCCGTCTGTCCCTCCGTGCTCAACAACGAACGGCTGGCGCGGCACATCCCGGTCTACGCCTACCAGATGGACGACACGGACGTCCCGCCACAGTTCTTCCTCGACCCGACCAAACCGAACGGCGCCTACCACATCGCCGAATGGCTCCTGTTGCTGCCGGAGGGCATCAAACTCAATCCCAATCAGCAGGTGCTGTCCGAGCAGCTGGTCTCGCAGTGGACAGGATTCGCCCGTACCGGCAATCCCACCGTGGACGGCACACCCCTTTGGGAGCCCTACACCGAGGACAACCCCGTCATCATGTCGCTCCAGGCCGCGGGTGACAGCCAGCTCACCACGGAGATCCCGCGCCAGCACCACTGCGACGAACTCTGGGAACCGCTCAGCACCGGCACCCGGTGAAGCCTCGTCAGTGGTAAAGACGGCTATTGGGTCAAAACGCGAATGCGGCATGTCGCGAATGGGGCGTTGGGGACGCTGAATGTCCCCAACGCCCCATTGGGAACATTATCCCTGCCAGGACATCTTTGCGTTGGTCCCAATAGAACCAAATCGGCTCAGCCGAGGAGACTCTGGACCGCCCCGGCTTTCGTGGAGACGTGGTCCTTTGTCTCATGCTGCTGCCGGGGACTGCTCGGGTGTGTCGCGCCAGTAGTCCTGTTCGAACTCCAGCGGCGGGCGATGCCCGCACCACGAATGCAGCCTGTCGTTATTGTACCAGGAAACCCATTCCGCGGTAGCCATCATGACCTCCGTGGCATCATTCCACGAGTCTTTGTGGCCGATCACCTCTTTCTTGTAGAGCGCGTTGACAGACTCCGCCAACGCGTTATCGTAGGAGTCGCCTTTCCGGCCGACAGAACGCGCGATTCCCGCGTTAGCAAGTCGTTCGGCGTAGCGGATCGCGGTGTATTGCACGCCCCGGTCGCCGTGATGGACGAGCGCTTTGCTGAGCTTGTCTTTGCGGGTCCACAATGCCATCTCCAGCGCGTCGAGGGCGAGTTCGGCGTGCAGGGTGGCAGCGACCTTCCAGCCCACGATCGCGCGGGAGTAGGCGTCGGTGACGAACGCGGTGTAACAGAACCCGCCGCCGGCCAGCTCAACGTAGGTGATGTCGGTAACCCACAGCTGATTCGGCGCCGGAGCACGGAAATCCCGGTCCACCAGGTCACACGGCCTGCGCGATTCCTCACCGGGCACCGTGGTCCGCGGCCGGCGACGCGTCGCCGCGACCCCGGACATACCATGGGTACCCATCAGCCGCTCCACCGTGCAACGAGCCACCTCCACCCCCGCGCGGCGCAACTGTTTCCACACCTTCCGCGCACCGTACATTCGTTTCCCTTTCTCCTCCCACGCGACACGAATCAACGGCAGCAATTCCTCGTCCCGCACCGCCCGCCGAGACGGGTTTCCCTCCCGTTTCTTCACCGCGTAGTAGGTCGACACCGGAAACTCGATAACCTCGCAGATCGGCTCGACCCCGAAATCGCTGCGATGCGCGTCGACAAACCGCGCTATCGCGGCGGTCGAGGGTTGATCTCCTGGGCGAAAAAAGTCGCCGCCGCCCGCAGGATCTCATTCGCCCGCTCCGTCTCACGCAGCCGCTGCTCCAGCTCCCGGATCCGGGCATCCTTGTCCGCCTCCGAACCCGACACGACCCCGCCCGAAGGCCGCCACCCCTGCGCGTCCCTCCGGACCCACACCCGCACCGTCTCCGCGTTCAGCCCCAGATGCTTGGCCGTCCGTGCGATCGCACCACGCCCCGGACCAAGCTCCCGCTCCAGCTCACGCACCATCGCCACCGCACGTTCCTGCAGCTCAACCGGGTGCTTCCTCGAATCCGCCATGCCGTAGATCCTTCCCAAGACCCACAGCCTCCAAGATCACCGGGGCGGTCCACTCGACCTTCACCGCAGGCCCAAGTACGTGAAGGACTCCTTCATTGCGCCTAGCGCAATGAAGGAGTCCTTCACGTACTTCACAAAGCGGTTATCTACGCGTCGAGCGTGACGTCGGAGGTCGGAACCGCCTGGCACGTAAGGCATTGATCGTCGGGCAGGCCGTCCGGCGGTGTGACGAGATGGGCGGTAGTGCCTTCGAGAACGGAAACCGCGCAGCTTTCACACTGGCCGAGGCGGCAGCCGCTGGGGAGGGGCAGCCCGCTCTTCTCCGCGAACTGAAGAAGGGTTCCGTCGGCCTTGCGCCAGGTCTCCTCGCGGCCGGATCGGGCGAACCGCACGGTCGCCGTCGCGTCGTCGGCGATCGCGACCGGCGCCGCCGCGGCGTGGAACTTCTCGGTGAAGATGTCCGCGCGGGGCACGCGTCGGGCCATCAGACCGGAGGTCAGCTCCTCGAGCATGGCTTCGGGACCGCAGAGGTAGAAGCGCGCTCGTCGACGGATGAGTGACGCATCGACGCTGTCGGCCGACACCCGCCCCCGGACGTCGTAGGTGTCGCCTTCGGCCGGTCGGCTGTAGTGGTCGACGACCTGTACCGCGCGAAGGCGCTTCGCCAGGTTGTCGATCCGTTCGCGGAAGGCGTGGCTCCCGCCGTTCCGGTTCCCGTAGTGGAGGACGATCTCCGGGGCCGGATCGGGGCCGTTCGCGAGCGTCTCCAGAAGACTGAGGAACGGTGTGATCCCGATGCCGGCGGCGATCAGCACCAGCGGCTGCCGGTGATCCGACGGCACGGCGAACGAACCGGACGGCGGTGTCACCAGCACCCGGGTCCCCGCCCGGAAGCGTTCGTGGACGGTCGGGGAGAACCGCCCGCCCGACAGCCGCCGGATGGCGACGCTGTAGGAGGAGCGGCCGGTGTCGCGGGCGGCGGTCGTCAGCGAGTAGCTTCGCGTCACTTGAGGATCGTCCGCCGAGGCCAGCGTGATGTGCTGACCGGGTCGGAAGTCCGGCAGTTCGCCGTCGTCGGCAGGGCACAGACGCAGCGTGAGGATCTCGTCCGTTTCGAGAGCCGCACTGTCCACAAGGAACTCACGCGCGGTGTTCCACGGCGGTGGCCCGACCGGCCGGACGTCGCAGGCTGTCGAGCGGAGCGCGATCGAGCCGCTGATCGGGTCCCGGATGTCGTCGCCGATCAGCAGGTTGTAGTTCGCCCCGCCGTCGGCGAGCGGGTTCGAACCCGGCAGCGCGAGGTCGGGGGCCGGTTGCCACCAGCCGTATTCGGCCACGACGACGTCGGGATGCAGCGCGGGGTCGATGCGTGCGCGCATCGTGACGGCTGCCGCCGACGTCACGATCTCGACCTCTTGGCCGGTGACGATGCCACGCTCGTCCGCGAGTTCGGCGCTGACGTCGACGGTCGGCTCGGGAGACCGGCGCCGCAGCGACGAGATCCCGTGGTGCTGGCTGTGGCAGAAGTAGCCATTCTTCGCACAGGTCAGCACCAGGGGGTATCGCGTGTCCACCTCTGGCGTGCGGGCGACCGGGACCGGCGACTGCCCGTGCTCGGCGAGACGTTCGGAGTACAGCTCGACGAGGCCTGTCGGGGTGGCGAAACCGGTGACGCCGCCATCGAGTTCTTCGGCGTACTTCCGGTATCCGGTAGGCAGGGGGACATCGACGCCGCCCGCCTCGTCGCGGAGTCGGTCCGCGGTGAGCCCCAGCGGTGCGAGCTGATGGTCCCAGGCATCCTCGATCCGACCGCCGAAGAACTCTTCGGCCATGCCGAGGCGGGCCGCGAGGTCGAAGACGAACTCGGTGTCCGAACGGGACTCGCCCACCGGCTCGATCATGCGGGGCCGGAGCTGGACCCGTTCCTGCGCAGACGGCGTGATCTCGAAGCCCGCCCTGATGGCTTCGTGCTCCCACGGGGTGTTGACGGGCAGCAGGAGGTCGGCGAATCGGGAGGTCGGGTTCTCGAAGAGGTCGAGGTGAACGGAGAAGTCGAGTTCGCGCAACGCCGCTGCGGTCCGCTTTGGATCCGGCTGGGACAGGAGAAGGTTGCCGCCGAAGGAGACCAGAGCCCGGACGCGGTACGGATCACCGCTGATCGCGGCCTGACAGAAATCGCGTGCGTTGATCCAGCCCTGCGACGGCGGCCCGATCGGGAAGTTGTCCAGGCCCAGCGCTTTGGCTCGTTGGCGTGGATCGAGCCGGTCCGGCGACGAGACCGGGTTCGTCGGCTGCTTGGGGATCACGACGTTGCCACCAGGAGCGTCGAAGCTGCCTGTGAGGGCATACAGCGTGGCGATCGCCCGCTCGGTCTGCGTGGCGTTCGCGTGCTGCCCGATCCCGGTCCACGCGGCGTAGGAAACGCTCTCCGCCGCGACGAGTTCTTCGACGAACGAGGAAAGGGAGCCAGGATCGATCGTCGTGACGGAGGCCGTGCGGTCGAGCGGCCAGTCGGCGCACGCTTGCGCGTACAGCGCGAAGGCCGGGACGCACTCGACGATGCCGTCGCTCGTCGGTATCCGCCTGGTCCCGTGCAGGGCGAACTGCCCGGCCTGCGAGGTCAGGGCGGTCGTGTCGACGGGCTCGGCCGCGCCCGTCGTCTCGTTCCACGCCACGAAGCCCGCGAGATCCGGTTCGAGGTCGGCTGCCCGCAGGAACCGGCCGGTGTCCCGGCGGACCAGGAGCGGGCCGTTGGTCCACCGCCGGACGAACCGCTCGTCGTGGCCCCGCCGGGTCAAGAGCTGATGAGCGACACCGAGGGCGAGGGCGTCGTCGGTGCCCGGCCGGACCCGCAGCCAGACGTCCGCCTGCAGTGCGCCGGTGGACCTGCGTGGATCGATGACGACGAGCCGTGCGCCGCGCGCTTTGGCTTCGGCCAGCGCGGCGGACTGCGCGAGCCAGGACTTCGCCGGATTGTGTCCCCACAGGATCGCCAGGTCGGTCCTGGCGTAGTCGGGCCCCGGCAGGCTGCTGCCGAAGGTGAAGGCGTGGGCGAAGTCCTTGTGCCAGTTGCAGATCTCGGTGCTGTAGAGCGTGTTCGGACTGCCGAACAGCCGGATGAACCGCTCCACCCAGTCGATCGAATCGGACATCGGCGTCGCGCTCGGCGAGGTCACGGAGAACGCGACGGACTCGGCGCCGCTTTCGGCCCGGATGGTGCCCAGCCTGTCGGCGATCTCCGCGAGCGCCTCTTCCCAGCTGATCTCTTTCCACTGTGGATCGGAGGCCGACTTCGGGGTCGTCCGCCGCAGTGGCCGCGTCAACCGCTCGGGGGAGTGGACCAGTTCGGGAGCGGCGCGTCCCTTGGGGCACATCGCGGCGCCTGTCGGATGGGCGGGATCCGGGCGAACGCCCGTCATCATCCCGTTCTCGACGGTGTAGATCGCGCCGCATCGTGAGCGGCACAAGGTGCAATAGCCTCGAACGTCCTCCATGGCTACCCTTCACTTCGCCTGTTCGAGACAGCTTTGAGCGAGCAGGCTGGCGATCGCCCAGTCCTGCATGGCCACCCCGACGCTCTTGAAGACCGTCCGCCTGGCTCGTTCTCCCGTTCCCTCAGCCAGGGCGGCACTGAGCTCGACGAGGTCGTCCTCCGTGATGGCTCCCGCCTCGATGGCGTGGATGATCTCCCCGGACTCTTCGAGGACGGCCTCTCGTTCGTCGATCACGACAGTCGCTTCGGCGAGCAGCTCGTCGGGGAGCTCTCGCATGGTCGGGCGGAAGGCGCCGATGGCGTTGACGTGGGCGTTTTCGGTCAGCGACGTGGGGGAGAATAACGGCGTGGTGGACGTCGTCGCGCAGCAGACGATGTCCACCCCACGGACCGCCTCGTCCGCGTCCGCGACGGCAACGACGGTGTCGATACCCAGCTCCGTGCCCAGGGACTTCGCGAGCGCGTCCGCGCGCCCGAGGCTGTGGTCGACGACCCTGAGCTCGGTCAGCGGCCGCACGGAGTGCACGGCGCGGACCTGATCGGGCGCCTGCCCGCCGGCACCGATGAGGGTGCAGGTCTTCGCCTCGGCCGGAGCGAGCAGGTCGGTCGCGACGCCGACGATCGCGCCGGTGCGGATGCGGGTCACCTCGGCGGCGTCGGCGACGAGATGACGTCCGTGACCGAGTTCGCTCCAGACGACGGTCCCCACGATGGCCGGTACGCGGTCGGTGAAGTTGAGGCTCAGGGTCTTGATCATCGCCGACGCGGTCGGGCGGTGGTGCGTCGACATCACGAGGAACGCGCCATCGCGCAGCACGGTCCGCGTCGGCATTTCGAACTCGCCGCGTCGGAGCGCGAGAAACCCGTTTCGCACCGCGTCGATCGCGTCGGCCATGGACACGGCGGCACGGATCTCCTCCGGGCCGACGGTGACGACCTCCATGAATACCTCCTGTTTTCTCGTCAGCGCAGTACGAAGCCCGGCACCAGGTCGTCGTCGGGGTCGACCACGAACCGGTGGTAGCCGGTGCGGAAGGCCCGTCCCGTCACGACGGGGACGACCGCGTCCCGCCCGGAGACTTCGGCCGTGCTCGCGACCCGGGCGTGCCAGGTCGAACCGACGATCGACGAATGGACGAGCGCGCCGTGCGTCGCCAGCCGTCCGGACGCGTGCAGCGCCGCGACACGGGAAGCGGTCCCCGAACCGCAGGGTGAGCGGTCCACTTGCCCATCAGCGAAAACGGTCACGTTGCGCTGGTGGACGTTCCCGTCTTCCTCGTCGCCGAGTTCGTCGAAGAAGATCACGCCGTAGATTCCGCTGAGTCTCGCGTCAAGCGGGTGCTCGGCGTACGAGCCGGCGTTGAGCTGCTTCTTGATCTCCCGCCCCAGCCCGATCAGTTCGGGCAGTGAGGCCTTGTCCACGGCGAGACCGAAGGCCGCCGCGGGCACCTGGGCGTACATCGCCCCGCCGAACGCGATCACGCAAGGGGCGTCGCCGCGCGACGTCTTCACGACGACCTCGTCATGAAGGAGATAGCTGGCGACGCTGAGGAAGTCCGCCGAGGTGACCTTGGATCCGACGGTGGTGACCCGTGCGGTCACCCGCCCGGACGGCACGTCGATCACCACGTCGGTGACGCCGCTGGGGTCGGTGGGCACCAAGCCGGTCTGCACCGCCCAGGTGCCGAGGCACATCGTGCCGTGGCCGCACGCGGCGGAGAAGCCGTCCTTGTGCCAGAAGAGAACGCCGAAGTGGGCGCCTGGATCGTCGGGCGCCACGATGAAGCCGCCGTACATGTCCGCGTGCCCGCGCGGCTCTGAACAGAGCAGCTGCCGAAGTCCGTCGACCTCAGGGTCGGTCGCGGCCGCGATCCGCTTCTCCGCGACCGTCGGCGCGGCCGGTTCTGCTGTCCGGGTGACGATCCTGAACGGTTCGCCACCGCAGTGGTAGTCCACCGCGAAGTGCCCAGCGCTCGTCATACGGACCTCCGTTCAAGTAACATGTGACATTGTACAGGCGCGGCGAAGGGATTTCGATGACCGAGGACTCGCTCAAGAGGCTTCCCCCGGTCGGTGGCCGTCGCAACCTGCGCGACGAGGTCATCGAAACGCTCCGTGGCGCCGTGATCTCGGGCGAGATGCGTCCGGGCGTCGTGTACTCCGCACCGACCTTGGCCGGGCAGTTCGGCGTCTCCGCGACACCGGTGCGGGAGGCGATGCTCGATCTGGTCAAGGAAGGCCTCATGGAGACCGTGCGCAACAAAGGTTTCCGAGTAACCGAACCGACCGACCAAGAACTCGACAACTTCACCGAGCTGCGCGCCCTGATCGAGGTACCCACCGTGCGCCGCATCGCGGAGGCGGGTGTCGGCGCCGACACGGTGAAACGGCTCCGTGAGCTCGCGGCCGGGATAGAGCGGGCCGCTGCCGAACACGACCTCATCGGTCACGTCACCGTGGACATGGAATTCCATCTCACGCTGCTCGGCCTGGCCGGTAACGCGCACCTCGTCGAAGTCGTCCGGACGCTGCGTGCCCGATCACGGATCTACGGCCTCAAGGCCTTGGCCGAACGCGGGCAACTGATCCCCTCGGCGCGCGAGCACTCGGAACTCGTCGACTTGATCGAAGCCCAGGACGCCGATGGCGCCGAAGAGTTGACGCGCCGTCATATCGGGCACGTCCGCGGAATCTGGGCCGCCGAGTGACGAGCTTGCCTGTTCGATCATGCCCCCTTGGCCGGACAGGCAGGTGCTGATTCGGGGGTTTTCGACGCGGGTAGTGATCTTGTGTGGACGGACCGGAAGCTTCGCCGTCCCCTTGTCACCAGCGCGATTCGAAGAGGAGAACACTCATGAAGATGCGGAAACTCGCGGCCGCGGCGGCTGTGGGCGTCACCACTGTCGGTGCTTCCCTGCTCATCAGCGGTACCGCGTTCGCCGGTCATCTGGAGTACAAAGGGCCCTACAACACCCCTGACGAATGCGTCCACGCCCTGCGCGCGCTGCCGCCGGATCCCACTGTGGACGGTGTCGAGTGCATTCCCATGAACGGCGCGCACTACATCGAAATCTCGCATACGAACTGAGCACGGCCCTCGGTCTGTGAAGGCCTCCGGGGTGACGGCGTCGGTACCGAGTCGGTCGGGTTGGTCGTGAGTGGCGATTCGGGTTAGCGCGGATCGGTACTTGCCTACCTGCCGCTGACCTGCGCGAAGGTGGCGTATCAGGAGAGTGTTGGGTCGACGGTGGAGGAATCGGGACGTTCAACGCCCGAAATCTTCCCCCGTCACACCCTCCGTCCAGCACGAAGACATCGGATCCCAGCGGGTAGGCAACTACGAATCCGTTCTAGCCCGAATCGCCACTCACGACCCGGTTGGCGTGGCTCCGATGCCGACGAACGCGCCTCCTGGACGGTCTCGCTTCGCCGAAAGCGTGGGTGAGCCGCCAGCACCAGCGTGAGGAAGGTCGCTGAGGCCGCGCCCCATAGCGGTGCCGCGATTCCGTCGCCCACGCGCGAACCGAGTTCCCCGTTCACCCGGGACTGAAGCGTCAACCCGACTCCGACGGTCACCGCCCCCGCCGCCGGGATGACCTCGCGGCCACGGCGAGCTGCCGGACCCGTCTCCACCGATTCATCAAGCCCCGCCACTGAGCCGACAGTATCGGCATGCCGGATTGCATGTCGAACTGTCAGCGGTCTGCCGACATTGGCGGCCTTGCCGAATTCTTCACCTGAATGGCGGAGAAACACGCGATTACCGGATTTCGAATCGCGGAACTTTTCGGGTCACCTCACTGAGGAGCGGGTGGCCCGGTGTTCGGTGGTGGCACTGACGGAACCGGCGTCGGTCTGTACGTAGACGAAGCTGTCGCCGTTGGGGTCGAGGTACATGTCGAAATGGAGGGTGCCGCCGATGTTGAAGGTTCCGGAGCAGTCCGAAGCGACGGAGTAGGTGCCGGTGAAGGCGTTGTGGGAGCTGGGGGTTCCGTTGAAGTTCGTGCTGGACACTCCCTTGAGGTGCCCGGCGCCGTCGAACTGCTCGGAGCCGGCGAAGGCAAGCGGAACCGTGCCGGTGCCGCTGATCGACCAGCCGTCACCCGCGAACAGATACGTGCCTTTGAGGGTGGACAGGCCGCAGGGTGGAGCGGACGCCGTACTGGCAGTGGCGGAGCTGACGAGGACGCCGGTGGTCCCCGCCAGCAGGGCGGCGGCCAGGATCATGGAACGGCGCGGGAAACGGATGCGATTCGACATGAACTCTCCCCAATTCACAGAGAACCTTTGTGGATGGTTATTCGGTCTTGAGTGTCGACCGATGGCATTAAGGGTTCATCGTCGATGGTCACCGTGGGCAGAGTCCAAAGTCCCGAAATCGCGCGGATGGTGACAATACTTTCAAATGGCGGATATGTTCGACAATTTCCGTAATTTCACACCCGCGCGTGCCGGTGTTTTCCGGGAGCCCGCGTTGATGCGAATCAGGTATCAGGTCGTCACCGCGGTCACGCGGATTTCAGCACGTCGATCTCGCAGCCCGGCAGGGAGGGGTCGAAGCCGTGCTCGATCAGCCAGCGGATCGCCAGCAGGCTGCGCATCGACCACCACGCGCGGATCAAGTCGAGGTCGACGTCCGAGCCGTAGCCCGCGACGACGTCGGCGAGGTGTTCTCGGTGACCGAGCGTCAAGGTGGCGAGGTCGAAGAGGGCATCGCCCCGGGCGGCCTCGGACCAGTCGATCACGCCGGTGATCTCGTCGCCGTCGACGAACACGTGGGCGACCTGCAAATCGCCGTGGATGAACACCGGCGTCCACGGCCGGAGCACGATCTCGGCGATCCGCCGGTTGCGCTCGACCAGGTCTGTGGGGAGGACGCCGGTGGTGACGAGCCACTCGCATTCGGCGTCGAGACGCGACGCGAAATCGGCGGCACTCCGGCCGGGCCGCGGCGGCAACGGCGCGTCGTGCAGCATCCGGACGGCGGCTCTGGCCGCGGCCCATGCCGACGGCGATGCGGTGGATGGCTCGCCGAGGCGGCCGAGTGCCCTCCCTGGCAGGGCGGCTAACGCAAGCACGGGCGGCTTTCGCCACAGGATCTGAGGAGTCGGGATCGGCGCCATGGCCATCGCCTCGACCTCGACGTCGGTGCGTTTCTGATCGGCGTCGATCTTCAGGAACACGTCGCCGACGCGCAGGGTCGCGCAATCGCGATGGGCGACGACGACCCTGACCTCCTCCACACCGGCCATTGTCACGGACGAAGACCGTCGATGTCGCTGGATTTACCGCGAGGACGGTCTACAAGGCCGCGATCACCGTGGCCGGTTCGGGACGACGCGCGATCTCGGCGGCGACGTCTCGGGCTCGTCGGCGGTATTCGCCGTTCTCGAGTGCTTCCGCCACTGCCGAGGTGATCTCCGCAGCCGAGCCGACCGTGATCGCTGCTCCCGACGCGGCCGCGCGGGCGGCGTTGATGGGCTGGTCGGCGCCTTGGGGCCAGAGCACCATCGGGAGTCCGTGTGCGAGAGTGCCGACAACCGTGCCGACACCTCCGGCGCCGACCACCAGATCGACCCGTTCGAGCAGCTGGGCCAGCGGGACGAAGGGCACGTAGCGCACATTCGCCGAGTCGAGTTGGGCTGTCTCACTCGCTGCGGGCTGCCTCAGAGACGAGCCGAGCGTGGCGATCACGTTGGCCCCGGTGTCCGCGACCGCCGCCACGGCTGCGGAAAGTGGCACAGGGTCGGAGAAAATCGTGCCGAAGGTGACGAGGACCGTCGGCTTGTCGTGTTCGCCGAATTCCGGCAATTCGAGATCGATGTCCTTCGGCCGGCGGTGGGCCTGAGGCCGGACCGGCCGCACCGGGGTGCTCGGAGACCAGTCCGGATCCTGCAGTTGCGGCGGGCACGGGTCGATGTAACTCGAGGCCGCAACCGGGCGAAGCTGGTCGTATCGGGCCGAGGCCACGCGATCGATCTCGTCCGTGATCACCGAAGGCAAGGCCGGGCCGATGCCTGCCCGGTGCCATGCGATACCCAGCCGGGCGGCGACGATCGGCCCGATGGCGTCGAACGGCTCGGCGACGACCAGGTCCGGCGCCCAGGCGGTGGCCTGGGCGATGCTGTCCTCGATGCCGAGATCGACCCGTGCGCCGCCGAAGATCTCACCGATGACCGAAGGCGTCGGATGGAAAACGTCGGCGCCAGTGCGGCGAGCGGCTTCTTCCGAGAACTCGCCCGGCATCGCGCCCGCGTCGAGGAACTCGACCTCGGGAGGAAGCTCTTCGGCGACCGAGTGCCGGAATCCGCCGCTCGACAGCAGCCCTACGGAATGGCCGACATCGATCGCCGCCTGTATGAGCGGAACCAACGGCAGGATGTGGCCAAAGGCAGGTGTCGCACTGAACAGCAGTTTCACGGGCATCGTCGCGGACGGGTCTGTTCGGAAAGCGAGCTCACCGGACCTGTCTAGCACCGCCTCTGTCGATCTTGCCCTCCGGGACAAGATCCCCTGCCCGTCCGCACCGTGTAGCGCAGTCAGTATTTCCAGGCTGATCCGATGCCGCGGTACTGCTCGACCGGGATCGGGACGATGCCCTCGCGCATCCGGTCGGTGTAGAGGAGTCCGTGGAGGTGGTCGACCTCGTGAGCGACAAGCCTGGCGACGCCGCGCTCGAACATGGTGATGTTGGTATGTCCGTCGATGGTGGTGTGCTCGACGTGGATGACATGCGGGCGCGGGACTTGGCCGCGGACGTCGAAGAAACTCAGGCAGCCTTCGTAGTGCTCGTCGACGTCGCCGCTCTCTTCGATGATGGTGGGGTTGAACAACGTGATGCCCTCACCTTCGGGAGTGCGGACGATCGCGGCGGCACGGTCGATACCGATCTGCGGGGCCGCGATCCCCATGCCCTTGCCGAAGGTGTGGGCATGGGCGACTCGCTCACATGCGGCGTTGAGTGCTGTGATGACCCGGCGTGCATCCTCGGCCTCGGCCGGGAGATCGAAGCGGCGTGCCAGCTGCCGAAGTCCCGGAGAGCTGTCCTGAACGACGCCGAGCGCCGCCATGACCTCACTTGGCGTTTGTGACGGACGGGAAGCGTGGGATCGGAATTCCCATTCGAGCCGGTATCGGGCGTGCAAGGGTGGGTCATCGCAGGACCACGAGAAGGCGTGCCGGACGCTGTTTTCGGCCCGGCTGATGGCGGTGGCGAAGGGCATGGCCTGTGCGGTCATGGAGGTGTGCAGGCCCCAGACCGCGGGCGAGAGGTCGGCGGGGAAATCCAGGCACACCGACAGGGTGCGGGTGGGAAGCCGGACGGCACGCTGGAACCAGTTGCCCCAGTGGTGTTCGCTGACGGTGTATTCGTATTCGATCCAGCAAGATTCCCCGGGGTAGAGGGGGAAGTGGCCGCGGTCGCCGGCGAAGAGCAGCCAGACTTCCTTGAAAGCGTCGCGATCATGGTGGACGGTCCAGGTCATCGGTGTCGCGCGGGAGCGACCGTGCCAGGCATGGAGGTCGATCTCGTCCCAGGTCAGCGGGTCTTCGCTGTAGAGCCGGTTGGAGCGTTCCGGGTCGCCGGGGAAGCGGTCGACGGAGATGCGGATCAGGTATCGGGTGATCGGTTCGGTGCCGTGGTTGACCAGGTGGCGGCGCTGGGTGAGCTGATAGACGCCGTCCTCGTAGCGCAAGGTCGCGTCGTCGTGCTCGACCACCAGCCCGCCGGTTCCCGCGGATGAGTCAGCGGCCGGTGAGGCAGGAGATTTGGCGCGAGCCGGGCGGTGGGTTTCGAAGTCCCGGAAGGCGTTGTGCAGGGCGCCACCGGCGCGCAACGCGGTCTCGGCGTGCGCCGCGAAGGCCTCAGAGGGGCGCTCGGTACCCGAAAGCACCTTCGACACGTACGAGCGGTCGTAGCCCATCTCCTTGGCCAGCGTGGCGCGGGAATACCCGCGCACATCGCGCCACCGTTCCAGCTCCGCGGCGAACACGTTCGCCGCGGAGGCCGGTTCGCCTGTGCCCGTGCTGCGGGGCACCCCCGTTGTCATTGCCGCCTCCGTCGATCCGGGCACCGTGAGTCGCAGTTCAGCCTAGCGACGCACTCCCGGTTCGCGTTGGACGGCGCGAGTTCACCGCCCGGCGGGACGATCGAGTCCCCGACTATGACGGACCCGTCGGCGGACACGACCGGAACGAGATTTCACCGCCGACCGCATGATCGTGGCCTTGGAGCGACGCGGCACGCCGGCCGGATCTGGCTTGACGATCCAGGCGGCACGCAGCGATGGCACCTGACGTCGAACCGTCAGACGTGACTTCCCCGGTGGCGCCCGTAAGGCTTGGCGCCGAGAAGGGTGACACGGACGGCGTCGCCACTGGGCACGCGATACTCCCGTCGGTCGCCCGGTTTCGCGCCGTGCAGTGCGCGGCCGAGCGGGGAATCGGGGGAGTAGACCTCGAGAGCGCCATGGCCCGCTTCGTCGCGCGTGCCGAGCAGGAAGGTCTCGGTGCCGCCGTCGTCGTACTCGACGGTGAGCACCATGCCGGGCTCGGCGATCCCGTCGTCGGGCGGGTCCTCGCCGACGACGGCGCCGCGCAGAACGTCCTCGATCTGCCGGATCCGCGACTGCCGGTGGGCGTTGAGTGCGATTTCGTCGTCGCCGAACCGGTCGTCGGCGGTGGGGCGGCGCAACGCCGCGAGCTCCCGCACCAGGCGGGCGTGCGCTTCCTTGGTCAGCCAAGGGCCTGACGAGACGATGGTCATGGTGATGATCGCCTTTCGGTCGATACGTCTGTGAGGGCCGGGCGCGGAAAGACCCGGCCCCCACAGACTTTCGGTGAGTCCCGCGTCGGTCAGCGGGTCTCTGGCTTGCGGAGTGGCCGCCGGAAGGCGCCCGCGTCGGTGGCGAACCCGATGGCGGCCTTCAGCAGGAGATCTTTCTCCGTACGCAGCAACGCGTTCTCGGCGCGGAGTCGGTCCACTTCGGACTGTGTGGTCTCTTTTTCCGGTGGCATCTTCATCCGAATCAGCGGAGGGGATCGAAGGGGCGCAAGGCCTCGGGCTGTTTGCCGGTGGTGATGTGCTCGGCCAGAAGCCGTCCGGTGACCGGTCCGTGGGTCAGTCCCCACATCCCGTGCCCGCCCGCGACGTAGAGCCCGGGTGTGCTCGTCGCACCGATCACGTGCCGCCCGTCGGTGGTGACCGGACGGGAGCCGACCCATTCGTCGGTGCGCCGGTCCCAGTCCAGGCCGGTGAGGAACGGCCGCGCCGAGTCGATGATCGCGGCGATCCGGGCCGGATCCAGTGGTGCGTCGGGTTTCCGGAACTCCATCGTCCCGGCCACGCGGAGGCCGCCGCGGTACGGCGTGCACGCCACGCGGATGTCCGGCAGGTAGAGCGGCCCCGGCACCGGGCGGTCGGTCGGCACGGTGAACGAGTAGCCGCGTCCGGCGCGCACGGGGGCTTTCACGCCCCACTTCCGGCCGAGATTCCCCAGCCAGGCCCCGGTCGCCAGCACGACCGCGTTGGCGTTCACCGTCTGGCCCGTCGTCGAGCGCACGCTCAGTGCGTGGCGGTGCGCACGCAGGGACGCGACTTCGAACCGGTGCCGGATCGTCCCGCCCCGGCTGACCACCGCCCGCGCCAGCGACTCGGTGAACCGGCCCGGGTCCACGTAGCGCTGCCCGTCGATCCGGACACCGGCGCCGAGTTTCGCCGTCGCCTGGGGGAACCGCTCCGCGAGTTCGGCCGCGGTGAGCCGGGTGTAGGAGATGTCCTGCCCGGCCTCGCCGATGCGCCGCAGCTCCGTGATCAGCCCCGCGGCGTGGTCGGTGGTCTCGAACGCTGCCGTGATCGGCGCTTCGATGGTCGGAGCGTCCACGCCGTTCGCGGTGAGGACGTCGAAGGCTTCCAGGCATTCGTCGTTCAGCGGAAGATTCGCCTCGACGGCGCGGGTCCACGATCGACCGGTGCAGTTCGCGGCGAACCGGGCGAGGAACGACCACAGCCGCGGGTCGGGGGATGGCGGGACGTGGAGCGGCGCCTGCCGATCCAGCAGTGACCGCAGTCCGTAGCGCAGGACGCCGGGTTCGTTGAGCGGGATCGCGAGTCCGGGGGAGAGCCAGCCGGCGTTGCCCCACGACGCGCCCGCTGCGATGCCTTCGCGGTCCACCACCGTGACGCCGACCCCGCGTTCCTGCAGGAACCACGCGGTCGACAGGCCGACCACGCCGGCGCCGATCACGATCGCCGAACGCGGTACGCCGTCGATCCGGTCGAGATCGCCCATGAGTTCCTCCGCTGCGCGAGTGGTGCTGTCGCGGTCAGGATGGCTCGGAACCGGTCGGCGGCGATTGTTCGGATTCGACAATCCAGGCGTGTGGTTTTGGCCGGAACGGTCAAGGGGCTGGGTCGGATACGGCCAGTTCGATGATCATCGCCAGTCGTTTCGCGGGCTGGTCGAGCCGGAGTTCGGTCACTTCGGCCATCTTCCGCAGCCGGTAGCGGATCGTGTTGGGGTGCACGTCCAGCCGCTCGGCGGCCTCCGCGAGATCCCCTTGCGCCTCGAGCCAGGCCCGCAGGGTCGCGACGTAACTGGTGGCGTTCGCGGTGTCGTGGTGCCGCAACTCGGTGATCGGGCCACGGGCTGGTGCCCGGCCGGACGCCGCGGCGGCCCGCAGCCGCTGCACCAGGATGTCGTCCCAAGCCTCGTCGTAGGCGATCGCGGATTTCGTGCCGGGCCGCACGTCGTGCAGCGCGAGGCACTCGTCGGCTTCCCGCCTGCTCGCCGGTAGCTCCGAAGACACCGCACCCGCCCCGATCCCGGCCAGCATCGTCACCTGACCGGGCAGCGCCTCGCGGATCGAACCGACCCAAGCCCTGGCCGCCGCGACCTCGTCCCCGGGCAAGACGGTGTAGACGGTGTTGCTGAACAATGTGCTGCGACCCGGACGTGACCAGCCGAAACCGGTGGTCGCCCGGTCGAACGCGAGCAGGAGCGCGGCATGGCGCTCGTCGCGGATGTGGGCCTGCAACGCGATCACCCGGAACCGGCCGGGAGGCAGGCCGAGCCTGCTGAGCACGGCCGCCGCGTCCGGGGTGCCCTCCAGCAGCCGGATCACCAGATCGGATTCGACCTGCCGCTCCAGATCCGCACTCGCCCGGGAGCGCAGCAGATGCAGGCCGACCGTGCGCGAACTGTCCCGCAGCACCGCGCGCCGGACGTCGGTCAGCGGCTGATCGCATTCCACCCAGATCGAGCCCAGCGCCTCCCTGCCCGCGCGGACCGCGACCACCATGCGCCCGGTCAGCCCGTGTTCGGGATCGCCTTCGACGAACAACGGCTCATCGGATCCGGCGAGGTGCCCGAACACACCCCGGCGCTCGAACAGCTCGCGGACCGGCTCCGGCACACGCCTGCCCAGGATCGTCTCCAGTCGCGCCCGGTCGGCCTGGTGCTGGCGGCTGGAGTAGGCCAGGACCCGCGAGAGCCGGTCCTCGATGGTCACCGCGCTGCCGAGCGCGTCCGCCAGGCTGTCGGCCAGCGCGAACAGGTCGGTCGGCCCGCGACCCGACTCGGTCTCCCTGCCTTCCAGCACGAGCCCGTAGACGACGCCGGCGAGCTGGCCCCAGGATACGTCCGGCTCCACCAGCAGCACCGCGACACCGCCGCTCTCCGCACGTGCGACCGCTTCCGGGTCCAGTGGCAGTGACCCGCGGACCAGGACGACCGACGCCTGCGCCGCCGCGGCCAGCTCGACGGCCGTGGTGATCGAGTCCGTCCCGACGGCGAGGAAGACATCCCCGCGCGGATCGCGCGGGTCGGCGGCGTCGTGCATCACCACATCGCTCAACGCCACCTCGCGCGATACGGGGCAGCAGCACAGCCGTGCCCCGTATCCACCGAGGACGTTCACGAGCCGATCCAGCGTCACCATGGGCTCGTTCTTACTCCATCCGCGCGGAATCCGACGCGGAAGGCACCGGCCCTCGTCTTATCGTCGCGGTGTCCGAAGCAGCCGGTCCAGCTCCGCCAGATCCAGCGGCTTGGAGAGGTGCGCGTCGAAACCCGCCACGCGGCTGCGGTCGCGATCCGCGGCCTGGCTGAAGCCGGACAGCGCGATCAGCCCAGCGCCAGGTCGCACAGGACCAGATCGAACGGGGTCCGCAGGGCGGTCGCCAGTACCTGTTCGCCCGTCGTGGCCACCGTGACTTCGTCGCCGCGTTGTCTCAGAAGGACGGCGCACGTGTCGGCGAGCTCCTAGTTGTCGTCGACCAGGAGCACCCGCAGCGCGTGGCGCTGCACCAGGCGAGGCTGGACTCGGCGGCCGGCCTGACGGCTGACTGAACAGAGGCCCACGTCGTCGTGGAAGATCTTCAAAAAAATCCGTGAGGTGGTGTCGGATCGGGGCGATCGTGTTCGTAGTGGAGATGAAGCTGACGACCACGCCCTGACCGGCCGAGTGTCTTGACACCACAGGAGAGGATCTTCCGATGCAGTATCTGGTTTCCGTGATCGATGACAAGAGTAATCCCGGCAGCACGGACAGGCAGCCTGCCATCAGCGCGTTCAACGAACGACTGATCGCCGAGGGCTACTGGGTTTTCGCGGGCGGGCTCGCGGACACCGGTGCGGCCACGGTCGTCGACAACCGCGGGGAGCAGGCGGTGTTCAGCGACGGGCCTTTCGTGGAGTCGAAGGAGTACCTCGCCGGCGTCTGGGTGTGGGAGGCCCCCGATCTGGACGTGGCGCTGAAGCTCGCCACCGAGGCGTCGAAGGTCTGCGATCGCAAGATCGAGGTGCGACCGTTCCGGTGAGCGACGTCGACGACGCGATCGCCCGTGTCCACCACGAAGAGTGGGCCCGGGTGGTCGCGGCCCTGACCAGGCGTTTCGGTGACCTCGACATCGCCGAGGAGTCGGCCGCCGAAGCGTTCGCGACCGCCGTCGAGCGGTGGCCGGCCGACGGTGTGCCGCCGAATCCCGGCGCCTGGCTGACCACCACCGCCAACCGCAAGGCCCTCGACCGGATCCGGCGCGAGAACAAACGCGACGACAAGCAGAAGGAGGCTCGGATGGTGTACGACGACAGCCCGGCCGAGTCTCTTGGCGTCATCGACGACGACAGGCTCCGGCTGATCTTCACCTGCTGTCACCCTGCCCTGGCGATGGAAGCCCGGGTCGCGTTGACGCTGCGCCTGGTCGGCGGGCTGACCGTGCCCGAGATCGCCCGCGCCTTCCTGGTGGCCGAGAGCGCCATGGGGCAGCGGATCACCCGGGCGAAGGCCAAGATCAAGGCGGCTCGCATCCCTTATCGCGTGCCGTCCGCCGAGGATCTCCCGACGCGTGTCTCCAGCGTGCTCACCGCCCTCTTCCTCGTGTTCAACGAGGGCTATCTGGCCACCGGCGCCGACACCGATCCGCTGCGTCACGACCTGACCGCCGAGGCGATCCGGCTCACCCGCCTGATCCGGGTCCTCCTGCCGGACGACGGCGAGGTGGCCGGGCTGCTGGCGCTGATGCTCCTCACCGAGGCCCGCCGCCCCGCCCGGGTCTCGGGCAGCGGCGAACTGGTCGCCCTCGACGAGCAGGACCGTGGTGCCTGGGACGCGACGCTGATCGCCGAGGGCCACGGGCTGGTGCGCGAACGGCTCACCGCTGCCGCCGGCGGGGTGGCTCCGGGTCGCTACCAGATCCTCGCCGCGATCAACGCCGTGCACACCTCCGCCCGCGACATCCGCGACACCGATTGGTCGCAGGTCCTCGCCCTCTACGACCAGCTCGTCCGCCTCGACTCCTCGCCGATCGTCGCCCTGAACCGGGCGATCGCGGTCGCCGAGCTCGACGGCCCGGAGGTGGCATTGGCGGCCGTCGATCGCCTTGAGGACAGGTTGGCCGGCTATCACCCGTTTCACGCCACCCGTGCCGATCTGCTGCGCCGGCTCGCCCGGGGTCAGGAGTCACGAGCGGCCTACGACAAGGCCATCGACCTGGCGGGCAACACCGCGGAGACCGCATATCTGATCCGGCGCCGCGACCAACTGCGGTGACCGGGATCCTCTGGTGGACTGTCCTGTCCGTCCGATAGGTTCGGTTCGTCAACTGGGGTGGCGCGGCTTCGCCGTGCTGCTCGGCGTGTCCGCCGGTGCCGCGAACGCGGCCGATCCGACAGCGCTGGTGTCGACCGGCAAGTATCCGGAAGCCGTCGCGATCAGCCCGGACGGCAAGAAGGTCATCGACACGGCTTCGGAGACCCTGACGAAGACCGTCTTCGGCGGCGACTACCCGACATCGCTCACCATCTCGCGCGACGGCGGCATCGCGGTCACCCAGGACGGCACGCACGCCTACGTGGTGCTTTCCGGACAGGCGGCCGTCGCTTACGTCGATCTGCGGAGCTGAGCTCCGGGCCTCGAACAAACTGCGGTCCGGGGCGGCGACCAGATGATCGGTCGCCGCCCCGGGCCGTGTCCTTTTCGGAGCCCCACGGTCTACTTCGTACAGTGGATCCCGGCTTCACCGCGGTACATCACGAAGCTGATCTTCACCGAGTAGAGGTGGATGGTCACGCACTGATCGGGCGTGTACCCGTAAACGGACGCGTGGTCATAGGCCTGCTGCAACGCCGTCCGCTTGGCCGACGCCGCCGTCTTCTCGACGGTCGTCCCGGTGAACGCGCGGGTCTCCTGGACGCTCGTCGAGGCACTCGCCACCGTCGGCACGAGTGTCATGAGCCCTGCGAGGACCGCGGCCCCCGTGGTGCGGGCAATCGTTCTGGTCATGCTTCCCTCTCCCTGGTTTTCGGCTGGTGCGGTGGACGGCGGCGTCAGCGCTGGCAGTAGAGCCAGACCGACGCGCTGTAGTAGCCCATCTGCGACCGGACGTCGAAGCTGCGCCGGTAACACTGCGAGTCCAGCCAGCCCGTGTTGCGCGCGAAGGTGCGGGCGACGCGTTCCGCCGACGCGACGGCGTCCGCCGGATACGGGCCGATGCCGCTGCCGTGGAAGTCTCCGGTCTCCACGGCGAAAGCCGGCGGCGCCGACAGGGTCACCGCGGCCACCGCCAGGGCCGCTGCGGTCAGCAATTTCTTCATGAGAACTCCCCCTCCAGGACGTCAGCCAACATTGACTGACTCCCCTTGGTCATTCATCTCAGCTAACGTGGAGGAGGTTAGGGGAGCGCCTTCGCGGTTGTCAATCCCAGATGAATGGGAAACCGGCTGGCATTCATTTCAGCTTACGGACGTGATGATGACCGAACCACGGGCGACCACGCTCACCAGCCGGATCGACCGCCTCTTCCAGGTGGTCCGGCGGCCCAACGGAGAGCAGCACAGTCACGAGGAAGTGGCGCGGGCCTGCCGGGAGAGCACCGGTGAGTCGTTCTCCGCCGCCTACCTCTGGCAACTGCGGACGGGGCGCAGGGACAACCCGACCAAGCGGCACCTCGAAGCGCTCGCGGGGTTCTTCCAGGTCCCGCCCGCGTACTTCTTCGACGACGAACAGGGGAGGGCCCTTGCCGAAGAGATCGAATTGCTGGGAGCGTTGCGCAACAACGCGGTGCGCAACCTGGCGTTGCGCGCGGTGACGCTGTCCGAGGAGGGGCTCGGGACCGTGGCCGACATCGTCGAGGCGATCAGTCGGCGCGAGTCCAAGCGGGACCAGGGGGAGTAGCCATGTTCGGCAGGAAGAGCGCGCTCTGGCGCAGATGCGAGCGGATCGCGTCCGCCGTGCGACTACCGGATCCGTTCGACGTCACCACGTTGTTCGGTGAGGTCGCGGCGATGCGGGGGCGGCCCATCGAACTGGTCGCGCTCGACGCGCGGCCGGGAGCGCCTTGCGGGGTGCTCGCGGCGACCGATCGAGCGGACTACGTCTTCTACACGCGGGACACGTCTCCGCTGCACCAGCGGCACATCCTGCTGCACGAACTCGGTCATCTGCTGTGCGGGCACGTCGAAGGCGAGATGCTGCCGGAGACGGTCGCCGCGATGGTCACGCCCAGCCTGTCGGTGGACCTGGTCCGCCGGGTGCTCGGCCGTACGACCTACGCGCAGGAGCAGGAGAAGGAGGCCGAACTCGTCGCGTCGTTGCTCATGCGCCGCGCGGTGAGCACCGGTCCCGGATCCGATCGGCTGCGCCACGCCCTCGGTTCATGATCAGTTACCTGTCCGCCGGGCTGCTGGCCCTGATCGGCCTCGCCCGGCTGATGGCGGTTCGCACCGGGCCGAGACACCTGGCCACGTTCTTCCTCGGCATGGCGGCAGGCCTCGCCGTCTCCGCCGACGCCACGGTCCGGTTACTCGGCGACGACCTGCTCCCGCGGCTGGTCACCAACGCGCTGCAACTGCTCGCGATGCGCGCGCTGGTGCAGCTGGTCCGCAGTACGCGGTCCCCGGAAAAGCCGACGGCGTTCTGGCCGATCGTGCTGTGCTGGGCGCTGATGGTCCTGTGCTATCTGGACTTCGCCCCACATCGGTTCGAGGCGGGCACCTCCGGGTTCCAATGGCGCTGGAGCATCGTCGCGTATCAGGTGGTCCTCACGGCGTACGCGGTCACATGCCTGGTCATGTTCATCCGCACCCTGGCCCGCAGCGCCGCGGGCCGTCCACGAGGGACGTTCCGGACCGGTCTGCGGATCCTCGTCTGCGCCGCCGTCGTGACCATCGGATGGGTGCTGTTCTCCGGGCTTCCCTCGCTGTGGCTGGAGATCACCGACCTCGCGGACCTCGACTTCCTGCCGAACGCCCGCCTTCTCGGACTCTGCGCGATGGTGCTGTGGGTCCTCGGTGGGCTGTTCACCACCTGGGACGGCGCTCTCCGGCTGGCGCGCGCGTGGCGGAGGATCCGGGCGGTGACACCGCTGTGGAAAGAACTCGTCGCCGCCCATCCGCAGATCGCCCTGCCCGTGCGCCACGACATCGAGTTCAAGCTGTACCGCCGGGTGATCGAGATCCGGGACGGCCTCCTGGCGTTGCGGGCGCACGTCCCGCCGCACCTCGGGGAGTGGCTGCGCACCCCTGTCGACGAACCCACGCGCGCCGCCGCCGAACTCGCGGCGGCGCTGGTGATGCGCGAAGCCGGCCGGAGCTGGCCGCAGCGACCGGCCGCACCGGACGAGGCCCACACCGGAATGCGGGACGAAAGCGCCTGGCTGAGCGCTGTGTCGTCCGCGTTCAAGAACTCCCTCGTCGTACGGGAGGTGCGGGACCGCGCGGTGGCGGAGGTCAGGTGATCTTGGCGAGCCTGTCCACCAGCAGCTCCACCCTCTGCTCGGCGTACTCCGGTGGCAGCCGTCCCGCCTTGGACAAGGTGGCCAGCCCGTGCAGGGCCGCCCAGAACACCTCGGTGAACACCCCCGGGTGGACGCCGTCCCCGGCGACCTCGGCGAGGCTTTCCAGTAGGGCCGCGAAGGCGTCCTTCAGCTGCTCCGGGGTGTCTTCCTGCGCGAACGCCAGGCCACCGTCGAGCTGGAACATGGCGTCGTAGACCGCCGGGTTGCGCACGGCGAAGTCGAGGTAGCCGCGAGCGAGGGCGGTGACCCGGGCGCGAGGGGTGTCCATGGCGGCTGTCTCGGCCCGCAGCGCCGCGGCCATCTCGGAGGCACCTTCGAGGGCGACGGCGCCGATGATCTCGCGCTTGCCACGGAAATGGCTGTAGAGCACGGGCTGGCTGTAGTCGATGCGTTCGGCGAGCCGGCGGGTGGTGACCGCGTCCCAGCCCTGCTGCTCGGCGAGTTCACGGGCCGTCGCCACGATGAGCCGCTCTCGTTCCGCTCGTTCGCGCTGCTTGCGTTCCTGTACCGACATGACTGGATCCTAGCACTGCTAGACAAGCGAGCGGTAGTAGTACTAGCGTTGCCTCATCACCTAGCAACACTAGATTTCAGGAGAGGTCAGCATGCTCAGCGCACTCGAGGTCTTCACCGTCGTGGTCGTCGGCCTGATGGTGGGGGTGGAGTTCTCCGTCGCCTTCGTCATGAACCGGATCTTCAACGGACTCCCCGAGGACAGTGGTCAACTCGGCCGCGCCCACGGAGGCCGGATGCTCGGCGCCGTGATGCCGTTCTGGTACATCGGCTCGCTCATCCTGAGTGCCGTCTGGGCCATCGCCGGCTGGCATCGACCCGGCGCCGGTCTCGTCGTCATCGCCGCCGCGCTCCTGATCGTGAGCGTGCTCATGTCGATCCTGCTGCTCGTCCCGATCAACAACCGGAGCAAGGCGTGGACCCCCGAGAACCGGCCCGAGGACTGGAAGGAGCAGATGAACCGCTGGGATCGTTTCCACTACGCCCGCGTCGCCGTGATCATCGCCGCCTTCGCCCTGCTGGTCACCGCTGTCGCCGCCTAGAGATCGTGGTGACAACCTAGCGTTTGCTTGGTTCTGCTACGCTCCCCTCATCGCCGAGAGGAGAGCAGCGTGCCCGTCAGCTTCGACATGGCAGGCCGGGTCGTCCTGGTCACCGGGGGAGCGCGCGGTGTCGGCGACGGCATCGTGGCGACCTTCCTCGAGGCGGGCGCGGAGATCGAGATCTGCGGTCGCACGGCGCCCGAGGAGCTTCGCGAGGTCGACGGTCGCCGTCCTCGGTTCGAGCGGGTGGACGTCCGCGAGGCCGAAGAGGTCCAGCGGTGGCTCCATGTGGTCGGCGAGCGGCACGGACGGGTCGACGTCGTGGTCAACAACGCCGGAGGCGCGCCGTTCGCGCAGTTCGCCGACGCGTCTCCGCGGTTCCATCAGAAGATCAGCGACCTCAACTTCATGGCGGCCGCGCACGTGCTCCACGCGGCATACCCGCTGCTCCGGACGACGGCGGAGTCTTCCGTCGTCAACATCACTTCGATCTCGGCGCGCCGTCCGAGTCCGGGAACCGCGGTGTACGGCGCGGCGAAAGCGGCGCTGGAAAGCCTGACGGGCAGCCTGGGGGTCGAGTGGGCCCCCGAGGTGCGGGTGAACGCGGTCAGCTGCGGACTGGTGGAAACGCCCGGTTCCACGGATCACTACGGCGATCCCGCGCAGCGCGAGTCGGTCGCGCGGACCATCCCGAGAGGGCGGTTCGCGACTCCGGCCGAGATCGGCCGGGTCTGCCTGTTCCTCGCTTCACCGTTGGCGAGCCATGTGACCGGCGCGGTGCTGAACGTCGACGGCGGCGGGGAGTGGCCGGCCTTCCTGCAGCACACCCCGAACAGCTAGTCCCCGGCCTGGCGGAGAAGCGCCGGTGATTCCGGGCGTCCGTCGAGGACGCGGTTGGTGCGAACCGTGACCGCCCAGCCGTTTTCCTCGCGACGCAGGCGCCAGTGGTTGGCGGTGGCCCGGCGTACGACGAAGCGCCCGTCCTCGTGCACGATCATCAGCGAATGGCAGACGGCGACGGCGTCGTCTCCCTTGATCGTCACGTGGGGCGGCCCTACGAAATGCGCGCAGCCGCCTCGGATCCAGCGCTGATGACCGGCCGAACGCACCATGGCGGAGATCGCCGCCTGGCCGTCGAGGAAGATCTCGTCGACGTCGTAGCACCCGTTCGTGGTCCAGAGCGCGGCCACTTCATCGGCGGCGCCACTGTCCACGAGCGGTCCGTAGGAGGCGATCAGGCGGCGGATCGCGGCCTCGTCCTCAAGCTTGTTCAACCGCGCTTCGAGCGCGGCCAGACGTTCTTCGGTCATCGGCTCGCCAATCCGGCCAACGCGGCCAGTTGTTCGCGGTAATGCTCGGCGTCGCGCGCCGCGACGCTCGTGCTGACGATCGTGGCGCCCGCGGCGACGGCCCGCTCCAGTCGCCGGGCGGTGCCGCCGGGATCGCCGATCGGGTCGACCGGGCGGCCTGCTCCGAGAACGACGTCGAACCCGGGCGGACGTTCGACGTCGGCGAGGAAACGCGCCGCTTCGTCGTTGCTCAGTCCGAACGGAACCCAGCCGTCGCCGAAGGTGATGGCGCGGCGCAAGGAGCGAACAGTCCGGCCGCCGACCCACAGCGGCACCCGCGGCTGCACCGCGTGGGGCTCGACCACGAAATCGGCGTAGTCGTAGTGCGCGCCGTGAAATTCGGGCAGGCGCCGGGACATACCGGCGCGAAGGGCGGCGATCGCCTCGTCGGCCCGTGCGCCGCGGCCGGCGAACGGCGCGCCCAGAAGGCCGAACTCCTCTTCGAGGCTGCCCACGCCGAGTCCGAGCACGAGCCGGCCGCCGCTCACCACGTCGAGCGTGCCGTAGCGCTTGGCGATCGCGAGCGGGTGGTGATAGCCGAGGACGAGGACCTGGGTCGCGAGCCGGATCCGGCGGGTGCGCGCGGCGAGAAAGCCGAAGGTGGCCAACGGATCCCAGTAGGTCGTGCCGCGGACCGCCGCCACGTCGGCCGGGACGGCCACGTGCTCGCTGCAGGTGAGGTGGTGGAAGCCGAGGTCGTCGGCGGTCTCGGCGATCCGCGCCAGTTCGTCGATGCCCGCGCCGCGTTCCCATGCCGAAGCGACGCCGGGGACCGCGGTGACCACCGGGCTGACGATGCCGATCTTCATGGGACCGCAGTGAACCGCGCGCGGGTCGGACGTGGGGAGACGGTCCCGCTCAGCGGAAGAATGAATTTCAGTTCTGCTCTTTCGCTCCAGGTCGGACGGCTGCTAATCTCCATCTAGAATTCATTTCAGTTTTAGGAGGTTCGCGATGAGCGTCACCACCGTCGAAGCGCCTGGAACGGACCATCGCGACCCGCTGCCGCCGTCGATGGTCGAGCGGATGACGCTCATCCTCGACGCCTTCCCGGGCCGCTTCGCACGCCTCACGCTGGAGGACGTCGCCCGGGCGACACGGCTGCCGAGGTCGACCGCGCACCGGATCCTCGACCAGCTGGTCACCCTGAACTGGCTGGACCATTCGAGCCTCGGGTATTCACTCGGCCGCCGGGCGCTGCACCTCGGCGGGGACGAGTACGCGCACGGCGAACTGCGGGCTTCAGCCGCTCCGCTGGTACACGAACTGATGGTGCGGACCGGGATGACCGTGCACCTCGCCGTCCTGGACGAGTGCAGGGTGCAGTACCTGGACAAACTCGGCGGCCGGACCGCGACCACCGTGCCGTCCCGGGTCGGCGGCCACGCCCCGGCGTCCTCGACCGCGCTGGGCAAGGCGATGCTCGCCGCGCTTCCCGCCGAGAACGTGGACGACCTCGTCGGTGCCCGGCCCGCCGCCCGCACCGCGCACAGCATCGCGGATCTCGGTGTACTGCACCAGGAACTGAACCGGATCCGGGATCGAGGCGGGGTCGCTTTCGAGCGGGGAGAATGCTTTCCGGGCATCGCTTGTGTCGCCGCCGCCGTGCACGGTCCGGAGGGACCCGTCGGCGCGATCTCCTTGGTAGGTGACCTGAAGGCGCCGTTGGAGCGGCTCGCCCCGCTGGTCGCGTACGCCACGCATCGGGTTTCGGCCCTGCTGTTCCCCGGACGGCCCGGACGTCGTACCGGCGCCGTCCGGGCTGCTTGCTGAGCCGGATTCAGCCCCAGTGGTCGCCCCAGCCCCACCGGGCCGGGGCGACCCGTTCGTGTGCGCTGTGCACGCCGAAGCCACCGCGGAAGAAGAGCATCGGGCGATCGCCGTCGAGCGTCTCCAGTTCCAGCACCCGGCCCACCACGACGTCGTGGTCGCCCGCTTCGTGCACCGTGTGGACCTCCGCGTGCACCCGGAGCAGTACCCCCGCCAGCGCGGGGGTGTCCCACTTCGAGACCGTCCACTCCAGACCGTCATACTTCCGCCCGTTCCGCGAACCGAAGCGGGCGCACAGTTCGCCTTGTTCCTCGGCGAGCACATGCACGGTGAACCGGCCCGCGGCGCGGATCCTCGGCCAGGCGCGGCCGCGATGGTCGGCGCAGAGCAGGACCAGCGGAGGGTCGAGCGAAACGGACGCGAAAGACTGGCACGCGAACCCGACCGGTTCGGCTTCGTGCAGGCCGGTCACCACCGTGACCCCGGTCGCGAAACCACCCATCGCGCGGCGCATCTCGGCCGGGCTGGGCTCACTCGTGTGGATCGTGCTGCTCATGGGCCGACGGTAGGACGGCCCGCCGCGACCGCGCCGTCGTCGTCCCGCTCAGTGAATCGCTCCCGGTCATCGGGATCACGGCACCGTTGCCGCGCAAAGGATTCCTACGGTGGCCCGGTGAGTGAGCTGACCTACGAGAGCACGCTGCGGGAGCTTTCGACCGAACAGGGCGTGCTGAGATACCACGAAGCCGGGGACGGGCCGCCGTTGCTGTTGCTGCACGGCTCCGGCCCCGGCGTGACCGGCTGGCGCAACTTCCGCGGCAACCTCCCGGCCCTCGCGGCACATTTCCGTTGCCTGGTCCTGGAATTCCCCGGATTCGGGGTCAGCGACCCGACCGGGGAGCCGCCGATGACCGCCGCGTCCGGCGCTGTCGGGCGGTTCCTGGACGGACTGGGGCTGGCCGAAGTCGACGTCATCGGGAACTCGATGGGCGGCATCGTGGCCACCCGGACGGCGATCGCGCAGCCGGACCGGGTCCGACGGCTGGTGACCATCGGCGGGATGGGGCGCGCCCTGTTCAGCCCGGGCCCCGCCGAAGGGATCAACCTGCTCGTCGAGTTCACCGAGAACCCGACGCGTGAGCGGCTGGTGCAGTGGCTGCGTTCCATGGTGCACGATCAGGCGCTGGTCACCGACGAACTCATCGAGGAGCGCTGGTCCCAGGCCACCGAGCCGGGCACGCTCGCCGCCGCGAAGAAGATGTACGGGCGAGGTGTCCTGGAGGCGATGGCGGCGGCCGCCGCCCGGTCCGATCAGCCGCCGTACTGGGCGATGCTGCACAAGATCCGGGCCAGGACGCTGATCACCTGGGGCAGGGACGACAGGGTGAGCCCGCTGGACATGGCGCTGGTCCCGATGCGCACCATCCCGGGCGCCGAACTGCACGTCTTCCCCGACTGCGGGCACTGGGCGATGATCGAGCAGAAGTCCGCCTGGGAGAGCACCGTTCTCGCGTTTCTGACCAGGAAGGACTGACCGGATGACCCGGGTTTGGGACCACACCTACGACTTCGTCATCGTCGGCTCGGGCGGTGGCGGGATGACCGCCGCGCTGACCGCGCACGACGCCGGGCTCAGCACCGTCGTCGTCGAGAAGGCCGCGCGATACGGCGGCAGCACCGGTATCTCCGGGGGCGGCATCTGGATCCCGAACAATCCGACCCTGCGCGAGCGCGGGCACGACGACTCGCGGCAGTCGATCCGGCGGTACCTCGACGTCCTCACCGAGGGCAAGGTGCCCGCGGCGCGGCTCGACGCCTATGTCGACCACGGTCCGGCGGCGATGGAACTGCTCGGCCGGAGCAAATGGTGGAAGCTCGTCTGGACCAAGGGCTACGCCGACTACCACCCCGAGCACGAAGGCGGCAGGCCGCTCGGAAGGTCGGTCGAACCGAAGCCGTTCGACACCCGCGCGCTCAAGGCGGACGAGGAGTTCCAGCGGCCGAACAGCATGAAGGGCCCGCTCGGGCTCTGGATCACCGCCAAGGACTATCACGACCTGGCCATGGTCAAACGCACCTGGCAAGGTCGCCGCGCTTCACTGGTCGCGGCCTGGCGGGTGACCTCGAACCTGGTGCGGCGCAGGCATATGGCCACCGGCGGCCGGGCGCTGGTCGCCCGCCTGCGGATGGCGCTCAAGGACGTCGGCATCCCGCTGTGGCTGCGGACCCCGATGACCGAACTCGTCGTCGAGGACGGCCGTGTCGTCGGCATCGCGATCAGCCGTGAAGGACGGACGGAGCACATCCGGGCGAAGCGTGGGGTCCTGCTCGCTTGCGGCGGATTCGACCACAACCCGGTTATGCGCGAGCGGTACCTGCCTGACGGGGCCTCGGCCGACCACAGCCTCGGCGCCAAGGAGAACACCGGCGACGGCATCCAGGCAGGCGTGGCTCTGGGCGCGTCCCTCGGCTTCATGGACGACGCCTGGTGGATGCCGTCCGTCGAACATCCGAGCGGCGCGACCATCCCGCTGGTGTCCGAACGTGCGATCCCGGGTCAGATCATCGTGTCCCAGGACGGCAGGCGCTTCACCAACGAAGCCTCGCCGTACGTCAACTTCGTGCACGACCAGATCGACGGCAAGCACTTCGAGACCTGGTGTGTCATGGACGCCAAGGCGCGCGCACGGTATCCGTTCGCGCAGATCCTGCCCGGAATGCCGTTCCCCGAGGCGTTCTACACGTCAGGGCTGGTGCACCGGGCGGACACGGTGGCGGCGCTGGCCCGCGAGATCGGGATCGCCGAGGATCGTCTCGTCGCCACTGTCGACCGCTTCAACGGCTTCGCCCGCGCGGGCGTCGACGAGCACTTCCATCGCGGTGAAAGCGCGCACGACCGGTATTACGGGGATCCCACATTGAAGAACCCCAATCTCGACGTGATCGACAAGGCGCCGTTCTACGCCGTGCGCATCCAGCTCGGCGACCTGGGCACCAAGGGCGGGCTGGTCTGCGACGAGCACAGCCGCGTGCTCCGGGAAGACGGCACCGAGATCGCCGGGCTCTACGCGACCGGCAATACGACCGCTTCGGTGATGGCGAACGAATACGCGGGCCCGGGTGCGACGATCGGGCCGTCGATCGTCTTCGGGTACGTGGCGGCGCGGCACGCCGCGGCGGGCTGAGCCATGCCGCGGGTGCGGGTGCTGGAGGTGGTGCGCGAGACCGCCGACGCGCGTTCGCTCGTGCTCCAGCCGCTCGATTTCGAGGCGGACTACCGGCCAGGGCAGTTCCTCACCATGAAGCTGCCAGGTGGGGTGGCGCGGTGCTACTCGCTCAGCTCGTCGCCCGCGCGGGACGACGAGCTCAAGGTGACTGTGAAGAGGACTCGCGGCGGCTACGCGTCGAACTGGATCTGCGACAACGCCGTCGCGGGTTCTGAGTTCGACGTGCTGCGCCCGGCGGGCACGTTCGTCCCGGCGGGACTGGACCGCGATCTCCTGCTGATCGCCGGTGGCAGCGGGATCACGCCGGTGCTCTCGATCCTCAAAACCGTTCTGCACACCGGCACCGGGAACGTGGCGCTGATGTACGCGAACCGGGACGACCAGTCGGTCATCTTCCGCGACGAACTCGTCACGCTCGCCGCCGAGTTCCCGGACCGCTTCACCGTGGTGCACTGGCTCGAATCCGTCCAGGGACTGCCGACGCGCGGCGGTCTCCAGGCGCTCGTCGCGAGGTACACCGCACGCGACGCGTTCGTCTGCGGTCCCGCCGCGCTGATGGACCTCGCCGTCGAAACCCTTCAGACGGCCGGATTCCCGGACGAGCGGATCAACCTGGAGCGATTCACGTCGCTTACCGGCGACCCGTTCGCCGCCTTCGAAGCCGGAACCGGTGACAGGACCGAACTGGAGGTCCGGCTCGACGGTGTCACCACGACGGTCGAGTGGCCTTCCGGGGCGACCCTGCTCGAAGCGGCCGTGGCGGCCGGGCTCGACGTGCCGTACTCCTGCCGGGAAGGTTCCTGCGGCGCCTGCGCGTGCTTGCTCCGGGGAGGGACCGTCGCCTTGGCACACAACGAAGTGCTCGACGACGCCGACCTCGCCGAGGGGATGGTGCTGTCCTGTCAGGCGCGCCCGACCTCACCGGCGGTCCAGGTCACTTTCGACGGCTGAGGTGATCCCGGTGAACGGGAGAGGGCCGGCCCCGATCCCGGACCCGGTGACACCGTGACGCCATGCAGTCAGGAGACAAGTCATGACGAACCCGGCACTGGCCGCCGTCGAGGCGCGCGCCGAGGAGATCGCCGCTCTGGGCGAGTCCAACGAGAAGCTCGGCAGGCTGGACGACGCCGCGGCCGCGATCCTGCGCGACACCGGGGTGATCCGGATGCTGCAGCCGGCGACGTACGGCGGTGCCGAGGCGCATCCTCGGGAGTTCGCCGAGACGGTCATGCGGATCGCCTCCCTCGACGGCGCCACCGGCTGGGTGGCGGGCATCGTCGGGGTCCACCCGTGGGAAATGGCCATGTGCGATTCCCGCGTGCAGCAGGAGATCTGGGGCGCGGACAAGGAAACCTGGATCGCCTCGCCATACGCGCCGATGGGCGTTCTCCGCCCTGTCGACGGCGGCTACGTCTTCTCCGGCCGTTGGCAATTCTCCTCGGGGACCGACCACTGCGACTGGATCTTCCTGGGCGGTTTCCTCGGCGACGCGGACGGCGCACCGCTCACCCCGCGCCAGAACTACCACGTGATCCTGCCGCGCGCGGACTACACGATCGTCGAGGACTCCTGGGACGTCGTCGGGCTGCGCGGAACCGGGTCGAAGGACATCGTCGTCGAGAACGCCTTCGTGCCGGACTACCGGGTGGTGCCGTTCTCGTCGATGCTCGACGGCTCGGCGCCCCGGAACGCCGGGCTGATCAATCCCACCTATCACGTCCCGTTCACCACGATGTTCCCGCTCGGCATCACCAGCGCGGTGATCGGGATCGCCGAGGGCGCGCTCGCGGCCCATCTGGCGTACCAGAAGACCCGGGTCCAGATCACCGGCACTCAGGTCAAGGACGATCCGTACGTGCTGTTCGCGATCAGCGCGGCGGCCGAGGAGATCAAGGCCTCGCGGACGGCGCTGCTGGACAACGCGAGCCGGTTCTACGACAAAGCCGCCGCGGCCGAGGAAGTGACGTTCGAGGAACGTGCCGCCTCCCGGCGCACCCAGGTCGCCGCCGCGTGGCGGGCCGTGCGGGCGATGGACGAAGTCGTCGCGCGCTCCGGGGGCAACGGCCTGCGGATGGACAACCCGATCCAGCGTTTCTGGCGCGATGGCCACATGGGCCTCGCGCACGCGATCCACGTGCCGGGCGCGGTGTTCCACGTGGCCGCGCTGACCGGTATCGGCATCACCCCGCCGCCCGGCCCGATGCTCTCGATGATCTAGGAGAAACTCGATGACGAACGACATCCGCGGCCTCGGCTATCTCCGGGTGCAGGCCCGCGACGTCGCACGCTGGCGGGAACTCACCGTCGGCGCCCTCGGGTTCGGGGAGACCACCGGCCCGATCGACGGTGGGCTCTACCTGCGCATGGACGAACGCGAAGCCCGCCTGATCGTGCTTCCCGGCGACAGCGACCGCGTGCTGGCCATCGGCTGGGAAGTCCGCGATCAGTTCGCTCTTGCCCGCGTCGCCGAAGCCGTCGCGGCGGCTGGTGTCGCGGTGAAGGAGCTTTCCCAGGCGCAGTGTGACGAACGCCGAGTCGAAGCGGCGATCCTGTTCGACGACCCGGCCGGCACTCCCGTCGAGGTCTTCTTCGGGCCGGTGCTCGACCACGACGTGGTGCACACCGGCTGGGGGCAGTCCTTCGTGACGGGGGAGCAGGGCATGGGGCATGTCGTGCTCCCGACCACGGCGATGGACGAGACGGTCACCTTCTACACCGAAGTGCTGGGTTTCCTGCCCCGCGGCGCTGTCCGCATCGGGGACAAGAAACCCGACGGGCAGCGGCCGCGCCGCGTGCGGTTCCTCGGCGTGAACCGGCGCCACCACAGCCTGGCCGTCTGCCCGGCGCCGCACGGGGAACCGCCGGGCCTGGTGCACCTGATGGTGGAGGTCGACACCCTTGACGCCGTCGGAAGGGCGCTGGACGAGGTGAACAAACGCGGCTTCTCGGTGTCCTCGACGCTGGGCAGGCACACGAACGACAAGATGGTGTCGTTCTACGTGCGGGCTCCTGGTGGTTGGGATCTGGAGTACGGCACCGAGGGGTTGTTGGTGGACGAGACTCACTACACGGCTGAGGAAATCACGGCTGATTCGTATTGGGGGCATGACTGGTCGGGGTCTGAGCCGTTGGCCGCTTTCGCTTCGCCTTCTTGACCGGGTTGGTCTTGGTGCCAAACGGTCCGTGTGTCGCGAATGGGGTTGACCCGTTTTGACGGACAGGGTCGATGAGGTGGTGTCAGGCTACCTGACGACCGGAGGTGTCTTCGGTCGTCAGGTAGCTTGTTTCGTAGGCGTTGGGGCTGAGGTAGCCGAGGCTGGAGTGGAGTCGGCGGGTGTTGTACCAGCCTTCGATGTATTCGAAGATCGCCTTGTGCGTGACGGTGCGGGAGGGCCAGCCGCGGCGGTCGAGCAGTTCCGCTTTGATGGTGGCGAAAAACGATTCGGCGACGGCGTTGTCCCAGCACTGTCCCTTACGCCCCAACGATAGTCGCACGCCATGCTCGTCGGCGAGATCACCGAACTGGGCAGAGGTGTACTGACAGCCTCGGTCGGAGTGGAAGATCACGCCAGGTCCGGGGCGACGTTGCGCCACAGCGTTGTTCAGCGCTTCGGCGATAAGGTCGGTGCGCAGGTGATCCGCGGTGGCCCAGCCGACAACTCGTCGGGAACCGAGGTCGATCACGGTCGCGAGGTAGAGCCAGCCTTCCCAGGTGTGGATGTAGGTGATATCCCCGCACCAGCGGGTGTTGATATCGCTTACGCCGCAGGAGAAGTTCCGCTTGATCAGATCATCCGGAGTAGACGCGGCCGGGTCCGCGACAGTAGTGGCGCCACCGCTTCGGGGCCCGTCCGGCCAGGCCCGCGGTGCGCAGCAGCCGGGCGACGCGTTTGCGGGAATGCCGCCGTCCCCGAGCTCGCAGCTCAGCGTGCACCCGCGGTGTTCCGTAGGTGCCCTTCGACTCGTCGTGGATCGCGGCGATCTCCTCGGTCAACTGGGTGTCCTGCTGCTTGCGGGCGGACGGTCCGGCGACACGGCGGGCGTAGTAGGCGGCTCGGGAGACCTTGAGTAGCTCACAGGAACGTTTCACGTTGCCGGTGGCCCCGGCGTTCTCCGCCTCGATGGACGGACATTTGGTCACCGACGCCATCAACGCAGCAGTGGCCGCGCGCGTGGCAGCAGATGTCGTGGCACGATCCTGCATTCCGACCGCGGCGGAGAGTACACGGCGCACCTGACAGCGACGGCGTGCTTCCGGCACGGGCTGCGCCGATCGATGGGCGCGACCGGGATCTGCTGGGACAACAGCCCTGCGGAATCGTTCTGGTCGACGTTCAAACACGAACACTACTACCGCCACACCTACGCCACAAAGACAGAACTCGTTGCCGCGATTGACAAATGGATCATTTTCTACAACAGTATCCGGCGGCACTCCGCCATCGGGATGCTCAGCCCCGACAACTTCGAGCAGTCACTACGCACGGCTGCCTGAACCCTCGTAAGCCCCTGTCCACCATTCGGGGTGAACCTCAGGGCTTAGCTCACGCGCTATCAACTGACGTTGATCGTGCGCTCGGGTCCACATCGGTCCAGGACGCTGGGGCGTCCGCCTTGCCATGGATACCTCGATGCTGACGGGCTGCGCAGTGGGGTCAGCCCGTCAGCACCGATACTCGCCTCACAAGGTGGCTCACACCTCAAGTCGGACGTTTGGATCAGCTGCAGCCACCTATGACCGAGGCGGCCACGGTTCGCGGCCATCATAGGAATGGACACATATCAGGGATCGATTGGCCAGAACAGCCAATTCAATACCCGACTCGAAAGTGCGACCCAGCTCCCAGATCCAGCTGAATCCAGTGGCAACCATCCAGCCGTCCGCATCCATAAAAACACTGGAATAGCTAAGCCACTCGCCAATCGGGAAGAAACTTCCACCTAGAACTTCCTCAACATCACTCGCCATCTGTCGATGACCGGCCCCCGCCGAATACGGGTCGAACGAGAATGGTTCATCATTAGCAAAGTTGGGCCCACTGCAATTCGACGGACCGACGGTTAGGCCACCAAAGCTGGTCAGAACTTCGACAGCGAGGGCATTCGGCTCATAACCTTCACCGACCAGATTTTCAACGGTGTCCGCCATATCCACGTGACGTCCTGGAGTCCACCCAGCCATTCGAAGCGCCGCCAGAACATCTGGATGCAAATCTTGAACCCTCACTGTGGCTGCCCGATCGACTCGATACCTAGGAAGTCCATGGCTCGTCCGCATTTTCCACACGGCCTCGCCTTGTCGCCATGATCTTTCTTCCCGTGTCGCCCCTCAGCCATCTCGCTGCGACTAATAATTGTCCTCATCGTTCCACCCATGATTTCACGCCACGCGTCCTCATTCGTCCCACCTCTACTCAAGACGCCTTCGTATGCCTGAATCATACAGCTAGTCTCGGCGCAGCCCCCATGATGACCGAGGTAGCGGAACAAATCGTTAAGCTGACTTGGGACCTGCGGATACGAAATACCCTTGCCGCGATTGATATCGCGAACGACATCTCCGGAAGTCGTGGTGAACTCCACGTCAAACTTTACGCCGGGTTCGTTGCGGTTTTGTCCGCAAACTTCCTGAGTTCGTCGCAGTCTAGTTGCTCTTCGTTGTGGACAAGGGCCGAGATACTGCCTGCGACGACGTAGTACGTGTGGAGGCCGTCGACGGTGAGGTTGTAAACACGGCGGACTTCGCTCCACGACCGTGTGCCGGTGACGGTGGCGTCACGGTTGTCGGCGGTGGCGAACTTGTGACCGGGTGGACCGCCCCGGCTTTCGTGGAGACGTGGTCCTTTGTCTCATGCTGCTCCCCGCGACCGGTTTTCCGGCGCAGCGACTTCGGCGCCGGTTTGGCATACACGTCCTGCGACGGCGGTTTCGACGAGTTCCGCGACGTGGTCTTCAGCTGCCGCTCCAGCTCCCCGACCCGCGCGGTCAACCGCTCCACCTCGGCCTGCAACACCCGGATCGTCTCCGCCTGCGCGGCTACAAGCGCGGCAAGCTCGTCATACGACGGACGCTCACTCCCGGACACCCAGTGATCATCGCAGAACGACGATCACCGGATGACCAGGGACCTGACTAGTAACCCGTGCTTACCACTCACGAGACCCAGAACCAACGTGACTCTCAAGCCTTCGGCAGCAACCGCGTCATCGCCTCGTGAGCAGCCAAGACCAGCCCAGCCCGGTCCGCCCCACTTCGATGCCGCACGCCAGCGTCATTACCGCCAGCAACCCACACCGGCCCATCCGCCAGATGCCGAAGCCCCTCGCGAGCCACGTCAGCGGGCTCTGCCACCAGCAGGCCGGGAAGGTCGAAGTTCAGCCCGGCTCGTTCCATCGAAGGCGTACGAGTCACACCGAGCACGAGTTCGAGAACGTCGACACCGTGATCGCGCAGTTCCAGCCACAGCCCCTCGGCGAAGACCCGCCCGAACGCCTTCACTCCGCCGTACACGCTCTGCCGAGCAGCGCCCAAGTAACCCGCCATCGAACCGACCAGCAGGATCCCGCCGCGCCGTCGGTCCTTCATCCGCGCACCGAAGTGGTGGGCCAGCGCCAACGGCACCGTGACGTTGAGGTCGATGACGCCCTGAAACCCCGCCAAGTCGCCGTCGAGGAACTCGTGTCCGTGGCTGTTCGCTCCGGCGTTGTGGACGAGGAGGCCGACGTCCACATCGGACATCGCCGCGACGATCTCCCCGGCGGCCCCGGACGCCAGCAGGTCCAGCGCGAGTGTGCGCACCTCCACACCGAGGGCACGCGCCTTGGCCGCGGACTCGTCGAGCGGCCCGGGCTTGCGGGCGATCAGCATCAGGTTGACGCCGGCTTCGGCGAGCTGCAGGGCGAACGCGGCGCCCACTCCCTCCGAGCCGCCGGCGATGACTGCCCAAGGTCCGTACTTCTCGTGGTCGACCATCAGTGCGGACCTCCAGGAGCGTCGGAAGGATCGTGAACGGGCAGGTCGCCGCACAGCGCGGCGTCCGTGATGGTTTGGCGGAGGGCTCCACAGCCGGGAAAGAAGACGCCCGAACACGCCGCCTGCCGTTCAAGGCAGGACTCCCACGCCGGTCCCGTCCACTGGATGCTGGTCTGCTCCCAGCTCGACTTGCGCACCTTGACCCGCACACCGCAGCTTCCGCAGCCGATCTCCCGCAACGGGGTGTCGGCGAGCCGTTCGTCGGAGCGCGTCGTCATCGCGCGGGGCTGTCGGCGCGTGCGGCGAGATTGGCCGCGACCTCGGCTCGCCAGGCCTCGTTGGGCCGGGCAGTGTCGATCTCGAACTCGAACCGGTCGGTCATGTCCGGCGTCACGTCCGCGACGTCGACGTAGAACTGCTCGTACCACCGGCGCAACTGATAGACCGGACCGTCCTCTTCGCACAGCAGCGGGTTGTCGATCCGTGTCTTGTTCTTCCAGATGGCGACGTCCTGCTCGAACCCGATCTTGATGAAGTCGCCCATCTTGGCTGCCATCGCGGCCGGGTCCGCCAGATGCGCGGCCTTCTCGACGATGATCCCGTACTGCAGCACGAACGAGTCGGCGCTGATCGGGTAGTGGCAGTTGATCAGCACACTGCGCACGTCACCGTCGGAGTAGTGGTAAGTCAGATCGTCGATCATGAACGAAGGACCGTGGTAGGCGGCGACACTGGTGTTGCCCAGGAGCTGGGTGCCACCGGTCTGGCTCGATCGAGGCCGCGCGTCCTCCCGGCCGATCCCTTGCTGGAACTGCCATCCGACGTGGCCTTCGAAGATGTTCTTGAACTGGGTGGGAAAGGAGAAGTGGACGTAGAAGAAGTGGGCCATGTCCACCAGGTTGTCCACGATCTCGCGGCAGTTGGCGCCCTCGATGACGGTGGTGTACCAGTGCCACTCGGTCCAGTCGTCCCGCTCGGCGCCGTCGATGCGCGGGATCGTGACCTCCGCCGGGGCCGGTTTGCCCTCAGGGTCGTTCCAGACGAACAAAAGACCGTCCTGGACGAGGGTGGGCCACGCCGCGGTCCGGGCCCGCAGCGGCACCCGCCGCGCGTAGGGGATCTTCTTGCACCGACCGTCGCCTCCCCAGCGCCAGTCGTGGAACGGGCACGCGATCTCGTCGCCCTTCACCGTGCCCATCGACAGGTCGCCGCCCATGTGACGGCAGTAGCCGTCGAGCACGTTGACCTGGCCGTCCGCGCCGGCGAAGACGACGAGCTTCTGGCCGAAGGCGAGCACCTGGTGCGGCTCGCCGTCCGTGAAGTCCTTGGCGAGGCCCAGGCAATGCCAGCCGCGGGCGAAGCGGGTCGGGGTGGCGTCGGCTTCGATTCGGCGGATTTCGTCCGGTGCGGTCATGGCCCCGAGTTTCGGACTTCGCCGGGATTCGGGAGCCCGAAGTCCCGCTGATCGGAAGTCGGCCACCGCGACCGGCCGGTGTGCGGCGCATCCTCGGCCGATGAACGTTGAGGTGCTCGAACTGCTGCCCGAGATCGCCGCCCGCGCCGGGCGGACCGACGAACGGCGCGAAGTGCCGGCCGAGACGATCGGGGAGCTGACCGACACCGGGGTTTTCCGCATGCTCCAGCCGAAACGCTACGGCGGCCACGAATCAGCCCCGCGCCGGTTCTACGAGGTGATCCGTGAGATCGCGGGGGCCTGCGGCTCGACAGGCTGGGTCGCTTCGGTTCTCGGGGTGCACCCGTGGCAGCTCGCGTTGTTCCCCGAACAGGCGCAGGACGACGTCTGGGGAGCGGATCCCGACACCCTGCTGTGCTCCTCCTACAGCCCGATCGGCCGCCTGACCCCGGTCGACGGCGGCTGGTCGTTGTCGGGCCGGTGGAGTTTCTCGTCCGGATGCGCGCACGCGGGCTGGGCATTACTCGGCGCGATCGCCGAGGAGGGCGACTTTCTCACCGTGCTCGTCCCTGCGGAGGACTTCACCGTGGTCGATGTGTGGGACACCGTGGGACTACGCGGCACCGGTAGCAACGATCTCGTGGTCGAGGACGCTTTCGTGCCGCGGCACCGCGTTCTGCGCAACCGCGAGCACGCGCTGCTGCGCGGGCCGGGGCAGGAGGTGAACGACGGTCCTCTCTACCGGCTGCCGTTCGGGGCTGTCTTCACGTCGGCGATCACCGCACCCGTGATCGGTGCGGTGCGTGGTTGTTTCGCCGCCTACACCGAGGAAATGCGGCACCGGGTGCGGACCAGCCTGGGCGGCGGGCGGTTCGCGGAGGACCACCACTCACAGGTATCCGTCGCCCGCGTGGCGTCCGAAGTGGACGCCGCGATCCTGCAGATGGACCGCAACCTCGACGAGCTGTACGCGACGGCGTCCGCCGGCCTCGAACTGCCGAAGGAACTGCGCCTGCGAGCCCGGCGCGACCAGGTGCTCGGAACCGAGCGCGCGCTGACGGCGATCGACATCCTGTTCCGGACCGCGGGAGGCAATTCGCTGCGCCGGGGCACTCCGATCGAGCGGGCCTGGCGTGACGCGCACGCCGGCTCGGTGCACGTCGCCAACGACGTCGAACGCGCTCTCGCCATGTACGGCAAGGGAGTCTTCGGAATCCCTGTCGAGGACAACCTCGTCTGACCGGCCCGGTGAGTGGGACGGCTCACATCGGCGCCGGAAAAGCCGACTTACGCTCCCCGGCCACTGGTCCCTCCCCGCCCGAAGGAGCAAGGATGGCGCTGAACACCACCTCCGAGGATGTTCCGGTCCCGAAGCTACGGCTGTTCCTCATGATCGTGCCGATCATCCTGCTCACGGAGGTCGCCACGTTCGAGATCCTGATGGTCTTCCCCGCCCTGCCCAAGATGGCCGCCCATTTCCAGACGTTGAACGTCGCGTGGGTGGCCTCGATCGTCACGCTCACCGGAGCGGTCGTCCTGCCGCTGGCGGGGAAGGCGGGCGACCGGTTCGGCAAGAAGCGCGTGCTGACCGTGCTCGCGGCTGTCTTCCTGGCGGGCAGCGTGCTGTGCGCGGTGACGGACTCGTTCGCGCTGATGCTCCTCGGCCGGGCGTTGCAGGGGCCGCTGGTCGGCATCGTTTCACTGTCCTACAGCCTGGTGCGGGACATCCTGCCGCGCAGCCAGGTCCCGGTGGCGCTGGGCACGGTCGTGACCGGGGTCGGGATGGGCGCGGTCGCCGGTCCGTTCGTGGCGGGCTGGCTGGTCGATTCGTTCGGCTATCAGGGCGTTTTCTGGTTCCTGATCGTCTACATCGCTTTGGTGCTGCCGGTTTTCCTGGCAACGGTGCCGGAAAGCCCGGTGCGGGTCCGGTCCCGGATGGACTACCTGGGCGCCCTCCTGCTCGGCGTCAGCCTGACCGCGTTGATGGTGGGCCTCGGCGGAGGCGCCAAACAGGGCTGGACGTCGCCGACGACCCTCGGCCTGGTCGGTGTGGGCCTCGTGGTCCTGTTCGTCTTCGTGCTCGTCGAGATGCGCTCGAAGGAGCCGTTGATCGATCTGCGCCTGCTCGTCGGGAGGAAGTTCGGGGCGACGGTGGTCGCCGTCGGGCTCATTTCGTACATGATGAACGCGCACGCCGTGAGCAGCCCGACCATCTTCCAGACCCCGCCCGTTCCCGGAAACGGTTACGGCGTCGGGTTGTCGGCGCTCGAACTCGCCGTGTGGACGTTCCCTCTCGGTGCGGTGGCGATGATCGCCGGGCCGCTCGGCGGTCACCTGTCGAGGCGGATCGGCGCCCGGAACGTGCTCCTGACCGCCGGGCTCCTGTTCCTGGTCGTGCAGTTCCTCGGCTCGCGGCTGTTCACCGTGCAGTGGCAGGTCGCCATCACCAGTGTGATCGCCGGTTTCGCGGTCGGTTTCCTGCACTCGTCCAACGCGAACCTGCTGCAGGACGCGTTGCCGCGGCGGGAAAGCGGCGTCGGCAACGGGATCGCCGGAGTGATCGCGCTCGTCGCCGCCGCGGCGGGCACCGCTGTCACGGGATCGGTGATGGCCCAGCACGTCCGTACCGTGCTGCCCGGATCGCATACCGTCATCTACGCCGATTCCGCGTTCACCAGCTCCTACCTGGTGTCCGGCATCATCGGTGTCGTCGGCGTCCTGGTGGTGCTGGTGATGCGGCACGGCCGCCAGCCCGCACAAGGCGGCCTGGACACCGAGGACGACGCGGTGCGGGGCGAAGCGGTCAAGACAGCCTGATGACGATGCCGGGATGGCCGTCGCTTCGCAAGGACGGCCGTCCCGGTCACCGGTAGCATGCGAGCGGGTACGGCCCGCCGCGCGGACACTGGACGACGAATCGACCAAGGGGGACAGGTGCCACGAATCGCGGAGGTCAGGGCGCCGGCCCGGCCGAGCTCTGCGGAGCAGAAGGAGCGCTACCGCCGGATCCTGCAGGCCGCCGGGCGGCTCGGCGCCGAGCACGGGCTCGAGCGGATGCAGATGCACGACGTGGCCAAGGAATCCGGCGTCGCGATCGCGACGCTCTACCGGTACTTCCCGTCGAAGACCCATCTGTTCCTCGGAGTGATGCGCGCCCAGGTGGAGCGGCTGGCCGAGACGTCCAAGCGGCCCGAGAACGGGACCCCCGCCGAGGCCGTCGCCGCGCTCCTGCTCGAAGCCGGGCAGCGGCTGTGCGAACGACCTCGTCTGGCGCTCGCGATGATGCAGTCCAACAACGCCGCGCACGCCGATACGATGACCGGCTCGACCCGGATCGACGACGTGTTTCAGGACCTGCTGTTGCGCACCGCCGGGATCGCCGATCCGACCGACGATCAGCTGCGGATCATGCGGCTGGTCGAGCAGGGCTGGTACGGCGTGCTCATCGGCACGCTCAACGGCCGCTGGTCGCTTTCGGAGGCGGAGGCCGACGTGCGTCGGCTGTGCGAGCTGTTGTTGGCGCACGAAGCCCACTGAGCGGGATCATCGCGGTTCCGGATTCACGGCGGCCCCTACCGTCGCTCGCACATTCTGAATCCGGAGGTCCCATGTCCCGCACCATCGTTGTCACCGGAGCCGCCTCGGGCATCGGTCAGGCCACCGCCCGGCTGCTGCGAGACCAGGGCGACCGTGTCCTCGGCGTCGATCTGCGCGGCACCGAGATCGAGGCCGATCTGTCCACCGCGGAAGGCCGGACCGAAGCGGCCGAGTGGATCACCGAGCAGTGCGGGGGAACACTCGACGCCCTGGTGGCCTGCGCCGGTGTCGCGACGCCCGGCGAAACCATGGTGCGGGTCAACTTCTTCGGGACCACCGAGCTGGTGACGGCTCTCCAGCCTCTGCTCGCCAAGTCGGACGCACCGCGGATCGCGGTCACCGGATCGATCTCCGGTACTCAGCCTGTCGACCCAGAACTCGTCGCGGCGCTTCTGTCCGGTGACGAGGACACGGCTGTCGGGCGCTGCGCTCCGCTGCTCGAGACCGGTAGCGGGCACCGGATCTATCCGTCGACGAAGTCGGCCCTGGCGCAGTGGGCCCGGCGGCTGGCGATCGCGCCCGGCTACGCCGACGCCGGAATCCCGCTGAACGTGGTGGCGCCCGGAGTCGTACTGACACCGATGAGCGCGCCGCTGTTCGAGGACGCGAGGATGCGCGAGGCGATGGCCACGGCGGTACCGATGCCGCTGAACGGCCATGCCGCGCCCGAGGACCTCGCGGAGGTGTTCGGCTTCCTGATCTCGCCGGCGAACACGCACGTCACCGGCCAGGTCGTCTACGTGGACGGCGGGGCCGAAGTGACGGTGCGCGGGCCGGAGGTCTTCTGATCAGGTGGCCAGGTTGGACACCCCCGTGGTGTCCAGCTCGGCCACCGAGTACGCGGCGTAGCCCTGCCACGGCTTGCGGCCTTCGAAGTGCGGGGTGAGTTCACTTGCCAGCTCTTCGGTGCTGAACGTGCCGGAGGCGGCCGTGAACTTCCGCTCGACGGTGGGCGCGGCCATGAGCGCGACCATGTCGCCGTACACCACGAACACCTGCCCGTTGACCTCCTTCGAGGCGGGCGAGGCGAGCCAGGACACGAAGGTGCCGACCCGTTCGGGCGCGAGGATGTCCAGTTCCCGGGCGCCGTCGGGATCGGCGGCGAACACGTGCGCCGTCATGTCCGTGCGGGCGCGGGGGCAGAGGACGTTGGCGGTCACGCCGTACCGGCTCAGGCCTTGCGCGGCCGACAGCGTGAGCGCCGTGATGCCCGCCTTCGCGGCGGAGTAGTTGGGCTGGCCCGCGGCGCCGAAGAGGAACGCCTCGGACGAGGTGTTGATCAACCGGCCGTAGACCGGTTCACCGGAGGACTTGGCCGCCGCCCGCCAGTGCACGGCGGCGGCGCGGGACACCGACGCGTGGCCCTTCAGGTGTACGCGGATGACGTCGTCCCACGCCTGCTCGGTGAGGTTGAAGAGCATCATGTCGCGCAGCACGCCGGCGTTGTTGACCACGATGTCGAGCGAGCCGAAGGTGCCGACGGCGGCGGCGACCAGGGTGTCGCCCAAGGACCAGTCACCGACATCGCCCTGCACGGCGACGGCGTCGCGGCCCAGCGCGCGGATCTCCGTGGCGACCGTCTCCGCGGCCTCGCCCATGTCGTTGACCACGACGTTCGCGCCGGCGGCGGCAAGCGCGAGTGCCTCCGCGCGGCCCAATCCTCCGCCTGCCCCGGTGACGATCGCGGTGCGGCCGGACAGGTCAGTACTGCTCATGCTGTGGACTCCTTCGGATACGGGTGGCCGCACGCTAAGGCGCGGGACGGCGGGAGCGTCCTGCTCGTCCCGGTCAGCGGGCGTCGACCGGTGAGTGGGATCGGTTCCACGCTCCGTAGCGGTGATCGGTCAGGGTCGGGAGCATGACCACTCGCACCACCGAAGCCGTGATCGTCGATGCCGCCCGGACACCCGTGGGCAAGCGCAACGGCGCTCTTTCCGTCCTGCATCCGGCGGAACTGCTCGGCACCCTCCAACGCGGCCTCCTGTCCAGGTCCGGCCTCGATCCGGCCCGGATCGACCAGGTCGTCGGCGGCTGCGTGACCCAGGCGGGCGAGCAGTCGAACAACGTGACGCGCAATGCTTGGCTGCACGCCGGCCTGCCGTACGCGACGGCGTGCACCACGATCGATTGCGCCTGCGGGTCGGCACAGCAGGCGGTGCATCTGGTCGCGGGCCTGATCGCCGCCGGGAGCATCGACGCCGGCATCGCCTGCGGCGTGGAGGCGATGAGCCGGGTGCCGCTCGGCGCGGCCCTGGCGGGCGGCGGGTCACCCTTGCCGGACAGCTGGTCGATCGACCTGCCGGACCAGTTCGCGGCGGCCGAGCGGATCGCCGCGCGCCGGGGGATCACACGGGCGGACGCGGACGCGTTCGGCCTGAGGTCACAGCAGCGTGCCGCGCAAGCATGGGCTGAAGGACGGTTCGACGCGCAGATCGTCCCTGTCGAGGTGCCCGAGGGGCACGTAGTGCGGCAGGACGGCGGACTGCGGGAGACGTCCGAAGAGAAACTGGCCGCGTTGCGTCCCGTGCTGACCGACGGCGTGCACACCGCCGGGAACTCGTCGCAGATCAGCGACGGAGCGGCCGGGGTGCTGCTGATGAGCCGGGCCGCCGCCGAGGCCGAAGGACTCCGCCCGCGCGCTCGGATCCTCGCCTCCGGCATGGTCGGCGCGGAGCCTTACTACCACCTCGACGGCCCGATCGACGCGACCCGGCAGGTGCTCGACCGCACCGGGATGAAGCTCGGCGACCTCGATCTGGTGGAGGTCAACGAGGCGTTCGCGTCGATCGTGCTGAGCTGGGCCCGGGTGCACGAGGCCGACCTGGACAAGGTCAACGTCAACGGCGGCGCGATCGCCCTCGGGCACGCGGTCGGATCGACCGGCGCACGGCTGCTCACGCAGGCACTGCACGAGCTCGAACGCACGGACCGCGGCACGGCGCTCGTCACGATGTGCGCCGGCGGCGCGCAGGCGACCGCGACGATCATCGAGCGGATCTGAGATGAGCCTCGGACTCGACCAAGAACACCTCGACCTGCGCGACACGGTGCGCGGGCTGGTGTCCCGCCACAGTGGCGAAACCGCCGTCCGACAGGCGATCGACGCCGCGAAGGACCAGCTTCCCGGCTGCTGGCCGGTGTTCGCCGACCTCGGCCTTCTCGGGCTGCATCTCGCGGAAGACCACGGCGGCTCCGGCTACGGCATGCTCGAACTCGCCGTCGTGGTGGAAGAGCTGGCCCGCGGACTGGTGCCGGGACCGTGGCTGCCCACCACGCTCGCGTCGGCGGTGCTGGAACGCGCGGGCCACACCGAGTATCTGGCCGGCCTGGCGGACGGCTCGGTCGTCGGCGCGGTGGCCCTCGACGAGGAGCTGACGTCCGACGGGTCGGTGGTGACCGGTGAAACGACGGTGCTGGGCGGGGTCCTGGCGGACGTCCTCGTGGTCCCGGTGACCCATCAGGGCAAGACCCGGTGGGCCGTCGTGGCAGGGCCTGCCGCCCAGATCACCGAACCGCCCGGCCACGACCCGACCCGGCGCCTCGCCCGCGTCACCCTGGACCACGTGCCGGGCGACCTGCTCGACTGCGACGCACAGCTGCCGCTCGATCTGGCGGCGACCCTGTTCGCGGCGGAGGCGGCGGGCATCGCCGACTACGCCACCTGGACGGCCGCGGAGTACGCCAGGACGAGGGTCCAGTTCGGCAGGCCGATCGGCCAGTTCCAGGCCGTGAAGCACCGGGTCGCGCGCATGCTGGCGCGGGCCGAGCACGCGCGGGCCTGCGCCTGGGACGCGGCACGCGCATGGGACGCGACGACGGATCCGGACGAACGCTCGCTGGCCGCCGCGATCGCCGCGGCCACCTCGGTCGACGCCGGGTTCAGCACGGTCAAGGACCTGATCAACACGCTCGGGGGGATCGGCTTCACCTGGGAGCATCTCGCCGGTTTCTTCCTGCGCCGCGCGCAGACGAACCGGATCGTGCTGGGGCCCGCGCAGCGCTGGCATCGCCGGGTGGGGGCGCTCTCGCGCGCCGGGGTGCGCCGGGGGCTCGAGATCAGCCTGCCCGACTCCGCCACCGAAACCCGTGAGCGGGTCCGGGCCGAACTCGCCCCGGCGAAGGCCCTGGTGGACAAGGAGCGGATCACCTACCTCGCCGAGCGCGGCTACACCGCGGCGCATCTGCCCGAACCCTGGGGCAAGGGGGCCGAAGCGATCGCCCAGCTGGTGATCGCCGGCGAACTCGAAGCGGCGGGGCTGGAGCCGCACGACATGGTGATCGGCGACTGGGTGGTGCCGACCCTGGTCGCACACGGCAGCCAGGAACAGCAACGGTCCTGGATCCCGCCGTCGCTGCGCGGAGACGTCGTGTGGTGCCAGCTCTTCAGCGAGCCCGGCGCCGGTTCCGATCTGGCCGGGCTGAGCACCCGCGCGGAGAAGGTCGACGGTGGCTGGCGGATCACCGGGCAGAAGGTCTGGACTTCGGGCGCGCACGAGGCCGGGCTGGGCATCCTGCTCGCCAGGACCGATCCCGACGCGCCCCGGCACCGCGGTCTTTCCTATTTCGTACTGGACATGCGCAGTCCCGGGATCGAGATCCGGCCGCTGCGGGAGCTGACCGGGGAGGCGTTGTTCAACGAGGTCTTCCTCGATCAGGTCTTCATCCCGGACAGCGGGCTGGTCGGGCAGCCGGGCGAAGGCTGGAAGCTCGCCAGGACCACGCTGGCCAACGAGCGTGTCGCCATGACCAAGGGCTCCGCGTTCGGCGACCCGGGTGAGGAACTGATCGCGCTGGCCGGTACTTCACCGGATCCGGCCAGGGAAGCGACCCTCGGGAAACTGTTGGTGGACGCGCAGTGCGTGGCGCTGCTCGGGTTGCGGACGACGCTGCGCTCGCTCGCCGGTGCCCAGCCCGGCGCCGAGTCCAGTATCGCCAAACTGCTCGCGACCGAGCAGATCCAGGCGCTGTGGGAGACCGCGATGGAGTGGCAGGGGGTCGCGTCGCTCACCACCGAGCCGCGGATCCGGGACGTCACCTGGTGGTTCCTCAACAGCCGCTGCCTGTCGATCGCCGGTGGCACGACGGACATCCAGCTGAACATCATCGGAGAGCGGATCCTCGGGCTCCCTCGCGACGAGCACGGGAAGGCGTGACCATGCCGATCGACGTGGAAAAGGCGCTGGCGGCCGAGCCGTCCGTCCGCACGCTCTCCTGGACCCGGCGCGACGTGTTGCTGTACCACCTTTCGGTCGGCGTCCGCCCGGACGATCTGACCTACACCTACGAGCGCGATCTCCAGGTGTTGCCGACGTTCGCGATGGTGGCGGGCCAAGGGATTTCCGCCGGGACGCAGCCGCCCGCGTCGCTCGACCTGCCCGGTGTCGACGTCGACCTGCGCCGTGTCCTGCACGCGGGGCAGGCGATGACCGTGCACGCACCCCTGCCGCCGAGCGGGTCCGCGCTGCTGGCCAGCCGGATCGTGGACGTCTTCGACAAGGGCAAGGCGGCGGTCGTCGAATACGAGTCCACCGCGTCGACCCCGGAGGGGAGTCCACTGTGGACATCGCGGATGCGCATCTGGTTACGGGGTGAAGGTGGCTTCGGGGGACAGGCAGGGCCCGCTTCCCCGGCCGGGGCGCCGTCCCGCGAGCCCGATCTGGTCGTCGACGCTCGCACCGACCCGGGGCAAGCGCTGCTCTACCGGCTCAACGGGGATCTGAACCCCATCCACGCGGACCCTGCCTTCGCCGAAGCGGCAGGCCTGGAACGACCGATTCTGCACGGGCTCGCCTCGTACGGGATCCTTGCGGGAACAGTGGTCGACAGGCTGCTCGACGGCGACTCCGCCCGGTTGCGTGGGCTCGCGGTCCGCTTCGCGGGCGTACTGCACCCGGGGGAGACGATGCGGATCGCGGTGTGGCGTGACGGTTCGCGGTTGTCGCTGTCGGCGACCTGCCCGGAACGTGACGACGCGCCGGTCCTCGACCACGCGACCGCGGAGGTGACCTGGTGACCGCCACCCAACCCGAACTGACCGCCTCGCCCGGCAACGGCGGCGTCGATGCCGCTGTCGCCGCCGCCCGCCGGGTGATCGCCGCCCTGCTGCACGCGGGAGACGGCACCCCGGCCGAGATGACCGAGATCGCCGGCAAGCTGAACGAAGTGGCCGATCACCTCGAAGAGCACGCTCCCGCGGTGGCCGACAGGCTGGTGGACATGTGGGCGGGCGAGGGAGTGACCCGGCACGACCCGGTGACCGGGCCCGAGAACGCCCTGGCGCCGCCCTTGCACCTGGTCGGCCTCGCCGACGGCGGAATCGAGGGCCGGGTGACGCTCGGGATGCCCTATCAGGGGCCGCCGGGCTGCGTCCACGGCGGGATCTCGGCCCTGCTGCTCGACCACACCCTCGGTGTCGCCAACCACTGGGCGGGGGAATCGGGCATGACCGGGACCCTCACCTTGCGGTACCACCGGACGACTCCGCTGTTCGAAGAGCTGACCGTGACCGGACGCCAGGAATCGGTGGAGGGGCGGAAGATCCACACGCGCGGCACCATCAGCGCGGGTGGGCAGGTCTGTGTCTCGGCTGAAGGGATCTTCGTGAACAAGCACCTCGCGCGACCTCGCTGAGCCTCGGCGGGCCGGGCTGCGTTGCGCAGGCTGACGTCGGCAGACTGCTGCTGGATTCTGGGGTCGGATTGATCGCAGGTTCGGTCCGTGAAGGCCTCCTTGCCTCGGCTCAGCCGAGGAAACTCGACCTTCACGCCTCGCCCAAGTACGTGAAGGACCCCTTCATTGCGTCTAGCGCAATGAAGGGGTCCTTCACGTACTTGGGCGAGGGCAGGTGACGGCACCGAGTGGGTCGGGGTTGGTCGTGATCGCCGCCTGATCACGCATGATCGCCCATCTCGCCCGAACACGACACCTTTGACCTTCTTCTCAAGAGAACACGAATCGCCACTCACGACCAACCCGAAGACAGCGGCCCGGTCTCCCTCGCCCCGCAGACCGGCCTGCTCAGAACTCGGCTCAGAACTCGACCCGGGCTCGCATGACCTTCCCGGTCGCGTTGCGGGGCAACGGTTCGGACGTGATCCGCCACCGCGCGGGGACTTTGAAGTACGCGAGCCGCTCAGCCACATACGCCCGCAATTCGTCCTCTAAAGGCGTCGTGCCCTCGCGAGCCACCACGATGGCCGCGACCTGCTGCCCCAGATCCGGATGCGGGAGACCGGTCACCAGCACCTCGGCGACTCCCGGATGCTCGGCGAGCACGGTCTCGATCTCGGCGGGATAGACGTTCTCGCCGCCGCGGATGATGAGGTCGGAACGCCGCGCGGACAGCCGCAGCCGGCCGTTCTCGAAGGTCCCGATGTCGCCGGTGTGCAGCCACCGATCTTCCCGGATCGCGGCCGCGGTCGCTTCCTCGTCCTCCCAATAGCCGAGCATGGTGTACATGCTGCGCACGCAGACTTCACCCTCGACGCCGTCCGGCACGGGATCGCCGTGCGCGTCGCGGATCTCCAGCTGGACACCGATGATCGGCCTGCCGAGGGTGCCGGGGTCCGCCTCCAGATCGAGCGGACTCGCCGCCGAGACGGCCGTGCACGACTCCGTCAGGCCGTAGCTGTCCACCAGCGCCGAGGCGAACGGGAGCCGATCCCGGAGCCGCGCCTTGAACTGCGGTGACGACGGTGCGGACGCGAGCGAAAAGCTGGTGAGCGACGATGTGTCGTAGGACTCGAGACCGTCGTGGTCGAGGAGCCGCCGGGCCATGGTCGGGACAGCGCCCCAGTGTGTCACGCGTTCCCGCTCGACCAGGCTCATCACCCTGTCGACGTCGAAGGCGCCCTGATGCATGACCACCTTGCTGCCGGTGGCCAGCCGGGGGATGGCCAGGTTGTGCAGGCTGGCGATGTGGAACAGCGGCAGTGTCAGGAGATACGCCCGGTCGCGAGGATCCGAGGGGTCGCCGCACGCGGCCATGAGCGCGTCGTTGAACCGGTGGTACTGCACCACGGCCAGCAGGTTGCGGTGAGAATGCGTCGCGCCCTTGGGCCTGCCCGACGTGCCTGAGGTGTACAGGATGACCGCCGGCGCGTCCTCCTCCACCTCGCTGGTGGGCAAGGGACTGTCCGGATGGGACGTCGCGAGCCGGGGTATGTCGCTTTCGATCGACAGGACCGGGGTGTCCGGCGGCATCAGCGCCGCGCGTTTGGCGTCGGCGATCACCAGGACGGGTGACGCGTGCGCCAGGCCGTATTCGAGTTCGCGAGCGGACCACCAGGCGTTGAAGCCCACCGATACCGCTCCGATCGCGACCGTGGCCCAGAACGCGACGATCCACTCCGGGCTGTTCGGGCCGGCGATTGCGACCCGGTCGCCGGCCCGCACCCCGTACTGGTCTCGAAGCGCTTTGGCGAGTGAGGCGACCTGGGACGCGTGCTCGCCGTAGGTCATCCGCCGGTCCGCCGTGACGAGGTAGTCGCGTCGCTTGTGGACGAGGCTGTCCGCGAGCAGTTCGTGCAGGGCGTGAGCGCGGGTGCCGAAGACGGGCAGGGGCCTGCCCAGCACCGTCTCCTCCACGAGTTCGAAGGGGCCACCGGGGCCTGTGAGGGTTTCCACCGCGGCGCGCGGGTCGCGCTCAGTCTGCATCCGCTCCTCCTCGACGACGTTGCCGATGGCGAACAGTGTCATTCTGCATCGGCGACCTGTGCGCCGATTCCGGTCAGCGGGATCGGCCCGGCCCGATCCGCACGGCGCACGCGAAAGTCGTCGTCATGTCCGAAACCGACGAGTACCGGCCGTTGACCGGCAAGGTCGCGATAGTCACCGGCGCCGGCCAGGGAGTCGGACTCGGGATCGCACTCGCGCTCGCCTCGGACGGGGCCACCGTCGCCGCACTGGGACGGACCCCGGCCCGCCTGGCGGACGCCTGCGCCGAGATCCGCGCTCGGGGTGCGGTCGCGAGCCCGTTCACCTGTGATGTGGCGGACACGGCCGCGATCCCCGGTGTCGTGGAAGACGTCGTGACCGAGTTCGGCGGGGTCGACATCCTGGTCAACAACGCCTACTCCGGCGCGTACGGACCCTTGCTGTCTTTGTCCGAAAAGGACTTCCGGCTGGGTTTCGAAACCGCGCCGTTCGCCGCGTTCACCTTCATGAAAGCGGTGCACCCGCATTTCAAGGCAAGGGGCGGCGGCGACATCGTCAACCTCGTGACGTCGGCGATGGTGCGCTGGGACCCCACGACGTACGGCGGGTACGCGGCGGCGAAACAAGCGCTGCGGTCGCTCACCCGGACGGCGGCGGTCGAATGGGCGCCCGACGGGATCCGGGCGAACTCCATCGCCCCGCACGCGCTCTCCCCGGGACTCGAACGGTGGACGAAACAGAACCCGGAAGAGGCCGAAGCGTTCGTCGCGACCATCCCGATGCGCCGGATCGGCGACCCGGAACGGGACATCGGCCGCGCGGTCGCGGCCCTGGTCGGGCCGGATCTGCGGTACCTGACCGGCGCGACGCTCCCGCTCGAGGGCGGACAGGCGTTCTTCGGATGACCCGGAACGCGAAACAGGAACAAGAAAGGCCGGAAATGACTCCGCCCGAGGTATTCGCCCCCGCCCGGCTCGGTCCCCTGGAGCTGCGCAACCGCGTGCTCAAGGCCGCGACGTACGAAGGGCTGAGCCATCGCGGGCTGGTGACCCGCGATCTCGTGGACTTCCACGTCCGGGTGGCCGCGGGCGGCGCGGCCATGACGACGATCGGTGCGAGCATCGTGTCCGACGGCGGCTGCACGTCACCGCACCAGATCGTGTGGCGGCCGAAAGCCGTGCCCGGGCTGAGCAAGCTGGCCGAAGAAGTACACGCGGAGGGCGCCGCGATCGCGGCCCAACTCGTGCACGGCGGCCCGGTGGCGAGCCCGAAGCTCAACAAGCGGCCCGCTCTGGCGCCCAGCCGTCATTTCCACGCGACGTCCATGAGCTGGGCTCGCGAGGCGACGGTCGAGGAGCTGGCCGCGGTGGTCCGTGACTTCGGTGAGGCCGCCAAGCTCGTGGTCGAGGCCGGATTCGACGCGATCGAGGTCCACCTCGGACACAACTACCTCGCGAGCTCGTTCCTCAGCCCCAAGGTGAACCACCGCACCGATTCCTACGGCGGCAGCCTCGGAAACCGGGCACGGCTGGCCAGGGAGATCTGCCGGTCGGTGCGCGACGCCGTCGGGGACCAGGTCGCGATCATCGCCAAGCTCAACATGGACGACGGTGTTCCCGGTGGCTTCTGGCTCGACGAAGCGATCCCGGTCGCGCAGTGGCTCGAAGCCGACGGCGGTATCGACGCCCTCGAAATGACCGCCGGGAGTTCCCTGCTGAACCCGATGTACCTGTTCAAGGGCGACGTGCCGATGCGGGAGTTCGCGGCCGTGATGCCGCAGCCGGTCAAGCTCGGTGTCCAGTTGTTCGGGAAGACGAAACTGAAGAGCTACCCGTATCGCGACGGTTATCTGCTGGAGGACGCGCGGCAGATCCGGGCGGCGGTCGACCTGCCGATGGTGCTGCTGGGCGGGATCACCGACCGGCCGATGATGGACCGGGCCATGGCCGAAGGCTTCGAGTTCGTCGCGATGGCCCGCGCGCTCCTGCGCGAGCCCGACCTGCCCAACCGGATCATGAAGGACTCGGCCACCCCTTCGTTGTGCATCCACTGCAACAAGTGCATGCCGACGAACTTCGTCGGCACCCGGTGCGTCCTGGTCGAGCGGACGGCGCCTCGCAGTGCCGAGTGGGGTACCCCTGCCGGGTATGCCTCGTGACGATCGCCGATCTTCTGCTGGCCCGCGCCGGAGACTGCCGGCCCGGACTGCGCACCCGTGATCGCGAGTGGACCTGGGACGAGACCTTCTCGGCCTCGCACTGTCCGAAGAGGACGGTGGTGCCGACCTCGGGCTGGCCGGACTGGCCGTGCTGCTGGAGGAACAGGGCCGGAACGTCGCCCCCGTACCTCTCTGGTCGCACGGTGTTGCCTCCTGGGCGGTCGCGCGCTACGCAGATCCCGGGTCTCAGCTGGTCCGGGAAGCGGCCGAGGGCAAGGTGCGGCTCACCGTGGCCCTCGAAGAATACGGCCGCTCGCCCTGGGAACCCGGCTGCGTGGCCACCTGTGCCGACGGCGTCTGGCGGCTGACCGGCACCAAAGCCGCGGTCCCGTCACCGGCGGGCGCGGCGTACGTCGTCCTTTCCGCGACGGGTCCCGACGGGCCCGCGCTGTTCCTGGTGCCGACCGAAGGCGTCTCGTGGCGGGAGTCCGAGACCACCGCGCACGAGCGGGCCGGTGACCTCTCGCTGTCCGAGACCGTGGCCCGCCCGCTGAGTCCTGTCGCGTTCGACGGCGTACTGCGTGCCGCGGCGGTCGCGATCGCCGCTGTCCAGCTCGGCGTCGCCGACGGCGCGCTGCGCCTGGCCGCGTCCTACACCTCGGCACGGGAGCAATTCGGCCGCCCCTTGGCGACTTTCCAGTCCCTGCAGCACCAGCTGGCCGACTGCTTGATCGACCTCGACGCGATGCGCGTGACGCTGTGGCAGGCGATCCAAGCCGTCGACACCGACGACGGCGAAGCCGAGCGAGCGGTCCAGGTCGCCTCCTGGTGGCGGGCCCAAGGCGGGCTCGACGTCGTCTACCGGGTGCAGCACGTCCACGGGGGCATCGGGGTCGACGTCGACTATCCGGTGCACCGGTACTTCCTCTGGGGGCGTCAGCTCGCCGGCACGTTGGGCGGCCCCGCGGCGGTGCTGTCCCACCTCGGAGACGTCCTGGCGGCAGGGGAGGCGAACGGATGACGGCCGTGGGCGATCGGTTGCCACCGCTGGAGATCCCGGTGACCCGCACGATGATCGTGGCGTCCGCGATCGCCTCGCGCGACTATCAGGACGTGCACCACGATCCGGCGCTCGCGATCGAGCGTGGTTCACCGGACGTGTTCATGAACATCCTGACCACCAACGGGCTCGTCGATCGCTTCGTGACGGCATGGGCCGGGCCGTCCGCGGTGGTCAAGCGGGTCAAGATCCGCCTCGGTGCCCCCAACCACCCGGGCGACACGATGGTGCTCAGGGGAACGGTGACCTCGGTCGACGAGGGCAGCCTCCAAGTGGAGGTCCGCGGCGAGAACGGGCGGGGCACGCACGTCAGCGGAACGGTGGAAGTCGAGGTCGGGCGATGAAGCGGACCGCGATCGCGGGAATCGGCGCGACCGAGTTCTCGAAGGCGTCCGGGCGGAGTGAGCTGCGCCTGGCGTGCGAGGCGGTCTCGGCGGCGATCGAGGACGCCGGGCTCCATCCGTCCGAAGTGGACGGCATGGTCACCTTCACCGCCGAGTCCAGCGCGGAGATCCACGTCGCGCGCAACGTCGGCATCGGGGATCTGTCCTTCTTCTCCCGGGTGCCGCACGGCGGTGGCGCCGCCTGCGGCACGGTCGCGCACGCCGTCGCGGCGATCACCGCGGGACTCGCCGACGTCGTGGTGTGCTGGCGTGCCTTCAACGAACGCTCCGGGGAACGCTATGGGCTGGGGCAGGCCGACAGGCCGCTGGACGTGAGCGCGGACCGCGCCGCGTACTCCTGGATGACCCCGTTCGGGCTGTCCACCCCGGCTCAGTGGGTGGCCATGTCCGCCCGGCGGTACATGCACGAATACGGCGCCACCTCCGAGGATTTCGGCCGCGTCGCGGTGATCGACCGGGCGCACGCCGCCACCAACCCGAAGGCCTGGTTCCACGGCAAGCCGATCACCCTCGCCGAACACCAGGAGTCGCGGTGGATCGCCGAGCCACTGCACCTGCTCGACTGCTGCCAGGAGACCGACGGCGGGCAGGCGCTCGTGGTCGTGTCCGCCGAACGAGCCCGTGACCTTCCGCATCCACCTGCGTACGTCCTCGGCGCGGCGCAGGGCGCGGGACGGGATCAGCACATGATGACGTCGTACTACCGCCCCTCGATCTCCGGAATCCCCGAACTGGGCCTGGTCGCGGACCGCCTGTGGGCGCAGAGCGGGCTCGGCCCCGCCGACATGGAGGCGCTCGTGCTCTACGACCACTTCACCCCGTTCGTCCTGCCACAGCTGGAGGAATTCGGCTTCTGCGGGCGCGGGGAGGCCCGGCATTTCCTGGCCGACGGACATCTGGACCCCGGCGGTCGGCTGCCGCTCAACACCCACGGCGGGCAGCTGGGCGAGGCCTATCTGCACGGCATGAACGGCATCGCCGAAGCGGTCCGGCTGGTGCGCGGCACTTCGGTCAACCAACCGGCGTCCGCCAGGAACGTCCTGGTCACCGCCGGAACCGGAGTGCCGACCAGCGGTCTCGTCCTCGGTGCCGCCACATGAACGCGGGTGAGTGGATAGGCCGCCCGCTGGGGGAACGGACCGTCGCCTACGACGAGCGGGACGCGATCCTGTACGCCCTCGCCGTCGGAGCGAAGGCGGCTCAGCTGGACCTCGTGTTCGAAGAACGGCTACGGGTTCTGCCGACCTTCGCGCTCACGCTCGCGCAGTGGGCGCCGGACGCGCTCGGGTCGGCCGGTGCGTTCGACACCGGCACGGCGGTGCACGGCGCGCAACGCCTGGAGGTCCTGCGGCCACTGCCGCGTTCGGGAGAGCTCGTCATGAAGGCGCGCGTGCGTGACGTCTGGGACAAGGGTTCCGCGGCGGTCTTCGAGGTCGAGGTCGAAAGTCACTGTTTCGTGGCGACCTGGTCGATCTTCGCTCCGGGGGCCGGGGGATTCGGCGGCGACCGCGGTCCGTCCGCACCACCGCGCGCGGCAACGCCTGCTCGCTTCACCACGCAGGTCCCGACCGGTGAGAACCAAGCCGCGCTCTACCGTCTGCTGGGCGATCGTCACCACATGCACGTCGACCCGGTGGCCGCGCGGGCGGCCGGCCGGCCCCGGCCGTTCCTGCACGGACTCTGCACCTTGGCCGCTGTGCTGTTCCCGATCGCGGCCGAGACGGGCGCCCACCCCGCCGACCTGCAGGGGCTCGCCTGCCGGTTCGCCGGGCCGGTGTTCCCGGGCGACACGGTCGAGGTCGCGGTCCACTCCGGCGAGATGGCGACGGGATTCGAGGCATCGATTGGGGGCCGGCCGGTCCTGACGGGAGGAGAGGTGAGGTTCCAGTGAGCGAACTCGACGCGATCGGCACCGCCGAGGCGATCCGAAGCGGCGCCGTCAGTGTCCGGGAGGTCGTCGAGGAGGCGATCGAACGGATCGAGAAGCTCAACCCGGTAGTGAACGCGGTCGTGAGCTCACGGTTCGAGCAGGCGCTCGCCGAAGTCGATCGAGGTCTGCCCGCCGGACCGCTGCACGGCGTGCCCGTCCTGATCAAGGATCTGGGTGCCACCGTCGCCGGACTGCCGTCGACCGGTGGGAGCCGTTTGTTCGCCGAGCGGATCGGCGATCGCGACAGCGAATTGGTCGCCCGCTATCGCCGCGCCGGGCTGGTCGTCCTGGGTATGACCAACACCGCCGAGCTCGGCAAGAACGCGAGTACCGAGCCCGCGCTCTTCGGTCCGACCCGCAATCCCTGGCGCGGCACGCATTCGGCGGGGGGATCGAGCGGCGGATCGGCGGCCGCCGTCGCCGCCGGACTGGTCCCGGTGGCGCACGGCAGCGACGGCGGCGGGTCCATCCGGATCCCGGCCGCGATGTGCGGGCTCTTCGGCCTCAAGCCCAGCCGCGGCCGCGTCTCGCCCGCGCCGTCTCCCGCGTCGTTCGCCAACCTGGTCTCGGTCCACCACGCGCTGACCACCACGGTCCGCGACAGCGCCCTGCTTCTCGACATCGCCGCAGGTCCGCTCGCTGGGGAGGCGTTTTCCGTCCCCTCACCGGATTCGAGCTTCCTCGACGGGGTGAGATCCCGCCGCAACCTCAGGATCGGGCTCGTCACGGGACTTCCCGGGCTCACCCCGGAGCCCTCGTGTGTCGCGGCCACCGAACGCGCCGCCGCGTTGTGCGAGACGCTCGGCCATACGGTGGTTCCGGTCGCGGCGGGCTACGACCTCGCCGAGGTCGCCCGCGTGGCAGGCGACGTGATGGGAGCCGATCTCGTCGTCACCGTCGAAGACCGCCTGGCGGAGCTGGCTCGCGACTTGCGTGACGACGACCTCGAACCGCTCACGCGAGTGCTCTACGAGCATTACCGCACTCTCTCCGCCGCCGACCTGAATCGCACGCTGCGGCGCGCGCAGGGGATCGGCTGGGAGGTCGGACGGGCGTTCGACGAGGTCGACCTGGTGTTGACCCCGACACTGGCCCGGCCGACACCGCGCCTCGGCGAGCTGGACACGTCCCGCCCCGAGACCATCTACCGGCACGCGTCGGTCTACGCGGCCTACACCTCGGTCTTCAACCTCACCGGGATGCCCGCGATGTCCGTGCCGTTCGGGTCCACTTCGGACGGACTGCCGCTCGGGGTGCAGTTCGCCGGTGACCTCGGCGCGGAGCCGCTGTTGCTCGGGCTGGCCGCACAGATCGAGGAGGCCGCGCCGTGGCAGAGGACGGTTCACCCCGCCTCGCCGTGAGACGGGGTGAACCGCAGTCGGGACGCGTGCGCCTCGCCCGCGCAGGGCAGTCCGGGACTGCTGATCAGGAACTGGTCCCCGGGGCCGAAGGTGTCTTCGGTGCGATCGTTGTCCGCGCGAATGGTGTCGGAGACGACGTCGCAAATGACCAGCAGGTCCGGCGGCTCGGCCAAGTAGCCGATGTCGAAGCTGTAGTCCAGGTCGTCGAAGCCGATCTCCGGCGCGAAGACGCGACGGGTGAGGCGGGCGCGGGTATGCGATCCGACGGCCCCGATCCGCATCCTGGAGTAGATCTTGTTGACGAAGTCCTCGATCTGGCCGACGTTTTCGCTGTCGAACACCTCGGGCTGCATGGGATCCGGCCTTCCGTTCAGCCGCGCTGAGTACGGCTGGGCAGGGTGTTGTACCGCTCGCGGTAGAAGCGCCGGACTTCGAGGGGCCGTCGGCAGGGAGCGGTGGCGGCCTTGCGGAGCGGCTCCATCTCTTCCCGCGAGACCCGGGCTCGGGTGCCCTCGGGGCGTCCGACGAGCCGCATCTTCGAGCAGGCCGTGCTGTCGAAAGGCAAGACGCTCATGCGGGTCCCTCCGTTCGCCGGCGCGGCCGCCGACCAGGTGACGGACGAACGTGACGAAGTTCCGGCACGCAGGGGCATGGCGACAACCCGGTCACGGGAGCGGACGGCCACCGAAGCTGCACGCCGGAAGCTCTCCGAGGGTATTCCCTTTCACGCCGAAGCGCACCGAACAAGCCGAAGCGAACCGTAGGCGGGCGCACCGCCGTGTCACGCAACCCGTTGGCAGATTGAAATCGAGCTTGACGCCACCGAACGAAACAGGGCCGTGATGCGGCCAGAGTGATCGACAGGACGCCGTCCTGTCCATTGTGGAGTTTCCGGGGTCAGTCGATCGCCGACCGCGACTGGGCCGGTCCGCCGTCGGTGGGGTCGCCCTGGATGGCGCGCACCGCTTTCCAGTGTATGTAGCGGAGTGCCGTACAGGCGCTGACCTCCGTGGCTCCGCAGCGGCCGGTCAGCTGGAGATCAGTGACAGGTAAGGACTCCTTCCTAACCTCCTGGACAACCGACCGATCAAAGGGGGACGGGCACCATGCCTGATCTGGAAGTGGAGCTGGCCGAACTGCAGGTGGCGGCCAGGGGACTGACGAAGGCGGGCGACATCGTCATGAGCGCCTGCTCCGGCGCCGGGATGGCCGACATACCGGACATTCCACCGCCGGGGAGCGTCATTCCCAGATCGGATGGGAAGGGGCACTACACCACTCCCAAGCTCGAAGCACCGGACAACGCCTTCGGCCGCGAGCTCGGTTTCGCGAACATCGCCCGTGCCTACGACGGGTATCGCATGTTGCTGGAAGATCAGCTCAGGGCGCTGGGAGAGCACACGATCGAACTTTCCGAGGCGCTGGACCAGGTTGTCGGGATGTACAGCGCCGCCGACCAGTGGCGGGGCTGAACGATGAGCTTCCTCGACGACCTGCTTGATCCGCCGTTCAACCCCGACGAGATCAGCCCGGACCTCCATGACGCACTCGAGACGATCGTCGAGCAGCTCAAGCTCCTGGACCACATGACCATGCAGCCGTTCCAGCACGTCGATCCCGACGCCCGGGAAGCAGTGACGTCGCTGTTCCGCGACGTGTCGGACACCGACCTCAGACAGCTCGAAGACCTCGTCGACGGCCTGCATCGCACGTGGTACCGGCTCGGCAACGACTACGCCGTCGAGTACGGCCTGGCGATCGACAAGCTGCGGAACTGGTCCGGCACGGGCGCCTCCGCCGCCAAGTCGTCCATCGCCAACGCCAAGAACGCGATCGGGATCAGGGTCAGCAATCTCAGCAGGCTCGAAGCCGCTGCGGTGGCCGCACACGACATCGCGGCCACGGCGAAGGAGGACCTGAAGAAGCTGGCCGAAGCTTTCGAGGAGTCGGTCAAACAGTTCGCGGCCTCCAAGCAGGCGAGATCGAATGTGATGCTGAAAATCCTGGCGGCAGGGCTGGGCGGAGCCGCCACGGGATTGCTCGGCCTGGCCGCCACGGGGCTCTCGGGGATCACCTTCACCGCCATCGGCGCCAGCGGGGCAACGGGTGCCGCGGGAGGCCTGCTGAGCGTGGGATTCGCGGAAATGGCCGCCGATCCGGCGCAACTGGCCGGCGGCTCGCCGCTTGAGATTTCCGTGTCGCTGATGGAGAAGGTCACCAAGATGCGCCTCAACCTGGAACACGCCAACGAGGAGGTCGCGGCCAAACTGCGGCAGCTCACCGAAATGGCCATGGGAGACGAGGTACCTCCGCCGCTGAACCTGCTCCCGGGCGGGAACTTCGACCCGGCGACCTTCCGGACCGACGAAATGCCCGACGCGTTGATCCGGAAGTTCCAGGAAGCCCAGCCCTCCCGCGGTGTCGCCGACGGCATCGCGCCCATGGACCCGGGCAGCGCGGTCTCCCGGCGGCTGTCCGGCCTGGCCGGGTAGCGACTGCAAAGTGTTTCCTGGCAAAAGGAACTAACCGGCGTCCGGCACAGTCGACACCGATATGGAACTCGGTGTGCTGGGCCCGGTGGAAGTCACCAAGGACGGCCGTCAGATCCCGCTCGGCGCGGCACGGCTGCGGTGCGTGCTCGGCCTGCTCGCCCTCGATGCGGGCCGAGTCGTGCCGACCGACAGGGTCGCCGAAGCGCTGTGGGGCGAGCGACCGCCGCGCGTACAGGCCAACTCGATCCAGGTCACGGTCTCGAAGCTCCGCCGGGTGCTCGCGGGCGAGGCGGCCATCACCCGGCGCGGCCAGGGCTATCAGCTCGACATCGACCCCGGCGCGGTCGACCTGTACCGGTTCCGGAGCGCGGTGACGAGGGCGGGCACGCTAGGCGCGGACCAGGACGTCCGGGCGGAGGCGATCCTCGCCGACGCGCTGCGGCTGTGGCGGGGCGGCCCGCTGGCCGACGTCGACTCGGATCTGATCCGCCACCGGCTCGTGCCGTCGCTCGAACAGGAATGGCTCGCCGCCCGGCTCGACCACGCCGAGGTGACCCTGCGCCTGGGCGGGCATGCCAAGGCGCTGCCCGAGTTGACCGCGCTGGCCCGGCAGCATCCCCATCAGCAACGGCTCGCCGCGCAACTGATGCTCGCGCTCTACCGCGACGGCCGCCCCGATGACGCCCTGTCGGCCTACCGTCGCCTGCGGGCGGACCTGGGACGGCACAGTGGGCTCGAACCTTCCCGCGAACTACGGAAACTGCACCAGGACATCCTGTGCGCCGACCCGGCACTGGACCAGTCGGCCGTCGAGGACGTCCGCGTCACCCCGCACGTGGTGAAACCCGCGCAGCTGCCACTGGCCGTCGCGGAGTTCACCGGACGGGACGCGGAGGTCACCCGGCTCCTCGCTCACGCGCGCGCCGGGTCGATCTCCGCACTGGCCGGACAGGGTGGGGTGGGCAAGACCGCGCTGGCGCTCCAGGTGGCGCACGAACTGGCGCCCGGTTTCCCGGACGGTCAGCTCTATGTCAACCTCGGCGGCGCCCGGCCCGACCCGCTGGAGCCGGCCAGGGCACTGGTCGGGCTGCTCTCCGCGCTCGGCGTGCCGAGCGGGCATCTGCCGGACCGGCTGGAGGAACGCTCGGCGCTGTTCCGCAGTCTGCTCGCGAGCCGCCGTCTCGTGATGCTGCTGGACGACGCGGCGAGCGAGGCGCAAGTCCGTCCCCTGCTGCCGGGCACGCGCTCGGTGGCCGTGCTGGTGACCAGCAGGAACTCCTTGCTGGGCCTGGAGAGCGCCCGCCACCTCCGGTTGGACGTGCTCACTCTCGCGCAGGCGGTCGGACTGCTCGCCAAGGTGGCCGGGGCAGGCAGAATCGGCGACGAGCCGGAAGCGGCCGCGGAGCTGGCAGGCCTGTGCGGCCACCTGCCACTGGCCGTCCGGGTGGCGGCCGCCAAACTCGTCGCCCGGCCGCGCTTGGGTGTTTCGCAGCTCGTCCGCCGGCTCTCCGATGAGCGACGTCGCCTGGACGAGCTCGTGGCGGGTGACCTGGCCGTGCGGGCGAGCCTGCGGCTGAGCTACCAGGGGCTGGCCCCGCGGCTGCGTCACGCGTTCCGGACCTTCGCGCTGCTCGGAGTGTCTGACTTCGCTTCATGGGCGGGCGCCGCGATACTCGGTGTGTCCGCGGCGGAGGCCGAGGAACTGCTCGAAGCACTTGTCGACGTCCACCTGGTCGAAGTGTCCCATGTGGACGCTACGGGGCGGGCGCGGTATCGGTTCCACGACCTCACCAGGTTGTTCGCCAGGGAATGCGCGTTCGCGGAGGACGACGAAGTGGTCCGCGCCGAGTCCCTGCGCCGGGCGGTCGGCTGCTGGCTCGCACTGGCGGACGACGCGAACCGGCGCCTCCCTCACCACGTGCTGGACCTGATCGGCGGCACCGTGCCACGGCCCGCGCTGACCGCAAGCTGTACCCGGGAGCTGCTCGCCGATCCGATCGCGTGGTTCGACGCCGAACGCACCTCCCTGCTCATGCTGGTGCAGGACGCCGCCGATGCGGCCTGCCCGGCACCCGCGTGGGAAGCCGCCCAGGTTTCCGTCGGCTACCTCGCGATCCGGAACCTGCGGGACGAATGGGCCGAGACGAACCGGCCCGGACTGCGGGCGAGCGTCGCGGCGGGCGACAGACTGGGCGAAGCGGTCATGCTGCGAGGGCTCGCCCTGCATGTCCTTCCGGTGGACCACGGGGCGGCGCACGAGCACGCGGCCGCGGCGCAACGGCTGTTCGCCGGGCTCGGCGATCGCCGGGGCCAGGCGGACGCGCTACGGCTGCGCGGCGCCGCGCTCAGGCTCGCCGAACGATCGGACGAAGCTATGGAGTGCCTGCGAGCCGCGGACAAGGCCGCGCGCGGCGAAGCGTGGGTGAGCACCGTGAGTGCGTCGATCCTGATGGCGCTCATCCACCGCGACGCCGGACGGCTCGACGAGGTCGCGCCGTGCCTGCGCCGCGCCAGGGAACTGGCCCGGCGGCTCGGGGACGAGCCGAGCGAGGCGTTCGCCTGGCTGCTCGAAGGTTCGGTGCTGAGCACCCAAGACAAGACCGGCGACGCGGTCGCCGCGTTCGAACGGGCACTGGCACTGTTCCGTGCTCTGGGCCACCGGGCGACCCAGGCCATGACACTCGTCTATCTCGCGTGCGGCTACACCCGCGAGGGTGATGTGCGCGCCCAGTCCCTGCTCGATGAAGCCCTGCGGCTGGCGAAGGACCGCAGTCCCGAGCCGATCGGCTCGATGGCCGTCGGCGCGCTGGTCCGGTTCGTCTTCCCCCATGCCGAGTTCGAGCGCGCGCTGGCGGTGCTCGTGGCGACCGTGCGCCGGGACCGGCCTGCCAGCGTGGGCCTGGTGCCCGAACTCTTCCGCGAGCTGGGCGACTCCTACCAGGTGATGGGCGAACCCGCGAAAGCCGACGGCGCCTGGGAGCGATCCCGCCACCTTCTGGCGATCCGGCTGTGAACTATCGGCAGGATGTCTTCCATGGAGTATCTGCCGGATGAGCCGATCACGCTGCGAATGCCCGCCCGGATCTGGGCGGGCATCGATGCCGGGATCGACAATGTCGTGTCCCTGGCCGCCGCCGACGGCGATGAGGAGGTCGAAGGCATCGGGCGGGACATCCGAGAGGCGGGCTGGGACCAAGTCCCTTGGGTGGAGGGGAACTGGCCGCCGCTGGATCAGATCATCGCCATCCGGTTGACCCGAGCTCAATGGCGGTTCGCCGCCGATGATGCCCGCGAGAGCATCCCTGCGTACGAAGGACTTCAGGACGAGAAGGCGGCCCAGCTGTGCAGGGACGCTCTCGCACTGATCGAGACCGTGATCGTCTGAAGCCACCGTCACGCACGATGGCCGATTAGACCTTCAACACGGCTCGACAGTCGAGGCGATCACTTGGGTGACCGCTGTGATCGCCGGCGTGGCAGTGCCGGAAGCCGGGCCACGAAAACCCTGGCGATCCAAGATACGTCGACGTGCACGGACGTGCGGCTCGCGAACAAGCCGGTAGCCGTCGCTCGAAACGCACGGAAGGTTCCCTCATCGCCTCGTCTCGTATCGGGTCAGCATCACGCCGCCGGGAAACGTCCGGGTCTCGACCAGGATCAGGTTCACCCAGCTGTCCAGCGCGGTGAAGAACGGAGTGCCGCCGCCCACCAAGACCGGCACGGTGACCAGCACGTACTCGTCGATCAGCCCGGCCCGCATGGCCGCCCCGGCGAGCGTCGCGCCGCCGATGTCCATCGGGCCGGTGTCCTCGGCCTTGAGCCGGGTGATCTCGGTGACCGCGTCGCCGGTGACCAGGCGGGTGTTCCAGTCGACCGTGCTGATCGTCGAGGAGAACACCGCCTTCGGCATGTCCCGCCAGCGGCGGGCGTACTCGATCGCCGCCGGTGTGGCGCCGGGCTGCTGGTCGGCGGTCGGCCAGTGGGAACTCATCGCCTCCCACAGCTTGCGCCCGTACAGCGCCAGGCCCGTCGCCCCCACCCGGTCGGACCACCACTGGAACAGCTCGTCGCTCGGCGACGAGTCCGGTCCCTCACCCCCGCTCCAGCCGAGGTCGTCGCCGGGTGCGGCGATGTAGCCGTCCAGGGTCACGTTCATGCCAAAGGTCAGTTTCCGCATGGCGTCAGCCTGCCGTGAGTCGATATCACCCGTACAGACGGGGAGACCGTGGCTCCGGTGCCCGCCTCGCCGGCCGCTGTGAACGTCCGCGCGGACGTCGTCTACCGGCCGGTCGGTGATGTGACCCCGTACCGGACCCTGGCGCTCGGGGAGCCGCTCACCTTCGATCGCCGGATTCCTCAGGATCGCCGCTGAACACAGACCTCAAGAGGATGGACCGATGAGGGCCCCTGTGATGGCCGGGAGCGGGACACGCTCCCGGCCACCGATCCGCTACTTGGGCAGGGTGTTGGTCCACTCGGCGTTGATCTTGGCGCCGGCGGGGTCGGACACCGTGTACACCGCCCCGTCCAGGGTGATGAAGACCGACGTCCCGTTCACCCGTCCGGTCGCCGGATCGACGACGAGCCGCTCGCCCTCGGGCAGCAACAGACCTTGCCCACCCGGCACCGTGCCGAGGTTCTGGACACCCGGATAGTCGGCGATCATGCGGAAGGCCGTGGCCCGGACCTCCGGCTTGGCCGGCAGTGTGGAGACCAGTGAGATCAACGCCTGGAAGGCGGCTTTCTCCCGGTCACTCGCGGTGAACGGGCCCGCGCTGGTCCTGGCGTCGCTGCGCTTGAGGGCCTCGGCGATCCAGGCCTTCAACGCGACAGGGTCCGTCGGCAGGGCACGCAACTGCTCGAGGGTCAGATCGAGGGCGGCCATCGAGAACGGGGCGGCTGAACCCTTCTTCATCGGCGTGACCTTGCCTCCCGTCTTCGCTCCCCGCATCCACGCCTGACCGTCCGGCTTGATCCAGTACTCGTACCCCTTCGGAGCAGTGACGTCGTCCACCTTCACGTGCCAGTAGGTGCCGGCCCCCTCGGGGGAACGCTCAGCGGCGGTGGCGGCAGCGAGCAGGATCTCCTGCCCGCTGACCGTTCGCACCGGCGGACCGTCGACCGGTGCGCCCGGCATGGCCGCGATTGCCACGGCGGCCGCTGCCGCCGTGGCAATCGCGGCCCCCGTGACCAGCCATCCGGTCCGCCGCAGGGAGGCCCGGCCGCCGTGTATCCGGTTCTGGAGCTGGTGTCGGCTGCGGTCGACCACATCCTGGGACGGCTCGTCCGGGGTCAGCGCGGCGTGCAGCGTCTGCAGGTCATTCATCGAGTGCCTCCGGGGTGAGGATGAAGTTGAGCTTCTTGCGTGCACGGTTGAGCCGGGAACCGACCGTGCCGGAGGAGATACCGAGTGCCGTGGCCACTTCCTCGTACCCGAGCTGGCCGAGCGCCACGAGCAGCAGCACGTCCCGTTCCCCGGCGGACAGCCGCGAGAGCGCGTTCGCGAGTTGAGGAAGCAGCCGCCGGGCGGACACCGACTCGACCACCCTGCTCTCGTGCCCCTCGACCGCTGGTGCGACGTTCACCCGTGCCAGCGCCCGATAGTGGCGAGCCTCCTTGCGGCGGTGCCTGGCCACCAGATTCGTGGCGATGCCGAACAGCCAGACCCGCACCTCACCGCGTCGGGCGTCGAACGTGCCGCGCCGGTCGAACGCGACGAGGAACGTCTCCGCGGCGATGTCCTCCGCGGTCTGCGCGTCCAGCCGGCCGGCCACATACCGGTAGATGACCGCGAAGTAGCGATCGTGTACTTCCGTGAACAGTTCCGGGTCCTGCGGCAACCGGTCGGCCAGCTCGGCATCGGTCACCTGCTCGCCCGTTCCCGTTGTCATATGTCCCCCTCTGACATGTGGATCCTTTCGTCGACGGTCACCTTTCACCACCACTTCGCCGTCGGCCGGTTTCTTCTTCCCACCCGGCTGTGAGGTGCCGACCCGGCGAGGAAATCGCCTGTGCCCGACTTTCGGACCTACACGCCGGTGTGCCGGGACACTTACCGTGAGTGTGGTCTAGACCTCTCATGAGAGGAATCTTGCGATGAAGTTTTCCCGCTCCGCCGTCAAAGTCGCGGTACTGACCGCCGTGCTCAGCACGGTCTCGGTGTTCACCGCCGTCCCCGCCCTCGCACACGGCTCGATGGGCAACCCGGTCAGCCGGATCATGCGATGTTTCCAGGAGGGTCCGGAGAACCCGAAGTCCGCCGCGTGCAAGGCCGCCATCGCGGTGGGCGACAGCTGGCCGATCTACGACTGGGACGAGGTCAACATCGGCGACGCCAGCGGCCACAGCCGCGAGATCATCCCGGACGGCAAGCTGTGCAGTGCCGGCCGGGGTAAGTACAAGGGGCTCGACCTGGCCCGCGCCGACTGGCCGGCGACCACGATGCCGGGCAGCGGCCAGTACACCTTCAAGTATCAGCTGACCGCCGCGCACCCGGGCACCTTCGAGCTGTACGTCACCAAGCCGAGCTACGACCCGACGAAACCGCTCAAGTGGTCCGACCTGGAAGCCACCCCGTTCTACAAGCAGGACAACCCGCCGATCGTCGGCAATGCCTACCAGCTCAAGGCGAACCTGCCCGGCGGGCGCACCGGCAGGCACCTGATCTACTCGATCTGGCAACGCCACTGGCCTGACTCCGGCGAGGCCTTCTACTCCTGCTCGGACGTGATCTTCAACTGATCTCCACGGCCCGGCCGGCAGCGGTGGCGAAGACCGCTGCCGGCCGGCCATTTCGACAGGTCGAGCATGCCGGGTGAGCTCAGCGACCCACGCGCCCTTGCGACGAACCACCGTCGAAGGTGCCGCGCATCCAGTCGTTCATCAGCGCCGCCGTATGCGGGGCGTGCTCCTCCATCATGGTGAAGTGGTTGCCACGGGTGATGGCGGCCGTGTGCTCGAAGGGCCATACCGGTTCCCAGTCAGGGGGCCAGTCCTGCACCGGGTCGCCCGCGCGCACGAACAGCACCGGGATCGGCAGGTAGTCCGGCGTCCAGTCGAAGGTCCCGTAGTGCAGCATCGCGGTTATCCAGCTGTCGTTGGTGGGCACCACATAGCTCGGGTCGGCCATCCGGAGCTGCATTTCGTCACCCAGACCCGGCAGCAGACGGACCAGCCGCTCGTACTCGCTGGGGAGATAACTGTCCAGCACCACCACTCCGGCAGGCGGTGTGCCCTGTTCGTGCAGGTGCTGCGCGAGCAGGTGGGCGACGAGGCCGCCGGCGGACAGACCGGTCAAAACGAAAGGCTGATCTCCCAGCTCGGCACGCAGGCTGGCGGCGTGTGCCGCCAGCAGCATCTCCCGGGTCTTCGGCAGTGCCTCATCGCCGCGGAATCCCGGTTGCCGGAGCGACCAGACATCCCGTTCACCTTGGAAAGCCTTGGCCAGGCGCGAATACTGCACCGGATCGGCCTGTCCGGTGATGGCGGGGACGCACACCAGCGCCGGTCGCCCGGGGCCACTGGCCAGCCGGACCGGGCGGGCCGGATGCGGCAGCTGTTCCAGCGAGCCGAAAAAGGTGCGGTTCCTTTCCCAGCCTGAGACCCTGATGCGCATAAACCGCTGCCGGAAGTCTTCCCGGTCCTCGTCCTGGACCACGTCGTCTTCGCCCCTGCCCATGAGCTCCGCCAGATACTTGGCCAGCATCGCCGGGGTCGGGTGGTCGAAGGTGACGGTCGCCCGCAGCCGCCGTCCCAGCGCCTCGGCCAAGTGGTTACGGATGCGGACCGCGGCCAGTGAGTCCACCCCCATCTCCAGAAACCCGGCGTGCCGGTCGAGTTCCGCGGTATCGACGTGGCCGAGAGCCAGCGCGACCTTGTCCAGCACCAGGTCGAGGAGTGCGCGCTCCCGGTCCGGCCCGCTGAGCAGGTCGAGCAGCGGGCGCGGCCGGTCCGGGGTGTCCGGCCGGTCCCTGAGTTCCCGCAGCAGGTGCCGGTCGTCGGCGTCGTCCAGCGTGAGGCGGGCGGGCACCAGCACAGGGTCAGTGAGGGACACCGCGGCGTCGAACAGGGCAAGCGCCTCCTTGGTGGACAGCATGTCCACCGACGTCCGGAGGTGGCTGGTCAGGTCGCTGCGCTCGGCCCACAGGCCCCACGCGAGCGAGATCGCCGGCAGGCCTTGGCTGCGACGGTGGTGGGCGAGCCCGTCGAGTACGGCGTTGGCCGCGGCGTAGTTCGACTGGCCCGCGCTGCCCGCGGTGGCGGCGGCGGAGGAGAACAGGACGAACGCCTTGAGCGGGAGCGCTTTCGTCAGCTCGTGGAGGGCGATGGCCGCTTCCGCTTTCGGCCGCATGACCGTGTCCAGGCGGTCCCCGGTCATGGTCAGCATCACGCCGTCGTCCAGTGCCCCGGCCGCGTGCACCACGATCGTCGGCCGATGGTCCGCGAGCACGCGGGCCAGGTGCGTCCGGTCGGTCACGTCGCAGGCGACCGTGGTCGCGACGGCACCGAGCTCGGCGAGCGCGGTCACCAGTTCCGGCGCGTGGCCACCACGGCTGAGCAGTACGAGCCGCCGCACCCCGTGCGCGGTGACCAGATGCCGGGCGAGCAGCCCACCGAGGGTGCCGGTGCCGCCGGTGATCAGCACGACGTCGTCGGCATCGGCGAACCGCGCCGGGGCGGGCGGGACGACTCGCACCAGGCGGCGCGCCAGCACCCGGCCGCCGCGCAGGGCGAGCTCCGGCTCGTCGGCGGCCAGCGCGGCCGCGATCGTCAACGGGGTGATCTCGTCGGCGTCCAGCAACACGAACCGACCGGGCTCCTCGGTCTGGGCGGAGCGCACCAGACCGGTGACAGCCGCGCCGGCCAGATCGCTGACATCCTCGCCGGTCACGGCCGCCACCGCGCCCGAGGTGAGGAACACCAGCCTGGACGCGGCGAACTCCGGACGCGTCGTCCACCACTGAGCCAGCGACAGCGCGCGATGCGCAGACTCCCGCAGCGCACCTTCGGCACCGGCTATGAGCACCGCGTCCGGCACGGGTAGACCACCGGAGACCGCGTTCTCGAGCGCGTCCAGATCAGGGAAAACCGGGAACTGGCCGGTCTCGATTCCGACGGTGACGACGACTTCCGAGGCCGTGCTGACAGCGGTGCGCACCTCGACCCATCTGCTCCGGAACAGCGCGTCCCGTGGGGCCTCACGGTGCGCGACGGCCGGTCGCAGCACCAGCGAATCCACCGACAGCACCGGTGCGCCCGCTCCATCGGTCACGCTCAGCCGCACCGACTCGTCCGCCGAGCCCTGCAGCCGTACGCGCAGCATCGCCGGTTCGGTGGCATGCGCGCTCACCCCGGCCCAGACGAACGGCAACACCGGTCCGTCCGTCACGGGTGCCGAACCATCGAACCCGAGGGCGTGCAGGGCGGAGTCCAGCATCGCCGGGTGGATCACGAAGCCCCGCTCGTCCACCGGGCAGTCCACTTCGGCGAAGACTTCCTTGTCACGCCGCCAAACCGCGCGCAACCCTTGGAACGTGGGGCCATAGTGCAGCCCGCGCTCGACCATGGCGGGGTAGATACCTTGGTGCGCGACAGGTTCCGCACCCGCGGGTGGCCACTCGTCGATCGCGGCCGGTTCGATCCGTTCAGGGCTCAGCGTCCCGCCGCCGTGGTGCACCCAGTTCCCACCGTCCACTTTGGCGTGCAGCTGCAGGCCTCGCCGTCCGGTGCCGTCGGGCGCGCCGACCCGCAGTTGGACGATGGCGGCCGCGTCGTCCGGCACCACCAGTGGCCGTTCCAGGGTCAGTTCCTCGACCATGGGGCACTGCGCGGCTGTCCCGGCACGCAAGGCGAATTCCAGCCAGGCGGTGCCGGGCAGGATCACCTCGTCCAGTACGCGGTGATCGGCCAGCCATGGCGACGAAGTCACCGACAGGCGGCCGGTCAGCACCAGTTCGCCGGTGCCCGCCAGCTCGACAGGCGCGTCCAGGACCGGATGCCCACTGTCGCGCGTCTCTCCCGGCGTGACCCAGAACCGTTTGCGTTCGAAGGGATAGGTCGGCAGCTCGGTGAAACCCGGAGTCTCCCGGCCCGCCCACGCGGTCCACTTCGGGCCAAGACCGCGGACGTGGAGTTCGGCGAGTGCGGCGAGGAAGGCGTCGCGGCCGTTCTCGCCGCGGCGCAGCGTCCCGGTGACCACGGCCCGGTCGCCGACGGCCGCCAGCACCGAGTGGACGAGTACGGGGTGCGGGCTGACTTCGACGAAGAAAGTGTGCTCCGGCACCGGAAGCCCGGCGAGGGCCGCATCGAAATGCACGGGCATCCGCAGGTTGCGGTACCAGTACCCCGCGTCCAGTTCGGGCCCGGCGAGCACCGTCGCGGTCACGGCGGAGTGGAACGGGATGGCGGTGGGCCGGGGTGAGATCGGGGCCAGCTCGGTGAGCACCCGTTCGCGGACCGACTCGACCTGAGGGGAGTGGGACGCGTAGTCGACAGCCAACCGCCGGACCTGGACCCCGGATCCGGCCAGATCCGTCAGCAGCCGGTCGAGCGCCTCGATGTCCCCGGCGACCACCGAGGACTCCGGTCCGTTCACCGTGGCGATCGCCAGCCGCTCGTCCAACAGGGGGCGGAGCCGGTCGGCGGACAGCTCCACCGAGGCCATACCGCCGCGGCCGGACAACGTGGTCAGCGCTTTCGCCCGCCGGCCCACCACCAGCGCGGCGTCCTCCAGCGACAGTGCGCCCGCGACGTGGGCGGCGGCGATCTCGCCCTGGCTGTGCCCCACCACCGCGTCAGGTTCGATACCGCCGGCGCGCCAGAGCGCGGCCAGCGAGACCATCACCGCGAACAACGCGGGCTGCACCACGTCCACCCGGTCCAGCGACGGCGCGTCCGGCTCCTGCCGCAGCACTGCCAGCAGGTCCCAATCGAGGTGCGGCGCCAGCGCGCGAGCACAGCGCTCGACGTGCTCCTTGAACACCGGCGAGGTCTCCAGCAGGTCACCGGCCATGCCTGCCCACTGGCCGCCTTGGCCGGGGAAGACGAACACCACCTTGCCGGTCAGATCGGCCGTGCCCGTGACGAGACCCGGTGCCGCGGTGCCCCGGTTCAACGCGGTCAGCGCCGTTCGCGGATCGGCGTCGAGTATCACGGCACGGCGATCGAACGTGCTGCGTGAGGTGATCAGCGCGTGCGACAAGGCCACCGGATCCCTGTCGTCCACATGGGACAGCAGCTGCCCGGCCCTTGCCCGCAGAGCGGATTCGGTACGGGCTGAGAGCACCCACGGCAACTGCTCCGCCTCGGGAGTTCCGGTCGCCTCCAGTGGTGGAGCCTCTTCGATGATCACGTGCGCGTTGGTGCCGCTGATACCGAAGGAGGACACCGCCGCGCGACGGGGACGGCCGTCGGCCGCCTGCCAGGGGCGGCTCTCGGTGAGCAGGTCGACCCCGCCGCCGCGCCAGTCCACCTGGGACGTCGCCTGGTCCACGTGCAGGGTTTTGGGCAAGGTCCGGTTGCGCAGCGCGAGCACGATCTTGAGTACCCCGGCGACCCCGGCGGCGGCCTGGGTGTGCCCGATGTTGGACTTGATCGAGCCGAGGGTCAGCGGAGTATCCCGGTCGCGGCCGTACGCGGCCTGCAGAGCGGATGCCTCGATCGGGTCGCCGAGCCGGGTGCCCGTTCCGTGCGCTTCGACGGTGTCCACGTCCTGGCCGCGCAGCCCCGCGTCGGCCAGCGCGTCGCGGATCACCCGCTGCTGCGCGAGCCCGTTGGGCGCGGTCAGCCCGTTGGAGGCACCGTCGGAGTTGACCGCGCTGCCCCGCACCACGGCGAGCACCGGGTGCCCGGCCGCGAGGGCGTCGGAGAGCCGTTCCACGACCACCACACCGGCGCCTTCACCCCAGCCGACCCCGTCCGCGGACTCGGCGAACGCCTTGCACCGGCCGTCCGCCGCGAGCGCGCCCTGGTGCCGGAAGGCATTGAACACGCCGGGCGTGGACATCACCACCGCGCCGCCTGCCAGTGCGAGGTCGCATTCCCCGGCGCGCAGCGACCGCACAGCCAGGTGCAGGGCCACCAGCGAGGACGAGCACGCGGTGTCGATCGAGACCGACGGCCCTTCCAGCCCGAGCAGGTAGGCGACCCGCCCGGACAGCACGCTCGCCGCGGTGGCGGTCGCCACGTGGTCGGCGAATTCGTCGACGTTCGCACTGATCAGCCGCCGGTAGTCCTGGTCGCTGGTCCCGGTGAACACCCCGGTTCGGGAGCCACGCAGGGTGGTCGGGTCGATTCCGGCCCGTTCCAGCGCCTCCCAGGAGATCTCCAGCATCAGCCGCTGCTGTGGGTCCATGGACAGTGCCTCGTGCGGGCCGATGCCGAAGAAGCCGGCGTCGAACCAGGCCGCGTCGGCCAGGAACCCGCCGGCGCCGGTGCGTCCTTGCGGCCAGCCGCGGTCGGCGGGGAACGAGGTGGTGGCGTCGTGGCCGCCGTCGAGCAGCCGCCACAGCGCATCGGGGTCGGTCGCCCCGCCGGCGAACCGGCACCCCAGCCCCACGATGGCGATCGGCTCACGGGTGCCTGCCTCGGCTGCCCGCAGGCGTTCCCTGGTGTCCCGCAGCGCCGTGGTCAGGCGGTGCAGGGTGTCGAGTACTTTGCTGTCCTCAGCCATCGAGGAGACCCTCCGCTGCCAACAAGATTTCCCGTTCGGCCCGGCCGAGCACGTCGTCGAGGTCGGCGGCCGCGGGCTCGGCCACCGGTTCGGGCCGGGGTGGTGCCGGTGGCGCGCTCGGCGTGAGCTCGGTGTTCAGATACCCGGCCAGGGCGGTGGGCGTCGAATGGTCGAACAGGGCGGTGGCGGGCACCCGCAACCCCGTTTGCGCCCGCAGCTGGTTGCGCAGCTCGATGATGCCCAGGGAACTGAGTCCCTGCTCGTGGAAGGGTTTGCCCGGCTGAACCTGGGTGACCGAGTCGTGCCCGAGTACCGTGGCGACCTGACGGCACACCAGTTCGCGCAGTACCCGGACCCGCTCGGACTGGGGCATCCCGGCCAGGCGCGCCACGAGTGAGGAGGCCTCCGGTTGCGGCTCGGCGGCCTTGCTCTGGCGGGCTTCCGGCAGCTCCGCGAGCAGTGGGCTGTGCCGGTTGGTGGCGAAGACCGAGAGGAATCGGTCCCAGTCCACGTCGGCGATCACCAGACCTGACTCCTCGCGACCGAAGGCCGTGGCCAGTGCGGCGATGCCGAGGTCGGGGTCGAGCACGGTCATGCCGTTGCGTCGCAGCCTGGTGCCCACGGCCTCCGCGCCCGCCCCGTCCACGGCCATCCCGCCGTCGCCCCACGGTCCCCAGGCGAGCGAGGTGGCGGTGAGCCCGTCGGCACGCCGTTGGTCGGCCAGCGCGTCGAGATAGGTGTTGGCCGCCGCGTAGTTGGCCTGGCCCGCGTTGCCCACCGCGCCGGTGGCGGAGGAGAACAGCACGAACGCCTCCAGCCCGCTGGTGAGTTCGTGGAGGTTGCGGGCACCTTCGACCTTGGCGTGCAGGGCCACGGCCAGTCGCCGCGGGTCCAGCGCGTCGAGCACACCGTCGTCGAGGACCCCGGCCGTATGCGCGACTCCCGTCAACGGCCGGTCCGCCGGGATCGCCGCGAGCAGCCTGGCCATGGCGTCGCGGTCGGCCACGTCGCAGGCGACAGCCTCGACCTCGGCACCGAGCACGGTCAGATCGGCGAGGAACTCGGGGTCGTCGACGTGCCTGCCGGTCAGCAGCAGCCGTTCCACCCCCTCGGCGGCGAGCCAGCGCGCCAACTTCCTTCCCAGCGCGCCGAAAGCGCCGGTGATCAGGGTGGTGCCACGGCGCGGCCAGCGGCGCGGTGTCGCCTTCTCGCGGGGACCGGCGGGTGCGTGCAGCATACGCCGGGCGAAGACGCCCGAGGCGCGGACGGCGACCTGATCCTCCGTCGCCGACATCACTCCGGCCAGCCGTTCGCTCGCGGCAGAGTCCAAAGTGGACGGAAGATCCACCAGGCCGCCCCACCGTGCCGGATGTTCCAGCGCCGCGACCCGGCCGAGGCCCCACACCATGGCCTGTACCGGGGAGCCCAGCCGATCGCCGTGCCCGGTGGACACCGCCGACTGGGTCGCGCACCACAACGGCAGGTCGAGTTCGAGGTCTCCCATGGCCTGGATGAGCGCCGTGGTCGAGGCGAGCCCGGCGGGCACCCCGGCGACGGCGGGGTGCGGTCGTTCGTCCAGTGCCAGCAGGGACAGCACTCCGTCGATCGGTTCGCCATCCCGGATGGGTGCGAGCAGTTCGGCGATTTCCGCACGACCGGCATCGGCGCCGACGCCCAGCACCACGGCCCCGAGCGCCGCGCGGACGGGTTCCGGCACGGGCAGGTCCGCGGCGTGCACCACGACCCAGTTCCGCTTGCGGGCGACCTGTCCTGCCACAGGCTGCCAGGAGATGCGGTACCGCAACCGATCCGTCGCGGCGGTCTGGTCGTTCTCACGCCGCCACCGCGCCATCGCGGGCAGCAGTTCGGTGACCTTCGGCTCGGTGCCGGTGCCCAGCAGGTCGCCGAGACGCTGAAGGTCTCCGCTCGCCACGGCGTCCCAGAACGCCGAATCCGGGGAGCGGGACTGCGAGGTCGCCTCCGGCAGCAGCCAGAACCTCTTGCGCTGGAAGGGATAGGTCGGCAGGTCCACCCGCCGTGCCCCGCTGCCCGCGTACCACCGCGACCAATCCGGCCCCTGTCCCCGCACGTGCAGTGCCGCCACGGCGGCGAGTACGTCCGCGTCCCGCAGACCGGGGACCACGGCCGTGTCCGCGGCTTCACCGAGGCAGTCCGCGGTCATCTCGGTCAGCGTGGTCTCCGGACCCAGTTCCAGGAACGTGCTCACCCCTCGGTCGTGGAGGGTCCGCACCCCGTCGGCGAACCTGACCGTGCCACGCACGTGGTCCGCCCAGTACTCCGGAGAGCACAGCTGTTCTTCGGTGGCCACCTGGCCGGTCAAGCCGGACACGATCGGGATCAGGGGCGGCCGGTAGCTCAGGCTCCTTGCCACAGAAAGGAATTCGTCGAGCATCGGAGCCATCAGCGCGGAGTGGAAGGCGTGACTGACGCGCAGGCGCTTGGTCCTGCGCCCCTGCGCGCGGAAGGTCTGGGCCACCGCGGCGACGGCGTCCTCGGCTCCCGAGAGCACCACTGAACGCGGGCCGTTGACCGCCGCCAGCGAAACCCCTGCCGGCAGGTGCTCGACCTCGTCCGCCGAGGCCGCCACCGCGTACATCGCCCCGTGAGGTGGCAACGCCTGCATGAGCGAACCGCGCGCCGCGACCAGACGGCAGGCCTCCGGCAGTGACAGCACCCCGGCCACGTGGGCGGCGGCCAGTTCACCGACGGAGTGCCCCAGCAGCAGGTCCGGCCGGATGCCCCAGCTCTCCAGCAGGCGGAACAGTGCGACCTCGAACGCGAACAGCCCGGTCTGCGCGAACTCCGTCCGGTCCAGGGTTTCCTGGTCCGTGCCGAAGACGGCGGCCCGTACCTGCGGCCGCAACTCCGCGCCAACCTCGTCGAAGGCCTTGGCGAACACCGGGTACCGCTCGTGCAGCAGACGGCCCATGCCGGCGCGCTGACTGCCCTGCCCGGCGAACAGGAAGGCCAGACCGCCCTCGGCCACCACCCCCGTGGTGAGACCGGGATCGGTTCTGCCGGCGGCCAGCGCGGCCAGCGCGCGGCCGAGCTGTTCGCGGTCGCCGCCGGTGAGCACGGCCCGGTCGGTCAGCGCGGAACGGGTCGTGGCCAAGGAGAAACCCAGGTCGTGCACATCGGCCCCGGGGTAGGTGTCGCAGTGCGCGAGCAGCCGGGCTGCCTGCGCGCGCAGTGCCGTCTCCGAACCGCCCGAGACGGTCCACAGCAGCGGGAGTTCGCTCGGCGGGGCCGCCGGTCCGTCCGGTTCGGCCGGGGGCTGTTGCAGGATCACATGGGCGTTCGTGCCGCCGATACCGAAGGACGAGACACCGGCCCGCCGGATCGGTCCCCGGTTCGGCCACGGCGTGGGTTCGGTGACCAGGTGCAGCCCGGCCGCCCAGTCCACGTGCGAGCTGGGCGTCTCGACGTTGACGGTGGCCGGGACCGTGCGATGCCGCATGGCCAGCACCATCTTGATCAGGCCGGCGGCCCCGGCGGCGGCCTGGGTGTGCCCCAGGTTGGACTTCAGTGAGCCCACCAGCAGCGGCCGGCCCGGCGGCCGGTGCGCGCCGTAGGCGGCCAGGAGCGCGCCCGCCTCGATCGGGTCGCCCAGTTTCGTCCCGGTGCCGTGCGTCTCCACGACGTCCACATCGGACGGTCGCAGCCCGGCGTCCGCGAGCGCGGTGGACAGCAACTGCTGCTGGGCGGCACCGTTGGGCGCGGTGAGCCCGTTGCTGGCGCCGTCGGAGTTGACCGCGGACCCGGTGATCAGCGCCAGCACCGGATGGCCGTTCCGGCGCGCGTCGGAGTACCGCTCCAGCGCGAACATGCCGCCGCCCTCGGCCCAAGCCGTGCCGTCGGCGTCTTCGGCGAACGGCTTGGCCCGCGCGTCCGGCGCCAGCCCGCCCTGCCTGCTGAACTCCACGAACACCAAGGGCGACGCCAGCACGGTCACCGCTCCGGCCAGCGCCAGCGAGCATTCGCCCCGGCGCAGCGCCGCGGCGGCCAGGTGCACGCCGACCAGGGAGGAGGAGCACGCCGTGTCGATCGACAGGTTGGGGCCCTGCAGGCCGAAGGTGAACGAGATCCGGCCGGAGGCCACGCTGGACACGGTCCCGATCGCCAGGTTCGGCCGCTCGGCGGCTCCGGCGTGCCCGGGGCCGATGCCGTACTCGCTGTGGGTGAGCCCCGCGTAGACCCCGGTGTCGCTGCCTCGCAACGTGGCCGGGTCGATGCCGGCCCGCTCGAAGGCCTCCCAGGACAGTTCCAGCAGCAAGCGCTGTTGCGGGTCCATTTCCAGGGCCTCGTGGCCGCCGATACCGAAGAACGCGGCGTCGAACTCGGCGGCCTCGTGCAGGAACCCGCCTTCGCGCACATAGCTGGTGCCCGGCCGCTGCCGCTGCGGGTCGTACAGCGTCTCCAGGTCCCAGCCGCGATCGGTCGGCATCGGCGTGATGACGTCGCCGCCTTCGGTGAGCAGCTGCCACAGGTCCTCGGGGGACTGCACGCCGCCGGGGAAGCGGCAGCTCATGCCGACGATGGCGATCGGCTCGTCCGAACCTGCACGGCGGCGCACGAGGGCCGGTGGCCTCGGCGCGCTGCCGTCCAGGTGCGCGGTCAGCTGGTTCGGCGTGGGGTGGTCGAACAGGGCGGTCGTGGCGATCTTCAGCCCGGTCCGCCTGCGCAGCCGGTTGACCAGTTCGACAGCGCTCACCGAGTCCATGCCCAGCTCGAAAAAGGTCCGGTCCGGCCGGTAACCGCCGCTGATCAGCGACTCGGTCTCGGCCCGGATCAGCCGGGGGAGGTCCGTGGCGACGGCGCCGGTGGGTTCGGCGACCTCGGTGGGCAGGTGCACGCGGCGGCCGCCCCAGTCGCCGAGCACCTCCGGCCAGGCGACCGGCACCCCGTGCCCGTGCAGCTCGCCGAGGGTGCCCAGCACCGCGCGCAGGTCGGACTGGCCACCGCGCAGCGCGGCGGTGACGAGCAGGTCGCCGGTGGCCACGCCGGGCAGGGTCTCCTCGACCAGTGCCGCGAGCACCCCGTTCGCGCTCATGTCGACGTAGGTGTCGACGCCGGCGGCCGCCAGGGTGGTGACGCAGTTCAAGAAGTGCCCGGTGCCGCGTACCTGGGCGCCCCAGTACTCGGGCAGGCACACCACACCGGGATCGGTCCCGAGCCCGGTGTGCACCGGGACGATCGGGATACGCGGCGGGTAGGCGGTCAGGCCGCGCGCGAACTGCTCGAATTCGCCTGCCATCGCGGCCATGTGCGGGGAGTGGAAGGCCCGGTCCACCGGCAGCTGCTTGACCTTGCGCCCACGGTCGGCCCAGAGCCGGGCGATGCCCAGCACGGTGTCGCGGTCGCCGGAGACGACGACGGAGTCGGGTGAGTTGACCGCGGAGATCGCCGCCAGCTCCGTCAGCCCGGTCAGCGACTCCTGTGCTTCGGCCTCGGTGATCCGCAGCGCCACCATGGCGCCGCCGACAGGTGTCCGGTGCCGGAACAACCGGACCCGCTCGGCCAGGAGCGCGGACACGTCCGGAAGGGAGTACACCCCGGCCGCGGTGGCCGCGGCCAGTTCCCCGACCGAGTGGCCGACCACGAAGTCCGGGCGAACGCCCCACTGCTCGAACTGCCGGAACAGCGCAAGCTGCAGGGCGAACAGGGCGTCCTGGGTGTACATCGCTTCGTCGGCGGGCGCCACCTCGGTGCCGCGGTCGCCCAGCAGCAGGTCGCGCACCGACCAGGTGGACGCCGCGTCCAAGTGGTCGCACACCTCGTCGAGCGCGTCGGCGAACACGTCGAACAGCGGGTACAGCTCGCGGCCCATCCCCGGCCGTTGTCCGCCTTCGCCGGGGAACATCAACGCCACCTTGCGCCCGGTCCCGGCCTCTGCCGCACCTGCCCGGCCGTCGGCCAGTTCGGCGAGGCCCGCGACGAGTTCCGCCCGGTCCTCGCCCAGCACGATGCCCCGGTGCGGCAGGTGTGACCGCGCCAGCGCCAGCGTGTGTGTGGTGTCGAGCAGGTCCGGCTCGGCAGACCCGTCCAGGTGGGCGCGCAGGGTCTCCGCCTTGCCGCGCAGGCTCTCCGCGCTGTCGGCCGACAGCATCAGCGGCAGGACCGGCACCGCGCGGCGCTCGGGCGGTCGCGTCCGGGCGGGCGGTTCGGACAGCACCAGCGCGCAGGCGGTCCCGGCACCGTCGGCCGAGCTGAACACGATGGGCACCCGGTGGTCTTGCCCGCGACCGAGCAAGGCGGGCGGCTCGAACAGTGCCGACACCACGTCGTCCTCGTCGACGGGGTCGACCTCGCCAGGGTCCACCCCGGCTCGCTCGCACGCCAGCTGTACGACGGCGCCCCTGCCCAGCGCGCTCCCGTCGAACACGCAATGAATCGGGTCCTCGTCCGCGATCGCGGAGGCAATCGGTTTCAGCACCAGAAACGCACAGTCGCCGGGCGAAACCACTCCGGCGATGGCGAGCGCTGATTCACCCATGTGAATGCTCTGGAGGCAAAGGTGCAGGAGGGCTGCGGACTGGATTTCCGCCGTCACCACGGGGCCCAGCAGGCCGAACTCCGCCGCGACCGGTTCGGCCTGCGTTGTGGCGAACACGCCTACGGCTGCGCCGGCCAGTGATTCCGGGGTGATACCGGCATTCTCCAGCGCCTGTCGCGCCACCACGGCAGGCGGCACGGACAAGGGCGCGCGCGACAAACCGACCAGCGCGACCGAGGAGGAATTCGTGGTGCTGTCGAACTGCATGAAACCGCCCGTCCAGTCGTCATTCACCCGGCGCGATCTCGGCAAAGTCCGATCGGAAGAATACCGGGACATGCCCAAGAGATGCCATTTGCGGAATACGGGGTTCGCTGAACGTAGTCAGCTCGCGTAAACCCTGTCAAGATCATCCATTTGCGCTAGGGGGCGATTGTCGAGAACAGGGGTTGTATTCAGGCGACCCCTAATCTCGCGGGTCGACTCTATGAATCGTCGCCGAGCGGGGTTACGGTGTGGCATTGGCAAACGGAATCCGAGCCGAACTTTCGAATCCATCAATTGACATCGATATCAATTGCCACTGAGGGAAATCCCATGCGACCTGCTCTGCTGGACGGGAGCACCCTGGAGGAAAGCCTCACGCGGCTGGCGAAGGCCACCCCGGGCTCCCGCGCGAGGTTCCCCACCGCCGGCGACGAGATCACCGCGGCCGAGCTGGATCTGGCCGCCACCGCCGCGGCGCACGAGTTCCTGCGCTCCGGGGTACGCCCCGGGGACGTGGTCGGCGTGCTGGTGCCTGCCGCCGCCCGGTTCCTCACCACGATCTACGGGCTCTGGCGCGCCGGTGCCGCCGTCAGCGTGCTGCCGGTCCAGGCCGGGTTCGGCGACGTGCACGGCACCGCTCGACGGCTGTCCCGCATCGCCGTGGCCGCGAGAATGCGCCACATCGTGCTGGACGCCGGCCACGCGGACCTCGGCAGCGCACTCGGCGCGCTGGGCACCGAGGTGAGCCTGCTGCTTCCGCCCGCGCCCAGCGGCACCGGCGAAAAGCGGGCCCTGCCCACCGTCGACCCTGACGCGCTGGCGATCGTGCAGTTCACCTCGGGCAGCACGAGCTTGCCCAAGGGAGTGATGCTGCCGCACCGCACGACCATGGCCGGGCTGCGGGCTTGCGTGGTCTCCGGTGGCTTCAGCCCCGACGACGTGTTCGTGCAGTGGGTGCCGACCTTCCATGACATGGGCCTGATCGGCCTTCAGTCGCACTTGCTCAACGGTGCCGACGTGCACGTCTTCGCCCCGACCACGTTCCTGCGGCGGCCAGGCAAGGTGCTGGAGCATTTCGCCGCGCACGGCGGCACGGTGCTGACCGGCCCCAATTTCTCCTACGACTACCTGCTGGACAACGTGTCGGCGGAACAGTTGGCCGCGGTGGACCTGTCCCGCTGGCGCCTGGCGTTCAACGGCGCCGAACCGGTCAGCGCGGCCACCGTGCGGCGCTTCACCGAGGTACTGGCGCCCAGCGGGGTGGCCGCCTCGGTGATGTTCCCGGTGTACGGCATGGCCGAGGCCACCCTGTCGATCAGCTTCCCCGATCCCGGTGCCAACGCACATCTCCGCGCGGTGGACCGCGACGAACTGGCCAGGACGGGCGACGTGCGCCCGGTGGAGGAAACCGCGCCGGCGGCCAAGCCGGTGGTTTCGGTGGGCCGTCCGGTGCACGGCGTCGACCTGCGCGTCGTGCGTGAGGACGGCTCGGTGGTCGCCGACGGCGCGCTCGGGGAGATCCAGATCCGCGGCGAGTCGGTGACCACCGGGTACTTCCGCGACCCCGACGCGACCGCCGCCGTGTTCGACCGCGGCTGGTTACGCACGGGAGATCTCGGCTTCCAGCTCGACGGCGAACTGTATGTCACCGGGCGGCGCAAGGAGATGGTCGTGGTGCACGGCCAGAACTACTTCCCGGACGACGTCGAGACCGTCGCCCGCGAGGTACCCGGGGTCTACCGCCGTCGCTGCGTGGCCTTCTCCGACACGGGCGCCGACGGCGGCGAGCGGATCGGGGTGATCGTGGAGACGGGGGAGGACCCCGCCGCGGTGCGTGAGGAGGTCCGCAGGCGGGTCGCCGCTGAACTCGATCTGGCCCAAGTGGCGGTCTACGCGGTCAAGCCGAGGTGGATCCCCCGGACCACCAGCGGCAAATGGCAGCGGGTGCTGGCCGCCCGGCGTGTCACCTCCGGCGAGACCGAAGGCATGTTCCCCACCCCCGCCGTCGCCGACCAAGGAGAACGGGTTTGAACAGCAAGACGACGACCTCCCCTGCCGGGGTTCCGCTGCTCGCCGACGAGCAGATGCACAGCGCCCGGATCTTCGCGGGCTACCAGCACGCGACCTGGGAGCTGCACCACATCCCGTGGGACGAGTTCCGGCCGGATCTGGTGCTGCCGGAGCACATCGTGTTCGCCAAGGGCGCGATCGTCGGTGAGTCCAATGTGGTCGCCGCGACCCACGGGCTGCTCAACGAGTTCGGCATGGACTACGACTTCTCCCAGTTCACCTGTATCTGGGGCTACCAGGAGATCCAGCACCACCTGGCCTTCTCGACCTGGTTGCAGCTGGCCGGGCACAGCATCGAGCACCGCACGATCGCCTCGATGCGTGAGGCGTACCCGCCCGGCGTGACCAAGGCGGCCACGCTGGCCACCAACGTCATCTGCGAGGTGCTCGCCACCCACGCCTACAAATGCGTCGCCCGCAGCATGAAGGAGCCGGTGCTCGCCGCGATCCTGCGCAAGGCCAGTGGCGACGAGGCCCGGCACGCGCGCGAGTTCGTGCACTACACCGCCCAGCAGCTGGCCGAGAGGCCCGAGGAGTGCGCGTCGGTGGTGGAGACCCTGTACATCTACATGGGCACCACCCGCGACCTGTACCGCCACCCGGTCAGCCGGTTCAAGGGCAACCTGCCCGAGCTGGCGAACCACGAGACCATCGACGAGATGTTCGCCTACTTCGCCGAGGTCGACGAGGACGGCAGCGAATGGGCCAAATGCTGCGAGCAGTTGTTCAAGTACTTCTCCGCGCTCACCGGCTACAAGCTGACCAAGATGGCCGACGTCCGGCGCGCCATCGCCGAGGAGTCGATCAAGGCCGAGGTCGCGGTATGAGCATCGCCGCGCACACCACCGGCGAGGAGGTCGAGTTCCCCTGGCACGCCGAACCGTCGTTCAACTGCTTCGGCTGCTCCCCGCGTAACCCGGTCGGGCTCAAGCTGAAGATGCGGCGGCTGCCCGATGGGGACTACGCGACCGAAACGGTGTTCTCCGCGGACTACGCCTCGTACCCGGGGATCGTGCACGGCGGCATCGTGCAGGTGCTTCTCGACGAGGTGATGGGCGACACCCTGGCGCTGGTACACGGGATGCTCGCCTTCTCCGTGACGCTGCGCAGCAAGATGCTGCTGCCGCTGCGGGTCGGCCTGCCGTACCTGACCACGGCGCGGATCACCGGGCAGGGCAACGGGGTGCTGCACACCGAGGCCGAGATCACCGGGCCCGACGGCGAGCTGCACGTGATGGCGGGCGGCACCTTCCAGCCGATCCGCTCGGAGCAGGCCAGGAACCTGATGGAACTGGACGAGGCCACGTTCGGCCGCGTCCGGCACTACTTCGACCATGGAACTGGAGAGTCATGACCAGCGAGTCCGTCAGCCGCGAGCAGATCGTCTCGGTCACCACCGAGTACCTCGCCACCGAGCTGAAGATCCCCGCCGCCGGGATCGGCGGTGCCGACGTGCTCAGGGAGCTCCCCGGTGCCGACTCCATGAAGATGCTGCGCGTCGTGTCCAAATTGGAGCGTCGCTGGAACGTGGAGTTCGACGACGAGGCCATCTTCGCGGTGAAGACCGTCGACGAGCTGGTCTTGATGGTGGAGAAGAGCGTCGGCGGGGACCTGGCGGCGTCATGACCGCGCTGACTCCTCAGGAGGCCTACCAGGCGACCAACAAACACTACGAGTTGCCTGCCGAGTTGTTCGAGCTCTACCTCGACCGGCGGCTGAAGTACAGCGCGGGGCTCTACTCCGACACCACCACCGACCTGGACCAGGCGCAGACGGACAAGCTGCACTTCGTGGCGAGGCAACTGGGACTGCGCGGCGGCGAGCAACTGCTCGACGTCGGTTGCGGCTGGGGCAGCCTGATCCTGTTCATGGCGAAGGAATACGGCTGCCACACCACCGGGGTGACCCCATCCCGGCCACAGGCCGAGTACATCAGGCAGCGGGCGGAGGAGGCCGGTGTCGCCGACCTGGTGACACTGCGGTCCGGCTCGTTCGGCGAACTCGACGTGGCCGGGAAGTTCGACGCGGTCACCATGCTCGGTTCGATCGTGCACATGCCGGACCGGACGCAGGTGCTGCGCAAGGTGCACGGTCTGTTGCGGCGCAACGGATCGCTGTATCTGTCCGAAAGCTGCTTCCGCGACGACGCGACCTACCGGGAGTTCTCCCGGCGACCGGGCACGGTGCACGTCACCGAGTCCATCTTCGGGTTCGCCGACATGGTGCCGGTCTCGGCGCTCGTGGCGGCGATCGAGTCGGCCGGGTTCAGCCTCACCGGGCTCACCGACCTCACCGCGCACTACCACCGCACCATCGAGCAGTGGGAGGAGCGCGCGCAGGCCGCCTGGGACCGCGTCGAGGAGGTGGCGCCCGGGATGGGCGAACCGTTGATCCGGTATCTGCAGACGGCCAACGCGGGCTGGGGCTACACCACCAAGCACTACGCGCTCAGCGCGCTGAAATCCCGGATGGGGCCGGCGGAGGCACCGTGAACGACCCTTTCGCCGGGCAGGCGACACCACCGGCACCCCTGACCATCGAGCCCGCGCAGATGCGCGAGCTGACGCAGAAGGCCGTCAGCCGGGCAGGAACCAAGCAGTGGTCCATCGAGGACCTGCCGTGGACCTCCTTGCGGCCGGAGGAACTCACCGACACCGACCGCTCGGTGGTCAAGTTCATCACCTTCATCGAGGACCACATACCCGGCTACCTGACCTACTTCCTCCAGGCGTTCCCGGTCGCCGACGGGGATCAGGCCATCGAGGAGTTCTGTTTCAACCGGGAGTACTTCCGCTTCCTGATCTCCTGGGCCAACGACGAGGAGCGGCACGCCTCGGTGCTGACCAGGTACCAGATCGAAGCCGGTATCAGCGATCCGGACACGCTGATGTGGGAACTGGCGGAGGAGGGGCGCAAGAAGTTCGCGCTGCCCTACGAGACGCCGGTGCAGGCCTTCACCTACACCCTGGTGCAGGAGAAGGCCACGCAGCTGTTCTACCAGCGGTTCAAGTCCGTCGCCAAGGAGCCGGTGCTGCGTGACCTGTTGCACCGGCTGGCCAGGGACGAGGCACGGCACTTCGCGTTCTACAGCGAACTGGTCGGCGCCTACGTCCGACGGCACGGGCTGGAATCGACGGTGCACGACCTCAAGGACGTGCTGGCCACCTTCCGGATGCCGTTGGCGGACACGCTCAACGGGTACTGGCGGTGGTCGATGAAGGTGACCGATGCCACCTCGTACGACCACACCGAAGCGTACGAGTCCTTGGTGCGCCTGGTCACCGACTTCGCTACGGCCGGCGGCCGGGCCGCCGCGGTGGACCTGACCGAGTTCGTGCATCGGATCCGCGCGATCTGAGTCCTGCCCCGGCCCGTCTCGACACCCACCACCCGAGGAGAACCGTCGCCATGCCAACACCTTCATGCCCGGTGGGGAAGCCAGGACCGGCCGGTGCGGTGCTCGACATCGACGACGGCGTCGTCGTCCTCGACGGAAGCTTCACCGACAACCCGTACCCGATGTACGAACTGCTGCGCGCGCGGCGCCCGGTGACCAAGGTGCGGATGGGGATGAATCCGCCGGTCTGGCTGGTCACCGAGTACGACGACGTCCGCGCCGGGCTGGCTGATCCCCGGCTGGCGAAGGACGCCACGAAACTGGCCCGGATCCTTCGTCGTGCCGCCGGCATCCCCGAGGACGCCGACGCCTTCGACATGGGACTGCACGACCACATGCTCCACTCCGACGGGGCCAAGCACACCCGGCTGCGGAAGCTGGTCAGCAAGGCGTTCACCGGGCGGGCCGCCGCTCTGCTGCGCCCGCGGATCGAGGCGCTGGCCGCCGAACTGGCCGACGCGATGGCGGCCAGGCTCGCGGCCGGGGAGCCGTCCGTCGACCTGATCGAGGACTACGCCTTCCCGCTGCCGACGACCGTGATCTGCGAGATCCTCGGTGTTCCCGACGATCGGCGTGCGGAGTTCGGCGGCTGGTCGCGCACCATGCTGTCCACCGCGTCGCCGCACGAGAAACTGGTGGCGACGGAGGCGATGGAGGAGTACCTCGACAGGTTGGTCGCGGGCAAAGTGGCCGATCCGGGCGCGGACATCCTCTCCGAGATCCTGGCCCCGGACGAGGACGCGGACCGCCTCACGCACGCCGAGGCCACCGCGATGGCCTCCCTGCTGCTGGTCGCCGGGCACGAGACCACGGTGAATCTGATCGGCAGCGGAGCGCTCGCGTTGCTGCGCAACCCGGAACAGTTGACGCGGCTGCGGGCGAACCCGGAATTGCTGCCCGGTGCGGTGGAGGAGTTCCTCCGGCTGGAGAGCCCGGTCACCACGGGCACCATGCGGTTCACCGACGAGGAGGTGACCATCGGCGGCACGACGATCCCGGCAGGGGAGATCGTGCTGCTGGCGATCGGTTCGGCGAACCGCGATCCAGGCCGGTTCGAGCGGCCGGACGAGCTGGACATCGAGCGGTCGACACGCGGCAGCATCGCGTTCGGTCACGGCGTCCACTATTGCCTCGGCGCGGCACTGGGCCGGATCGAGGGAGAAGTCGCCTTCCGCGTACTGCTCGACCGGTTCCCCCGCCTCACCCTCGCGGTGGACCCCGGCGAATTGCGCTGGCACAACAGCATCCTCCTCCGTGGACTCGTTGCCCTTCCGGTCAGCACGGACGGATGAGCGGGGCACACCGACCGACACAGGACAGGACGGACATGACCGCGCTCTTCGACCCACGCGATCCCGCGGTGCGGACAGATCCGTACCCCATCTACCGCCGCCTGCGGGAGGCCGATCCCGTGCACCAGTCCCATTTCGGCTACTGGGTGCTCTCTCGCTACGCGGACGTGGACGCTGTGCTGCGCGCTCCGGGGGTCTCCAGCGAGTTCTACCGAAACCAGGTCTGGGCCGAACGCAGGGGCGGACTGGACAGCCCGCTCGTGCGCAGCGTGCGGAACTGGATGCTGATGCTGGATGGGCAGGCGCACCGGCGGATCCGCGGTGTGCTCGGCAAAGTGTTCACCCGCGGTGCCGTCGAGCGGTTGCGGCCACGCGTGACCGCGGAGGCCGACCGTTTGCTCGACGCCATGGGCGATGGCGAGACCGACCTGATCGAAAGCCTTGCCCTGCCGCTGCCGGTCACCGTGACCTGTGAACTGCTCGGCCTGCCCACCGACAACCGGGTCCAGTGCCGGCAGTGGACCGAACAGATCAGCCGCGTGATCGACCCGTCGATCACCGCGGACGACGTCGCCGAGATGAACCGGGCGGAGACCGAGTTCCGCGAGTACGTCGCCGGCGAGCTCGACCGCCGCAGGGCCGCGCCGACCGACGACATCCTGTCCCTGCTCGTGCACTCAGAGGTCGACGGCGTGCGCCTGACCGACCACGAGATCATCGCCAACGTGCTGTTCCTGTTCGTCGCGGGCCACGAGACCACGGTGAACCTGGTCGGCAACGGGGTGCTGGCACTGCTGCGCCACCCCGATCAGCTACAACTGCTGGGCGAGAACCCCGAGCTGATGCCGGGCGCCGTCGAGGAGATCGCCCGGTACGACGCACCCGTGCAGATCGTCTCCAGGCTCCTGCACGAAGAGGTCGTGCTCGACGACGCGGTACTCCCCGCGGGGGCCAAGGTGATGCTGCTGTTCGGGGCGGCGAACCGGGATCCGGCACGGTACAGCGACCCCGAGAGCCTGGACGTGACTCGTACCGGGATCAAGACGCTGGCCTTCAGCGGCGGCCCGCATTACTGCCTCGGCGCCGCCCTCGGCAAGATGGAGACCGCCGTGGTGCTGACGAAACTGCTGCGGCGCTACAGCAAGATGGAACTGTCCGGCGAGGAACTCGGCTGGCGGTCCAACGTGAGCTTCCGCGGTCTCGAGCGGCTCCCGCTACGGCTCCTCCGCTGACGGACTGAAGAAGCCGGAATGTCAGCTGAGTGCTTGAATCTCGGTCGCCGGCTTCTCCTGGCCGGCCGCCCACGACGCCAGTAGGGCCAGGCCGTCCGCTGTCGCGGTGCCGGTGGGCGCGGTGTAGACGATCAGGAGCAGGCCAGGGTCGGCGGGCAGTTCCATCGACTCGACGTCCAGGTCGAGCCGGCCCACTGCCGGATGGTGCAGGCGCTTGCGTCCGGACCGGTGGAGGCGAACGTCCTGGGATGCCCACCGTTGCCGAAAGAGTTCGCTGCGTGTCGATAGTTCACCGACGAGGGCGATGAGGTCTTCGTCGTGCGGGTTGCGGCCGGCTTCCATGCGTAGCTTCGCTGCCAGATCGCGGGCGATTCGGTCGTAGTCGACGAAGAACGTTTGTGCGGCTTCGGGGTCCAGGTACACGAATCGTGCGGTGTTCGCCGGGCGTCGCGTGTCGGCCAGCATCGGTGAATACAGCGCGCGGGCAAGGTGATTCGTGGCAAGCACGTCGTAGCGGCCGTTGCAGATCCACGCTGGTGCGTCGGTGATGGCGTCGAGCACTTGCTGAAGCGCCGGGCGTACTGTCGCGGCGGGTCGGCGACGGCGTGGGCCGCTGGGCGTCCTGGACTGTCGTGCGAGGTGGTAGAGGTGATCGCGTTCGGCCTCGTCGAGTTGCAAGGCGGAGGCCAACGCGTCGAGCACCCCGTCGGAGGCGCCGGCGAGGCTGCCGCGCTCCATGCGCACGTAGTAGTCGACCGATACCCCTGCCAGGAGAGCTACCTCTTCGCGACGCAGACCTTTGACCCGGCGGTTGCCGCTGTAGGCGGGCAGGCCGGCCCGCTCGGGCGTGATCCGTGCGCGACGGGAGCTGAGGAACTCCTTGATCTCGATGCGCAGATCGATCTTGGTCACCTCTTCACCATAGGCACTGTCCGCAGGCGGAGGGAGGTACTGCTGGTACCCCGACGGCTACGCACCCCTCACACGGGGCATGTGCCCAGGGGCGTGGCAGGAAAAGACCCGCCCCGCGATCGCATCGATCGGATGAGCGGGAGCCATGGGCCAAAGTCGGCGCCTACCGCTCCTGGACGTCCAGGCCAACCAAATCCGGTCGCTTCTCAGGAGAGCCCCAGTCCAGAATCTCACGAAGCTTCCGAGACAGATTTTCCTCATCCACCTGCGCTTCGCTCAGGTTCACTTCAACGGACGTCGAGATCTCAAGAATCTCTGCATCCTCTGTGGAGAATTCCAGCGTGAGAGCCCTGTCGGAGAGTCGTGCACTGCGCAGGCAGCCGTATACGGTCAAGCCTCGCTCAGTGGAAACGTTGTAGGAATCCATTCCAGACTGGATTTCCTGCTCATCTGGTTCGTAAGTGGATCGCTGAAACGAGAACGATCTCGAGGTGCCGGACTCGTCCACCCCCGTAACGCCCACTTCAAGGGCCTCTTCGTCCTCGTAATCCTCGAAGCACCCGACCTCTGCGGCGGTCAACCTCATTGCCGACACTTCCTCCTTCGACGTCCCAGACCCCTGCCAGATCACCCCAGCCGGTACAGCGTAGGGGCGTTCGAGCTCCCACATGAGTCCAAACGCCTCTTCGACTACCTGTCTGGCGACCTGGCCGGTCAGGCCATCGGCGGCTGGTCGTGCCACCAGCACTGACCGGCTTCGGGCAGCGTCGAGATCGGGCCGTAGCTTCGTGCGGTGACTCAGATGGGTTCGGGGGCGCGACTCGGATCCCGCTCGGGCATATTCGCTTCGACACGCTCCATCAGCAGCGCGAACGACATGACCAGCAGCGGGATCACCAGCACCATCCACATGATCCTTCTGATACCCGGAACGGCCGTCGGGCAACCGCTCCCATCGGTGCAGATTGGAACGCGCAGGCGCGTCGGCGTCGCGCTCGTCCCGGCGGCGAGGACGGGAATCGCCCGATCGGCTGACGATCGCGCCAGACGCGCCGCCGGCACCGCAGCCCCATCACGCAGCGCTGAGCACGACTCCATCTTCCGGCGGGTTCTCGTGGAGCCACTCGCAACACAGTCACGATTCGTCACCAGAACACCGGTCGTCGGCCACGTGCTGTGAGCATGGGCACTTTGACGTGGTCCTCTCCGGCCCAGTTGACTTTGTCTTCGTTCCGGGAACACATCCGGACTGTCGGGGGAGGATGAGCACGACGGTGGGTACACCGGATCTGGTCAGGGAATCCGCGCTGGGCGGGCGGTTGGTGTTGTGGGAGGAGTCGGCTCGCGACGGCGCCCAGGGCAAGACCCTGATGAGCGCGGACTTTCGCGTGCGGCTGGCTCGGGAGCAGGGCCTGGTGTTCGGTGGCGACGGGCCGAGGCACGTGGTGTTCGCGGCCGGCTTCCCCGCGGTGTGCGCGGAAGAGTTCGCCGCCACCCGCCGAGTCGCGCTGGAAGCGGCCGGATCCGTGAGCCCCGCCGCGGTCTGCCGCGCCACCCTCGACGATGTCCGGCAGGCCTGCGACGCGGTACGGGGTGCGCCGAACGCGCGGGTGATGATCGTGGTTCCCGCGTCCGACGAGATGGCCGACGCGATGGTCCACCGCCCCGCGACCGAAGCGCTCACCGACGCCGTCTCGCTGGTGCGCGCCGTGCGCGACGGCGACAGCGGCGTCATCCCGGACGTGTGTTTCGCCGACGCGCCCCGCGCCGATCTCGACATGATGGCCGACGCCGCGAACACCTTGTCCGCGGCGGGCGCCGGGGTGATCGTCATCGCCGACACCACCGGCGATCTGCTCACCGAGCGCTGTGCCGCACTGTTCCAGGGCCTGCTCGAGCGGGTGGGCGAGGACGTCGTCCTGGCGTCACACCTGCACAACGACCTGGGTCTCGGCTTGGCGAACACCCTGGCAGCGGTCCGGGCCGGGGTCCGGGTCGTGTCGAGCTCGTGGCTGGGCGTCGCCGAGCGCAGTGGCATGGTCGCCACCGAACAGATCCTGTTCCTGCTCGCCCAGCGCACCGCCGAACTGCTGGGCGAGGCCGACCTCTGGCACACCGCGCCCGACTTGACCAGGATTCCCGCGATCGCCCGCTCGGTGTCGGCGGAGACCGGCTTGCCGCTGACCGTGACCACGCCGATCGTCGGCACCGGGGTCGGCACGATCTCCACCGGCACGCCGTTCGTGCGGCCGAAAACGTTCCAGCCCTTCGACCCCGCGATTCTGGGCATCGAGCCGGCCGTCGTGCTGACCCACCTCGCCAGCGCCCGGGTCCTGCGCGCGGTCGGCGAACTCGCGGGGCTGGTACTCGACCGCGCGGAGACGGCGGCCGCCTTGGAGTGGGTGAAGGCGGAAGCGTTCCGCCGCAACGAAGCCGTCATCCCGGTCGAGAGCCTGGCCGGGTTCGTGGACGCGTTCCGCGCGAGCGCGCCGGTGGCGGCGACGTGACGCCGTCGAACCCGGCGATCGCGGAGTTGGCCGCGGCCGCCGACGCGCTGCGGGCGGGCTCGGCCGTCGTGTTTCCCAATCCGTACCCGTTGACCTCCGTGGTCGCCGCGACCGCGCCCGAGGTCGTCAACACCGCCAAAGGCCGCCCGGCGGACCAGGCTGTCGCACTGTGGCTGGTCGACGACGAGCGTTGGACCGAGTTCGCCGTCGCACTCGACCTCGACGACGCCACCCGTGGCCTCGCCCGTGACCTGCTGGTGAAGGAGCGGCTGACACTGTTGCTGCCGCTGGTGGCCGACCGGGTGCCGGACTGGGCGTTCCCGGCCACCCGCGACGGTCATGCCCTCGTGTTCGGCGCCTGCTGGGATCCGCTGCGCCCGATCCTCACCGGCGTCGGGCACCTGCACGTCAGCAGCGCCAACCGGACCGGGAACCCGCCTGCGGCGTCTTCCGCCGAGGCGCGCGCGATGTTCCCGCAGGAAGTCCACGTCCTCGATGCCTCCGACGACTCGTCCGTCGCCAGGCGCGCGGCGACCACCACTCTGCGCGTGAGCCGGAACCACGGGCTGGCGCATACCCGTCCTGGAGCTCAGGACCGCGCATACAGCGGGCCCGAGGCCTACCTCGCGCGCTTGCGCGCCGTCTACGTCGCGACCTGAACCTTGGCCCGGCGTCTGACGGGGCTCACCTCAGGCGGTAGCGGCGGAGTCGCTGGTAGAGCGTGCCTCGGGAGATGCCGAGGCGTGCCGCCACCTCGGATTTGTTGCCCCCGCACTCGACGAGCGTGTCGGTGATGACCCGTACCTCGGCCTGCTCCAGCGGACGAAGGCGCCCTGCGGTGCCGGAAACGGATGGACCGCCGTGCGGGGTGGATCCGCGTGCGAGCACGAGCACGACGCCGTCATTCGCCGATTCACTGACCGGCCCGCACGGCCGGATCGTGCTCAGCGGGCCGTCTGTCGACTGGGAGGTCGAACTGGTCGCCGTTCTCGCTCGGCAAGAGCTACCCCGGCTTCGGCCCCACCGGGCCCGCGCTGGTGACACCCGACGAGATCGACCTCGCGGTACCGGCGGAACTCCGGCCGGTGTGGGCATGGGGCGCACGCCACCCCGGTACCTCGCCGCCGGCGATGTCGTCCGTACCCGCATCGACGGCACCGGCGAAATGCGGCATACCTTCGTATCGGGCGACGCGGAGTAGCTGGTCAGGTCGCGCGTGACAGAGCGCGATCGAGGAGGATCTCCGCCGCCGCCCGTCCATGCCTGCCGTAATCGGGGTCGTTCAGCACCATGGCCCGGCTGGCGGCCCCGTCAGCGAGGATCACCACTTGTTCGGCGAGCGCGCCGGGGTCGCGGCAGCCCAGCTCCGTCACCAGTGCGGAGACGAGCTGCACCATCCGCAGTTTCTGCTCGCGGGCGTAGGAGTGGACCGCGCTCTCCACGTCGGGGAACTCCGCGGCGGCATCGATGAACGGGCATCCGCGTACCGGAGAAGTGGTCGCCGAGGGTCGGCTGAACAGCCCGAGGATCCGCTCCCGTGCGGGAACGTCTTCGCGGGTCAAGCCGCTTTCCAGGGTCGCGCCCGACGACGCGAGGTCCTGCAGGTGTGCGATGACCAGGTCGCTCTTGGTTCGAAAGTGCACGTAGAGCGTGCGCTTGGAGACCGGCGCTTCTTCCGCGACCTGTTCCATGCCGGTCGCGTTGATTCCCTGAGTCGCGAACAACCGGGCGGCCGCGGCCAGGATGCGCTCCCGGCCGCCACGTCCCTGTCGTCGAGCGGCCGTAGGTGTCGTTCCCATCGGGCAAGTATACGCCTGTGTTTACTTCGACTGACCGGGTGCTAAGGTCAATTCAGAGGTAAACACAAGCGTTTACCTAAGTTGCCGTTGAGGAGTGTTTCATGAGCGTGTCGGTCCCTGTCGAGCTGAAGTACAGCGCGGAGAAGCTGATAAGCGGTCGTCACGCGACGCGCGCTTTCCGTCCCGAAGCGGTGCCTGAGGACACCATGCGTGCGATCTTCTCGCTGGCCGGTGCCGCACCGTCCAATTCCAACGCGCAGCCATGGCAGGTGGAGGTGGCGAGCGGCGCGGCGCGTGAGCGCCTGGCGAATGCCTTGCAGGCGGCCCACGCCGAGAAGCGCATCTCGGTGGACTTCCCGTACTCCGAGGACATGTATTCAGAAGTGCATCACGCGCGCCGGGCCGTGTTCGGCGCGGAGCTGTACGGGGCGTTGGGCATAGCCTCGGACGACTCGGCGGCGCGTGCGGCTTATGACGCGGAGAGTCTGCGTTTCTACGGCTCGCCACACGCCGCGTTCCTGTTCGTCACCGGTGACGGCGGGCCGCGACTGGCGGCGGACGTCGGCGCCTACATGCAGACGTTGCTCCTGGCGATGACCGCGTACGGCGTGGCCAGCTGCCCGCAGGGCTTGCTGAGCTTCTACGCCGACACTGTCCGTGGGGAACTCGGTGTCACTGCGGGAAAGCTGCTCCTGGGCATCTCCTTCGGCTACGCCGACGAGACCGCGCCGGTAAATCAGGTCACGACCGGGCGAGCCGCGCTCGAGGCGACCACAGCATTTCACGCCTAGGTGTAGTGACCATCGACGTTGTCGATACCCGGGCTGGTCGTAGTGTGGATCTGGACCGGTCAACGAGAGACGGTCGCACTCCGACTGTCCACTCGGGACACTTCCGGGCGGCGCGGTGAAGTCGAGCGCGATGCGGTCAAACCCGCGGTCGGTCTCGGCGTTCACCCGCGGGGTCGCGCCGTTCTCTCAGAACCGCACCTTGTTCTCCGGACAGGCCGTCGCGCGCGAGACCGGCCGCATCGACTTCGGGAGGCTGAAATTCCGACCGCCACGAACCGTCGTCGGCGGCCGCGACCGGACAACTCGCTGCGAACCGGGCTCGCTCCGGAGAGCAGGCAGGCGGGAGCTTCGAGGTGATCCGCAGTTCGGTGACGATGACGCGTCCCGCCCTTCCTGCGCTGGTCTGCGAAGTGGTGTGGGAACGGCTCGGCCTCGGGCCTGGTTGACGATGGCGGCTCGCCGCACTTGGTCGAGGCAGCCAGCGAGGGAGACGGTTGAGCGTGGTTGTCTGGTCGGGCCGCAGGTAGTTCTTGTGTCAAAAACAGGCGTTTCATCGAAATTTAATGAGCCACCGATAGCGTCGCCGGAGATCGAAGTCTCGGCTTTGCAGGGATTATGGCTGATCTCGGCGGGGGAAGTTCGCCCGAATGCACTAGTTCGTTTCGACTATTCGATCGAATGTCTTCGTCACACAAGTCACCGCTCGATCCCGCGCGCGACAAGGAATGTCGCTCTTTGCCGGGACCCGATAGCCGAATCCGTTGATCCAGAGGGGGTCGGGGGCATGTCTGCCTTCGCGTGGGATCGTCCGGTTCGTCATCGCCACAAGGCCGTGGTGGTCGTGTTGTTACTGGCGTTGGTGGCGATGGCCGTCCCGAGTGCGGGTCCGCCTGCCTCGGTGCGTGAGGCGGGGCTGGCTTCGGGTGCGGACGGCGCGGTGACGGCTCCCGAGCATCCGGAGGGAACGGCGTTCGATCCGAATCAGATCAAGGACATCAAGGCAGCTGATCCGGGGGCCGGGGTGAACCTGATCGGGCCACCGACGGCGAACTCCATGGGCGATGCCCGGATGTCGTATCCGCTGGAGGTACCCAAAGGGAGAGCGGGCCTGGAGCCGAAACTGGCGGTGTCGTACAGCTCCGGAGGTGCGAACGGCTGGCTGGGCGTTGGGTGGGACGTCTCCATGCCGTCCATCTCGGTGGACACCCGTTGGGGGGTGCCGCGCTTTGACGCCGGGCTGGAGACCGAGACGTATGTGCTGGGCGGTGAGCAGTTGACGCCGGTGGCCCATCGGGGTGCGTTGCAGGCCCGGACGGCGGAGAAGGTGTTCCACGCGAGGGTGGAGAGCCGGTTCGATCGGATCGTGCGCCATGGGGACAAGCCAGCGAACTACTGGTGGGAGGTCACTGACAAGTCGGGCACTCGTACTGTGTTCGGCGGTGCGGAGAACACCACGTTGACCGATGCCTCGGGTCGTGTGGCGACGTGGGCGGCACGCGAGGTCCGTGACACCAACGACAACGTGCTGCGCTATCACTATGCCCGGGTGGACGACGGCGGGACCGAGAAGTCGACGGTGCCGGGCAGCAACCTGTACCCGCGGCGGATCACCTACACCGGTCACGGTGCGACCGAGGGCAAATACTCGGTGACGTTCTTGCGGGACCGTGACCGGGGTGAGGCGCGGCGCGGCGATGTGCAGATCGACGCTCGTGGCGGGTTCAAGAAGGTGACCGCGGACCTGCTGCGGCGGGTCGAGGTCAAACTCGACGACCAGCTGATCCGGGCCTACGAGCTGAACTACCGGGCAGGCGCGTTCGCGAAGACGTTGCTGGCGTCGGTGTCTCAGTTCGGTGAGGACAATAAGCTGTTCAACACCCACTCGTTCGACTATTTCGACGAGGTGCGTGACCAGGCGGGCAACTACACCGGGTTCGCTGACGCCGCCGGCTGGTCGGTCCCGGATGACGACCTGGGCGTGAACATCCGTGAAGGCGAGGCGAGTGCGATCTCGGCGAACACCTCCGTCGGGTTCGGTGCGCACTTGTTCGCCGGCTACAACGTGCAGGGTCTGCCGGTCAAGCAGGGTGGCGTCGGGCTGAAGGTCGGGTTCAACGCCGGCCAGTCCGACGGACTGTCGGCGCTGGTGGACGTGAACGGCGACAACCTGCCGGACAAGGTCTTCCGCAAGAACAACGACGTGTACTACCGCCCCAATCTGAGCACTCCGGGGGGTGAGCCGAAGTTCGGTGACACGCCGATCAGGTTGCGCGACCTCCCGGGGATCTCGACCGAGCGGACGTTGTCGGGCACGATCGGTGTCGAGGCGTTCGTCGCCGCCATCGCCGCGCAGCTGGACTTCGTGGGGACCACGACCACGTCGGATCGGTTCTTCAGCGACGTCAACGGTGACGGCATCACCGACCTGGTCAACAACGGCGGCGTGTTGTTCGGCTACCTGGACGCCAACGGGCAGCCCGCCTACAGCGCGGATTCCACCCGCACCCCGGTGCCGGTCGGCGGTGGCGCGGTGACCGGCGAGATCGTCGGTGACCAGACCGCGCAGTTCAACCAGCAGGTCGACAACTCGCCGCTGCTGGACTCGGTGCGCCGCTGGGTCGCGCCGTTCGACGGCACCGTCCGCGTCGACGGCCGGGTGCAACTGACCGTGGACCCCTCGCCCGCGCGCGCCGCGTACACCAAAGCCGACGGTGTGCGGGTCACCATCCAGGCCAAGGACACCGAACTCTGGGCGCAACGAATCGGCCCGGACGACCACACCGAGTTCACCCCGGCCAATGTGTCGGCGATCGCGGTGAAGAAGGGCGACGCGCTCTACTTCCGCACACAGTCCATTCTGGACGGAAAGTACGACACGGTGGCGTGGGATCCGGCGATCACCTACACCGACCTGGCGGCCGGTACGGACGTGAACGGGCTGGCGAACACGGTGTTCCGTGCGTCGGCGGACTTCACGCTCGGCGGCCGCTCGTCGCAGGTGATGGTGCCGGTGACCGGCAAGCTTCAGCTGACCGGCGACGTGGTCAAGAGCAAGGCGACCTCGGACGACGTGACCGTGGTGATCACGAAGGGCAACGGGGTGCACGCTCCGGCGGAGGTGTATCGCAAGGTTCTGCCTGCTGACTCGACCGGGACCACCAAGATCGACATGAGCCTCCCGGTCAGCCAGTTCGAGAAGATGTCATGGCATATCAAGGCCGACTCCTCGATCGACGTTTCCGCGGTGTCCTGGGTACCGAAGGCGCACTACACGGAGGCGCCGGGGGTGGAGTCGCTGGTCGACGACAAGGGGCAGCCGTCCCTGGTGATCAGCCCGCCGTTCGACGTGGACATGTACCCCGCCGACACCCTCGCGGCGCCGCAGCAGACCTACAAGGTGACGAAGACCGGCAAGCTGCGGGTCCGGCCGGGCGTGAAGCTCAACTTCGGCCTGACCGGGGCGACCAAGATCGCGTTCACCATCAAGAAACGCGGCGGGCAACTGCTGGGCAAGCGGGTCGTCGACATCGTCAACGGGCAGTACGGCTCACCCGGCCAGGACCTTGACGTGGTCGTCCCGGTCACCCAAGGCGACGAGCTGTATTTCGACCACTCCACAACGGATTCCAACCTGTTCGGCTTGGTCGCCGAACAGTCCGCGAAGGTCACCTACGACCTCTCGTCCCCCTGGCCGACGTTCAGCCCGGCGCCGAGCGCGGCGCACGGCTCCGCTCAGCAGGGTGCGTTCCCGCAGCCTTACCGCGGCTGGGGTGTGATCGGCTACCAGGCCAACCGCGACCGCGCCACCCAGCCCATCAAGCAGGCCGAGCTCGCGATCGACCAGAGCTTCAAGAACGCCCTTCCGAAGGAACCCAAGGAAGCCGACATCCCGGGGTTCGCCGCGAATCCCCGGATCGCCATGCCCCGGCTGGCGATCTTCGCTCCGAACCCGGCCAAGGGTGGCTGGGCCGCGCAGGACGAGTCGTCCTGGTTCACCGCCACCATGGCGACCAGTTCCCGGCTCGGCGCGGACACCATCGACGTGGTCACCGACGCCGATGTCGCCGGTGACCGCACGGTGATGCGTCGCGGCGTGACCGGTCAGGTGTCCGGCACGCTGTCCGCCGGTCCGTTCGGGGGCACGGTCGTCGGTGGGATCACCGCGGGTTCCGTCGACTACGTCGACCTCAACGGTGACCGCTTTCCCGATGTCGTCGGCGCCAAGGAGATCCAGTTCACCGACGCCGACGGCGGGCTCGGCGCCCGGCGCGGCACTCTCGGCGGCAACGTCCGCGAGTCCGACAACTTGTCCGGCAACGTGTCCTACTCCGCCGGCAGTGAGTCGGCCACCGTTGCCAGCGCACAGGGCCTGGCCGCTCCGGAAGCCGGGAGCAGCAACAACACCGCCACCTCCGGCCCGGTCCAACCGGCACTCGGGATCGGTGGCAGCGTCGGCGGCGGCGAGTCCGACACTCGCGTCGACCTCGTCGACATCAACGGGGACGGTCTGCCGGACAAGGTCTTCGCCAACGGCGACGTCCAACTCAACCTCGGCTACAGCTTCGCCGCCAAGGAACCCTGGTCGGCGGGGCCGATCAACGACGCGTCAACTCGCAACCTCGGCGTCAACCTCGGTTTCAACGTCGACAACTACGGCTTCGCCGGGGGACTGTCCGCCGAACTGGGCACTTCGATCACCAACGCGAGCATGCTCGACGTCAACGGCGACGGTCTCACCGACCGCGTCTTCACCGATGGCGCCAATCCGATCAAGGTGGCCATCAACACCGGCACCGGCTTCACCCCGCCCACTCCGTTCCGCGGCAGCTTCACCGACATCGCCGTGGACAAGAACGCCACCCTCGGCGCGGGCGTCTACTTCACGTTCCCTGTCCCCACCCCGATCGGCACGTTCGTGTTCAACCCCGGCGTCAACGCCTCCACCGGCATCGGCCGCGCCGAGATCGGCCTGCGTGACATCAACGGCGACGGCCTGGCCGACCACGTCAAATCCACCCGGGACAACGAGCTGCTGGTCGCGGTCAACAAAACCGGCCGCACGAACCTGCTCCGCACGGTGACGCGGCCGTTGGGCGGGAGGGTCGATCTGGACTACACCCGTACCGGCAACACTCAGGCGATGCCCGAGTCCCACTGGGTGCTGTCCCGCACCAGTGTGTCCGACGGTCATCGCGGCGACGGCGCCGACACCCAGCTCGCCACCTATCGCTACGAACAGGGGAAGTACGACCGGCTCGAACGCGAGTTCCACGGCTTCGGCAAGGTTGTCACCGAACAGCGCGACCCCGGTGCGGCTGATGCCCTCTATCGCTCGACCACTGACGAGTACCGCACCGACGGCCCGTATACCCGCGGGTTGCTGGCCCGCACCCTCTCCGCCGACGGTGCGGGGCGGCCCTTCACTGAAACCGTCAACACCTATCAGCTCCGCGACACCGCACCGGGCAGTGCGTTCGCCGCATTGTCCCGGGTGGACAAACGCTTCTACGAAGGCGCCGAGAGTCCCGGCAAGTCCACCTATACCGAAATGTCGTATGACGACTTCGGCAACCTGATCCGCTCGTTCGACGCCGCCGACGAAGGCGCCGCCGACGACGTGGAGACCACCTATGGCTACACCGCATCCGACCCGGCCTGCCGGGCGCGCAACCTCGTCGGAACCGCCAACCTGCACAAACAGCGCGGCACCGCCGGCGGCGCCGTGTCGCGGCATAGCGAATCCACGGTGGACTGCGTGACCGGTACGGTGCGGCAAGTCCGTGCGTACCTCACGGACACCACCTCGGCTGATATCGATCTTGAGTATTTCCCGGACGGGAACCTGAAGTCGGTCACCAAGCCTGCCAACAGGACCGGTCAGCGGTCCCGGTTGGACTACGGCTACGACACCGTCGTCGGTGTCCACATCGAATCCATCACCGACAACTTCGGACTGCGGTCGGGCGCGACGCACAACCTGAAATACGGGCAACCGGACCGCACCACCGATCAGAACGGCCAGCAGGTGCTGCGCTCCTACGACAGCGTGGGTCGGCTGGACACGGTCACCGGACCGTACGAGATCGGGTCGGGCAAGGCCACGATCGACTTCGACTATCACCCCGAAGCCACCGTTCCGTACGCCACCACGCGTCACCTTGATCGCGACGCCACCGGAGTCCGTGAGGACACCATCGACACGGTCACCTTCACCGACGGTCTCAAGCGCGTCCTGCAGACGAAGAAGGACGCGTCGGTCGCGAACAATCCCGGTGACACACCCGAACAGGTCATGACCGTGTCCGGGCGCACCAAGTTCGACTTCCTCGGCCGCGTGGTGGAGCAGTACCACCCCGTGACCGAGCCCAAGGGCGACGGCAACACGAGGTTCAATGCCGCCTTCGACACCGTGGCGCCCACCCGGGCCTGGTTCGACGTGCTGGACCGGCCGGTCAAGACGGTCGCACCGGACGAGGTCACGACCGCCATGGCCTATGGATTCGGCCCTGACCGCGCCGGTGTCGCCCGGTTCGAAACCATCGCGACCGACGGCAACGGCAAACAGAAGCGCGGCTACACCGACCTGCGGGAGAAGACCACCGCGGTCAAGGAGTTCAATGCGGCGAGTGGGCAGCCGGTGATCTGGACCAGCTACGGCTACGACGCGCTCGGGCAGATCACCACCGTGGTGGACGACAAGAACAACACCACCCGCTCCGAGTACGACTCCCTCGGCCGCCGCACTGCGCTCGACAGCCCCGACGCGGGACGCACCGAAACCCGGTTCGACCTGGCCGGCAACCCGACGGCGAAGATCACCGCCGGCGGCAAGCAGGTCGAGTACGACTACGACCACAGCCGCCTCACCGCGGTCCGCTACCCGACCTTCCCGGCCAACAACGTCACCTACACCCACGGCGCACCCGGTGCGCCGGACAACGCCGCCGGACGGATCACCGAGATCCGCGACGCGGCCGGGACCCTCACCCGCGGTTATGGCCCGTTGGGCGAGACCACCCGGGAAACCCGCACCATCAAGATCGCCGGACAGGCGGATCGCGGTTACACCACCGGATGGCGCTTCGACGCGTTCAACCGCGTGCTGCAGATGACCTACCCGGACGGTGAGGTTCTCCGCTACGACTACGACAGCGGTGGCGAGGTCACCCGCGCCTCCGGGGCCAAGAACGGCACCGATTACCTCTACCTCGGTCGCCTGGACTACGACAAGTTCGGCCAGAAGGTGCTGCAGCAGGCCGGTAACGGGGTGCGCACGACCTACACGTACGACCAGGCCGACCGAAGGCTCGCCACGCTGAAGTCGAAGACACCGGGTGCCACCGAGTTCCAGAACCTCGGATACACCTACGACAACGTCGGCAACATCACGAAGCTGGCCAACAGCACGGCGCAGAACCCGACGATCGGTGGTCCGAGCAGTCAGACCTTCGGCTACGACGACCTCTACCAGCTCACCTCCGCCAGCGGCCAGTACACGACGAAGAGCAACCAGCAGGACAAGTACACCCTGGCGCTGGGCTACGACTCCATCCACAACACCACCAGCAAAACCCAGCACCACGAGATCACCGGCACCTCGACCCCGTCCGCTCAAGTGGCTTCCCTGAACCACGGCGGCGGGGGGAGCCCGGTGTCACTGGGCCCGCTGTCGGTCGGACCGATCGAGCCGGTCGAGGACCCGGTCAACTCCGCCGGGGTCCAGGACAAGACCAGCTACGACTACAAGTACGACTACGGCAGTGGAAAACCGCACGTACCGAGCAAGGTCGGCCCGACCAACCAGGCCTACGACGCGAGCGGCAACCTCACCGACACGGTGAACACCGCGGCAGGCGAGACCAAACGGCGCCAGTACGTGTGGGACGAGGAGAACCGGCTCGTCTGCAACCAGGACACCGCCACGGCGACGGTCCCTCAAACGCCGGCGGGTTGCGCCGCCCCCACCGTCGGCTACACCTATGACGCGGTCGGCGAACGCGTCATCAAACAGGGCGACGGCCAATCCCTCTACCCCAACCGCGGCTACAGCGAGCGTGACGGCATCGGCTTCAAGCACATCTTCATCGGAGACAGCCGCCTCACCACCAAGACCGTCGCCCCCAGCGGCCCTGAGAACACCCAGTCCTACTTCCACGCCGATCACCTTGGCTCGTCCGGCTACGTCACCGACAGGCAAGGCAACGTCACCGAACACCTCGAGTACATGCCCTTCGGTGAAACTTGGGTGGAGGAGCAAACCGGCCAAGGCGGTACGCCGTACAAGTTCACCGGCAAGGAACTCGACGAGGAAACCGGTCTCTACTACCACGGCGCCCGCTACTACAACCCGAGAACGCAACTCTGGGCGAGCGCGGATCCAGCGCTGCCTGACTACCTCGATTCAAACCTCGCAGGTGGCGTCGGCAACCCCCGTAACCTCGCCACTCACACCTACGTTCACAACAACCCCGTCAAGCTGACCGACCCCACCGGCAGGTCGCCAGAGAACTATCAGATGCTTCTGGGCTATATGACGAGTGAGATGAATAAAAACGCCAAGGGGTCAGATGTAGCTGAGCTGCGGCAATTAAATGCGGGTAAACTATGTAGATTTTGCCCTGTTACTCCTGAGAGTGCTACCGCAACCAAGATGGAGGCCTACGAGAAATTCATTAACCTCGTGAAGACGGACGCTCCGTGGGATCACAAGAAGACGATTTACAAAGATCTCGGATATGATCGAGATGCGCCTGAAGAATACGATGGCTATTTGAGAAACGATGCCTGGTCTAACATTCACTTTGGATACGTTGGTACTGCCGCCGGGTTTACCGCGATCGAGCTGACCGAAGGCGCCGACTGGGCCGATCGCAAAGAGGGTGACCATAAGACTGATCCTGCGGACCAGGCCGCAGTTCAATTTGGTATTGATCTCCGTAATAAGTACGGCGACATCGAGATCACCCCGGAGATCTTCAATAAAGAGATCTGGTTGAATCATGGGAAGCTTGTGGAGGCTGGTGTAATTCAGCAGCCGCCACCGATTCCCCGTTGTAATCAAGGGAACGTACAGTCATGCTGACTTATGACGGAAGGTCCTTGGGCGGAATCTGTTCGGTCACACGCAAACCCTGAAAACCGTGAAGGCGTGGCGGTCTTGGCGATGGACTTCATCGAGACCGTCACCCTGGCTGGCGTGTGGCAGGCCGTCCGCAACCTGTTCATGGACCTGGAGGACGCCGACGGCCTCGCGCGGATCAAGTTCCTCATCCGCGACCGCGACGCGAAATACGCCGCGCTGATCGACTAGATCTTCGGTAGCGCCGGGATCACCACCGTACTGACCGGTGACCGGTGTCCGGATGCACGCATGAACGCGGGCCCTGTCATGATTTCCGTGTAAGCCACGGATGATTTCTTCTCTGATTCTAGTGGAGTGGCAGGCGGTCGGGGAAGAGTGCGGCGAGGGTGTTTAGTGCTTGTTTCCAGCCTCGGGTTCCGGTTCCTGATGGTCCGCCTCGGTTGCTGGTGATGTTGCGGAGTCCGAGGTAGAGCAGTTTTGTCGCGGCGGTGTCGCTGTCGAAGTGTCCGCGGTGCCGGGATTCACGCCCCGGAGACCGGAGGGTTCGTCCGGGAGGGAGAACCGGTACGTATCACCGGCCCGAGCGAAGGGAGCCGCGTCATGACCGTTGGTTCCTGGCCGCGGAACCGGTCCTGCTGCCGGCATGACCACCGCCGCTGAAGATGATCATCACGCCGATGAGGAAGCCGAAGTCGTACCAGCTGCCGCTGTTCCGCACCTCGTACACGCCGACGTTGTCGTTGAACAGCGAGATGACGAACGTGACCGGGAAGATCAGACCGTGCCACACGCCCGTCCAGAAGCCCGGGAACGCCTGCGTTCCGCTCTGTGTCAGGGTGTTCGGTCCGGCGGCGCAGGACGCGAGCAGTAACGCGACCAGAGAGACGATCACCAGCGTCGTGCGAGTCCTGGACATGGTCACGCACCTCCGTGTCCAGGAAACCCGGGTTGCGGCGAGCGGCGCCAGGGACCAAGGCCTGCACGATCGATGTCCTTCGTCCCTGGCGCCGGTGTCGTGTCATGTCCGCGCACGCTGTTCTCGGGAGCGCGATGAAGCCGGATCCGACGTCGTCGTGTGGCGCGGGACCCACGGCCCGGGTCGGCGGGACTTCGGGCCCTCCCGTGTGCTCCCGCGCTGGTCGAAGCTGGGAAGCGACCAGACAGGAGAGCGAAGATGAAGATCCTCGTAGCGGTCGCGAGTCGCCATCGCGCGACGCGGGACATCGCCGATGAGATCGGCCGGTGTCTGGGCGCCGAACTGGGCGCCCGAGCCGTGGTGGAGGTGCTGTTCGCCGAGGATGTCGTCTCGGTCGAAGACTACGACGTGGTGCTGCTGGGCAGTGCCGTGTACATGGGGCATTGGCTCGACGGGGCGAAGACGCTGATCGAGCGGCACGAAGTCCTGCGTCACAAGGACGTGTGGTTGTTCTCGAGTGGCCCGGTAGGGGAGCCGCCGAGGCCCGCGGACGAGCCCGTGGACGTCGCCGGGTTGGTGACGCGGTCCGGGGCGCACGGGCACCGGGTCTTCCCCGGCCGGATCGATCGGAGCCGGCTCCGGTTCACCGAGCGGGCGATGGTCACGGCGCTCCGGATCAAGGACGGCGACTACCGGGATTGGACGGCTGTCAGGGACTGGACCGGGGAGATCGCCGCACAGCTGAAAGCGACGAATGGGAGTGGTCATGTCGGGCGTGGCTGAGGGCGCGGTGGTCGTCGGGGTCGATGGTTCGGGATCGGCTCGTCATGCCGCCGTGTGGGCGGCCGGTGAGGCGGCGCGGCGCGGGCTGCGTCTGCGGCTGGTGCACATCTACGGTATCCCGCAGGTGCGGATGCCTGTCGTGCTGCCGTCCACCGACGCGATCAGGACGAGTTTCGAGTCCCGCGGCAAGGAGTGGCTCACGGAAGCGCAAGACGCCGTGTCGGGCCGTTACCCGGATCTCGTCGTCGAGACGGCGGCGCGTGAGTGGAGTCCGGTGGCCGCGTTGATACAGGAGTCGTTGTCGGCGAGCATGATCGTGCTCGGGTCGCGGGGGCTCGGTGGTTTCACCGGTCTGCTCATCGGTTCGACCGCGGTGGCGCTGGCACAGCACGGTCACTGCCCGATCGTCGTCGCCAGGGGCAAGCGGCCGGACGACGCACCGCCCGAGACCGGCCCGGTCGTCGTCGGAACCGACGGGTCGGCGGCAAGCGAGGTCGCACTTGCGTTCGCGTTCGACGAGGCGATGCTTCGTGGCGCGGAGCTGACCGTGGTCCGGACGTGGAACGAGATCTTCGACCACGAGTCGCTGCGATCCCATCCTCTGGCGATCCGGCCCGCCGAGATCGAGGCCGCCGAGCGGAAGGCCGTCGAGGAACAGCTCGCGCCGTGGCGGGAGAAGTTCCCCGAAGTACCGCTGACGATCGAGGTCGTCCGTGATCGGCCGGTGCGTGCGCTGCTCGGCTTCGGCGAGCAGGCGCGGCTGCTGGTCGTCGGCTGCCGCGGGCGCGGTGGTTTCGAGGGCATGCTGCTCGGCTCGACCAGTCAGGCGCTGGTGGCGCATTCGAGTTGCCCGGTGGCGGTCGTCCGCCCCGCGGTCACGGGCTGAGACAAGGAGCGGAAGATGCGAGCAAGGGACCTGATGTCGTCTCCTGTCGTCACCGTGACGCCGGAGACGACGGCAAAACACGCGGCCGAGTTGCTGGCGGAGAGGGGCTTCACCGCGTTGCCGGTGGTCGACGACGACGACCGGCTGGTCGGCATCGTGACCGAGGCCGATCTGATCCGGGACCGTTTTCCCCGGGACGTCCGGTCGCGGGAACACGAAGAGCGTCCGCGTCCGGGCGTGATCGTCGCCCGGGTGATGACGTCACCGGCGACGGGGATGAGCGCGGGTTCGGATCTCGCCGAGGTCGGCAGGGCGTTGCTGGACGGGCGGATCCGCGCGATGCCCGTGGTGGACGGCTCGAAGGTGGTCGGAATCCTCACCCGGGGCGACTTCGTCCGGGCGTTCGCGCGGTCCGATGTCGCCATCGAAGCCGACGTCCGCCACCACCTCGAAATCTACGGGGGCCCCGGGCGCTGGACCGTCGAGGTCGATGACGGCGCGGTCCGGATCGCCGACCGATACGACAGCGACACCGACCGGCACGTGGCGAAGCTGCTCGCCGAAGCCGTTCCGGGTGTCGTCGAAGCCAAAGTGGTCTACCAGGAGGACGAACGATGAGCACGACAGGACTGAAGATCGTCGTCGGGGTGGACGGGACCGAACCCGGGCGGGAGGCCGCCCGGTGGGCGGCGATGGTCGCGGAGCAGCGCGGGCTCGGATTGCTGATCGTGCACGCGCTGCGAGCCGAACAGCTCGCCTACGGAGGCGGTCTGGCGGGTCCGGCGCCGTGGTTCGACGTGTTGGCAGGCGAAGGCACGCGGATCATCGACGAGGTCGTTCAGCAGGTACGTGCCGTCGCACCGGGGGTGACCGTGGACACGGTCATGCCCGCGGACTCGCCCGTGCCGTTCCTCATCGATGCCTCGAAGAAGGCGACGATGGTCGTCGTCGGCGGTACCGGGCGGGGATTCTTCAGCGAGATGACAATCGGGTCGACCGCGTCGACGGTCGTCGCTCACGCACGCTGTCCGGTGGTCGTCATCCGCGGCAGGAAAGGAACGGCCGCCTACCCCAAGGAAGGGCCGGTCGTCGTCGGCGTCGACGGCAGCCCGCTGAGTGAGCGTGCCGTCGAGATCGCCTTCGAGGAGGCATCGTGGCGGAACACCGGATTGGTGGCCGTGCACGCGTGGCGAGACGTCACCTACGACGACGCCTTCGGCATGTCCAGGCTCGTCGTGCAATGGGAATCCATCGAGGACGAGGAAAAGCTCCTGCTGGCGCAACGCCTGGCGGGCTGGAGCGAGAAGTACCCGGACGTCGAGGTCCAGCGAGTACTCGTCCGTGACAAGCCCCGGCACGCCCTGCTCGAATGGAGCACGAAGGCGCAACTGGTCCTGGTCGGCAGCCGCGGGCACGGCGGGTTCACCGGACAGCTGCTCGGCTCGACCAGTCAGGCACTCGCTCACCACGCCGAATGCCCGGTGATGGTGGTCCGCGCGGAGAAGGAGAAATGACCGCGCTCGGTGCCCCCGCGGAGGCCGCGGTGCTGACCGCGGCCGAGCAGTCCCAAGTGGACGCTCAATGGCGGGCGGCGAACTATCTCGCCGCCTGCCAGATCTACCTGATGGACAATCCGTTGCTGACCGAACCGTTGAAGCCGGAGCACATCAAGCCGCGGTTGCTCGGCCATTGGGGGACGTCGCCGGGGCTGAACTTCGTCTACGCGCATCTCAACCGGACGATCGTCCGGCGGAATCTGGAGGCGTTGTTCGTCACCGGGCCGGGACACGGAGGCCCCGCGCTGTACGCGCACACCTGGCTGGAGGGCAGCTATTCGGAGGCGTGGCCCGAGGTGTCCTACGACGGGGCCGGGCTGCGTAAGCTCTGCCGGCAGTTCTCGTTTCCGGGCGGTGTGCCCAGTCATGTCGCGCCTCAGGTCCCGGGGTCGATCCACGAAGGTGGCGAACTCGGCTACTCGCTCGCTCACGCGCACGGCGCGGCCTTCGACAATCCGCACCTGCTGGTCGCCTGCGTGATCGGTGACGGCGAGGCCGAGACGGGCCCGTTGGCCGCGTCCTGGCATTCGGGGAAGTTCCTCGACCCCGTACGCGACGGTGCGGTGCTGCCGATCCTGCACCTGAACGGCTACAAGATCGCGAACCCGACCGTGCTGTCCCGGATTTCGCAGACGGAGCTCGACGAGCTCCTGCGGGGATACGGCTACGCGCCGAGGTACGTGGAGGGGAACGACCCCGCCGTCCTGCATCAGGTCATGGCCGCGGCCCTCGACGGCGCGCTCGACGAGATCGACGGGATCCAAGTGCGTGCGCGGTCTCTCGGCCGGATGCGGGACCGGCCCCGGTGGCCGATGATCGTGCTCCGGACACCGAAAGGCTGGACCGGTCCGTCCTTTGTGGATGGAAAGCCGGTCGAAGGGACTTGGCGGGCGCATCAGGTACCGATTCCCGACGCCCGGAAGAACCCGGAACATCTGCTGCAGCTGGAAGAATGGCTCCGATCGTATCGGCCTGAGAGGCTGTTCGACGCCGACGGCAGGCCGTCGGCCGAGGTCACCGCGCTGATACCGCGGGGAGATCGGCGAATGGGTTCGAGCCCGCACGCCAACGGCGGCCTGGCCTTGCGCCCGCTGAATCTGCCCCGGGTCTCCGCTCACGCCGTCGCCGTCACGCGGCCGGGCGTCGAAGTGGCGGAGCCGACCCGGGTTCTGGGCCGCTATCTGCGAGATGTGTTCTCCCTGAACCGGAAGGCCGTGAACTTCCGGCTCTTCGGGCCGGACGAGACCGCGTCGAACCGGCTCGACGCGGTGTTCGAAGTGACCTCGAAGACCTGGACCGAAGAGATCGAACCGACCGACGAGAATCTCGCTCCGGACGGCCGGGTCATGGAGGTGCTGTCCGAGCACCTGTGCCAGGGATGGCTCGAAGGCTATCTGTTGTCCGGCAGGCACGGGCTTTTCTCATGTTACGAAGCGTTCGTGCACATCATCGACTCGATGCTCAACCAGCATGTCAAATGGCTGAAGGTGCATCGGGAGATCCCGTGGCGACGTCCGGTGGCGTCGCTGAACTACCTGCTGACCTCTCACGTCTGGCGTCAGGACCACAACGGGTTCTCACATCAGGATCCGGGATTCGTGGATCACGTGGCGAACAAGAGTGCGGAAGTCGTCCGTGTGTACTTGCCTCCGGACGCGAACACACTCCTGCATGTCGCGGAGCACTGCCTGAAGAGCAGGGACTACGTCAACGTGATCGTGGCGGGCAAGAACGACAGTCCTGTTTGGCTCGACGACGACGAGGCAGCAGTGCATTGTGCCCGTGGTGTCGGCATCTGGGACTGGGCGGGTACGCATACCGGGCGCGAGCCCGACGTCGTACTCGCCTGCGCGGGCGACGCACCGACCCTCGAAGTGCTCGCCGCGGCGAAACTGCTGCGGGAGCTGCTCCCCGAGGTCGCATTGCGGGTGGTCAACGTGGTCGACCTGATGCGGCTCCAACCGGCGGCGGAGCATCCGCACGGGATGGGAGACCGCGAGTTCGACGCGCTGTTCACCGCCGACCGGCCGGTGATCTTCGCCTACCACGGCTATCCGTGGCTGATCCACCGCCTGGCCTACCGGCGCACGAATCACGACAACCTCCACGTGCGCGGATACATCGAGCGTGGCACCACCACGACGCCGTTCGACATGCTGGTACGCAACAGCATGGACCGCTTCCAGCTCGTGATCGACGTCATCGACCGGGTCCCCGGGCTCTTGGCCAGAGCGGGTAGCACGCGGCAGAGGATGACCGATGCCCAGGAACGGCATCGCCGATGGATCGTCGAACACGGCGAGGATCTTCCGGAGATCCGACACTGGTCCTGGGAAGCCTGATTTCCCCGGAAGGGTCTTTCGGCCCATCCGGTCAGGAAGTCCGGCCGCTTCGGTTTCGGCACGACACGAGTTACCTGAAGGTGACGTTTTCCCGGCGAGGAAAGGAACCAAGGCAATGACGTCTCTCATTCCCGGTCCCCGGCTGACCCTGCCGAGCATCGCGGCCTGGCTGGAGAATCCGTGGCCGTTCTCGGAGCACAACCCGGTTCGGGTCGAGGAGTCCGCGGAGGACGGCAAGTACCTGATCCGGGCCGAGCTTCCGGGGTTCGACCCGGAAAAGAACATCTCGGTGACCGCGCACGAAGGTCTGCTGACGATCAGCGCTGAGCGCGAGGCCAAGACGGTCGAGCACGGCCGTAGCGAGTTCTACTACGGCAAGTTCAGCCGGACGGTTTCGCTGCCGCACGGTGCGGACGCCACCAAGGTCGCGGCGGCCTACAAGGACGGCATCCTGGAGATCTCCATGCCGCTGTCCGACAAGCCGCACGAGAAGCAGGTGAAGATCAAGGTCAGCAAGAGCTGACCCTCTCACGGCCGGGCGGACGTGTCACCCCAGGGCACGTCCGCCCGGCATTCCCGCGCTCGAAGGAGTCGGTATGCGTGTCTTGACCCTGAATCCCGGCTCTTCGAGCCTGAAGACCGCCTTGGTGGTCGGTGGCACTCCGGTCGGATGGTGGTCGTCAGACCTCACCGGAGCGGACGTGACTTCCGTGACCGCGCAGGCACTCGCCCGATGGTCCACTGTGGACGCGGTCGTGATCCGTTTCGTCCACGGCGGCTCCCGGTCCGGCCCGGTCCGGCTCGACCAGGAGACGCTGGGTGCACTCGAACGGCTTTGTCCGCTCGCGCCGCTGCACCAGCCACAGGCGATCTCCATGGCACGGGAGGTCTTCCGGCAACGCCCCAAGCTGCCGGTGATAGCCGCCTTCGACACCGCATTCCACACCGGACTTCCCCGGAAAGCCGCGCAGTACGCCCTCCCGAGGGAATGGACCGCGCAGGGAAGGCTGCATCGCTACGGCTTCCACGGCCTGTCCTGCGGACACGCGGCCCGCCGGACCGCGGAACTGCTCGACGTCGAACTCCCCCGGCTGCTGTGCTGTCATCTCGGCGCAGGGGTGTCGGTGACCGCGATCCAGGGCGGACGGAGCCTGGACACCACGATGGGATTCACACCGTTGGAGGGGCCCGCCATGGCGACCAGGTCCGGTTCGGTCGATCCGGGGCTGCTGTTGCACGTCATGAGGACGGCCCCGATGTCGGTCGATGACATGGAAGACGCGCTCTACCACCATTCCGGGCTCGCCGGCATGACCGGGACGAACGGGGATCTCCGTGCCGTTCTCACCTTGGAGGCCGCCGGAGACCCCGATGCCGTGGCCGCGATGGACGTCTATCTGCACCGGATCCGCCGCGAGATCGGGGCCATGGCGGTGAGCCTGGACCGGCTGGACGCGGTCGTGTTCACCGGAGGAGTGACCGAACACCGGCCCGAGTTGCTCGGTCGGCTGGCAGAGGGCCTTGGCGTACTCGGAATCTTCGTCGTTCCCACGCGTTGTCTCGGCGACGGAGACCGGGCGATCAGCCCCGAAGGCGCGCCGGTGACGGTGTTCGCTCTCGGTACGGGTGAGGACGTCGAATTGGCGCTCGAAGCCGAGACCGCCCTCACCGAAGTGCAGGTTTAGCAAGGGGTCGCGGTCGGTACGGCTGGTCGTGAGTGGCGTTTCGGGTTCTATTGAGGGGTAAGGCAGAGGTGTCGGGTCGACGAGGGCGCGTGTTGTCACTCAGGGTGAGGGGTGTGTGGAAATAGGGACGCTCAACGTCCCTATTTCCACACACCCCCCTGTCCGACTGGAGTGAGCGGTGCGGGGCGGAGAGGAGAGTGTGGT
>NZ_JBVJLY010000007.1:0-364076 GCF_055584485.1 Amycolatopsis sp. NPDC102522 | reverse complement strand
TTTTGGGGGCCTTTCTAGTTTTTTGGGGGGGCCGGGGCCGCGGCGGTTGGGGGGGGGGGGGGGGGGGTGTTGTGTTCGGCCCATCAACACCCAAAAAACCCCCCCACGACCCAAGTGAGGGGCGCGGCCTGGAGCCACGTCCGGAACCCCGCGGTCAGTAGGAGGTGCCGCCGTCGGTCCAGTCGGTCTGGGCGAAGTCCTCGTCGTCGACGGGAGCGCGACGCGGCTTCGGCGCCGGGGCCGGTTCCGGGGGTGCGGCGACTGGCTGCTCGGCTTCGGTGGCTTCGAGCGCTTGGGGCTCGGGTGTGCCGTTCGGCCACACGCAGGGTGAGGTCGCGCCGACATAGAACTTGCCGAGATCGTTCGCCTTGATCGACATGTCGAAGGCGTCGCCGGTGTTGCGCGCGAAGACGTACTGATCCGTCGGCCGGGAGTCGGTGAGCACCTTGAACGCGTGCGATTCCCACCATTGGATGACAGCCGTGAAATTCTCGGCGAAGTGGGCCGGGTCCAAGCCGGTGATCTCGTAGGTCGCGGAGATCTCGAACCGGCCCTGCGGGCCTTTGTCGGTCGGGTCCGTGCACTCCGAACGGTTGCGGGTGAACGGCTTCAGTTCGGCTGCGGCGGGCAGCGCCGACAGCGCACCCTGGATGTACTGCTCGACCTTGTCGCGAGCCTGCCGTTCGGTGATCGTCGCTTTCATGTCGTCTCCAGATGAGCAGGCCGCCGAGAGCATCAGCAGGACGAGGATCGAGGGAAGTGCCCGGCGATTCACGTCGTCGGTTTCCCGGCGATGATCTGGCCGAGATTGTTCAGCGACGGGTTGTTGTCTTCCCAGTATTCGCTGTGCGCTTCGGTGCTGTACCCGCCCCACCCGTCCGTGCCCGGCGCCGACGTGAACACCTGCCCGCCGAAGTCCTTGTCGGTCGGGTCCTGGCCGAGGATCGGGTCGTAGCCGGCGATCTCGACATTGGCCAGGTTGATCACGTCGTGTTCGGCCACGGTCGAGTGCACATGCTTGCCGGTCTCGCCCGGATCCACCCCGTCGAGGTGCAACTGGCTCACGTCGTGCGCGCCGACGCCGGGGCTCGCCACGAAGACGAGTTCGTCCGCGGCGAGACCGCCGTCGCGGGCCGCGTGGCCGACGACGGTGGTGCCGTAGCTGTGGCCCATCACCGTGTTGTGCGAAGGCGGTCCTTGGTGTGTTTCCCGCAGCCCGTCTTGGAATCCGGCGAGCGCGGCCTTCCCGCCGTCGGCGTACTTGTCGTTCGCGGCGTCGGTGATCTCGTTCGGCGCGTCGTAGCCGAGCCAGGTGATCACGGCGGTCGACGGGGAGCCCGAGGTCGTCGCCGCGGCCCACATCTTGTCGGAACGGTTGAGATCGCCGCCGATCTTCGACAGTTCCGAACCTGTCCCCGGCACGTACGTCGCGACATTCGCCGCCGTGTCGGGATTCCCCGCGGAAACGATCGCCTTCCCGTCGCCGCCGGTGTCCAGCCCCAGCAGGAACGCCTGGGGTTCCGTGCGTTCGAGCCGGTCGCGGATGGCTTCCAGGCCCTTGAGCTTGGGATCACCTTGCAGCCGTGCGATCTCGCGGGCGAGGACGGCGCGGTTGGCGGCGTCGCGATCGGTCGCCGGGATGCCGTCGAGGTTGCCGACGAGCCCTGGGTTTCCTTGCAGCAGAGCGACTTTCGCCGTGTCCGACAGGCTGGCCCACCAGGCCTTGTTGTCGCTGGGGGAGCCGTTCTCCGGCGGGCCGATGATCGACAGGCCGCTTTGCGCGGCTCCGGCGTCCGCGGCCTGGGCGAGGGTGCCGCCACCTTGTTCGGTGATCTCGCCGCGGAGGGCCCGACGCATGATGGCGGCGAAATCGGCGTCGACGTCGGTCGCGCGGCGCAGGATCTGTTCGACCCGGTCGGCGAGTTCCGCTGTCACACGCGGCTGGTCGGGCAGGACGGGGCCGGATAGCCGGATATCACCCCCGGCGCTGATGAGAAGGCCGTGCCGCGAAGCGAGTTCGTCGGTCTCGCGCACGAACGCGACGATCCGGTCCAGCGCGATCTGCACCTCGTGCGCGCCCCGCCGGACAGCGGACGCCTCGGCGACGAGCTGTTCCAAGGTGGAGGTCAGCGATCCGCCCCGCGTCGAGGCGGCGGTGGCGGCGTCGCCCGCCCAGCCCGTGAAGCGGGCCATGGCTTCGACGTCGTCGTTCGCGGCGATGATCCGGGAGCAGCCGTCGTTGAGCGCGTCGGCCACCCGGCCGATCGCGGCCGGATCCCACCGGCGCACGTCACCCCAGGTGAGCATCAGACCGGCGTCCCGGCGGCGCGCAGATCCCGCGACGCCTCCTGCTCGTTCGAGCGGTAGCGGACGGCCGCTTCGCCGAGCCGCTCGGCGTAGTCCGAGGTGTTCGCGGCCCAGCCCGGCACCGCGCGGCCCCAGGCGTCCGCGAGCAGCCGGGCCGCTTCGCCGGACACGCCACCCGGCAAACCCGCCGCGACGCCGGCGAGCGTGACCGCGAGGTCCACTTGCCCGACGTCGTCCGAAGCCCGTTTCGCCGCGCTTGACGCGGAGCCGATCGCTTCCAGGACCACCTCGTACCCGCCGGCCATCCCGCTTCCTCCCCGTGGAGTGACGCTGTGTGACCACTCTACGACGCGGGAGACGGCCGCGCGGTTCCCTTCACCCGTCCTTGAAAAGGCCGTCGGCGATATAGCGCGAGACGGTGGCGAGCCGCCGCCCCTGCAGCCGGAGCGCGTCCAGGGCGAGCTCGTCGGGTTCGGCGGATTTGCGCGAGACGAACGAGCCGCCGTACGGATTGCCCGATTCGAGCAACCGGGGGTCGGTGTAGCCGAGCGGCAGGACGATGGCGCCCCAGTGGTAGAAGATGTTGTTCGTCGCCAGCAGCGTCGCTTCGAGGCCGCCGTGCGCGGTGGACGCGGTGGTGAACGACGTCGCGACCTTGTTCGCCAGCTTTCCCTTGGCCCACAGGCCGCCAGTACTGTCCAAAAAGGACTTCAACTGGGCGGCGGGGCCACCGAAGCGGGTCGGGCTCCCGGCCGCGAAACCGTCGGCCCACTCCAGGTCTTCGAGCGTCGCCGTCTCGTGGTGCGGCCCCGCGTCCACCCACGCCTGCCAGCGCGGATTGCTCGCCACCGCACCGGGCGGGGCGGTTTCGGGAACCGTGCGGACGCGGACGTCGGCTTCGGCCTCACGCGCGCCGTCGGCCAGCGCCGACGCCAGTTTCGCGGTGTTGCCTGTCGCGCTGTAGTAGACGACGAGGATGCGGGTGCTCACGTCCGCCGACCCTAGGCGAGCGTGAGCACCCGTCTCAGAATCCGGGACTCAGTACTTCTTCCAGGGACTGACCGTGTCCGTCGGCCGCGTCGGGTCGTGGAACCGCGGCTTGTCCAGCTCGCCGCGGCGCAGCGGGACCATGCCGTCGGTGATCGCCTGCATGATCTTGGCGTGCGCGCGGACCCCGGCGCCCGGGCGCTCCGGCTCGACCTCCGACAGGTCCACCGGGTCGCCGAAGTGCACCTGGAACCGCGGCCGTCGCATGGGCGCGCTCAGCCCGGACTTGGCGAGCGGCAGCAGGTCGGCGGGCCCGTTGACGGTCTCCGTCCCCCAGTACACGGCCTCGTGCGCGCCCCACTGGCTGATCGGGATCACCGGCACCCCGGCCGCCAGCGCGAGCCGTGCGGCGCCGGTCTTGCCCCGCTCCGGCCACAGACCGGGATCGTGGCTGATCCGGCCCTCGGGATAGACGATCAGCGGGTCACGGGTGGTCCGGAGCGCTTCGGCCGCTTCGGCGAACTGGCCGATGGCCGTCGAAGACTCCTTGCGGTCGACCCGAAGGTGGCCGCTGACCCGCAGCGCGGGGCCGATGACCGGCGCGTCGAGGATGCCGCCCGCCAGCATGAACCGCGGGTTGATGCCGATCCGTTTACAGGCCGCCATCAGCACGAACGCGTCGAACACGCCGATGTGGTTGGCAGTCATGAGCAAGGGCTTCCGGCGCAGTTCCGCCGGCACACCGCCGGTCACGGTGAGTTTGCCGACGAAGTTGACCAGCCCCCGGTCGATGTTCAGCATCGTGCGCCAGATTGCCGGGGCGCGGCGAGCCGAATTTTCATCCTGATGCAGCGCGAACATGGGGCAGAGCATGTCATGAACCGCTTTTCACCCGGATGGCCGCTCAAGCTGTGACCTGAGACGAATGTTCCGCATGTGCTCCGAGTGGCAGCCGGGGCTGGAGGGTCGAGGCGGTTACCGTGGAGACATGGCTAGCGGGTCGACGACCAGGAAGCGGAGTACGGCGCGAAGCGGCGGCAGTAAGGGGCCGGCGCGAAAGCCGCGTACCCCGGCGAAGCCCAGGTCAACGGCTGCGAGGAAGCCCGCTCCACGGCGTCCGGCACCCCGGAAGAAGTCGTCCGGCACATTCTCCAAGGGCGTGCGCGGCACCTGGAACCTGCTCGCGAAGGGTCTCGGCACCCTGGCGCGGACGGTGGGCCGCGGCCGCGAACTCGAACCCGAACACCGCCGCGACGGTCTCGCGCTCGGTCTGATCGCGCTGGCGCTGGTGATCGCGTTCGGCGTCTGGTGGCGGGCCGCGGGCCCGATCGGCGGCTGGGTGGAGGTCGGCACCCGCTCGCTGCTGGGGGCGGGGGCGGTGACGTTGCCGCTGGTGCTCACCGTCGTCGCCGTCGCGCTGATGCGCTCGGAACCGGTGCCGGAGGCCCGGCCGCGGATGGTCATCGGCACCATCCTGGTCATCCTGGCCGTGCTCGGCATGCTCCACATCTTCACCGCGCTGCCCGAGACCAACGACGGGCGCATGTACGCCGGCGGGGTGATCGGCGCGTTCTCCGGCGGCCTGCTGACCATGGGCGTCACGACGTGGGTCGCCGTGCCGCTGCTGGTGCTGGCGCTGCTGTTCGGCACGCTCGTGTTCACCGGCACCCCGGTCCGCGAGATCCCGCACCGGCTGCGCAACTGGGGCCTCGACCCCGAAGAGATCGAAGAGGCCGAGGCCGAGCGCCAGGCCATCCACGACGAACGCAACGCCGTCACCGAAGCCGACCCGAAGGCGGTGCGCCTGCGGAAGCCGTCGCGGCGCCGTCAGGCCTCAGGCGACCAGGAGGGCGAGCAGCTCGACATCGAGGCCGCGCTGGCCGAAGCGCCGACGCCGCTGCGCCCGCCGAAGCCCGCACCGCAGAGTTCATCCAAAAACGCTGTCGAGGAGAAGAAGCCGAAGAAGGCCGAGGCGCCGCTGGCGGTCACCAGGACCGTCGAGGGCGACTACAAGCTGCCGTCGCCGGATCTGCTGAAGCTCGGCGACACGCCGAAGTCCCGCAGCAAGGCCAACGACGCCATGATCGAGGCGATCACCGGCGTGCTGGAGCAGTTCAACGTCGACGCGCAGGTCACCGGCTTCACGCGGGGCCCGACGGTCACCCGGTACGAGGTCGAACTCGGCCCCGGCGTGAAGGTCGAGAAGATCACCGCGCTGACCAAGAACATCGCCTACGCGGTGGCGACCGACAACGTCCGGCTGCTGGCGCCGATCCCCGGCAAGTCCGCGGTCGGCATCGAGGTGCCGAACTCCGACCGCGAGATGGTGCGCCTCGGCGACGTGCTGCGCGCGCCGTCCACGGTCAAGGACAACCACCCGATGGTCATCGGGCTCGGCAAGGACATCGAAGGTCATTTCGTCACCGCGAACCTGACGAAGATGCCGCACCTGCTGGTGGCGGGGTCCACCGGTTCCGGTAAATCGAGCTTCGTGAACTCGATGCTGGTGTCGCTGCTCGCGCGGGCGACGCCGGACGAGTGCCGGATGATCCTGATCGACCCGAAGATGGTCGAGCTGACCCCGTACGAGGGCATCCCGCACCTGATCACGCCCATCATCACCCAGCCGAAGAAGGCCGCCGCCGCGCTGGCCTGGCTGGTGGAGGAGATGGAACAGCGCTATCAGGACATGCAGGTCAACAAGGTCCGGCACATCGACGACTACAACAAGAAGGTGCGCTCGGGCGAGATCACCGCGCCGCCCGGCAGTGAACGCGTCTACGCGCCGTATCCGTACATCATGGCGATCGTCGACGAGCTCGCCGACCTGATGATGACCGCCCCGCGCGACGTCGAGGACGCGATCGTCCGGATCACCCAGAAGGCGCGTGCCGCCGGTATCCACCTGGTGCTGGCGACGCAGCGGCCGTCGGTCGACGTCGTGACCGGCCTGATCAAGACCAACGTTCCCTCGCGGCTGGCGTTCGCGACGTCTTCGCTCACCGACTCGCGGGTCATCCTCGACCAGCCGGGCGCGGAGAAGCTCATCGGTATGGGTGACGCCCTGTACCTGCCGATGGGCGCCGGGAAACCGGTCCGTATCCAGGGCGCCTTCGTCGGCGACGAAGAGATCGCCGCCGTGGTGAACTTCGCGAAGGAGCAGGCGCAGCCGGATTACCAGGACGGCGTCACCGCGGCGAAGGCGGGCGAGAAGAAGGAGATCGACTCCGACATCGGCGACGACCTCGACGTCCTGCTGCAGGCCGCCGAGCTGATCGTCACCTCGCAGTTCGGCTCGACGTCGATGCTGCAGCGGAAGCTGCGGGTCGGCTTCGCCAAGGCCGGGCGCCTGATGGACCTGCTGGAAAGCCGGGGGGTCGTCGGACCTTCGGAAGGTTCGAAAGCGCGGGACGTGCTGATCAAGCCGGAAGAGCTGGAGTCGGTGCTGTTCATGATCCGCGGTGGCGGGGACGCGAACGGTGGGGACGTTTCCGGCGACTGAACCCGGCCCTGGATGATGCTTCAGGCCGTTCTGTGCGGTTTACTGGTACGGAATGGCCTGAAACTTTGCCAGGGAGGTGGCCAGGATGCTGCGCAGCTTCCGGCTGGGCAACCATCGCTCGTTCCGTGACGAGCAGGAGCTGCTCCTGATGCCCGCCATGCCGGGGGACGACCGCCAGGCGGTTCCGGTGGCCGCGATCTACGGGGCGAACGCTTCCGGCAAGTCGAACCTGCTCGACGGGCTCGCGTTCATGTACGGACTCGTCGTGGCGCCGGAGTCGTGTGGTGTGGCCGACCGAGACGGCTTCCGGCTGGGTGGGCACGATGCGGAGCGGCCGTCGACTTTCGTGGTGGAACTCGTCGCGGAGGGAGTTCGCTACACCTACGGCTTCACGATCGACGACCGCACGGTCTCGGAAGAATGGCTGTACTCGTACCCGGAGAAGCGTCGGCGGGTGATCTTCGAACGGCGCCCTGAAGAGGTCAAGTTCGGCTCGACCACGACCGAACTGGCGAACAAGTTCACGGCATTGGAAGAGTTGATCCGGCCGAACGTCCTCTTGCTGAGCTTCGGTTCCACTCTGGACCTGGGGCCTCTGATGCCCGTTTTCCGCTGGTTCGAGTCAGCGTTGCGGATCACGCAGTCCGACGGTTTCTGGTCCTCGGACGGCCTCGCCGATCGAGTCGGCGAGTATCTCCAGCGCGATCCGCGCAACGCCCGGCGACTGGTGACGCTGTTGTCGGCCGCCGATGTCGGGATAACCGACGTTTCCGCCGAACTGATCTCCGCGGACGTCCGTTCGGAGTTCCGGCTGCGCCGGGCAAGGCCCATCCCGCATCCGTCCCGGCCTCCGCGGGGCATGCGGTGGCGGCTGCGGTTCCAGCACCATGATTCCCGAACGCCGTTCGAACTGAGCGACGAGTCCGCGGGCACGCGTAACTGGCTCGAACTCGTCCCGACCGTCCTGGACGTCCTCGACGGAGGTCAGGTGCTCCTGGTCGACGAGATCGACTCGAGCCTGCATCCGATGCTGACCGCGAAGCTCGTCGGTCTCTTCCGGTCCGAAGAGACCAATCCCAACGGCGCTCAGCTGATCTTCACCACCCACGACACGAGCCTTTTGGGCACCATGCTCGGCGACGACGTGCTGGATCGTGACCAGATCTGGTTCGTCGACAAGAACGCCGAAGGCGCCAGCGAGTTGTACCCGCTCACCGACTTCAAACCGCGCAAGGACCAGAACACCGAACGGCGCTATCTCGCCGGTGGTTACGGGGCCGTTCCGGTGCTGGGCGACTTCGCCGAGGCAGTGCTGGCCAGATGACCCGCCGGGAGAACAGCGGCCGAAGGCGGCCGGCGTTTCGGGAACAGCGAACGTCGATCCTCGTCGTCTGCGGTGCCGAGGCCACGGAGCCCGCGTACTTCGAAGGACTCAAACGGGCTCGTCGGAATCCGGCCGTGACGATCAAGATCAAGGCGAAACGTGGCGACCCGGCCGCGGTGGTGAAGTACGCGGCGGGGATGCGCGACCGCGCCGAGGGAACGCACGATGACGTGTGGTGCGTGGTCGACGTGGACGAGTTCGACCTCGACAAGGCGGTGGCGACCGCTCGCGAACTCCGCGTCGACCTGGCGATCTCGAATCCCTGTTTCGAGTTCTGGTTGCTGCTGCGTTTCGAGGCCTGCGCGGCGCCGTTGACATGTTACGGCGACGTGGTGAAACGCCTGGTCAAGCACGTGCCGGGGTACAGCAAGACAGGCTTGCGTTTCACCGACTACGAGAGCGGGGTCGGGGCCGCGGTCGAGCGGGCACGAAGGCAGAACCGCGAGCCGGGGGCGGAGCACGGCCGTAACCCGTCCACCGGCGTCTGGGCCCTGGTCGAAAAGATCACCTGAAACCCGATGCAACGGACCGGAGCCTCCGTTACGTCCAGACTCCGTGGACCCCAAGAAGCTGCTCGTCGTCCTCTGCGCTCTGGTCGGCCTCGCCTGCGGAGCGGGCAGCTCCGCCGCGCGCGAAGAACCCACGGCGACCCTGCCCACTTCGGTCCAGCCCGCGCCGGCGCAGCAGCCGGTCCCCAAGCCTCAAGAAACGCCCCAGAGCACCGTCGAGCTGGGGGAGACCGTCGTCCTCAAGGCCGGTGACACGACCGAGGTCGCGTCGAAGGACGTCAGTATCCGCTTCGCCCGCCTGGTATCCGATTCCCGCTGCGCGGAGGGCATGGTCTGCGTCTGGGAAGGGGAGGCCGTGGTCGAGCTGACCTTGGCCGAACCAGGGCGCGGTGAGCGGACGTCGGCGGAAGTCGCCTCCACCGCACGTGGCGGCAGGCAGTCCGTCGAGTTCGCCGCCTGCCGGGTGGACCTGGTCGCCGTGAGTTCGGGGGGCGACCAGGTCACCCTGCGGGTGTCCAAGGCCTAAAGCGCGTTGCCCCAGCCGTCGAGATACGCGACTTCCGGCAGCGGCACGCGCGACGCGGGTTTGAAGTCCGGCACCGTCGTGTAGGCGACCGGCAGCAGCCCGACCTGCGTGACGTCCGCCGGGATGCCGAGGATCTCGGCCGCCTCCGCCTCGTGGGTCAGGTGATACGTCGTGAGCGTCGAGCCGAGGCCCCGCGACCGCAGCGCCAGCTGGAAGTTCCACACCGCCGGGAAGATCCCGCCGTAGAACGCGGCGTCGGTCGCGTTGTCGCCGCTCGGCCTGCCGGTCAGGCACGGGATGACGTACACCGGCACCCGGTCGATCACGTCGATCAGGTGCTGTCCCGAAGCGAAAGCCCGCGCCACGGAAGGCTGGTTGATCGCCTCACCCAGCGCGGCCGCGTTCGTCTCCAGGTACGCCTTCCCGACCCGGCGGAACAGCTCGGCCAGCCGGTCCTTCACACCTTGGTCACGGACGACGAGCCAGCGCCACGACTGCGCGTTGCCCGGCGTCGGCGCCTGCAGCGCGAGCCGCAGGCACTCGTCGAGCACCTCCGGCTCGACAGGCCGGTCCAGGTCGAGTTTGCGCCGGACCGACCGTGTCGTGCTGAGCAGGTGGTCGGTGACCGAGGTGTCCATGTCCCGCCTTTCAGTGCCGCGCCGCCAGGAAGCGGTCGATCAGCTCGCTGATCGGTTCGACGTCCTCCTCCAGCGCGAAATGCCCGGTGTCGAAGAAGTGAACCTCCGCCGAGGGGACATCATTCCGGAAGGCTTCGGCTCCCGCCGGGACGAAGAACCGGTCGTTGCGGCCCCAGACGGCGAGCACCGGCGGCTGCGTCTCCCGAAGCCACGCCTGGAACTTCGGGTACACCGGCGGATTGTTCCGGTAGTCCCACAGGAGGTCCTGCATCGCCTCCGTCCGGCCGGGACGGTCGAGGAAGTACCGGTCCAGCAGGTAGTTCGACGGATCGATGGTCTCCGGATCGCGGGCGCCTTCGGTGTACTGCCACTTGATCTGGTCCAGCCCGAGGATCTCCGCGAACCCGCACCGCGCCTCGGTCTCGTCGGTCAGGGAAGCGAAGTCCGGCATCGCCGGGCCGAGGCCTTCGACGTAGGCGTTGCCGTTCTGGGTGATCAGCGCCGTGACCTCGGACGGCCGCGAGACGGCCAGCCGCAGGCCCGCCGGGGCACCGAAATCGAAGACGTAGAGCGCGTATCGGCGCAGCTCCAGCGCCTCGACGAAGTCGCCGAGCACCTCGGCGAGCCGGTCGAAGGTGAACGTGAACCCCTCGGGGGTCACGGTCTCGCCGAAGCCCGGCAGATCCGGAGCGATGAGCCGCCATCTTCCGGCGAGCCGCCGCATCAGCCGCGTGAACTGGTGCGACGACGTCGGGAAGCCGTGCAGCAGGAGCAGGACGGGCGCGTCGGGATCGCCGGCCTCGCGGTAGAAGACGTCGACGTCGCCGAGCTGGACCGAACGGTGCCGGATGGTCGCCATGAACACTCCCTAATGGTTTGAACTGTTTCTAACCATTAGTACCTGATAGTGTCAAGTCATGCTCGATCTCGACTCGCTTCCCGGTGACGATCTCGCGGTGAACCTCGCCGACACCGTCCTGCTGGCCGTCTCGCCGTCGATCGACCTGCTCGACGACGGTCACGACAGGTTCTGGTCGGCGCAGGCGTCCCGGCTGCCCGAAGGCGCCCTCCCTCCGTCGCCCGAGCGGACGAGGCGGCTGCGGTCCGCGGTGCGTGAGGTGCTGGAAGCGCTGGTGGCCACCCGGGAGCCCGAGGCGTGGGCGGTCGAGCGGGTCAACGCGGCCGCGGCCGCCGTCCCGGTCAGCCCGCGGCTCACCGCGCGGGGAGCCGAGACGATCTGGCATGGCGAGGACGGCGGTGAGATCGCCCTCGCCGCGGTCGCGACGGCCGCGATCGAGCTCGTCTCGGGGCCGCGCGCGGAACGGCTCAGGCGCTGCGGCGCGCACGACTGCTCGATGCTGTTCGTGGCGGCCAACAGCAGGCGGGTCTGGTGCACGCCGTCGCTGTGCGGCAACCGCGTGCGGGTCGCCCGCCACGCGAAGAAGGCCTAAAGCTCCAGCAGCATCCGGCTGTTGCCCAAGGTGTTGGGCTTCACGTACGGCAGGTCCAGGAACTCCGCGACCCCCGGATCGGCCGAGCGCCGCATTTCCTCGTAGACCTCCTGCGACACCGGGGTCCCGTCGATCTCGACGAACCCGTGGCCGGCGAAGAAATGGGTCTCGAAGGTCAGCACGAACAGCCGCTTCAGGCCGATCTCGCGGGCGAAGTCGATCAGCTGCCCCACCAGCGCGTGCCCGATGCCACGCCCCCGGGAGGTCTTGTCGACCGCGATGGTGCGCAGCTCGGCGATGTCCTCCCACAGCACGTGGAGCGCGCCGCAGCCGAGCACGTCGTCACCGTCTTCGACCACCCAGAACTCCTGGACGTTCTCGTAGAGGGTGACGAGGTCCTTCTCCAGCAGCACCGTCCCCGCGTCGGAGTCGACCAGCGCCTTGATCTTGCGGACGTCCGCGATCCGCGCCCGGCGGACGGTGGGGCGGCGGTGAAGGAGAGGGTCTGACGGCACGTCCACCATTAAGCCATCCCGGGGGCCGCGGCCGGTCGAGGGCTCGCCCGAGCGAGCGATCGCCGACCCCGAGAGCAGGCCAGCTACCCTAAGGCACGTGTCTTCTCCCACCACTGATCCTGTCGCCACCCGTCGCGTTTCCTTGCTGACCCTCGGTTGCGCCCGCAACGAGGTCGATTCCGAGGAACTCGCCGGACGGCTGGCGGCGGGCGGCTGGGAGCTCGCCGCCGAGCCCGAGGACTCCGACGTCGTGGTCGTCAACACCTGCGGCTTCGTCGAGTCCGCCAAGAAGGACTCGGTCGACACCCTGCTCGCGGCGGCCGACACCGGCAAGAAGGTCGTCGCCGTCGGCTGCATGGCCGAGCGCTACGGCAACGAGCTGGCCGAGAACCTGCCCGAGGCCCACGCGGTCCTGGGCTTCGACCACTACGCCGACCTCGCCGACCGCCTCGACGACGTCGTGGCGGGCCGCAAGGTCGAGTCCCACACCCCCTCCGACCGCCGCAAGCTGCTGCCGATCAGCCCGGTCCAGCGCCCGACCGCCGCCGAGTCGGTCGAGGTGCCGGGGCACGCGCAGCACGGCTGGGGCCCGCGGGTGCTGCGGACCAGGCTCGACACCTCCCCGGTGGCCGCGCTGAAGATCGCCTCCGGCTGCGACCGCCGCTGCTCGTTCTGCGCGATCCCGTCGTTCCGGGGTTCCTTCGTGTCCCGGCAGCCGGACGAGATCGTCGCCGAGGCCATGTGGCTCGCGGAGAACGGCGTCAAGGAGGTCTTCCTCGTCTCGGAGAACTCCACCTCCTACGGCAAGGACTTCGGCCGTGACGGTGCCCGCGCGCTCGAACTGCTGGTCCCGCGCCTGGCCGCGGTGCCCGGGATCGAACGCGTCCGCGTCTCCTACCTGCAGCCCGCCGAGACCCGCCCCGGCCTGGTCAAGGCCATCGCGACCACCCCGGGTGTCGCCGACTACTTCGACTTGTCGTTCCAGCACTCCAGCGAGACCGTGCTGCGCCGCATGCGCCGTTTCGGGTCCACGGACTCGTTCCTCGCGCTGTGCGACCAGATCCGCGAGTACTCGCCCAACGCCGGCATCCGCACCAACGTCATCGTCGGGTTCCCCGGCGAGACCGAGGAGGACGTCGCCGAGCTGGAGCGCTTCCTGAACGGCGCGCGGCTGGACGCGGTGGGCGTCTTCGGCTACTCGGACGAGGACGGCACCGAAGCCGAGACCTTCGACGGCAAACTCGACGAGTCCGTGGTGAACGAGCGGGTCGCGCGGATCTCCGCACTGGTCGAGGAGCTGACGTCGCAGCGGGCCGAGGACCGCATCGGCGACTTCGTCGACGTCCTGATCGAGCAGGCCGAGGACGGCGAAGACCCGATCGGCCGCGCCGCGCACCAGGCCCCCGAGGTCGACGGCGAATGCGTCCTGATCGAGACGGACGACCTGCCCTCGCTGGCGGTGGGTGACTTCGTGCGCTGCGAGGTCGTCGATTCCGAGGGCGTCGACCTGATCGTGCGGCCCGCACCTCCCGAGGCCGACCGGTGAATGCCGCCCCGAGCGACGCCGGGGCCGGTGAGGGGACGGGCGGTGAGCACGCCCGGGTGCCCGAGGCCACCCCGGTCCCGACCCTGAACCTGGCGAACCTGCTCACGATGTCGCGGCTGGTGCTGGTGCCGCTGTTCGTGATGGCGCTGTTCACCGGGGACGGGACGGACACCTTCTGGCGCGCGATAGCCACCGCGCTGTTCGCGATCGCGTCGTTCACCGACCAGGTCGACGGCTGGGTCGCGCGCAAGTACGGGCTGATCACCGACTTCGGCAAGATCGCCGACCCGATCGCGGACAAGGCCCTGATCGGCGCCGCGCTGATCGGGCTGAGCGTGCTCGGCGAACTGGGCTGGTGGGTCACCATCGTCATCGCGATCCGCGAGATCGGTGTGACGCTGCTGCGGTTTTGGGTGATCCGGCACGGCGTCATCCCGGCCAGCCGAGGCGGCAAGGCCAAGACGCTCGCGCAGATCGCGGCCATCACCGCGTACCTGCTGCCCCTGCCCGCCTCCGCCGAGCCGGTGCGGTGGATCCTGATGGGTCTCGCGCTCGTGCTGACCGTCGTGACCGGCCTCGACTACGTCGTGCGCGCGGTGCGGCTGCGCTCGGCCGGACGGCGTGCCGCGGGCGCATGAAAGCTGAGACCTTGATCACTCACCTGATCGAGCGAGGGGAGACGGTGGCGACCGCGGAGTCGCTGACCGCCGGGCTGGTCTGCGCGACGTTGACCGAGGTCCCCGGATCGAGTGCCGTCGTCCGGGGCGGCCTGATCGTCTACGCCACCGACCTCAAGGCGTCGCTCGCCGGGGTCGACGCGGACCTCCTCGCCACCCATGGCGCGGTGCATCCCGAGGTCGCGGCGCAGTTGGCCGCCGGCGCCAGGGACCGCTGCGGCGCCACTTGGGGCCTCGGCCTGACCGGGGTCGCCGGTCCGGCCGGACAGGACGGCGTCGCACCCGGCACCGTCCATGTCGGGCTCGCCGGGCCGGACATGCTCACCGTCCGTACGCTGGGCTTGAGCGGCGATAGAGCCTCGGTCAGGGCGGGTGCCGTCGGTGGCGCGTTCGCCCTGCTGGGGGAACATCTCGCATGATCGCCGCGTTCGCCCTTGGCGTATTGCCGTGTCAACACCTGCGCCCGGGGCACCGCTCTGGGTAACGTAGGGGGTAGTCAGTCCTGGAAGGGAGGCGCGTGATGACCGTGCTGTTGCGCGAGGCGATCGGCGACCGGCTCCGACACGCCCGCACGAACCAGCGTCGAACGCTGCGGGACATCTCCCGCGCCGCCAGGGTGAGCCTCGGCTACCTCTCCGAGGTCGAGCGTGGGCAGAAGGAGGCGTCCAGCGAGCTGCTGGCGTCCATTTGCGATGCCCTGGAGCTTCCGTTGGGCGAACTCCTGCACAAGGTCGCGGCGGACGTTTCGGCGATGGACAACGTCGAGGTCGCCCCGGTGAACGAGAAGGTCGAGGCGGGCAAGCGGCGCGCTCCGGAGCGGGAGAGTGCCGAAGCGGGCCTCGAAGGTGGCCGTCTGGTGTCCGAGCTGATCGGCAACGACCTGGCCGACCTGCGGATCTCGCCGCCGCCGCGGATGAGCCCCGCGCTGCGGACGACGATCTCCGCACCGAAGATGGTCGCCGCTTAGCGAGTCGTGAACGCCGAGAGGCCCCAGGCAGTCCGCCTGGGGCCTCTCGGCGTTTCGCCGGATCAGTTCGCGGCGGCGTCGAACGTGCCCGCCTGGTAGGAGCCGCCCTTGGTGCGGGTGATCACCAGCAGGCGGTTGGCGGCGTTGATCATCGCGACCAGGTAGATCAGCGCGGCGACCTGGTCGTCGTCGTAGTGCTTCCGCACCTGGGACCAGGTCTCGTCGGAGACGCCCTGGTGCGCGTCGGCGAGGCGGCTGCCTTCCTCCGCGAAGGCCAGCGCTGCCTGCTCGGCCTCGGTGAACACGGTCGATTCGCGCCAGGCGGCGACCAGGTTGACGCGGACCGCGGGTTCGCCCACGGCCGCCAAGTCCTTGGCGTGCGCGTCGACGCAGTAGCCGCAGCCGTTGAGCTGGCTGGCCCGCAGCGACACCAGCTCCTGGACGACCTTCGGCAGTGTCGAGCCTTTGATACCGACACTGACTGCTGCGAAGCGCTTGCCGAGCTTGGCGCCGAGTTCGTTGCTGTTCAGGTCGAAACGGGAATCCATGATCTCGCCCTCATTCGTGGTCGTGTGCTGAACCGGACGACCACCAGATGCCGGTGGGCGGGAAGCGCTGACAGTACGAGGACGTGACGTGCGCCACGCTCGCGAAGTGTCAGAAACCGGCGAGGTCCGGTGTCTGGTGGGGGACACCGTCCCCAGGAACAGGAGCAGTCCATGTCCGACACCGCCGCGGAGGCGTTCGTCGCCCACCGGAACCTGCTCTTCACCGTCGCCTACGAGATGCTCGGCTCGGCCGCCGACGCGGAGGACGTCCTCCAGGAGACCTGGCTGCGCTGGGCGGGCGTCGACCTCGGCGTCGTGGAGAACCCGCGGGCCTACCTGGTGCGCATCACGACCCGGCAGGCGCTCGGCAGGCTGCGCACGCTCGGGCGCCGAAAGGAGTCCTACGTCGGCCCGTGGCTGCCCGAACCGCTGCTCACCACACCCGACGTGGCCGACGACGTCGAACTGGCCGACAGCGTCTCGATGGCGATGCTGCTGGTGCTGGAGACGCTCACGCCGACCGAGCGCGCGGTGTTCGTGCTGCGCGAGGTGTTCGACGTGGCCTACGCCGAGATCGCCGAAGCCGTCGGCAAGACCCCGGCCGCGGTCCACCAGATCGCGCACCGGGCCCGGGCGCACGTCGCGGCACGGCGGCCGCGTGGCGCCGCGACCCCGGGCGAGACCCGGGACGTGCTCGACGCGTTCCACCGGGCGGTCCGGACGGGTGACCTGCAAGGGCTGCTCGACGTCCTCTCGCCCGACGTCGTCTTTCTCGGCGACGGGGGCGGCGTGGTGCAGGCCGTGCTGGAACCCCTGGTCGGCGCCGCGGTGGTCGCGCCGCTGCTGGCCGCGAGCCGTCCGATCCGGGACGACGCCGCGACGATGCGGACGGCACAGGTCAACGGCCATCCGGCGCTGATCCTGCGGCTGGGCGGCGAGGTCGACACCGTCATCGCGCTGCGCGTCGAGGACGGCCTCATCACCGGGCTCTACGCCGTGCGCAACCCCGAGAAGTTGTCACGCATGGAAGAGGAGACCGCTCTGCGCCGCTGACTCCGGCCGTTTTCACCCAGGGTCACCGGCCGGTGAACCCGAAAGGTCGTGGACATCACAGTCAGGGGGATCCCTGAATTCCGTCGGGGTCGCCTGGAACGCGGGACGCCGACCTGACACGATGGAACTCAACGCCGGGGTCGGGACGTTGCAACATCACAGAGGGGACGCCCCACCTCGAGGTAACAGCCCGTGGGATGCGAGAAGGCAGGCGGAGGAGATGGCCAACCCGTTCGTGAAGTTCTGGAAGTACATGATGGCGGCGTTCTCGTCGAAGATCGACGAGCACGCTGACCCGAAGGTACAGATCCAGCAGGCCATCGAGGAGGCACAGCGCAATCACCAGGCGCTGACCCAGCAGGCCGCCTCGGTGATCGGTAATCAGCGTCAGCTGGAAATGAAGCTGAACCGCCAGCTCGGCGACGTGGAGAAGCTTCAGGCTTCGACCCGCCAGGCGCTGGTGCTCGCCGACGAGGCGCGTGCCAAGGGCGATGAGCAGAAGGCGACCGAGTTCGAGAACGCGGCGGAGAGCTTCGCCGCGCAGCTCGTCACCGCCGAGCAGAGCATCGAGGACCTGAAGACCCTGCACGACCAGTCGCTTCAGGCTGCGGCGCAGGCGAAGAAGGCCGTCGAGCGCAACGCGACCATGCTGCAGCAGAAGCTGGCCGAGCGCACCAAGCTGCTCTCGCAGCTGGAGCAGGCGAAGATGCAGGAGCAGGTCTCCGCTTCGCTGAACCAGATGAGCCAGCTGGCCGCACCGGGCAACACCCCGTCGCTGGAAGACGTTCGCGACAAGATCGAGAAGCGCTACACCACGGCGCTCGGCTCGGCCGAACTCGCACAGAACTCCGTCCAGGGCCGGATGATGGAGGTCCAGGCCTCCACGACGCAGCTCGCGGGACACTCGCGGCTGGAGCAGATCCGCGCGTCCATGAAGGGCGACTCCGTCGCTCAGGTGACCGACGGCAAGACCGCCGCCGCGCCGAAGGCGTCGGGCGGTGCGGACATCCAGCGTGAGATCCAGGCACGGGTTCAGGCCGAACAGGGCAAGAACCCCGCCTGAAACACCACTCAGAGCCGGTCCCGCACCCTCGCGGGTGCGGGGCCGGGCTCATCTGACGACAGGGGCGAGGGCAATGGGTCAGGGCAGGCGCAAGGACTTCGGGGAGTTCACCGCCAAGCTTGAGAAGCACATCGAAAAGCTTCCCGACTACGCCCAGCGCGCGCAGGAGAAGCTGCAGCGCTACATCCCGCCTTCCGAGCAGGGTTCTTCTCCGCGACCCGCTCGGCCCTCGCGGCCGCGTCCGCAGATGCCCCAGATGCCGCCCATGCCGAAGATCTCGCAGCAGCTGTCGTCGATGGCGACGGGGCAGATCCCGGTGGTCGCCGAGGCGAAGGCCAAGTGGGCCCGCTGGAACGAGCCCGCCGCCAAACTGGAGAGACAGAAGCGCCGCACGTCCCGTGCGCTGACCTTCTGGATCCTCCTCACCATCCTTTGTGGACTGTTCGCCTTCGTCGCGGGCGCCGGTCTGCTGAAGTCGGGTCAGGCCGACGTCCTCCAGGCCATCGCGGGCGGCGCGTTCACCGTCGTCTTCGGCACCTTCGGGGTCAAATCGGGACTGCGGCTTCGGTCGCTCAAGCGCACCGTGCTGCCCGCCGCGCCCGCCGCCCCGGCGCCGCTTCCCCCGGCGCGGTCCGTCGCGCGGGAGCCGATGGAGCGCCTCGCCGAGAGTGAGGCTTCGCTGGCGGAGCTGCTCCGCCAGCTTTCGCAGCCGACGTCGCTCGGCACCATGCCGGTGTCGGAGATCGCCGTCGCGGACGCCCGGACCACCGCCGGCGAGGCGGCACAGGCCCTGCGCGGGCTGGCGGGCCGCATCCAGGCCATCGAACGCGGACGCGACGCGGCGCCCGAGCGGGAACGCGGCGCCCTCGACGCCGCCATCAAGCAACTGCGCGAGCAGCTCGACGACGGACTCGACGGCTACGGCGGTCTCGTCGCGGCAGCCGGGCACACCGTCGCCGCCAGCTCGGACGGCATGACGTCGTCCAAGGAATCGCTCTCCGACGCGACCGACAAGCTCGCCGGGCTCGCGATGGCACTCCGAGAGCTGTCTTAGCCACGGGGCGGGCGCAAAGGGCGTCCGTGCCGCGTGGGTCCAGCTGGTCGTGAGTGGCGATTCGGGTTCTAACCGTGCTTGCCACTCACGAGGCCCTTGGCCCGCTACGGTCCGGCACCTTGGTCGTCTGAAGTACGTGAAGGCCCTTCGCGACACCGAGCCCACCGACCCCTGAAAGTCTCCAATGTGGCGTTGGGGACGCTCAACGTCCCCAACGCCACATTGGGCGCACAGCTCAACGACGTGACACGGTTGCCCTACCCGCCAATAGTCCGAATCGCCACTCACGACCAACGCGCCCCAGCACAGTCCGGCACTTGGTCACCTGAAGTACGTGAAGGCCCCCTTCATTGCGCTAGGCGCAATGAAGGGGGCCTTCACGGACTTGCGACCACCAGGACCGACCCAGGCGTAGAGTCCGCAAGTGGACTGTCCTGAGCAGGCGCTTTCCTGGACAATCGTCCCATTCGTGGTCGCTAATACTCCATTGAGTAACGACTCTCTCACTGTGCGGTACCGAAACGCTCGCATAACCCGAAACCGCTGGTTACGGCAACCCGCGATGCCTAACGTTTCTCTCATGCACGCAGTGCTTTTCCCAGCTCGGGCCTGAACCCAGCCCGCGTGAGCGGGCGTCCCAGGGTGGCGGACCGGACACAGTGGATCTCGCGCAGTGGTCTTTCTCGTCCCCCCACCGAGGAAAGGACGCCCAGTGACGACGCTTCCCCCGGAACCAGAGCCGATCCCCGCACCGCCTCCCAGCTCCTACCAACGTGTCATCGCGGCCTACGACAGGATCTCCGAGGTCGACCGGCCCGATGTCTGGATCACCCTCCGTCCCGTGGAAGACGCCCTCGTCGAGGCGAAGGCGGTCGATGAGCGGGTTCGCGCGGGCGCGGATTTGCCGCTCGCCGGAATCCTGGTGGCGGTCGCCGACGTCATCGACGTCGCCGGTCTTCCCACGGCGGGGGGCGAGCCCTGCTGCGCCGGTGCCCCGGCCGTGTCCCGGCTGGCCGAGGCCGGGGCGGTGGTGATCGGCAAGACCAACTGCGACAGGTTCGGCAGCGACCTCGAACACACCCACAGTCCGTACGGCGTCGTGAGCGCCGCGCTGAACACCGCCCGCGTGTCCGGGAGCGCGAGCAGCGGGGCGGCCGTCGCCGTCGCGCTCGGCCTGGCCGATCTGGCGGTGGCCACGGACACGGCGGGAGCGGGCCGGGTGCCCGCGTCGCTCAACGGGATCGCCGGCTTGAAGCCGACCTTGGGCCTCGTGCCCAAGACCGGGGTCGCGCCGTGCGGCGGTGTCGCCTTGTTCGCGCGCAGTCTCACGCTGGGGCAGCGCGCGCTGGGGCTGATGACCGGTCCCGACGGGGCCGACCCGCTCGCGCGTGACTGGCCTCCCGACGTCCGGCTTTCGGCGGGGGACCGGCCGCGAGTGGCGATCCCGGGCTCCGAAACACTCACCGCCCTTTCGCTGCAGTCCCGGTCCGCTTTCCTCGGCGCGGTTTCGGCGCTGCGGGCGTCCGGCGCCCTCGTGGAGACGGTGGAGGTCTCGGCACTGTTGTCGGTGGGTGAGCTGATCCACGACGACGGCTTCACCGCCGACAGGCAGCGCGTCGCCGAGGCCGGGATGCTCGCGCTCCGGACGCTGTCCGAGTACGACGCCCTGGTCCTCCCGACCGTCGCGGACCATCCCGAGGTCTCCGAGGCACTGTCCGATCCCGACGGTGTCACGAGACGGCTGGAGCGGTTCACGGCGTTCGTCAACCTGCTCGACCTCGCCGCGGTCACGGTGCCGTCGTCGCCGTCGGATCTCGGGCCGTACGGGGTGTCGGTGGTGGTCCGGCCGTTCGACGACCAGGTCGCCATCGACCTCGCCGCGGTGCTCACCGACGAACAGGCCGATTTCCCTTACCCCGCACCAGGGGCGGATCTCGTGGTGTTCGGTGCGCATCTGCGCGGGCAGCCGTTGAACGAGGGGCTGGTCACCGCGGGGGCACGGTTCACCGGGCTGGTCCAGACCGCCGAGGGCTATCGGATGCTGTTGCTGCCGACCGATCCGCCCCAGCCGGGCGTGGTGCCGGTGAGCGCCGCGGGCGAGCGCACGATGCTGTCGGGCGAACGTTGGCGGCTCTCACCCGCCGCTCTCGGTGCCTTCGCGGCGACCTTGCCCGCTCCGTTCGTCCTCGGCCGGATCCGGCTGGAGAACGGGGAGACACCGCTGGCCGTCCTTTGTGACCAGGCGGCCACGGCGACGGCGACTGAGCTGACGCGCTACCAGTGCTGGCGGGCCTACCTGAGGTTCGTCAGTACGGCCGGGCCGCGAGACCTCGGGCGACCCGCTTGACCAGACCGGGACCGTGCAGGGCGAAACCGGTGTAGAGCTGGACGAGACCGGCGCCGGCGTCGAGCATCCGGGCGGCGGCGCCGGCGTCGAAGACACCGCCGACGCCGATGATCGGCAGCTCGCCGCCGGTTTCGTCGTGCACGAATCGCACCACTTCGACCGAGCGCGCCGTGAGCGGGCGGCCGGAAAGCCCGCCCGCCTGCTCGCCGACGGCGGCCTCGGGCGGCGCGATCCCTTCGCGTGACAGCGTCGTGTTGGTCGCGATCAGCCCGGCGACACCGTGATCCAGGCAGACCTGAAGCAGTTCCGCGAGCGCCTCGTCGGTCAGGTCGGGGGCGACCTTCACCAGCACCGGCGTCGGCTTCGCGTCCCCGGCGAGTTCGGCCGAGGTCTTCCGGAGCTCGCCGAGCAGTTCGGCCAGCGCCGACTTGTCCTGCAGTGCCCGCAGTCCCGGCGTGTTCGGCGAACTGACGTTGATCGCGAAGTAGTCGGCGTAGGGGTACAGCGCCCGCAGCGAGAACCGGTAGTCCTCGACGGCCTCGCCGAGCGGGGTCACCTTGGACTTGCCGATGCTGACGCCGAGCGGCACCGGCGGCTTCCCGCTCGCGGCGAGGCGGGCGGCGAGCGCTTCCGCGCCTTCGTTGTTGAAGCCCATCCGGTTGATCACCGCGTCGGTCTCGGCGAGGGTGAACAGCCGCGGTTTGCCGTTGCCCGGCTGCGGATGCCGGGTGACCGTGCCGACTTCGACGAAACCGAAGCCGAGCGCGGGCCAGGCGTGCAGCGCGCGGCCGTTCTTGTCCATCCCCGCGGCGAGGCCGACCCGGTTCGGGAAGCGGAGCCCGAGGAAGGTGACCGGATCGTCCGTCCGGTAGACGCGGCCGAGCGCGCCGAGAACGGGGGAGACCCGGCTCAGCCTGGCGAGCGTGCCGATGGTGCGTTCGTGCACGGTTTCGGGGTCGCTGCCGGAGACCCGGTAGAGAGCGGGGCGGACGATCTTGTCGAAGAACACGCGCCCATCATGCCCGGTGAGCTCTAGCGGCTCGCCTTCCACTCGTCTTCGAGCATCGCGAAGACGAGTTCGTCGGTCCATTCGCCCTTGACGACCTCGTTCTCGCGCAGATGCGCTTCCTTGCGCATGCCCAGGCGCTCCATCAGCGTCGCCGACGCGGTGTTGCGTCCGTCACAGCGGCCGATGATCCGGTGCAGTCCCAGCTCTTCGAAGCCGAGCCGCAGCAGTTCGGTGGCGGCCTCCGCGGCGAACCCCTTGCCGTGGTGATCGGGGTGGAAGACGAAACCGATCTCGCCCTGGCGGTGCTCACTGCTGAGGTATTCGAGGTTCAGGTCGCCGATCAGCTGTCCGGTCTCGGTCAGTTCGACGGCGATCGCGAGGAGCTGGCCTTCCTTCGACAGGCTGCTGCTGTGCACCCGTTTGGCGAGTGCCGCGGCGGATTCGGCCCGGCTGCGCGGCCCCCAGTAGAGATAGCGGGCGACGTCGGCGCGGGACTGGAAGGAGTTGAGTTCGTCGAGATCCGCCGAGGTGAAGGCGCGGAGGGTCAGGCGCTGGGTGGTGATCGGGAAGTCGGGACTCAACATGGCGTCAGGTTATCCAGTCGGCGGGGTTCCCGGGGCGGGAACGGCGGCGGACGGTCATCCGGGGCGGCGGGTGGTACCCGCCGAGCTCGCAAAAGGGCCCATAACCCGGAAATGAGGGTACCCCGAGGTGGCTCCCGGACGCCGGAATCGGCGGCCGGGCCCGAGCCGGACCGGTGCTCGGGAACCTCGGGGGCCCGGTGACTGCCTGGTATTCGCTATCAGGCATCACGCGAAGCAGAGACGACGAGCCGAAGGTGGCTCCAACTTGCGTTGTATCGCTGCTCGAAAGTCCTACGCGTGCCGTCCGCTAGCGGACAGTCACCTCACGAGTCCTGTTGGAATACAACTTTGGACCACCTCCTCTCTCGTGTACCGCCACGCTAGGCGAGGAGTTCGGGGTCCTGCAACAAGATTTCTTCGATCTCCGCCAGCAGGACGTTCTTGTCCGCCGAGGGCAGAAAAGACGCTTCCACCGCGTTCGTCGCGAATCGGGCGATTTCGGCCGCTGTCAGGCCCAGTGTTTCGGCGACCGCCAGGTACTCGCCGTCCAGGGTGGCGCCGAACATCGGCGGGTCGTCGGTGTTGAGCGTGACCACCACACCATGGTCGAGCAGCCGTCGCACGGGATGCGCCGCGATCGACAAGACCTGCCCTGTGCGTAGATTCGACGTAGGGCAGACCTCCAGCGGAATCCGGTGCACGGCAAGGTGTTCCAGGAGTGCCGGATCGGTGTGCGCGCCGACGCCGTGCCCGATCCGCTCGGCGCCGAGATCGTGCACCGCAGACCAGACGGTGGCGGGCCCGGTGGTCTCGCCCGCGTGCGGGACGCTGTGCAGCCCCGCCTCCCTGGCCGTGGTGAAGAACGGGGCGAACTGCGCGCGGCCGACACCGACCTCGGGGCCGCCGAGCCCGAAGGACACCAGGCCCTCGGGGCGTTCGCGGAGCGCGAACACGACCGTCTCGCGTCCGGCGACGATCCCCTTCTCGCCGGGAATGTCGAAGCACCAGGCCAGTTCCACGCCGTGGTCCGCCCGTGCCGCCGCCCGGCCGGTGGCGAGCCCGGTGAGGAGATCATCCGGCCGCATGCCGTCGAGGACGTGGTTGTACGGCGTCACGGTCACTTCTGCGTAGCGGGCGTTCTGCGCGGCCAGATCGGCCGCCAGCCCGGTGACGAGGGTGTGGATGTCGCGGGCGTCGCGCACCAGCGACGTCACTGCCAGGTAGTTGCGGAGGAAATGCGGGAAGTCGCGGAAGGTGAAGAAGTCAGCGAGTGCCGCGGGCTCGGTCGGCACCCCCGCGGCGGGACGGCGGCGGGCCAGTTCCAGCACCGTGGGCAGGCTCGCCGAACCGACGAGGTGAACGTGGAGTTCGACCTTGGGCAGGGCGTGCACGAACGCGCGCAGCACCTCGCCCGTGAGGATTCCGGGCATGACAAAGCTCCCTGGGAAAGAAAGTGAAGGGTGACGTGCGGAGCGGACGACTCAGGGAGCGAGGTCGCCGCGTTCGGTGTCGGCCCCGTAGAGCGGGAGCTTGAACAGCGTCACGCGGCCCAGTCTAGCGGCTGGGAGCGGGCCCTGACTGGCATTTCGGGCAGAACCAGGTCGGCCTCGCTTGGTGCCCGGGGCCCTGGGAAGCGACCCTGAGCCGCCCACCGCAGCGGAAACAGCCCTGTTTGGTCCGCTCGTACACCCAGTGTTCACGGCCGCGGCCCAGATCCCCGGTGGTGGTCTGCGAGGTACGCCAGGCGTTGGCCTTCAGCAGTTTGCGGCCGAGCGCGACAGCCTTGGCCGTGTCCACTTCGGACACCGGCGTCCATGGCGTGACCCCGAGCAGGAAGCACATCTCGACCTTGTACATGTTCCCGACGCCCGCCATGATCCGCTGATCCAGCAGGGCGTCACCCAGTTCGCGATCCGGATCCGCGGCCAGCGCGGCCGCCGCCCGCTCCGCGAGTTCGTCCGTCCACTGTGGATCGAGTAGATCCGGGCCGAGGTGGCCTACCAGGCGGTCTTCTTCGTCCGTGGGCACGAGTTCGAGGTCGTGCACGCGGAAACCGATCGCCTGCAGGTCCTCGGTGGTGAGGATGACGCGGGCCTGGTGCGCCGGATGCCGCCAGCGCGCGCCCGCCCGGTAGACGTCCCACTTGCCGTCCATGCGCAGGTGACTGTGCAGGGTGAGATCGCCGGAGAACCGCGTCAGAAGATGTTTGCCGACCGTGCCGACGCCGAGCACGTCGCGGCCCGCGAGATCCGTCGTCGCCAGCTGCGGGACCCTGAACTCGCCTCGCAGCAGGGTCTTCCCGGCCAGTGCCTTGTCGAGGACCTTGCCGGCGAGGAAGACGGTGTCGCCTTCGGGCATCGGCGCTAACCCGTGCCGGTGTCGCTCAGCTTGGCGGACTCTTCGGTGGTCTCGGGTCCTTCGTCGCCGCGGACGCGATGGCGCCCGGCCCGGCTCGAGCGGAGGACCTTCGCCAGCACCATGTTGAAGGTGAGCGCGATCTCCTGCGCGCCGGGGGAGTGCCACTCATGGATCGGGCTGCACGCGCCCTGCGCCTGCTGCACCGCGAGCCTGTCCGGGATGGCCGTCGGCATCACCAGCGGGCCGAAGTTCTCCCGCAGCTCCGCCACGCGGAACTGGTGCTCGTAGGAGCGCACGCGGAGCTTGTTGACCACGACGCCGATCGGCCGCAGCCCCGGGTTCTGCTCCTCGCGGATCTTCTCGATCGCGTCGAGGGCGCGGCGGGCGCCGGAGACGGCGTACATCGTCGGCTCGGTGACGATCAGGGCGCTGTCCGCGGCCACCAGCGCGGAGCGGGTCAGCCTGCCGAGTGACGGCGGGCAGTCGAGGATCACCAGTTCGTACGGTTCCTCGCGCAGCGGGTTCGTGTGCAGTTCGTCGAGCGCGCGGGAGAGGTTCTCCAGGCGGCGGATGTCGGCGTCGGGCTCGTTGAGCATCTCCAGCTCTTCGGCGCCGACGAGGACATCTATCTGGTCGCTCCACACGCTGGGCGCGATCGCGCGTTCCAGCACCGAGCGCACCGGCGTCTCCAGGACGTCGGCCAGCGTGCGGTCGGTGAGGGGCGGGTCCAGCGAGGTGGTGGCGTTGCCTTGCGGGTCGAGGTCGGCCACGAGAGTCCGGGCGCCCCTACGCAGCGCGGCGGACGCGACACCGAGGGCTACCGTCGTTTTACCGACGCCACCCTTCAGGCTGAGAACAGCGACCGTGTGCACTCGATACAGCCTACGGGCAGTCGGCGGGGCGGCTCCTTGGCAAGGTGTCGAACACCGCATCGGACTACACCCGGCGGCGCCCGGACGGCGGGCATTACGCTGTGCGTTCATGAAGACGGACACCGTGGCCACGCGGGGATCGGGGGCGGTTCGCCGGGTTCTCGAAGCAGAACTCCGGGCCGCACGGGCGCGAGGCGCACAACAGCCGCACGTCGTCGACGTCGGCGGCGGCAGCGGGGGCTGGGCGGTACCGCTGGCCTCGGCGGGTTGCCTGGTGACCGTGGTCGAACCGAACCCCAACGCGCTGGCGACCCTGCGCCGCCGCGCCGAGGAAGAGGGCGTCTCCGGCAGCATCAAGGTGATCGCCGACGACTCCGACGCGCTCGGAGCCCACGTCGCGGCCGGGTCGGCGGACCTCGTGCTCGCGCACGGGCTGCTCGAGGTCGTCGACGACCCGGAGCTGGTGCTCGCCGCGCTGGCCGCCGCGGTCAAACCCGGCGGCGCGGTCTCGGTGCTGGTGGCGAACCGCCACGCCGCGATCCTGCAGCGCGCGCTGGCCGGACGGCTCGGCGAGGCGCGGGAACTGCTCGCGGCCGAGAGCGGCGTGCTCGGCGGCGGCCGGGAGACCGTGCTGCGGCGCTTCGACGCCGAAGCCCTTCGCGCGCAGCTGACCGAAGTGGGCCTCGAGGTGACCTCGCTGCAGGGCGACGGCGTCGTGGCGGACTTCGTGCCCGGTGGGGTGCGGGAAGAGGACCTGGCGGAGTTCGAGTTGGCGGCCGCGTCCGTTTCGCCGCTGCGGGACATCTCCAGCCGGCTGCACGTGCTGGCCCGCCGTCCTGCCTGAGCGCTGCTATGAAAGGCCCGTTACTTGCACAATTTGCAAGTAACGGGCCTTTCATGTCACGCGGCGGAGGGAACTGTCGGTGGTCCCGGCTAGCGTCCACCCGTGGGACGAAATGCTGAACTGCCCGGTGGGATGGCCCGCTACCGGGTGACCACCGGGGCCACCACCTGGCCCGACGACACCGGGTGCGGTCTGCTGCACGTCGACATGGACGCCTTCTTCGTGTCCTGTGAACTGCGCACGCGCCCGGAACTGGAGGGCAAGCCGGTGGTCGTCTCCGGCGGCGGCCCGAGGTCGGTCGTGGCGGCCGCGAGTTACGCGGCGCGCGAGTTCGGCGTGCGGTCGGCCATGCCGTTCTCGACCGCCAAACGGCTCTGCCCGCAGCTGATCTGCATCACCCCGACATTCGGCCTCTACGGCGAGGTGTCCCAAGGTGTCATGGCGATCTTCCGCGAGCTGACGCCTCTGGTGGAGCCGCTGAGCCTGGACGAGGCCTTCCTGGACGTCAGCGGGGCGCTCAAGCGGCTCGATTCCTCGCCCGCGCGGCTCGGCGCCTGGATCCGGGAGCGGGTGGCCGCCGACTTCGGGATCAGCTGCTCGGTCGGCGTCGCGAAGGTCAAGTTCGTCGCCAAGCTGGCGTCCGGGATGGCGAAACCGGACGGCATGGTCGTCGTCCCGGCGGCCGAGACGCTCGCGTTCCTGCGGCCCTTGCCGGTGTCGGCGCTGTGGGGCGTCGGCAAGCGCACCGAGGAGCACCTGCGGCAGCAGGGCCTCGACACCATCGCCGACGTCGCCGCCGCGCCGCTGGCCCGGCTGCGGCGCTCACTGGGCCGGGCGCTGGGGGAGCACCTGTGGGCGCTCGCGAACGGGCACGACGAGCGCGAGGTGATCCCGGAGACGCCGGACAAGTCGATCGGTGCCGAAGTGACCTTCGACGTCGACCTCCACGACCGCTCCGTGCTCGGGCTGGAGCTGCTCCGGCTGTCGGAACGTGTCGCCGCCACCCTGCGCCGTCGCGGGCTGCGCGGGCGGACGGTGTCGATCAAGGTCCGGTTCGCGGATTTCAAGACCATCACCCGCGCCAGGACGACCGCCGTCGGGGTGGACGTGGCCCGAGACATCCACCGCACCGCCGTCGAACTCCTCACCGAGCACGCGCCGGCGGGCGCAGTCCGCCTGATCGGCGTAAGAGTCGAGGGATTGGACACGGAGAGTAGCGGAGAGCAGCTACTTTTCGACTCACCCGAACCCCGTTGGCGGGATGCGGAAGTTGCCGCCGACGTCGCGAGGTCGAAGTTCGGCGCCGCCGCGGTGCGGCCCGCGTCACTGCTGACCCCCCGTGACCAGTGACATTGCCTGTTCGGCCGTCTTCGAGAGAGCCGAGTCGGGTGGTTTCGGCCAATTCGATCCCTTCTGGATACGGGATCGGGTAGTCGGACGAGCGCGGGGCTCGTATCCTGGACAGAGACACCCCGCCTGGGGTTGTCTGTTGGGTCCATGACGTTGCGCGGCCCGGCGCCCGCGACAGCTGTGCCGGAGGAGGAAAGATGCCACTCTCCGAGCATGAGCAGCGGCTGCTCGATCAGATCGAGCGCGAGCTCTATGCCGAGGACCCCAAGTTCGCATCCACGGTGCGAGGCACCCGGTTGCGCCGCCCCGCTCGCCGACGGCGTTTGCAGGGCATCGCCCTGTTCGTAGTGGGCGTCGCACTGTTGGTGCTCGGCGTGGTGGTCAACATCCGGGTGGCCGAGATCCCAGTGATCAGCGTGCTCGGGTTCCTCGTGATGTTCTTCGGAGTCATGATGGCCGTCACGTCGATTCGGCACGGAGCCGAATCGGAAGGCGGTAAGGACAGCGGTGGCCAAGGAGCAGGCGGAGGTGGTGGCGGCGGCAAGTCGTCGCCGCGCCGGAGCTCCTTCACCCAGCGCATGGAAGAGCGCTTCCGGCAGCGCTTCGAGGAGCAGTAGCTCTCACACACGCGAACATGCCGACGGGGCCATGCCCCGTCGGCATGTTCGCGTTGTCATGCGCGTCGGACGGCCACGCACGAGGCCGGTGGTCGTGAGTGGCGATTCGCGTTAGGGCCGAGAGTGTCTTAGGTACCTACTGCCGGGCGGTTTCGTGTGTCGTCCACTCGGTCATACGGCACCACCGGCTCGGGTCCAGGTGGTCGTGAGTGGCAAGTGGGGTTAGAACGACACTTGCCACTCACGACCAACCCGACCCACTCGCCACCGCCGCCCTGGTCGCCTGAGTACGTGAAGGACCCCTTCATTGCGCTAGGCGCAATGAAGGGGTCCTTCACGTACCTCGGCAAACCCGTCGGCTACTTGTCCCGTCGCCGAAGCGATCGCGGGAACAGCCGGCCCTTCCACGACATCGGCGCGTTCCGCTTCAGGCTCTTGCGGACCTCGTCGAAGGCCGGGCCCAGCGCCTGGTCGTCCGCCGGCTTGTCGGAGTACCAGGACGTCTCCACGACGCCGATGACCGTCCGCAGCCCGGAGCGGCCTTCCTCGTCCAGACGGTGCTTCTCGACGACCTTCCGGCCCGCGACTCGCACCGTGTCGCCGTCGGAGAGCGGCAGGCCGCGGTCCGCGCACTCGTCCAGCAGCTCGCGCCACGCCGCGTCGGCTGCGGCGGGGGAGTGGGACGCGATCTTCTGCAGCCGCAGCCGTCGCTTGACCTCCCGGATCGCCGTCGGCGTGCCGAGCCCGCCGAGGACGACCACCAGCACGAGCGCGAACCACCACGACACCCACGCCGCCAGGAACGCGAACGCCGCCACCCACAGCCCGATCGCGATCAGCGGCAGCCAGTTCGTCACGTTCTGGTTGTCCAGGAACCCGTGATCCGAAGCGGGTGAGTCCGGCGAAGGCGCCGAGCGCATCAGCGCCCGGTATCTCAACCGTGACCGCACGATCGCGACCACGGTCAGCGCGGCCGCCAGCCCGCCGAGGATCCCGGCGAGGATCGCGGGCCACAGCGGCTCCTCGTCCTGTTGGTCCCCGTTGCCGTCCGCGCCGGAGTCCGCGCCCGGGTCACGGGGTGTACCGGTCGCGGGGATGCTCGACGCGGGCGCGCTCGGCACTTCCTGGGTGTCGTTGGCCGCGGAGCTGCTCGTGTCGCCCTGCAGGTACGGCGGGACGACCGCGCGGCCGTCGACCAGCGGGGTCGGGTCGAAGCTGACCCAGCCCTTCGTCTGGAAGTAGACCTCGACCCACGCGTGCGCGTCTTCGGAGCTGATGGAGAGGTGATCGCCCTTCGGCGTACCGGAGGTGAAGCCGATGGCGACCCGCGACGGGATGCCGACCGCCCGCAGCATCACGGCCATCGCGGACGCGAACTGCTCGCAGAACCCGCGTTTGCCGTTGAGGATGAAGTCGGCGAGCGCGTCGGGGTCCTTGGAGTCGGCGGTCTTCGTGTCGTAGACGAAGCCGTTCTGCGCGGTGAAGAACGACCAGAGCGCCTGGGCCTTGTCGAAGTTGTTGGTCTCGTTCTCCGTCAGCTGCTTGGCCTTCGCGGCCACCCGGGGGTCGACGCGGTCGACCTGGACGAACTGCTGAGGTACGTCGCCCGGGAGGGCGTCGTCGTTCCGGAGTTCGTTCTTCGACGGTTCCTTGATGGCCGCGGTCTCGGTGTAGGCGGGCGCGTTCTGCTTGGTCGTGGTGAACACGGCCCCGCCGACGGGGTCGTACAGCCAGTTTTCGGCCAGCCCGTTGAGCGTCCGGGGCACCCCGTAGATCGGCAGCCAGTTGTCGACCCAGTTCGTCGGCTCGATCCGGATCTCGCGGCTGGGACCGGTGCCGTCGTCACCCGTGACGGGCGGGAGCGGCTGGTTGGCCTGCACACCCTGCTGGGCGCGGCCGTTCTGCGCCAGGCCCCAGCCCTTGTTCGGCGTGTAGGTGTCGAGGGTGAACGCGCGCAGCAGCCGCTTGTCCGCGCCCATCCCGTAGACCTTGAACAGCTCGACCTTCTCGCCCTGGTCGAGCAGGCCGCGAAGCTGCGTGAACGGCTCGACGCCGAAGCCGCCCGCCCCGCCGCGGCCGGATCCATCGGCGCCGGGGAGCCTGCCGACCGTGCCGACGCCGGTGACGGCCGTGCCGATGACCAGGCCCATCGCGATCGCCGCGGCCACCACGCCGACGGGGGCGGACAGCGTGCTCGCCGAGTTGCCGAGTCCGGGCGCGTCCCGGTTGCGCCAGCGGCGATGCCGGTGGTTCCCGTCGACGGCGAGCAGCCCGGCGAAGGCACCCGCGCCGAGCAGGAACGTCCACCACGGCAGCATGTCCTCGGCCAGCGCGGCGGGGACGGCGTACACGCACAGCAGCACCAGACCGGTCGCGGCGGGCGCGGCCGCGGCCACGGCCAGGGTGTCGACCAGGACCGCGACCAGGCCGATCGCGATGGTGATCAGGCAGAGGATCGGCGGCGTGCCCTCGACCGGCGGCAAGCCGATGCGGATCTGCTCGGCCGCCGCGGCGAGCACGCCGCGCAGTTCGTCGAGCGCGGCCGGGCCGGGGATGATCTTCAGGATCCCGCTGGTGGTGAACGCCCCGGTGATCAGGAACAGCAGCACCAGCAGCTGTGCCAGGCCGACGACGATGGTCGGCGCGCGCAGCGAGCGCAGGGCGAGCCCGGTGGAGGCGATCAGCACGACGGCGACCAGCAGGTAGCCGAACCACGCCCAGCCGGAGACGACGCCGGTGAGCGAAGTCGAGGCGAACAGCGTGGCGAGCCCGGCGGCGACCGGCGCGAGCACGCTGCTCGTCCAGACCGGGGGCTGCGCCGCGGGACGGGGCTGGGGGGTGTGCGGCCGGGGTGGCGCGGTCGCGGTCACAGGCCGCCTCCGATCAGCGTGCCCCGGCGGGTGGCGGTCTGGCAGAGCTCGGCCCAGACCTGCGGCATGGGCGAACCGGGGCCGGCGACGACGACGCCCCAGCCCGCGGCGCGCAGCAGCGCCACCGATTCTTCGGTGGCGGCGGCGCGGTTTTCGGGCCGGTTGACGCCGGAGGACCAGCCGGGGGTGTCGAGCAGCACGGCGAGGCTCCGGATCCCGCGCGGGCGGTACCGGGACAGCTCGTGCACGGATTCGTTGCTGACGGTGCCGAGCACCGCGATGAGTTCCTGTCCCTCGGCCGGGTCGTGGCCGAGGGTGATGTCGCGCTGGTGCGCGGGCTGGAGCGCGGCGAGGACGTCGAGCACGATGTTGTCGTAGTGCTCGCCGCCCTCACCGGGGGTGTCGGCCAGGGTCTGGCCGTGTTCGGTGATCAGCCGGACGCGGTGACCGGAGCGGCGCAGGTGCAGCGAGACGGAAGCGGCGAACGAGACGGCCCATTCGAGGCTCGCGGCGGGACCGGTGCCGTGGTGCGCGGCCGCGCGGTGGTCCAGCAGCACCGTGGTGCCGCCCCGCCACGGCCGCTCCTCGACGCGGACCATGATCTCGTCGCGGCGGGCGGTCGAGCGCCAGTGGACCTTCCGCAGGTCGTCGCCCTGGCGGTACTGCCGGACGATCACGTCCGACTCGCCCTGCCCGGCGTGCAGGCGGATGCTGCCGTCGTCGCCCGCGCCGATCCCGGCGCCGCTGGGCAGGCCCCACAGGCCGACCGCTTTCGGCACGACGACCAGCCGGGAATGCGCGATGAGCTCGCGTTCGAACTCGCACAGCCCGAACGGGTCGGTGATCGTCGCCCGCAGCGGGCCGACCTGCTGGATCCCGCGCAGCACCGGCTGCAGCGGGTACCGCAGCACGACCCGCCTGTCGTGGGGCAGCCGTTCGACGACGAACCGCGGCCGTGAGCCCAGCGCGTAGGGCACGCCGTCTTCGAGCAGCACCTCGCCGGCCGGGAGCCTGCCGTTCCGCCAGAGTTCGAGCTGGACCTCCCCGGGCGAGCCGACCGAGACCCGGTCCGGGCGCAGCGTGCGGGCCGCGCCCAGCTTCAGCCGGGTCGCCGAGATGAAGTAGGCGACCAGCAGGGGCAGGGCGATGACGAACACCGCGACCCGCAGCAGGTCCCGTTCGTTGAGCACGAACGAGCAGACCGCCGCGGCGACGCCGGCGGCGAGGAGGCAGCGGCCGCGTGTGGTCAGGCCGGACAGAGCACGCAGCATGGCGCCGGAATCCAATCAGCGATGGTTCGTGCCCGAAGAGCCCTGCGGAACGGGAACACGGTGCAGGATCGCGCGGACCACGTCCGTGGCCGAACGGCGGGCGGCGTGCGCCTCGGTGGTGAGCACCATGCGGTGCGCCAGCACCGGGACCGCGACCGTGTGCAGGTCGTCCGGGACGACGAACTCACGACCGGACAGCGCGGCCTGCGCACGGGCGGCGCGGACCAGCTGCAGGGTCGCCCGCGGCGAGGCACCGAGCCGGATCTCCGGCACCTGGCGGGTCGCGGAGACCAGGTCGACGGCGTACCGGCGGACCTCCGGCGACATGTGCACCGACCGCACCGTCTCGATCAGCCGCTGCACCGCCTCACGGTCGGAGACGGGCTCGAGATCGGCCAGCGGGTTGTGCCCGGCGTGCTCGTCGACCATGGCCAGTTCGGCCTGCTGGTCGGGGTAGCCGATGGACACCCGCGCGGTGAACCGGTCCCGCTGGGCCTCGGGCAGCGCGTAGGTGCCCTCCATCTCGATCGGGTTCTGGGTGGCGATCACCATGAACGGCTCTTCGAGGTGATACGTCGAGGTGTCGACGGTGACCTGGTGCTCTTCCATGCATTCGAGCAGCGCCGACTGTGTCTTCGGCGAGGCGCGGTTGATCTCGTCGCCGACCACGATGTTCGCGAACACCGGGCCGGGCCGGAACTCGAACCCGCCGCTCTGCCGGTTGTAGATGGACACCCCGGTGACGTCGCTGGGCAACAGGTCGGGGGTGAACTGGATCCGGCTGACGGTGCAGTCGATCGAGCGGGCGAGCGCCTTCGCGAGCGAGGTCTTGCCGACCCCGGGGACGTCTTCGACGAGAAGGTGGCCTTCGGCGAGGAGGGTCACGAGCGCGATGCGGATGACTTCGGGTTTTCCGACCAGTACCCGCTCGACGTTGGCGGCGATCCGCCGCGCCGTCTCGTGCAGTTCGTCCAGCGACGCACGGCCAGCACGGCCGTTCTGCGCTTCGCTGACCGAGCCCGCGGCCGTGGGGTACGGCGCTTGCCCGGTTGCCTGCTCGCCCTGCTGTTCGCCGGGCGTCGCAGACTGGATTCTCGACGTCACTCGACCTCCTGATGCCGCGTGGCTGGATGTCCGCTTTGGTCCGCTGAAGGCCAGCATTTCCACACCCGAGCAGTCCCTCGGGCAGCGGTCAGCCTCCCACGAAGTGTGTCAAACTCGGGCGAACTCGTGGGGGGAACCCCGCCAACCCCAGTCGATGACTCTGTGCAACCAGAGACCTTACCTCGATCGGGTGAGTTGAGCGTGTTTTCAGGTGCTCCCGCTGACACCGGGTTTTATCGTATGCTCCGTTGCGAGATCGTCCGACTACGGAGAGGCGTAATCGCATATGAGCGAGGTGAGTACCGCCAAACCCCGGTTCGATCTGAGCGGCTTCGCGGTCGCGCCGGAACTGGCGTCCGATGCCCACGTGAAGATCTCCGCCCTGCAAGACGTGGTCGGCCAGATGGTCCGTGAGGCCAAGGTCCTCGGCCGCACGGTTCCCCTCGGCGGGGGATACGCGGACGAGGTCGGCAAGTTCATGGCGCAGTACGGGATCGGCGCCGACGGCTCCGCTGTCGAAGCGCTCACCGCGTTCGGCAGGGAACTCGAGGCGCTCAAGAACCGGATCGAGAAGGCGCTGGCCCGCTACACCCGACAGGATGAACAAGCGGCGGCGGACGTGGACTGTGTCGGCGGCTGATCCCATGCGCTCACGCCTCCCTCTTCCGGCCCTCTTCGGCGTGCTCTCCCTCCTTACAGTGTCCGCTTGTGGGCAAGGGGCCGCAGGCCAGGCCCGGATTCCCGCCGCCGACGACGGTGCGGGCCCGGCTCCCTCGGCTTCGGCGTCTTCGGCGGCCGTGCCGGACGACAGGGTGGACCCCTGCTCGCTGCTCGACCCGCAGGACCGGTCGACGGCCGGGCTGAACGTGCTCGGCGTCCCGAAGGAGATCAACGGCGCCCGCGCCTGCGACTGGACGGTGCCCGCGACCTTCGGCCTCACCATCACCGTGGACGAGCGGAACGGGCTGGCGGACCTCGAGATCGCGCGGAAGACCGCCACCAAGACCAAGGTCGGTGACCGGGAAGCGCTCAAGGTCGCCGACAAGAAGGCCGCCGACGGGACCTGCGCGGTCCTGCTCGGCATGGGGAAGAAGGCGAGCGTCCAGATCGACGTGAGCAACACGAACTTCACCGACACCCCGCTCGCCTGCGAGCGCGCGGTGAAGGTGGCGGGACTGGCCGAACCCAAACTGCCTTAGGAGAAGGTGCCGTGCCTGAAGGAGAAACGCCGGGCCGCGAGATCCCGGTCGCGGCCACGCGGTACGAGGCCTACAGCCATGAGGCGCTGGCCGCCGAAGTCGAAGCGGGCAACGACCCCGAGGCGGCGGGCGGCATCGGCGCCGCCTGGGACGCGCTCGCGGGACGCATGCACGACGCGACGTCCGAGCTGGCCGGGCTCGTCGGCAGCAGCGAAGAGAACTGGCGGGGCGAAGCGGGTGACGCGCTCCGAGGCGTGCTGGCCACGGCGTCCGGCTGGCTGACCTGGTCCGCCGACCTCTCGTCCGCGCTCGGGCAGGCGGTCTCCGGGCAGGCCGAGGCCGCGGCGCGGGCCCGTGCGGACATGCCGCCGCCGGTGGACTACGACCCCGGCTCGATGATCCGTGGCGCGGCCGCGGGCGGGAACCTCGCGCTTCTCGCCGCGCTCGCCGACGAGATGGAGGCCAAGCACGCGGAGGCCGAGGCCGCCCGGCGCAAGGCCGTCGACGTGATGAACACCCGAGATGCGTCGCTGCACTCGCTGACCCCGCAGGTCTCCTTCGGGAAGCCACCCGAGCTGGGGCGGTCTTGATCCGCGTTTCCGCGTCGGCGTTCGACGTCCTCTGGTCCGACCTGGGGCACGGGCCCCCGCCTTGGCCCCTGTCCGTCCGCAGCGTCGGAATCACGGAAGCGGAACGCGCCGAGATCCGCGGCGCGGTCTACGAAAACCTCGCCGAACGAGGCCTCTACGACGGGGACCGGCTCGACGCCGCCCTGGAAGCGCGGCTGGACCTGCTCGCGCGTGCCGAGGTCTACGTCGAATGCGAGGCGCTGGCCGACATGACGGCCGAAGCCCCGTTCCGCGCGGTCGCGGCCGCGCGCGGGCGGCACGGCGTGCTGGCCACCCAGCCCGAGCAGACCATCGCGCTTTCCGGGATCGGCGACGGCGAGGTGTTCGCCGCGATCGTCGACGTCCTGCCGGAACTGCGGCCCGGCCCGGGCTACGGGATCAGCCTGCCCGCGGCGCGCTTCGGCGGCGACCTGGAGGATCCGGTGTTCGGCGACGGCGGACGGTCGTCGGCCTCGGACAATCAGCTGCGCGAGGTGCTCGCGATCCAGGCGAGGCCGGTCTACAGTGCGGGCCAGTTCACCGTGCGGACCCGCGACCGCGACGGCCGGGCGCACCGGGCAGGCGGCCTGACCTGGTTCGACACCGACGTCGGCGCGTACTGCGCGGCGCGGACCGAGGGCCGCGGCGGGCAGGCGTGGGTGAACGTGTCCCCTGTGGACGGTCCCAGGCTGGCCGCGCGCCTGGCTTCGCTGCTGGACGCGGACCGCTAGGTTTTGACGAGTCGAGTGCCCGAGGGGGGACTTCGGGAGGAGGGGGTTACGGGATGACCGTGCCGTTCGGTGGCCAGGTGCGCGATCCGCAGGAGTGGATGCGCGAACAGGAACAGCGCAGTGCCGCGCTGCTCGCCAAGGCGGAACAGGCGAAGGCCGACCTGGAGAACAACGTCGTCACCTTGAGCAGCCCGGACCGGATGGTCACGGTGACGGTCAACCCCGGCGGTGGCCTGACGTCGCTCGCGCTTTCCCCGCAGGCGCAGGAACGGCCGCCCGCCCAGCTCGCATCGCTGATCATGAGCACCTACCGCAAGGCGACGACGAAGGCCGCGGACCGGACCCTGGAGATCATGGCCGGGCTGACCGGCGAAGACTCCGACGCGGTCGACTTCATCAAGAGCACGCTGCCGCCGCGGGAAGAGCCCCAGGCCGCTCCGGAACAGAACGACTCCGCGCGCTTCGTGGTCCCCGAAGAGGAACCCGCGCCCGAAGCGCCGAAGCGCCGGCCTTCCCGTCCCGCGTCCGGTGAGGACGACGGCGAAGACTTCCAGAACGTCGACTGGACCGGCCGCTCGTGAGCGGGCCGGGATACGGCGTCTCGCCGGACCGTCTCAAAGCACACGCGGACCAGGTCTCCGACCTCGCCGAGCGCATCCGCGGCGCGGCCTCGGCGGCGAACCAGGTCGGGATGGGCGGCTTCGCGGGCTACGGCCTGCTGTGCGCGGTGCCCGTCGGAGGTGTGCTGCAGATCGCCCAGGGGGACGCGGACGAACTGATGACCAGTGCGGCGAACCTCGGCGACGCGTTGTCCGATGCGCTGAAAAAGGCGGGCACGGACTACGCGAAGATCGACGACGACGCGGCGCAGCTCAGCCGGGATCTGGGGAAGAAGCTGTGAGCGAAGACCTGATCGCGCAAAAGGAAGACAAGTCCGAGCCGTTCAAGGGCGGAGGCGTCTTCGACAGCGGCTCGAGCGTGGTCGGCGACATCTACAAAGGGGCGAAGGGCGAAGATCTCGACGCGTTCGCGGTCGCGATGGACGGCGTCTCCTTCGGCCTGGACGTCTTGTCCATGGTCCTGAACCCGCTCGGTGAGCTGGTGAAGGCCGGCGTCGGCTGGCTGATGGAGAACCTGGACTTCATCCGCGAACCACTGGAGATCCTCACCGGTGATCCCGAGCTGGTCCAGCAAGCGGCTCAGACCTGGAACAACATCGCGGCCGAACTCGAAGCCGTGGCAGGCGACTACGAAGGCTCCCTGAGCACGACATCCGGATGGGACGGTGACGCGGCCATCGCCTACCGCCGTGTCGCGCTGCAGTACACCCAGTCTTTGCGTGACGTCGCCGCCGAAGCGAAAGACTCGGCACAGTGGATCACCACCGGCGGCATGGTGGTGGCCACCGCGCGGGCACTGATCTTCGACATCATCGCCGGTTTCATCAGCGATGTGATCACCCGCGCGCTGCTGGCCCTGGCCTCGTCGTGGTTCACTCTCGGCGGTTCGGTCGCCGCGTTCACCGCGAGCATCTTCGCCGACGCGGTCAAGGTCATGGCGAAGATCCAGAAGAAACTCGGCAAACTGCTCGGCGCCATCCAGCGGTTCGTGAAGCGGTTCGAAGGTTCGAGCGGGCGTGCCAGGGAAGCGACACGGGCACTGGGCCGGAAGTCGTCCGAGCTGGGACGCGAGGCGAACAAAGCGATCAAGGCCGGCGACAAGACGCTGGACGGACTCAAGGGCGACAACCTCAAGTACCTCCGTGGCGCGAAAGACCGGTTGGAGAACACCGTCGGCGGCAAGATCGCGGAGAACGCCGGCCTCAAGGTCGCCAAGGAAGCGGGGAAGGCGGCCGCCGCGGACCACGATCAATACGACGGCGGCTCGCCCGGGCGCGGCCAGGTCGTCCCGCCCAAGACCGGCCGGATCAGCGGCTCGCTCGACGACGATGACTGATGACCGGACAAGGTGACAGTGCCCGCCGCACGCGATGGTGGCCTCCTGGCGTGATGGGCGCCCTCGGCGTGCTTCTCACGCTGTGGCTGATGTTCTCCCTGCAATGGGTGGCCGGTTTCGAGCCGTGGGGCACGCTCACCAGGACCGGTACCGCGCAGGTCGGGCAGTGCGGGAGGAGCGCGGTCCACACCTGGATGACGTACTCGTGCGAGGCGGAAGTCCGGTGGGACAACGTTTCCCCTGGTGAAGCACAGGTCTCGACCACGACCGTCACCTCGGTCTCCGCGTTGGCGGGCAGCGTGGCTGTCGAGGAATTCAAGTACCGGAAGAAGAACAGTTCGCGGGGTGGATCTTCCGTGGTCCCGGTCGACCGGCCGTCGTGGCCGGTCGCCGACGGCTGGTGGATCCTTCTCGTCTTCGTGAGCGTGATCCCCGGCTGGCTCGCCGGGTTCTGGGCAGGCGGCCGTCTCGGCCGGTTGCTGCCCGAGCCGAAGGAGAAGCCCAAGGACTGGCGCGGCGTCAGCCGTCGTGCCACGTCCGGCATGAACGGACGCCGCAAGCGCAAACGCTGAGGTGTCCGATTAGGACAGCCGGATACCTGGGATGAATCGACGCGCCGTGGCTGGATAGCTCGTGAGTGAAGAGGACGGTAAGAACCGTCATTACCACTCACGAGGCTCGTTGGGAAGTACCGCCAGGTACGGAATCCGTCGCGGATGACGCTCCACAATGCCCCCACCGCGCCCCACCGGATTCCCCACTTTCACCCCCACTCCGCCCCACAGCAGGGTTCCGGCTGCCGTTATCCGGACGCATCAGGCATGGATGAGGTTGCTTCGATACCCGCCCAGGGGGATCTTGGCCACCGTCCCCCACCGCGCCCCCACCTGGCCCCACCTGGCTGACCAGCGAAAACGTCTGACACGACGGAGTGGTCGCGGCTTTTGCCGCGTTGACTGTGGTGAAAAGTGGGGTACGGTGGTGCGCAGTGGGGCAGAAGGGAGCCCCGTGGCCGACCTTGGTTGTTCACAGCCAGGATCGGTAGGGAGGTGGAGCCGATGTTCCTCGGCACCCACACCCCGAAACTGGATGACAAGGGGCGGCTCACGCTGCCCGCGAAGTTCCGCGACGCGCTCGCCGGTGGGCTGATGATCACCAAGGGACAGGATCACTGTCTCTTCGTCTTTCCCCGGGCCGAGTTCGAGCAGATGGCGAGGAAGGTCGCCGACGCCCCGTTCACGAACGAGGCGGTCCGGGCCTATCAGCGCTACCTCTTCGCCGGGACGGACGAACAACGCCCGGACGGGCAAGGACGTATCGCGATCGCGTCCGAGCTCCGACGCTATGCCGGGCTGAACAAGGAATGCGTGGTGATCGGGGCGATCACCAGGCTGGAGATCTGGGACGCCCAAGCGTGGCAGGGCTACCTGGACGAACACGAAGACAGCTACGCGAAGGCTCGAGAGGAAGTTCTGCCGGGCGTCTTCTAGACGTGACCGAGGAAGCACCCACGCCGTCGGGGGGCGCGGGTTCACGCTTCGGGAACGCCGGAAACCGCCCACACGGATGCCGTGAGGCCTCTGTCCGCTCAGTGGCCCTGGTACACCTTCCCCGGTACCAGGTCAGCAGGCGGGCGGACAGGGACCTGACGGCATCCGGCATCTTCCCCGGCACTACAGGAAAGGGGGGAAGACATGGCAGGCGAACACGAGCACGTACCGGTGCTTCTCGACCGCATCGTCGAGTTGTTCGCGCCGGTCTTCTCCGACCGCGAGGCCGTGCTGGTCGACGCGACCGTCGGACTCGGCGGTCACTCGGACGCGCTGCTCACCGCGTTCCCCACGCTGCGCTTGGTCGCGCTCGACCGCGACCCCAACGCGCTGGAACTCTCCGCGAAACGCCTTGCGCCGCACGGTGATCGCGTCGACTTCGTGCACGCCGTCTACGACGAGATGCCGTCCGCGCTGCAGGATCTCGGACTGTCCAGAGTGGACGGGATCCTGTTCGACCTCGGTGTCTCCTCGATGCAGCTGGACCGCGCCGAGCGTGGGTTCGCCTATTCCAAGGACTCCCCGCTCGACATGCGGATGGACCCGACCACCGGGATCACCGCGGGCGACGTGCTCAACACCTACACCCCGGGCGAGCTGATCCGGATCCTGCGTGACTACGGCGAGGAACGATTCGCCCAGCGGATCGTCAAAGCCGTTGTGGCGGAACGAGAGAAGGAACCCTTCACACGCAGCGGGCGGCTGGTGGAACTGCTGTACGACGCGGTCCCCGCGGCGAGCAGGCGCACCGGCGGGCATCCGGCGAAACGCACCTTCCAGGCGTTGCGGATCGAGGTCAACGGCGAACTGGAGGTCCTGCGGAGGGCGATGCCGCGGGCACTGTCCTCGCTCGCCGTCGGCGGCCGCATCGTCGTCGAGTCCTATCAGTCCCTCGAAGACAGGCTGGTCAAGCAGGCCTTCGCGGAACTGGCGAAATCCCGGACCCCGGAAGGGCTTCCGGTCGAACTGCCGGGCCACGGCCCGGAACTGAAACTGCTCACCAGAGGGGCCGAGAAGGCCGGCGAGGCGGAGACCGAGCAGAACACACGGGCCGCCTCCGTGCGGCTGCGAGCCGCCGAACGGATCGGAGACCGAGCACGATGACCGCTCCCGCGAAGTCCCGCGGCCGCCGGACACCGGCGCCCGGACGGCGTGCCCGCGCGACCGGCACGGTCGAGGAAACGCCGGACACCACCGAGACCACGAAGTCCACCCGCGCCTCCCGCGGCCGGACGTCGGCGGCGGAACGCGCCTACGCCCGTCGCGCCCAGCGCGCCGATCTGCTGCAGCGAGACCAGCAACGCAACCGTCCTGACGCCGAAGGCGGCGCGGGCAAGGAAGAGCCGAGGAAGAAGCTCAAGCTGCGCTGGCCGCGCTCGCGCGCGTCGTTCGTGCTGATGATGATGGGCATGCTGGCCGTCGGCGTGGCGTGCACCCTGTGGCTGACCACGCAGGCCATCGCCGACTCCTACCGGCTCGAACAACTCCGCACGACCAACGCCGGACTCGCCGAGTCGAAGGAACGGCTGCTGCGCGAGGTCGCGAAGGCCGAGTCGCCCGCTTCGTTGGCGCCCAAGGCCAGGGAACTGGGCATGGTGCCCGGCGGTGACCCCGCGCACATCGTGGTCGGGCCGGATGGGCAGTCCACTGTGGTCGGTGACCCGAAGAAGGCCACGGGCGACGCCCCGGTCGCCCAGCCCCAGCCCGTGCCGCCCGCCGAGGGCACCCAGCAGGGCGCGCCGATCGAGGGCGACCAGCCCGCGGTCCCGCAGGAGAACGCGCCGCCGCCGGCGCCTCCCGTACCCCCGGCGCAGGGAGGACAGTGATGTCCCCCGGCCGTCCGGCGCAGGCCCGGTCCCGATCGGCGGGGAGCGCTCGGCGGACCTATGCCGCCGGGACCCGTCGTGCCACCGCCCGGCGGGGCAACGGCGGGAATCCGAGCCGGTTCACCGGCGTCCGGATCCTGCTGATCATCGTGATGGTGCTCGCCGGCCTCAAACTGGTGCAGGTGCAGTGGTTCGAGGCCGGTGCGCTGTCCGAAGCCGCGGAACGGCAGCGGGCGTCGGTGATCGAAAGCCCCGCGCAGCGCGGGTCCATCCTGGACCGCAACGGGACGAAGATCGCGTTCAGCGTCGAGGTGCGGACCCTCTCGGTGAGCCTGAACTGGCTCCACAAGACGATGGACGACCTCGCCGCCAAGAACCCGGCCAAGGGCAAGAACTTCGAGACCGAGGTGGCGGGCGCGGCGAAGCTGATCGCGGCCAAGCTGCCCGGGGTGATCACCGAGCAGGAGCTGCTGGACAAGCTCCACAAGCCGGACGGGTTCACCTACCTGGTCCACGACATCGAACCGTCGGTCGCCGACGCGATCGTCAAGGTGTATCCGTGGATCAGCGTCGAGAAGCGCTCGAAGCGGGAGTACCCCGGTGACTCGGTGGGCGCGAACATCATCGGTTACGCGAACTGGCGCACCGACGACAAGGACCTCTCCAAGCACAACCTGCACGGTGGCTACGGGCTCGAAGCCTCCCGGGACTACGACCTGGCCGGAACGCCGGGCCGCAAGATCGTCAACACCCGCAACGGCAACGACAACCTCGTCATCCCCGGTACCGAGCGGGACATCCAGAACGCCGTCCCGGGTTCGGACCTGCAGCTGACGATCGACACCGACCTGCAGTACGAACTGCAGCGGCAGCTGAGCGAGTACGTCGTCAAGTCGAAGGCCAAGGGCGGCCAGGCCGTCATCATGGACGCGAAGACCGGCGAGGTCTACGCGCTGGCCAACGACAAGACGGTCAACCTCAACGACCCGGCTTCGCGCAGTGAGACGGAGAACCTCAACAACCGTGCGGTGACCACGCCGTTCGAACCCGGTTCGGTGAACAAGATCGTCACCGCCGCGGGCGCGATCGACGACGGCATCACCACCCCGGAGTCGTCACTGGCGGTACCGGGATCGCTGCAGGTCGCGGACAAGATCGTCAAGGACGCCTGGCACCACGGCACGCAGCAGTTCACCACCACCGGCATCTTCGCGAAGTCGTCGAACGTCGGGACCCTGTTGCTGGCGCAGAAGCTCGGCGAGGACAAGTACGCGGACCTGCTCAAGAAGTTCGGCCTCGGCCAGCGCACCGGTCTCGGCCTCCCCGGCGAGAGCCCGGGCGTCGTGCCGCCCCGGAACCAGTGGTACGCCACGACTTTCGGGAACCTGCCGATCGGACAGGGGCTTTCGATGACCGTCGTGCAGATGGCCGGGATGTACCAGGCCATCGCGAACGACGGACTGCGCGTGGAACCGCGGGTGGTCAAGGCGAAGGTCAACCCGGACGGGACCGTCGTCCCCGAGCCGGCGCCGAAGACCGTGCAGGTCATCAGCCCGCAGGCGGCGAAGACGGTGCGCGACATGATGCGCGCGGTGACGCAGAGCGGCCGCGGGCTGCAGAGCGGCACCGGACCGAAGGCCGCGCTGGAGGGCTACCAGATCTCGGGCAAGACGGGCACCGGCCAGCAGGTCGACCCGCAGACGAAGAAGTACAGCAACCAGCTGTACAACATCACCTTCGCCGGGATCCTGCCCGCAGACAACCCGCGTTTCGTGGTCGGCATCCGGCTCGACGCGCCGGACACCTCCCTGCCGGGCGGGGGCTCGTCCGCGCCGCTGTTCCACTCGGTGGCCGCCTACCTGGCGCAGCGGTTCCAGATCCCGCTTTCGAACGGTCCCACGCCCCAGGTCCCGCTGGTGCTTTCCTGACGTACCACGCGTGCTTGAAGCCGGAACTCGCGTGCTTGAAGCCGGAACTCGCGTGTCTGGAGCCGGATCTCGCTCATCCGGCCCGAGACACGCGAGATCCGGCTCCAGACACAGGAGATCCGGCTTCAAACACGCGAGATCCGGCTCCGGGCACCGCGCTGGAACGTGATCGTCGCTGTCCGTGAACGGTTCTCCGCGCCGAGCCGTGTCCGGAAACCCGGGACCGCTCGCCCCCGAAGTCCTCAAGCGACAGTCGGAAGCCCTTGTGTGCCAACGAGAGCTCATGAAACCCATTACCACGAGCATGATCGCCGCGCTCACACCCCGCACCGCTTCAGTCACCCGAATGCCACGCCGGTAACCTCCTTTGCTGTGTCGGTGCCTACTTCAGATCCCAGCAGCGGTCCCGCCGTCGAAAGCGGGTCCGGCGGGACGGCTGCCCAGGTCCCGGACAGTCCGGTCAAGGCCGTCGCCGCGCCCCCTCGTCCGGCCAGGATCGAGCCGATGCCACTGGGCACGCTGCTCGCCAGGGCGGGCGCGCGGCTCGTGGTGGACGGCGACGACTATCCGGCCGCGGCCGAGCTGACGGTCACGGGCAGCACGCTGCGCGCGCAGCACGTCCTCCCCGGCGACCTCTTCGCCGCGCTTCCCGGAGCCCGTGCCCACGGCGCGGACTTCAGCGACCAGGCCATCGCCGCCGGCGCGGCCGCCGTGCTCACCGACGAGGCCGGCGCCGAGCGCCCGGTGCTCCGGGACGCCGGCGTGCCGATCCTGGTGCACCAGGACCCGCGTGCCGCCCTCGGCGAGATCGCCGCCTGGATCTACGGCGAGCCGTCGCTGGAGCTGTCCGTCCTGGGGATCACCGGCACCTCCGGCAAGACCACGACGTCGTACCTGGTCGACGCCGGGCTCAAGGCGGCCGGGCTCACCACCGGGCTGATCGGCACGGTCGAGACCCGGATCGCGGGCGAGCGGCTGGCCAGCGGGTTCACCACTCCCGAGGCGCCGGATCTGCAGGCGCTCCTGGCGGTGATGGTGGAACGCGGGGTCACGCACGTCCCGATGGAGGTCTCCAGCCACGCGCTGTCGCTGGGCCGGGTCAACGGCACGCGCTTCGCGGTCGGGGCCTTCACCAACCTTTCCCAGGACCACCTGGACTTCCACAAGGACATGGAGGAGTACTTCGCCGCCAAGTCGCTGCTGTTCGACGGCCGCTCCACCGCCGAGGTGGTCGTCGTCGACAGCGCCTGGGGCCAGGCGCTCCTCACCCCGCACACGGTGACCGTCTCCACCGAGCCGGGCACGGACGCGCTGTGGCGCGCCACCGACCTGACGCCGACCCCGGCGGGGGAGCAGACCTTCACCCTCCACGGCCCCGACGGCCTCGCCGCGTCGGCGAAGATCCCGCTGCCGGGCGAGTTCAACGTGGCGAACGCCGTGCTCGCCGCCGCGATCCTCACCACCGCCGGTGTCCCGCTTGAAGCCATCGTCGCCGGGCTCGCCTCGGTCGAGGTGCCGGGCCGGATGGAGCGGGTCTACCTCGGCCAGCCGTTCACCGCAGTGGTCGACTACGCGCACAAGCCCGCCGCGGTCGCGCAGGGGCTCGACGCGCTGCGTGCCCGCACCGAGGGCCGGATCATCACCGTCCTCGGTTGCGGCGGTGACCGTGACACCGCGAAGCGCCCGGTGATGGGCGAGGCGGCGGTCCGGCGCAGCGAGGTGCTGATCGTGACCGACGACAACCCGCGGTCGGAGGATCCGGCCGCGATCCGGGCGGCCATGCTGGCCGGTGCCCGCAACGCCGGACCGGCCCAGGGCGGCGAGATCCTCGAGATCGCCGACCGCCGGGACGCCATCGTCCACGCGGTCGAACTCGCCCGGCCCGGCGACATCGTGCTCATCGCGGGCAAGGGCCACGAAACCGGTCAGGAGATCCAGGGTGTCGTGCACCCGTTCTCCGACCGGGAGGAGCTGGCCTCCGCCATCCGCAGACGTCTGGAGACAGTGTGATCGTGCTCAGCCTGGCCGAGATCGCCGCCATCGTCGGCGGCAGGCTGCATCGGACCGACGGGACCACCGAGGTCACCGGAAGCGTCGAATTCGACACCCGTGAGATCACGCCCGGCGGCCTGTTCGTCGCGCTGCCCGGGGCGAAGGTCGACGGCCATGACTTCGCCGCGCGGGCCGTCGAGTCCGGCGCCGTCGCGGTGCTCGCGGCCCGTGAGGTCGACGCCCCGGCCGTGATCGTGCCGCCGCTCGACGCCGGTGTCGCCCACGACCGGGCGTTCGCGCTGGTCTCGGACAAGGACGGGGCGGGTGCCGCGGTGCTGGCCGCGCTGGCGAAGCTCGCCCGGCACGTGGTCCGGAAGCTCTCCGGTGACCACCTGACCGTCGTCGGGGTCACCGGCTCGGCCGGCAAGACCTCGACCAAGGACATCATCGCCCAGCTGCTGGAGCCGCTCGGCCCGACGGTGGCGCCGCCGGGATCGTTCAACAACGAGCTGGGCCACCCCTGGACGGCGCTGCGGGCCGACGACTCGACCCGGCAGCTGGTGCTGGAGCTGTCCGCCCGCGGGCCGGGCCACATCGCCGAGCTGGCGGCCATCGCGCCGCCGCGGATCGGGGTGGTGCTCAACGTCGGCACCGCGCACGTCGGCGAGTTCGGCTCACGCGAAGGCATCGCGAAGGGCAAGGGCGAGCTCGTCGAGGCCCTGCCGAGCGCGGAAGACGGCGGTGTCGCCGTCCTCAACCTCGACGACCCGTACGTCGCGGCGATGGCGAGCCGGACCACCGCGCGGGTGGTGTTCGTCGGCGAGAGCGCGTCCGCGCAGGTCCGCGCCGTGGACATCACCCTCGACGACGAAGCGCGCGCGTCGTTCCGCCTGGTCACCCCGGACGGCGAGGCGCCGGTGAAGCTGCCGCTCTACGGCGAGCACCAGGTCGGCAACGCGCTCAGCGCCGCCGCCGTGGCCCTGGAGATGGGCTCGTCGGTCGAGGAGGTCGCGGCCCGCCTGTCGAGCCTCGAACGGCGCTCGGACCGCCGCATGGAGGTCACCACCCGCGCCGACGGCGTCACGGTGCTCAACGACTCCTTCAACGCCAGCCCCGAGTCGATGCGGGCCGCGCTCAAGGCGCTCGCGTCGATGAGCGCGACGCGCCGTTCCTGGGCCGTGCTCGGCGTGATGGGCGACCTCGGCGAGGACTCGGTCACGGCGCACGACGGCATCGGCAGGCTCGTCGTCCGGCTCAACATCGACAAGCTCGTGGTCATCGGCCAGGCGGCCGCGGCCACGCATCAGGGCGCCCAGCAGGAGGGTTCCTGGGGCGAGGAGTCGGTACTGGTACCCGACGTCGAGGCCGCCATCGCCCTGCTGCATGATCAGCTCCGCGCGGGAGACGTGGTGCTGGTGAAGGCGTCCAAGGCCGCCGCACTGTGGCGAGTGGCCGACGCCGTGCTCGCCTCCCCCGAAACGAACGCAGAATCCCCTGTAGTACCCCCTTCCCCCTCTCAAGAACGCTCGAACGGTGGTGACGCGTGATCAGCATTCTGATCGCGGCCGGCGCGGGCCTGCTGGTCTCCATCCTCCTCACTCCCTATCTGATCCGGGTCTTCTCCCGGCAGGGCTTCGGCCAGGAGATCCGGGAGGAAGGACCGCAGGGACACAAATCCAAGCGCGGTACCCCGACGATGGGTGGTGTCGCGATCATCGTCGCGATGGTCGTCGGGTATTTCGTGGCCCATCTGATCAGCGCGCTCAGCGGCGGCAACGGCACCGGCGGCCCGTCCGCTTCGGGCCTGCTGGTCCTTGCCCTGGCGGTGGGCCTCGGGATCGTCGGGTTCCTCGACGACTTCATCAAGATCCGCAAGCAGCGCAACCTCGGGCTGAACAAGACCGCGAAACTGGTCGGCCAGCTGGTGGTCACGATCGCCTTCGCGATCCTGGCGCTGCAGTTCGCCAACGAGAAGGGGCTGACCCCGGCGTCGGAGAGCCTGTCCTACGTGCGGGACCTCGCGCTGATCACCTTCCCGTCGGTGTTCTTCGTGATCTTCTGCTACATCGTCATCTCGGGCTGGTCGAACGCGGTGAACTTCACCGACGGCCTCGACGGTCTCGCCGGTGGCACCGCGGCGATGGTCCTGGCGACCTACGTCGTCATCGCCTTCTGGCAGACCCGCCTCTCGTGCGCGGTCTCCCCGCAGACAGCCTGTTACGACGTCCGTGACCCGCTGGACCTGGCCGTGGTGGCCGCCGCGGCGACCGGAGCCTGTGTCGGGTTCCTGTGGTGGAACGCGGCCCCGGCGAAGATCTTCATGGGTGATACCGGTTCGCTGGCCCTCGGTGGCCTCGTCGCCGGTCTGTCGATGACCACCCGCACCGAACTGCTCGCCATCGTCATCGGCGGTCTGTTCATGGTCGAGATGATCTCGGTGGTCGCGCAGATCGCGGTGTTCCGCACGACCAGGCGGCGGCTGTTCCGGATGGCCCCGTTCCATCACCACTTCGAGCTCGCGGGCTGGGCGGAGACCACGGTCATCATCCGGTTCTGGCTGCTCTCGGCCATCTGCTGCATGTTCGGTCTCGGCCTGTTCTACAGCGAACAGCTCAGCTTCGGGGGTTAAGAAGTGGAGCTAGCCGGGCGTCACGTCCTAGTCGCCGGAGCCGGGGTCACCGGTAAATCCATCGTCCCCGTCCTGGCCGACCTGGGTGCGCGGATCACCGTCACCGACGGCGACGCCGAACGGCTGGCGGAACTCGAAGGGCTCGGCGCGGAACTCGTGCCGGGCCTGTCGGAGCCGCCCGAAGGTGTCGAGCTGGTCGTGACCAGCCCCGGCTGGAAGCCGACGTCGCCGCTGCTGGTGGCGGCGGCCGACGCGGGCATCGAGGTGATCGGCGACGTCGAGCTGGCATGGCGCGTCGGGCAGCTGCGCGACAGGCCGCCGGTCTGGCTCGCGATCACCGGCACCAACGGCAAGACCACCACCGTCGGGATGCTGGAGTCGATCCTGCGTTCCGCCGGGGTCGACGCCGTGGCCTGCGGGAACGTCGGTTTCGCGGTACTCGACGCGGTGCGGGCCGGGCACGAGGTGCTCGCCGTGGAGCTGTCGAGCTTCCAGCTGCACTGGTCGTCGACGCTGGCCCCGCTCGCCTCGGTGGTGCTGAACCTGGCCGAGGATCACCTCGACTGGCACGGCTCGATGGAGGAGTACGCGGCCGCGAAGGGACGGGTCCACACCCACTCCCGGAACGTGGTGCACAACGTCGGCGAAGAGTGGTCCATCCGGCTCGCGGACCAGCACGCGCCCGCCGACGCTCGCCGCGTCGCGTTCGGCATGGACACCCCGCGCCCCGGTGAACTCGGGATCGTGGAAGACCTGCTGGTCGACCGCGCCTTCGTCGCCGACCCGGCGAACAGCGCCGACGAACTCGGCACACTGGCCGACGTCCGTCCCGCCGGTCCGCACAACGTCGCCAACGCGCTGGCCGCGGCCGCGCTGGCCCGCGCGTACGGCGTCACCGGCGAGGACGTCGCCAAGGGCCTGCGCGAGTACCGGCCCGCCCCGCACCGCGCCGAGGAGATCGGCGAGATCGACGGCGTCCGGTACATCAACGACTCCAAGGCGACCAACCCGCACGCGGCGAGCGGTTCGCTGCGCGCGCATCTGAACGTCGTCTGGATCGCCGGTGGCCAGCTCAAGGGCGCTTCCGTGGACGAACTCGTCGGCTCGATCGCCGCGAGGCTGCGCGGAGTCGTCCTGTTCGGTGTGGATTCACCCGTGATCGCCGCCGCTGTTGCGCGACACGCGCCGGATGTCCCGGTCAACAGCCTCCCTTCGGGTGACGATGACACCATGACTGCGGCGGTGAAGGCGGCCCGCGCCCTGGCGCGCCCTGGAGATGTGGTGCTGCTGGCCCCCGCCGCGGCGTCGTTGGACATGTACCGCTCCTACGGCGAGCGCGGCGACGCGTTCGCCGCTGCGGTCCGTGTCCTGCGCGACGGTGCGGGGGAGACCAGTGACGGCGGTTGAGGACAGGAAGAGCGAGCCTTCTCCGAGGCCGCCTCGTAAACGGCGGGAGCACAAGGAAAGCCCGTTCGTCGCTTTCCGCACCGCGCTGACGGCGTGGCTTTCGCGGCCGCTCGCCTCGTTCCACCTGGTGCTGGCGCTCACCGGCGTGCTGACCGTGATCGGCGTCGTGATGGTGCTGTCGGCCTCGTCGGTCGCTTCGTACAACCCCAAGACCGGTACCGGGGTGTACGCCCAGTTCAGCAAGCACATCATGTTCGTCGCGATCGGCGCGGTGGTGTTCTGGGTCGGGCTGCGGGTCCCGCTGGAACGCGTCCGGCGACTGTCGGCGACGGCGACCGTGGTCTGCCTCGGGCTGCTCTTCCTGGTGCTGACCCCGCTCGGATCCGAGTTCAACGGCTCACGGGGCTGGTTCCGGCTCGGCGGGTTCGCCTTCCAGCCGGTCGAAGCGGCCAAGGTCGCGCTGGCCTTCTGGGGCGCGCACATCCTGGTGATCAAGTACAACATCATCAACCAGTGGCGCCACCTGCTCGTCCCCGTCGTGCCGATCGCGCTGCTGATGTTCGCGCTGGTCATGATGCAGCCCGACCTCGGCGGCACGGTCACCCTCGCGGTGGTGCTGATGGCCCTGCTGTGGTTCGCGGGCGCGCCGAAACGGCTGTTCGGCGTCATCCTCGCGGGTGGTCTCGCCGGGGTCCTGGTGCTGGCCATCATCGAGCCGTACCGGCTCGCGCGGGTCTTGTCGTTCGTCTCCGGCGACCCGGACACCAGCGCGGACGGCTTCCAGGCCAACCAGGCGAAACTCGCGCTCGCCGACGGCGGCCTGTTCGGCAAGGGCCTCGGCCAGGGCCAGTCCAACTGGGGCTACCTGCCCAACGTGCAGAACGACTTCATCTTCGCCCTGATCGGCGAGGAACTCGGCTTCATCGGTTGCGTCGTGGTGCTGGGGCTGTTCGCCGGGGTCGCCGTCGTGGGCCTGCGGATCGCCACCCGGAACCTCGACCCGTGGATCCGCATCGTGTCCGGCACGCTGACCGTCTTCCTGGTCGCGCAGGCGGGTATCAACATCGGTTACGTCGTCGGCCTGCTGCCGGTCACCGGGGTCACGCTGCCGCTGATCTCCTACGGCGGGACGTCGCTGGTGATCACCATGCTCATCATGGGGATCCTCGCGAACGCCGCCCGGCACGAACCGGAGGCGGTGGCCGCACTGCGCTCACAGGGGCCAGGTAAATTCGGACGCCTGCTGAGGCTCCCCGCCCCCGAGCCGTACCGCCCGCCCGCCAAGCGCAAGGGTGCCGCGGCCAGGGGCGGTGCCGCCAAGGCGGCGAGGCCCGCGCCGAGGACGGCGAGGCCTTCGACCGCCCAGGAACGGCGCCGTTCGGTGCGGGAACCCGGCAGGAGGACGGCCGCGCGAACCGCGGTGAACCGCGGTACCGCGAAACGGGGTACCGCAAACCGGAGAGGTCATAGGTGAACAACCCCGTCAGAGGCGGCGCCGCAGCCGAGGTCGAAGGCAAGGCGCCGGTGGTCGTGGTCGCCGGCGGCGGTACCGCAGGGCACATCGAACCGGCTCTCGCCCTCGCCGACGCGGTGATGCGCCTGCGTCCCGACGCGAAGGTGATCGCGCTGGGAACCCAGCGCGGGCTGGAGAACAAGCTCGTCCCGGCGCGCGGCTACCCGCTCGAGCTGATCCCCCCGGTCCCGATGCCGCGCAAGCCGACACCGGAACTGCTGAAGATGCCGCTGAAGGTCCGCGACGCGGTCAAGCGCACCCGCGAGATCCTGGAGCGGGTCGGCGCGGACGTCGTCGTCGGCTTCGGCGGTTACGTCGCGCTTCCGGCGTACCTCGCCGCGCGCGGGCGTACGCCGATCGTGGTGCACGAGGCCAACGAGAAGCCGGGCCTGGCGAACAAGGTCGGCGCGCGGTTCGCTGTCCGCGTCGCCGTCGCCGTCCCGGGGACGCCGCTGGCGAAGGCCGAGGTCGTCGGTATCCCGCTGCGCCGTTCCATCACTTCGCTCGACAGGGCCGCGCTGCGCGCCGAGGCCCGCGAGTTCTTCGGGCTCGACCCGGACGCCCCGACGCTGCTGGTCTTCGGCGGCTCGCAAGGAGCGGTGTCGATCAACGGCGCCGTCTCCGGCGCGGCCAAGGAGTTCGCGGACGCCGGCGTCGGTGTCCTGCACGCCCACGGGCCGAAGAACACGCTGGTCGTCCAGGAGTTCCCCGGACGGCCCGCGTACGTCCCGGTGCCGTACCTGGAGCGTATGGACCTGGCCTACGCCGCCGCCGACGCGGTGCTGTGCCGGTCCGGCGCGATGACCGTCGCGGAGGTCTCCGCCGTCGGCCTGCCCGCGGTGTTCGTCCCGCTGCCGTACGGCAACGGCGAACAGGCTGTCAACGCCCGGCCCGCGGTCGACGCGGGTGCCGGGCTGATGGTCGCCGACGCCGACCTCACTCCTGCCAAGGTCGCGGAACTGGTGATCCCGCTGGTGTCCGACGCCGACCGGATCGCGAAGATGAGCGCGGCCGCCGTCGGTCTCGGCCACCGAGAAGCCGACGAGACCCTTGCCAAGATCGTGCTGGAGGCCGCCGGTGCCTGACAACCTTCCCGACACGCTCACGCGTGCCCACCTGATCGGGATCGGCGGTGCCGGGATGAGCGGCATCGCCCGCATCCTGCTGGCCCGCGGGGCCCAGGTCTCCGGTTCCGACGCCAAGGAGTCGCGCGCGTTCCTTTCGCTGCGTGCCCAGGGCGCCGAGATCGCCGTCGGCCAGAGCGCCGAGAACCTCGACGCGTTCCCGGAGGGCCCGTCCTCGGTGATCGTGTCGACCGCCATCAAGGACGACAACCCGGAACTGGTGGCCGCACGGGAACGCGGGATCACCGTGCTGCACCGCGCGCAGGCGCTGGCCGGGCTGATGGAAGGCCACCGCGTCGCTTGCATCGCCGGGACGCACGGCAAGACGTCGACGACGTCGATGCTGACCGTCGCGCTGCAGCAGTGCCGTCTCGACCCGTCGTTCGCCATCGGCGGCGACCTCAACGAGTCGGGCGCGAACGCGCACCACGGCGAGGGTGGCGTCTTCGTCGCCGAAGCCGACGAGAGCGACGGGTCGTTCCTGGCCTACTCGCCGTCGGTCGCCGTGGTGACCAACGTCGAGCCGGACCACCTGGACCACCACGGCACGGCCGAGGCGTACGTCTCGGTGTTCACCGACTTCCTCGGCCGGATCGAGCCGGGCGGGCTGCTCATCGTCTGCGGTGACGACGAGGGGGCCGACGCGCTGGGTGCGCGGGCCTCGGCGCAGGGCATCCGCGTCCGCCGCTACGGGCGTTCGGTCACCGGACCGGACGACGCCAAGATCCTGGACTTCGTGCCTGCCCCGGACGGCGGTGTGGTCCGGATTTCCTTGCAGGGCGAGGAAATCGTCCTCCGGGTCGCGGTGCCGGGCGAGCACATGGCGCTGAACGCGGTCGCCGCGCTGCTGGCCGGGATCGAGCTCGGCGCGCCGGTCGAAGGACTGGCCGAAGGGCTCGCCGCGTTCGGCGGTGTCCGGCGGCGGTTCGAGTTCAAGGGCCGCTCGGGCGACGTCCGGGTGTACGACGACTACGCGCACCACCCGACCGAGGTCGACGCGCAGCTGCGCGCGGTGCGGACGGCCGCCGGCACGGGCCGGGTCATCGTGGTCTTCCAGCCGCACCTGTACTCGCGCACGAAGACGTTCTCGACGGAGTTCGCGGCCGCGCTGGCGCTGGCCGACGAGGTCGTCGTGCTGGACGTCTTCGGGGCCCGCGAGAAGCCGGAGCCCGGGGTGAGCGGCGCGCTCATCGCCGACCAGATCTCCGGTGTCCCTGTGCACTACCAGCCCGCTTTCGACGTCGCGGCGAAGCTCGCGGCGGATCTGGTCAAACCCGGCGACCTGCTGGTGACCATGGGCGCCGGTGACGTCACGCAGCTCGGCCCGGAGATCCTGGCCGAGCTGGACCGGCGGGCGGGCTAGCGCATGACATCGGCCGGCGGGCAGCCATGACACAGACCGGGGAACGCCGCCGCCCGGCCGAACCCGGTCGGCGTCCGCGCTCTGAACGTTCCGAACGGGTCAAGCGGACTCCGCGGGCCGAACGGACTCAACGGCTGAAGGAGCGGCGCGGCAGGCGGTCCGTGTACGACCGCCGCCGCACCAACCGGCCGTCGCGGCACAAGGAGATGCGGCGGCGCTGGGTCGCGCTGCTTTCGGTGCTGACCGCGGCCGCCCTCGTCTACCTGCTGTGGTTCAGCTCGATGCTGGGCGTGCAGCAGGTCGACGTCATCGGGGCGAACTCCGTGCCCGCGGAGCAGATCCGCGGCACGGCGGCGGTGCCGGACCAGAAGCCGATGCTGCGCCTGGACACCGACGAGATCCGTGACCGGGTGGCGCAGATGCCCGGCATCGCCACCGTCGACGTCTCGCGGTCGTGGCCGGACACCCTCGAGATCACCGTGACCGAACGCGCCGCGATCGCGTTCTTCGACAGCGGGCCCGGCGGCGACGGCATGCACCTCGTCGACGGCGCGGGAGTGGTGTTCAAGACGGTCAAGGAGCGGCCCGCCGGGCTGCCCGAGCTCAAGCTGCCCTCGGTGTCGGCCGACGACCCGGTGACCCGCGCGGTGACCGGCGTCCTCGGCGTGATCCCGCAGCAGCTGCTCAAGCAGGTCACCACCGCGACGGCGAAGACGCCCGGCAGCGTCGAGTTCGCGCTGGCCGACGGGAAGACCGTGCGGTGGGGGACCTCGGCCGACACCGAACGCAAGGCGAAGGTCCTGGCCGCGCTGCTCACCCGCGAGGGCAAGGTCTTCGACGTCTCCGCTCCCGATCTGCCCACCGTCTCCTGACGCGTTTCGTCCTCTGAACGTGCTCAGAGGGAGACGAGGGCTTCGATGCCGTCCAGCATGCGCTCCAGGCCGAAGGTGAAGGTCTCGTCGGCGGCTTCGCAGGTCTCGGCCTCGTAGCCGCCGCTTTCCCACATCCGCGTCATCGCCGGATGCCGCTCCACGTCGAAGTACTTCTCCCAGAACACCGACCGCTGTCCCCACCAGGCGTCCGTCGACTGCCCGGTCTCCTGTTCGACCTGCGCGGTCTCGGCGAACAGCGTCGCGTTCGCCTGGACGTAGATCTCGATGCTGTTCGCGGCCGCGGCCGCCTTGCGCGGCACCAGCCCGATGTCCGACACCGCCGCGATCAGGTACTCCTGGCCCGCCATCAGCCCGGGACCGAGCACCGGCCGCACCATCGACGTCGAGCGCAGCCAGGGATGCGCCCGGAAGACGGCCAGGGTGCGCTCGGCGTAGAGCCGCACCTGCTCGCGCCAGCCGTCCGGCCGGGGATCGCCGGGGCCGGGGAGGTCCCGTTCGGCGAGCACCGAGTCCACCATGAGGTCGAGCAGTTCCGTCTTGCCCGGCACGTAGGTGTACAGCGTCATCGTGCCGACGCCGAGCTCCTCGGCGATCCGGCTCATCGACACGGTCGCCTCGCCCGCGCCGTCGGCGAGCGCGACGCCGGTGGCGATCACCTGGTCGAGGGTCAGTTTCGGCTTCCGCCCCCTGGTCGGTTGCCGGGCCTCGCCGCGGTCACGCCACAACAGATCGAGACTGCGCTCGAAGTCCATCCACACTCCCACTCGGCCGTGAAGCTGGATTCTACATTCTCGTATCGGGTACGGTTAAACTATTCCCGTAGGACGTACGAAAAGGAGTGGGGAATCGTGACGATCCTGGTGACCGGTGCGACCGGAAGCGTCGGCAGGCTGCTGGTCGACGAGCTGGTGAAGGCCGGAGCGCCGGTGCGGGCGCTGACCGTCAACCCGGCGAAGGCGGCGCTGCCCGAGCAGGTGGAGGTCGCCAAGGGCTACCTCGGCAAGCCGGAGACCCTGCCGGAAGCCCTCGAAGGCATCGAGACCGTGTACCTGGCGCCGCTGGCGGACACGGTGGACGACTTCGTGAAGCTCGCGAAGGAGGCCGGAGTGCGCCGCGTGGTGGCGCTGTCGGGCAGCAACGCCGACGACCCGGTGGAGAACTCGAGCGGGGTGGCTTACGCGATCATCGAGAAGGCGATCCTGGCGGCGGACTTCGACTGGACGTTCCTGCGGCCGGGCGCGTTCATGAACAACACCCTCGGCTGGGCCGAGATGATCAAGGCCGAGCGGGTGGTCCGCGAGGCTTACGCCGAAGCACGCATGACGCCGATCGACCTCGGGGACATCGCCGCCGTCGCGGCGCACGTCATCCTGACCGAGGGGCACGTCGGCAAGAAGCACACGCTGAGCGGGCCGACGGCCATCAGCCAGCGCGAACAGGTCGCCGCCATTTCGGCCGCGCTCGGCGAAGAGGTGACCTTCCAGGAGCTCACCCGGGAGGAGGCGAACCGGCAGTGGGCCGGCGCCGGTATCCCGGTGGAGATCGCGGAGTGGCTGCTCGACGGCTTCGCGTACTTCACGGAGAACCCAGACAAGCCGACGGGTGTCGTCCAGGAGCTCACCGGACGGCCGGGTGTCACCTATGCGGAATGGGCCGCGGCGAACGTCGACTCGTTCCGCTGAGTCGGTCCGGTTAGGCACCGGCCTGGTTCGGTCCCGTAGTCGCCTGAAGTACGTGAAGGACCCCTTCATTGCGCTAGGCGCAGTGAAGGGGTCCTTCACGCGCGGCCGCTGTGACTGCTGGTGCGTGTGGGGCGCATGTGGCGATCTTGGAGGTAGTGAAGGCCTCTTTCTCTACCTTCAGGGTAGGCAAGGAGGCCTTCACGGACCGGACCCGCGATCAACTGCGGCCAGAATCCGGCAGGTACCGAAGACGCCCTCGGCGCGACCGGCGTCAGCGCGCCCGGCGGGGAAGGCGCGTAGGCAGCGGCGCGCCCTTCCGCGGCTGGTCCGCCGTAGCCGGAGCGGGTGGTTGGGGCTGTCGTTTCGGCTGGGGCAGCGGAGGCGGGGCCTGCGACTCGCGGGGCCAGGCGGGGGTGATCATCGCCTGCGCCCCGACCCGGCGGACCGGCAGCCCGTGCGCCTCCCTGGCGCGCAGGCCGGGCCAGATCTCGCTCGCCTCCTTGGCGGCGTCGCGGAGCGCGGTGCCGTCGAGCGAGGTGTGCGTCTCCTCGATGTCGCGGTCGAGCCACTGGACGACGAACTCCAGCGGCCCGTCTGGCGGCAGCGGCCACAGGAAGATCTCGTGGTCGACGTGGAACGCCGAGCCGCCCGAACCCTGCGCGCGCAGCACCGGCTGGTCCGGTTTGGTGGCGGACGGCACGGAGATGGTCTCCGAACTGGCCCGCCTGCCGTCGGGGAAGAGCACGCCGACCAGCAGCGCGTTGTAGTCCGGGACCCGCCGGTGGTCGATGAGGCCTTCGCCGGGTTCGTCCAGCAGGAGATCCCGCGAGTACACCGACAGCTGGAAGGCCACCGACTCCGGCCACACCTCGATGCCGCGCAGCGCCACGATGGTCCGCTCGGCGCGGCCCAGCGGCATCGACCACGGCAGGATCGCCGGGACGATGTACTCGTGCGGCGGTTCCACCCAGGGGCGGCCGTTGTAGCCGAACAGCTCCTGCTCCGGCACGGGGAACAGGGGACGGCTGCGCGGACCGTCGGTGAAGAAGCTCATCGCGGACCGGTCGTGGCAGCACGTGGAGCGAACTTGTCCGACCTGCCGCTCACGCCGTCGACGACCACCATGCGGTCACGGTATCCGATGACCACGCCGGTACTGAACGGTTTCAACGCACCTTTCGCGTCACCCGAAGCCCTTGAGCCGCACTTTCGAGCCCTTCGGCACCTTGGTGCCCGGCTGCGGATCCTGCTGCAGGACGAAGTCGAAACCACCGTTTCCGCCGCCGTGGCCGTTCCCGTTTCCGCGACCCTCACGGTCGGCATCCAGACCCGCTTGGCGCAGGATCTGGATGGCCTCTTCCATCCGCTTGAAGGTCACGTTCGGTACTTCGACGGCGTTCGAAACGAACACCCCGATCCGGCGGTTGCTCGCCTTGCCGCCGCCCTTCGGGTCGGTGCGGATCACCTGGCCGGCGGCGAACTGGTCGGAGAACTCCTCGCCCGCCTGGAACGGCTGGAAACCGGCCTGCTGCAGGATCTGGAAGGCGGCGTCCTTGCTCTGGCCCGTGACGTCCGGGACCGGCGGCAGCGGTTCGGGACCCTTCGACAGGATCAGCGCGACCTGCCCGCCGATGTTCAGCTGCGAACCGGGGCTCGGGTCGACGCGGATCACCTTGCCCTTGGCGACGTCGCTGTACTCCTGCTCGCCCTGGGCCGGGGTCAGCTGCGCGGCCTTGATCGCCGTCTCCGCGTCCTGCTGGCTCGTCCCGGCCTGGATGTCCGGCACGACCGGACGGCCCTTGGACAGCACCACGTTGACCGTGGCACCCGGCGCGACCGCCGCGCCCGCCGCCGGGTCGGACCGGATCACCGTGTGCTGCGCGGCGGTGTCGCTGTACTCCTCGGTGTAGGCCGGGGTCAGCTTCGCCGACCTGAGCGCGTCACCGGCGGCGGCCTGGTTCATCCCGGCGAGCTTCGGCACCGACGACGAGGTCGGGCCGGAGTCGTTGAGGATGAAGGCGAACGCGCCGATCAGACCGCCGAGGATCACCACGGCGGCCGCGATCATCAGGTAGAGACGCTTGCGCGATCCCGGCTTCTCCTCGTCCGCGGCCGGCGTGGGCCGTGGGGGAGGCGTCCGGGGCGGCTGGGCGCCGGAGAACTGCGGCTCCCGGTGCAGCGCCTGCGTTCCGCGCGGCCCGGAGACCGGCATGGTCGCCTCGGCGACCGGGGTCAGCACAGTCGTCGCCTGGGCCGGGTTCACCGCCGGGACGGCCGGGATGCCGGGGGTGGTGCGCTCGGCGTCGGTCTCGCGGTCGGCGTCCGCGGGCAGCGGCACGGGGACGCCGACCGCCGGGATGCCGAGGACGGTCCGCAGGTGGTTCAGCTCGGCGAGGAACACCGCGGCGTCGGCCGGGCGCTGTTCGGGATCGCGGCGCGTGGCGCGCAGGATCAGCTCGTCCAGCGCTGGCGGGATCCCCGGACGCAGTTCGCTCGGGCGCGGGACGTTGTCGTTGACATGCCGGTACGCCACCGAGATCGCGGTGTCGCCGGTGTAGGGCGCGCGGCCGGTGAGCATTTCGTACAGCAGGATCCCGGCCGAGTAGACGTCGCCGCTCGAGGTGGTCGAGCCCTTGGCGACCTGTTCGGGGGAGACGTAGGCGACGGTGCCGAGGATGACGCTCGAACTCGTGGTGCCCGCGCTCGCGATCGCGCGGACCAGGCCGAAGTCGCCCACCTTGACCACGCCGCCCGAAAGCGCCGTGCCGCCCCGGCCGATGAGCACGTTCTCCGGTTTGACGTCGCGGTGCACCAGCCCGGCGGCGTGCGCCGCGGCGAGCGCGGAGAGCACCGGTTCGGTGATGCTCAGCGCGAGCGCGATGTCCAGCGGGCCGCGTTCGGACAGCAGTTCGCGCAGGGTCCCGCCGTCGACGAGTTCCATGACCAGGAACGCGCGGCCGGACTCCTCGCCGTCGGGGGTGTCGAAGCCCTGGTCGTGCACCGCCACCACGTGCGGGTGGTGCAGCCGGGCCGCCGAGCGGGCCTCCCGCTCGAAGCGCTCGACGAACGACCTGTCGTCGGCGAACCGTGGGTCCATGATCTTGATGGCGACCTGGCGGTCCAGGCGGGTGTCGACGCCGCGGTACACCGACGACATCCCGCCGCGTGCGAGCAGCTTGTCCACCCGGTAGCGGCCCTCGAGCAGAGTGCCCACCGGTGTGGGGTCCGTGCGTGTCACGGCTATGGATCGTACGGAAGTGCCCATGTTCTGGTGTACGGGACCTGGCTCGCCGGGGATCACGATTTCCGGCGATTCGTCGAATCGGTGGTATGCGTGACAATTCGAGCACTCTCCGTCATGGTGAAGCCGTCACCCGTGCGCACTAACGGAGCGGAAGGCGGAATGTGGCACAGTGTCACCTGTGAGTGGTATTCCCGTCGCCGACGACGTTCTCGAAGCCGATGTGGCCGTTCTTCCGATTCCGGAGGTCGCGACCGCGCTGAACGTTTCGGCCAACAAGGTCCGCCAGATGCTGCGCGACGGGCATCTGATCGCCGTCCGGCGCAAGGGCGAGCTGTACGTCCCGGCCGGGTTCCTGGTGAAGGACGGCGTGGTCAAGGGCCTGGCCGGCACCATCACCGTGCTCGCGGACTCCGGTTTCAGCCGCACGGAGATGCTGCGCTGGCTCTTCGCCGAGGACGAGACCCTGCCGGGGGCCACCCCGGTCAACGCGCTCCGCACCAGCCACGGCACCGAGGTCAAACGGCGCGCGCAGGCGATGGCGTTCTAGGCCGCCTGGACGTTCTGACCAGTACATACGTCGCAGCCGCGAGCAGCTGAAAGCCCGCCGCGGCGCCCAGGGCGGCGGTTACGGAGAGTGCGCTCAACGGCCCCGCCGCTGCCGCACCCGCCGCGAGTCCGGTGATCTTCACGCTCGCCGCCGTCGTGAAAACCTGAGCCCGCACGTCCGCGGGCGCTTCGCGATGCCGGATGGCGAAAAGAGCCGAAAGTTGTGGTCCTTCGGCGAAACCGGCGAGTACGGCGGCGGCCAGCAGGGTCACCACGTCGTGGCCCACCGCCGCCAGCAGGAAGCTCGCGCCCAGCAGGACGGTGGTGGCGAGCACGGTGCGGTCCGGCGGGGGCGGCTTGCGGGCCAGCACGGCGTTCGCGACCAGTGACGCGGCGGCCAGCACGGTGAGCAGGAGCGCGCCGAGCCCCGGGTTTCCCAGCCGTTGGGCGCCGAGCAGCGGATAACAGACCACGGCGATCCCGATCCCGACGAAGGACACCGTGGACGTCGCGGTGGCCCGCAGCAGCGAGCGGTTGCGGAAAAGGACCGAGAACCCGTCGGCGAGCCGTCGGCGGAGCGGTTTCGCGGGCTTCGCTTCGACGGCGGGCAGCGACCAGGCCGCGGGGAAGGCCGCCACGACCAGCGTGATCGCGACGGCCACCGCGGCCGGAGCCCCGGCATACGCGGCCACGAGCCCGGCGAGTCCCGGCCCGGCGAGGCTCGCGGCGGTGAACGTCATGGCGTCGAGCGCGCTCGCCTTCGGCAGCGGTGTCGCGCCGCGGACATGGGGCAGTTGTGCCGTCCAGCCGCCCGCCAAGGCCGGGTTGAGCAGCCCGGCCGCGACGGCCACCGCGATCGCCGCGGGGACCTCGACGAGCGCGAGCACAGCGCCGAGCCCGCCCGCGTAGGCGAGCAACGCCCACGCCAGCAGCCGTCCCGGCAGGGGACTGCGGTCGAGCAGCGCGCCGAGCAACGGCCCGCCCGCCGCGGCCGAGATCGTCAGCCCCGCGAGCAGCGCGGACCCGGTGGCGGCCGAGCCGTCGACACTGAGCCCCAGCAGGAGCAGCGCCGGCCCGGACAGCTCGTCCCCGGTCCGGGCGATCGTCGCGCCGGTGAGGTAGACGGCGAGTCCGTAACGGCTTCTCATGAGAAAGACGTTACAGTGGGGCATGACTTCGGCGCAGCAGGATTTCGTGCCCGGTGGTTCGGCGCGGGCGGCGGCTCAGCGCGCGGTGGATCTGCTGGAGGTCCTGCTCGTTCTGGAGCCCTCGGTCTCTTCGGTCCGTACCGTGCTGGAGGCGCACGGCGAGACCGCTGTCGAGTTGAAGCCTTCGGACGTGGCGTCGTTGCGCGAGGCGGCTTCGGAGCTGCGTGAGGTGTTCGCGGCGCAGGATGCTTCGGAGGCGGCCGGGGTGCTCAACCGGCTTTTGGCTCGCTATGCGCATCCGCCACGGCTGACCGACCACGCCGACGGGTTCGGCTGGCATCTGCACGTGGACGCCGACGACGACGGCTCGTGGGGGGCGTGGCTGGTGACGTCGTCCGCGCTGGCGCTGGCGGTGCTGCTTTCGGACCGTCAAGCGCCGCCAGGTGGGCTTTGCGCCGCTTCGGGCTGCGGGAAGCCCTTCGCGCACCTGGGTGGGGGGAGTCCGCGTCGGTACTGCTCGACGCGGTGCGCTACCCGGGAGCGGGTCGCGGCTCATCGTCGTGGCGGGTCCCGAATGTTATGAGTGCGGCTTTCATCGCAAAAATTGCGATGAAAGCCGCACTCATAACACGTGAAAGAGACTCAGCCCTGCTTGTCGCGCCAAGCGATCCAGGCCCGCAGCTTGTCGAGGTTGTAGTCCGGTCCGCCGGTCGCCACGGTGAACAGCGAGACACCCAGCTCCAGCAGCTTCGGGCCCAGCTCCTCGGGGTCGCCCTCGACGGCGACCGAACGCTCGATCTCCTTCGGGTCCCGGCCGACGTCGGCGCAGTGCTGGTCGAGGATCTTGACCTTGCGCTCCACGACCTCCGGGTCGCCGAAGCCGTGCCAGATGTCGGCGTGCTTCGCGACCAGGCGCAGCGTCTTCTTCTCGCCGCCGCCACCGATCAGCACCGGGATCTTGCGGGTCGGCGCCGGGTTCAGCTTGCCGAACCTCTCCTCGATCCGCGGGAGCGCCTCGGCGAGGTTGTCGAGCCGCCCGCCGGCGGTGCCGAACTCGTACCCGTACTCGTCATAGTCCTTCTCGAACCAGCCGGAGCCGATGCCGAGGATCAGCCGCCCGTCGGAGATGTGGTCGACGGTGCGGGCCATGTCGGCCAGCAGTTCGGGATTGCGGTAGCTGTTGCACGTCACCAGTGCGCCGATCTCGACCCGCGACGTGGACTCCGCCCAGGCGCCCAGCATGGTCCAGCACTCGTAGTGCAGCCCGTCCGGCTCGCCGAAGAGCGGGTAGAAGTGGTCCCAGTTGAAGACGATGTCCACACCGAGGTCTTCGGCTTCCGCGGCCGCCTGGCGGATGGCCTTGTACTCGGCGTGCTGAGGCTGCAGCTGGACGCCGATCCGGATCTTCCTGTTCGCAGCAGTCGTCATGATCGCACCCTAAGCCTGGAGTTGCTCCACGTGCTCGCCAACAGCCTCGGAAGGGCGACCGCCAGCCGACGCCGGCGGGGGACGACGGCGCGGGTGTTCAGCACGTCGTAACCGAAGGCCGCGATTTCGTCGAGAATGCCTTCGTAGAGCCCGAGCGCGGTCCGCACGCAGTCGCGGGATTCCGCGCGCAGCAACGGGATTCCCGCTTCGGCGCGGCGATACACCGCCCGGTTGCGTGCCACCGCGACGGCGAGCGCGCGCCGCACCCGCCGGTCGGGCAGTCCGCGCGCGCGGGACCATTCGAGCAGTTCGCGGTCGACGCCGAACGCGGCCAGCTCCCCGGTGGGCAGGTACAGCCTTCCCCTGTCGAGGTCTTCGCCGACGTCGCGCAGGAAGTTGGTCAGCTGGAACGCTTCGCCCAGTGCGGCCGCACCGGGCATGGCGTCGGCGACCGGGACGACGGTGCCGAAAACCGGCAGCATCTGCAGCCCGATCACCTCGGCCGAACCGTGGATGTACTCCTGGAGATCGGCGTAGGTCGCGTATTCGGTGACCTTGAGGTCCATCGTCATGGACCGCAGGAAAGCGTCGAACAGCTCGCGGTCCAGGTCGTGGCGCCGCACGGTGTCGGCGAGCGCGGCCAGTACCGGATCGGCGGGGGTGTCCCCGTCGAAGACCTGCCCGACCATGACGGCGACCTCATCCAGCGCGACGGCGGGATCGGTGCCGGGCAAGGGGTTGTCGACCACTTCGTCCGCCATCCGCGCGAAGCCGTACAGCGCGTGCGCGAACGGCCGCGTCCGCGGCGGCAGCAGCCGGGTCGCGAGGAAGAAGGTGCGGCCGTAGTGCGCGTTGATGCGGCGGCATTCGATGTACGCGGCCCGCAACGCCGGCTCGGTGATGCCCGCGGCGTCGAGTTCGTTCATCGGCCGGTGACTCTTCCCGCCGCGAGCCTGCCGGAGATCACCACCGGCGGGATGCCGACGCCCGGTGTCGTCCCGCAGCCCGCCAGGACGACGTTGTCCGCCGCCCGCACCAGGTTCCCCGGCCGGAACGGGCCGGTCTGGGCGAAGGTGTGCGCGAGCGAGAAGGGGGTGCCCGCGGTGAGCCCGCGCTCCGCCCAGCCCGCCGGGGTGATCGACTCGTCGACGGTGAAGCCGTCCGCGAAGCCGGTGAGGCCGCGTTTTTCCAGTGTGCGCAGGAGTTCCGTGCGATAGGCGGGTCCGACCCGGCCCCAGTCGATCTTGCCGCGGCGCAGGTTCGGCGCCGGGGCCAGCACCGAGATCACCTGGTCGCCGCCGGGGGCGAGGCCCGGTTCGGTCGCGGTCGGCCGGGTCACCAGCAGCGACGGATCGCTCATCAGCCTGCCCTCGCGGATGATCTCCGAGAACGTTTTTTCCCAGGCGTGACCGAAGAAGATGGTGTGGTGACCCAGTTCCGGCCACGATTTCGGCGCGTGCCCGTGCAGCACGACGGCCGACGGCGAGTACCGCAGCGGCAGCGGACGCCGGGGGCGCGCGCCGAGCAGCCGGTACGCGGTGCCGAGTTCGGTCGCGAGAACCACGGTGTCGCAAGGGATCCGCTCGCCCGAGCGGGTCCGCACCGCGCGCACCCGCGAGGAAACCCTTTCCAGCCAAGCGGCTTCGGTGCCGAAGCGCACTTCGGCACCGGCGCGCTCGGCCGCGTTCGCCATCGCCCGCGCGATTTCGCCCATCCCGCCCGACGGGTAGTAGACCCCGCCGACGGTGTCCATGTAGGAGATGACGCCGTACGCGCCGATCGCGCGGGCCGGGTCGAGTCCGGCGTAGAGCGCCTGGAAGGAGAACAGGCGGCGCACCCTGTCGTCGCGCAGGAACCCGTCGATCTTCGGGCCGAGCCTGCCGAAACCGCCCAGCGCGGCCAGTTTCGCCAGTTCCGGGCGTACGAGATCGAGCGGGGAGTCGAAGTTCGCGCCGATGAAGTGGTCCTTCTGCACCGCGTACAGCTCGGTCAGCCAGCGGCGCAGACGGCGGTAGCCCTCGGCTTCGGCGGGCCCGGCGGCCGCGCGGATCTCGGCCTCCATCGCCGCCGCCTCGGTGTGCACGGCGATCGTGCTGCCGTCGGCGAACCTCGCGCGATAGGCGGGGTCCAGCCGTGTCAGCGTCAGGTTGTCGGCAAGGGATTCCCCGACCGCCGAGAAAGCCTCGTCGAGCAGTTCCGGCATGGTCAGGACACTGGCCCCGGTGTCGACGGTGTTACCGCCGAAATCCGCCTGCCCCGCCCGGCCTCCGGGCGTCTTGTCCTGCTCCAGCAGGGTCACCCGGCGTCCGGCGCCGAGCAGGTGCAGCGTCGCCGAAAGCCCGGCGAGCCCGCCACCGATCACCACCACGTGATCACTCGGACCGGTGACGGTGCGCATCAGTACGTCCGCTGGGTCGCCTTGACGACCAGCCCGGTCAGCGCGGCGGGGGCGGGCTCGGCCAGGTGAGCACGGTCCAGCGCCGCCATCGCGGACTCGGTGAGTTCGTCGATGCGGCGTTCCACCGCGTCGACGGCGCCGACGTCCTGCAGCGCCTCGCGCACGGTCTCGACGGCGTCTTCGGACAGGTGCGCGTCGCCGATGGCGTCGGAGATGACCTTCGACGCGGCGTCCTTGCCCTGCTCCGCGGCCCGCTGGAGACCCAGCGCGACCAGCAGCGTCCGCTTGCCCTCGCGCAGGTCGTCGCCCGCGGGCTTGCCGGTGACCGAGGGGTCGCCGAACACGCCGAGCAGGTCGTCCCGCAGCTGGAACGCCACGCCGACCTCGTCGCCGAACTCGCGCAGCGTCGCGATCAGGGCGTCGTCGGCGCCGCCGAGCGCCGCACCGAGGTGCAGCGGGCGCATGACGGTGTATGCGGCCGTCTTGAGCTTGCAGATGTGCAGCGCGGCCTCGGGGGAGGCGTCGCCGGTGGCCTGGGTGCGGACGTCGAGGTACTGACCGGCGAGCACTTCGGTGCGCATCGCGCGCCACGCCGGCCGCGCCGCCGCGAGGGCCGCGGGCGGAAGCGGGGCCTCGCCGAACATGTCGTCGGCCCAGGCCAGCGCGAGGTCGCCGACCAGGACGGCGGTCGCGAGCCCGAACGTACTCGGCGAACCGAGCCAGCCGCTGTCGGCGTGCAGCTTCGCGCCCGCGATGTGCACCGTCGGCGAACCGCGGCGCGAATCGGAGGAGTCGATGAGGTCGTCGTGGATCAGCGCGCACGCCTGGATCAGCTCCAGGCTCGCCACCGCCTGCAGCACGCCTTCGACGTCCGGCCCCGCCGGATCGCCGCCCGCGCCGCGCCAGCCCCACCAGGCGAACGTCGGGCGCAGGCGTTTGCCGCCGCCCAGCACGAATCCGGCCAGCGCGTCGATCCCGACGCCCACGGTCGGTTCGGTGCGGCGGATTTCGGCTCCGGCGCGCTCGAGGAACCCGGCCAGCGCCCGCTCGACGTGGGCGGGCAGATCGGCGTCGTAGGCGGACGTGTCCATGGGCACATCTTCCGGGAAGGAGGCCGCCGTGACCCAGTCGGGTGCCTCCGAATGTGGTGAAACAGACGTCAGCCGCGGCCCTTGTCGTAGTGCCGCTTCGCCCGCGCCCGGTTTCCGCAGTCCGACGAGCTGCACCAGCGCCGCGACCGGTTGCGGGTGTGGTCGGTGAACATCCAGCCGCAGCCGGGCCCTTCGCATTCCCGGACCCGCGCGAGCTCCTCGGAGCGCAGCAACGACTCGGCCTCCAGCGCGAGGAAGTGCGGCAGCGCGGCGTCGTCCTTCAGCGGCACCGTCCACTGCAGCGGGAGAGCGGGCGTGAGTTCGGCGTACCGGTACGCCGCGATCAGGGGCTTTCGCAGCGCCGCGACGTCCGGTGGATCCGACACGAGCACCCGGTAGAGCGTCTCGCGGAAGGACTTCACCGTGTCCAGGACGGCCTCGGAGATCTCCAGCCGTTCGGTACCCGCACCGGCCAGGACGACCCATTCGGACAGCCGCACCGGGTCCGAAAGCCGGTCTTCCCGCCTGGCCGGATCGCGGCGCCAGGAAACGGTGTTGACCAGGTCCAACGGCACGCTCCCGCCGATGCTGTCGTACCCGTGCCAATGGCCGTCCACGATTCCTCCTAATGGTCAAACTGAGTTTAGCTTGTTAGAGTCGCCGGTATGACAACGCTCCGGCGGCACTATCTGGCCGGCGCCCGCGTCGGGCTCGGGCTGGGTGTCGCGACCTTCGTCCTCGGCGTCACCTTCGGCGCCTACAGCCAAACTCTGAACTGGGGGATCGCGGCCCCGATCGTGGCGTCGCTCGTCGTGTTCTCCGGCTCGGCCCAGTTCGCGATGGCCACCGCGCTCGCGGACGGCGGCAACCTCGCCGTCGCGGTCGGCGCCGCGGCCCTGATCAACGCCCGTTTCCTGCCGATGGGCGCCGCCGTCGCCGCGGATCTGCGCGGCGGGCGGCTGCGCCGCGCGTGGGAGGGCCAGGCCGTCGTCGACGGTTCGTGGGTCGCCGCCCATCTCGGCGGAGGACGCTTCGACCGCGAGAAACTCATCGGCTGCACGCTCGTCCAGCTGCCCGCGTGGGTGCTGGGCACGGTGCTCGGTGTCGTGGCCGCGCCACCGCCGGACGTCGTCGCGCGCTTCGGGCTCGATGTCGTCTTCCCCGGCTTCTTCCTGGTCCTGCTCATCGACGAGCTGCGCCGCTCGCGCGAAGCGGTCCGGACAGCGGCGCTCGCCGCCTGCCTGGCCGGGGTCCTGGTGCTGTTCGTGCCTGTCGGGCTCGCGCTGATCGGCGCGTCGGCCGCCGCGCTGCTGGGCCTGGGGGTGCGGCGATGACGCTCTGGATCGCGATCGTCCTCGTGGCGCTGGTCAGCATCGGGTTCAAGGCGGCGGGCCCGGTCCTGCTCGGCGACCGGGAGATGCCGCCGCGCCTCGCCGGGGTGATCGCCCTGCTCGCGCCCGCCCTGCTGGCCGGTCTCGTGCTCACCGAGGTGACCGGCCCGGCCTGGTCCGGGGTCGATTGGACGCTCTGTGCCGGGCTGGCCGCGATCGCGGTGACCTACGTGCTGCGCGTGCCGGTGCTCGCCGCGATCCTCTGCGGCGTCGTCGTCACGGCGGCCTTGCGGTTCCTGCTCTAGGACCAGAACGGGCCGCTCAGCCCGGCTCGCGTGAAGTACGCGGCCGCGGCGGCCGGGGTCCGGCGGGTGTAGCCGTGGTCGAGCCTGCCGTCGTACCAGCCGGCCGCGAGCCGCCACAGCGTCGCCAGATCCATGACGTAACCCTTGTCCTGTCCCGTTTCGGTGAGCCATTCGTCCACACAGGACTCGCCGCAGAACAGCCGCTGGTTGCCGCAGGTGTGCACGACGTCGTCCCACATCCGCGCCGCCGGGACCAGGAAGTGCGCGACCAGATCACCCGCTGGCGGGGTCTGGTCGTTGACCATCAGGGCCTGCGGTTCGCCACAGCCTCGACAGCGCGTGGACACCAGCACCTCGGGTTCGGCCTTGACCAGATGCGGGATCGCGAACGCGTCCCACGCGCAGCCGCCCCACCACAGCGTGCCGGCGCCCATGACGGAGAACCCCAGCGGGATCGCCGCGAACGGGTGAGCCATCACGACGTGTTCGCATTCGTCGAGCACCAGGTGTCGTTGCTCCGCGAGCCTGTGCAGCGCCTGCTTCGCCACCGCGAGCGATCCGTGGGCGGCATCGGCCAGCTCAGGGGCCGTCGGCGGCCTCCCGTGCTCGGCGAACGCGCGGTAGACCGCGACGCGGACGTCCTCGTCCCAGCTGGTGTCGTATTCGGCGCTCATGGCAGCTCCCTGTGCTCGTCTTCGAAGTCTCCCCAGCCGAGCGCCGCTCGGCAACCGCTCGGGTCCGGCTGGAGTCGCACGTCCACAGCCTGAGAGGGGGCTCCCGGCCAGCGGACTTTCCCCCTTAACATGGCGGTATGACGTCGGTGGTCGAGCGGTTGCAGGGTGATGGTCCCGTGTTCTCCATCGAGTTCTTCCCGCCTCGCGACGCGGCCGACGAGGCCGTGTTGTGGAAGTCGATCCGGGAACTCGAGCCGTTGGACCCGGCGTACATGTCGATCACGTACGGCGCCGGCGGCTCCAGCCGGGACGGCACGATCCGCAGCATCGCCCGTGTCGCCACCGAGACCACGCTGGTGCCGATGGCGCACCTCACCGCCGTGAACCACTCGGTCGCGGAACTGCGCAACGTCATCGGCTGGTACGCCGCCGTCGGCGTGCGGAACATCCTCGCGCTGCGGGGCGACCCGCCGGGTGACGTCTACGGCGACTGGGTCCCGCATCCGAACGGGCTCAACTACGCCGAAGAACTCGTCGAACTGGTGCGTTCCCTCGGCGACTTCTGCGTCGGCGTCTCGGCCTTCCCGTACGGCCACCCGAGGTCGGCGAACCTCGAAGCCGACACCGAGTACCTCGTGCGCAAGCTCCGCGCGGGCGCGGACTTCGCGATCGCGCAGCTGTTCTTCGAGCCGGAAGACTTCCTCCGCCTGCGTGACCGGGTGGCGGCCACCGGCTGCGAGGCGCTGGTCATCCCCGGCATCATGCCGCTGACCACGCTCCGGACGCTGCACACGTCGATCAAGCTGTCCGGCGCGCCCGCGCCGCGGCGGCTGCTGGACCGGCTCGAACCGCTGGCCGACGACCCGAAGGCCTTCCGCGCGGCCGGGATCGACGCGGTGACCGAACTGTGCGAGCGGCTCATCGCCGAAGGCGTCCCCGACCTGCACTTCTACACGTTCAACCGGTCCAAGGCCACGCGTGAGGTGGTCAGCAGGCTCGGGCTGGTCCCGGCCCGGGCGTAACTCCGTACCGAAGTCGCCCGCGGTCCGGGTAGCGTTCGCCGCATGGCTTCAACTGCGCTGGGTGTACACCAGATCTGTGACCGGTACGTCGACGAGATCGCGGCGGCGGACCCGGTCGAGGCGACGATCCTCGGTGTCGCCGGATACGACGATCAGCTGACCGACTTCTCGCCTGCCGGGCACGCGGCGCGGGCCGCGATCGCCGCCCGCGCGCTCGCCGACATCGAGGCGGCCGAACCCGCCGACGACGCCGAGCGCGCGGCCAAGGCGGTCTTCGCCGAGCGGATCGGGCTGATGCTGGAGATCCACGAGGCGGGGCTCGACCTTTCGTCACTGAACGTGATCGAGAGCCCGGCGCAGAACCTGCGGATGGTCTTCGACCTCATGCCCGCCGAGACCGAGTCGGACTGGGCGACGATCGCCGCCCGGATGGCGCAGCTTCCCGAGGCGCTCGGCCAGCTGCGGGCGTCGCTGCTCGCCGGCGCGGACGCGGGCCACGTCTCCGCGTTGCGCCAGGTCAGCAAGGTCGCCGACCAGGCGGAGACCTGGGCGGGGCTCAAGGAGGACACCGGGTACTTCAGCACGCTGATCTCGGGTGCGAAGGACGTCGACGACAGGCTTCGCGAGGAACTCGACCGGGCCGCCCACATCGCCCAGGAGGCGTACGCGGAGTTCGCCGGGTTCCTCCGCGCCGAACTCGCCCCGCTGGCGCCGGTCAAGGACGCCGTCGGCGCCGAGGTGTACAAGCTGTGGTCCCGGGTGTTCACCGGCGCCACCCTCGACCTGGACGAGGCCTACGCCTGGGGCTGGGCCGAATTCACCCGCATCGAAGCGGAAATGCACGAGGTCGCCGGCCGGATCAAGCCCGGTGCCACCCTCGCCGAGGCGGCCGCCGTCCTCGACGCCGACCCCAAGTACGTCGTGCGCGGCCGGGCGGAATTCCAGGCGTGGATGCAGAACCTGTCCGACAACGCGCTGAAGTTGCTGCGCGGCAAGCACTTCGACATCTCCGACCGGGTGATGGAGCTGGAGTGCAAGATCGCCCCGCCCGGTGGCACAGTCGGCGCGTACTACACCGGCCCCAGCGAGGACTTCTCTCGCCCCGGCCGCATGTGGTGGTCGCTGCCGCAGGGCCGGGACGAGTTCACCACCTGGCGCGAGGTCAGCACCGTCTACCACGAGGGCGCGCCGGGCCACCACCTGCAGATCGCGACCGCGGTCGACCAGTCGGGGTCGCTCAACAAGTACCAGCGGATGCTGGCGTTCACCTCCGGGCACGCCGAGGGCTGGGCGCTGTACTCCGAGCGGCTGATGGAGGACCTCGGGTTCCTCGCCGACGACGGCGAACTGCTCGGCATGCTGTCCGAGCAGCTGTTCCGCGCCGCGCGCGTGATCGTCGACATCGGCATGCACCTGGAGCTGGAGATCCCGGCGGGCACCGGCTTCCACGAGGGCGAGCGGTGGACGCCCGAACTGGGCCTGGAGTTCATGCTCACCCGGACCGTCACCGACCCGGCCCACGTGCACGACGAGATCGACCGCTACCTGGGCTGGCCAGGGCAGGCGCCGTCGTACAAGCTCGGCGAACGCCTCTGGCTCGCCGCGCGCGACGAGGCCCGTGCCCGGCAGGGTGACGCCTTCGACATCAAGCAGTTCCACACGCGGGCGCTGGCGCTCGGCGGGATGGGGCTGGACACGCTGCGGGAAATGCTGGCGGCCCTGGACTGAGCCGCTGATCCGCTCCCGGTAGTGCCATGAAAGGTCCTTTCCTTGCAAATTTCGCAAGGAAAGGACCTTTCATGGCACTCGGAGGGGCCCTCCGAGTGCCGCAATTCACGTGTCTCCGCCGCCGAGGCCTTGATACGTTCCCCCTCGTGCACCGGATCTTTCTCGTCACCCCACCCCCGGCTTCCTGAGCGGGGTGTCTCCGGCCGCGCGGCGTTCCCGCCGCCCGGCCGATCCGTGATGCGCTGAAGCACCCCGCGTCGTCGCCGCCCTCAGACACCGACACCAGACGCAGGAGCGTTTCCCCATGTCCGTTGCCGTACCCACGCGTGCCCGATCGTCGGCCGCGCTCGTCCTCGCCGGCGTCCTCTGGGGGACCGGCGGCCTCGCCGGATCCCTGCTCGCCTCCCGCACGGGACTCCATCCGCTGAGCGTCGCCGCGTACCGGCTGCTCGTCGGCGGCGTGATCGCCATCGGCTACCTCTGGCTCACCGGAGGCCTCCGCGGCCTTCCGCGCACAGCAGCGGTCCGCCGTCGCCTTCTGCTGGTCGGCGGCCTGTTCGCCCTCTTCCAGACCAGCTATTTCGTCGCGGTCTCGCTGAGTTCCGTGAGCGTCGCGACCATGACCACCATCGGCAGCACCCCAGTGCTGCTCGCCGTCGCGACGGTCGTCAAGACCCGCCGCCTGCCCGGAGCGTGGACGGCGGTGTCCCTGGCCGGATCCCTCGTCGGGCTCGGGCTGCTGCAGTGGACGCCGGGGGAGCGGGTCAACGCCGCCGGCGTCTTCTTCGCACTCCTCGCCGCGGCCGGGTTCGCCGCCCTGACCCTGGTGACCGCGACCCGCGTCGAGGGGCTGAATCCCTTGCCCACCACGGCTTTCGGTTGCCTGATCGGCGGCGCCGCGCTCACTCCCGCCGCGCTGTGGTTCGGGATGGCCGTGCCGCTCCAGGCCGACGTGTTCGCGCTCGTCCTCTACTTCGGCGTCGTGCCCACGGCGCTGGCGTACGCGGCGTACTTCCGCGGCCTCGAAGGCGCGCATCCCGTGCTCGCGGCGTTGTCCGCGCTGCTCGAACCGCTGACCGCGGCGCTGCTGTCCATGGCCGTGCTCGGGGAACGGCTCGGGGCCGTGGGCTGGTGCGGCGCGGCGGTGCTCATCGCCGCGCTCGCCATCGCGTACTCGAAGCCCTAAAGCGGCAGCGTCCGGCCGAGGATCGCGAACGCCCTCGGGTCCCCGGCGAAGTGGTAGTCCCGCAGCACGTCGAGGAACCCGACGCGCCGGTACAGGTTCCAGGCCCGGCTGGTGCCTTCCGGCGTGGAAAGGAGCACGTGGGCGTGGGGCACGCCGTCGAGCAGCCGTCGCAGGAGGTCCTCGCCGATCCGCTTCCCCTGGCTTTCGGGGCTGACGTGGATCTCGGTGAGCTCGAAGTAGTCGGACATCCACTGCTCGGCGGCATCCTGGCCCTCACGACGGGTCAGGCCGTGGCGGACCTGTTCGTGCCACCACTGGCCACCGCGGCCCTTGTAGCCGTAGGCGAGCCCGAGCAGGACGCCGTCCGCGTCGAGCGCGGCCATGCAGCGCCAGCCTTCGCGCAGCGCGTGCGTGAGCCACATCGGCGCGCGCTGTTCCGCCGTGCCTTCGGGGTAACGCATGGCGTTGACGTAGATGGTCAGCGCCTCGGGGAGCCGGGCGCGGAACTCGTCCGCGGACAGCTGGACGTAACGGGTGCATTCCGAGGACATCGCGGTCACGGGCGCCCATCCTGCCCGTCGCCCGCGACGTCCGCGGGAGTGCCCCCGGTCAGCGAGACGAGCCCGGCGAACGTCGTGGGGTACACCGACTTCGGATGTCCGGCGGCGGCCCAGACGACGTCGTGACCGCTTAACGCGGTGTCGACGAGGGTGGTCAACGCCTTCGGGTGACCGACCGGGGCGACGCCGCCGATCGGCTGCCCGGTGTGCGCTCGGACGAAATCGGCGTCGGCCTTGCCGATCTCGCCGGCGCCGGTCAGGGAGGCCAGGAGATCAGTGTCGGCGCGGTGCGCGCCCGAGGTCAGGGCGAGCAGGGCCGTTTCCGTGCCGCCGGTACTGCTGCGGAACACGAGGCTGTTCGCGATCGCGCCGACCTCGACACCGAGCGCTTCGGCGGCTTGCGCGGCCGTGCGGACTTCGGCGGGGAGGATCCGGATCCCGTCCGCGGCGGCCTGCTGACCCGCTTCGGCGAGCGCGGCCGCGACCTTGGCCACCGAGGGATGACCGGACTGGTCGATGGTGCTCATGAGTCTATGAGATCACGTGGCCGATCCCGTGTCCCGCACCACATGCGGCGATCACCCGGCTACGGGTCGAGCTGCGGGGTTGAAGAAAGGGGCACTCGGGGTTACATTGGACTTGTTCGAACAGACGTTCGACATTCGGTGAGCGCGCACCGGTAGGTGCCCGGCGCGGGGGCGGGGGAAGCGCCTCGGCACCGGGCACCGGCCGGCGCTCACGTACAGGAGGAGGGTCGCCATGTCCGTTTCGGTCGTGTCCCCCGACGAAGCCGAGAGGCCGGGGGGCACCGCGCAGCCCGCCCTGCCGATGTCGTTGCGCCCGCCGGCACCACCCGCGGCGGTCTCCTTGTACGCACAGGCGAGGCGGGGTCTCGCCGAGGCAGAGCGGGAGAGCGATCCCGCGGAGCGGTTCATCGGGGCCTATCTCGCCGCGCTGCGGGGCGCGGCGGCGGTCCTGGAGGCCCGCGGACGTCCGCACCGGGGCCGGGCCCGGCCGGCGAGCGGCTGGGTGCTGCTCGATTCCGTCGCGCCCGAGCTGAAGGAGTGGGCGGCGTTCTTCGCGGCCAACTCGGCGACGCGCGCCGCCGCACAGGCGGGGATCACCGGCAAGGTCACCGTCGAACTGGCGGACGAGCTGACGCGGGCCGCCGCGGTGTTCCTGGAACTGGTGCGACGGGTGGTGCACGGGCTGCCGATAGGTGATGCGGCGCATGTCGCTTAGCGCGCTGTCTCTCGGGCGCGCTTGCGGATTTCCGTAGCCGGGCCGCGGTATCGGCTGGTCACGCACTCAGCCGTGTCGGCGGCCCGCCTTCGTGAATCCGAGGCCGTTAGCCGAACGCGCGCCTGGATCCGGCCGGCCGGATCCAGATGAGAGACACGTTCCCAGTCGCACGGAGAGGGGGTGCCCGATGGCCGGGCAGGCCATGATCGACCAGAGCAGGTTCCTGGAGGTGATCGGCGCCGAAACCGAGCTCATCGCTCAGGTGGCGCACACCGCGTCCGCCGACGCGCCGGTCCCGACCTGCCCCGGCTGGACGCTCGGCGAGGTCCTGAGGCACGTGGGCAGCGTGTACCGGGTCACCCACCGCTGGATCGTCGACGGACGGCGTCCCGAGCACTGGCAGCGCAAACCGGGGCCGCGGCAGACCCTGGAGGAGTACTTCCGCGAGGGCCGGGACGAACTCGTCGCCGAACTGTCCGCGCACGATCCGGACGAACTGGCGCCGACCTGGTGGCCGGCGGACCGCAGCTACGGGTTCTGGCGGCGGCGGATGGCGCACGAGGCGACGATCCACCGGATCGACGCGGAGAGCGCGGCCGGACGAGACGTGTCGGAGATCCCCGAGGACGTGGCACTCGACGGGATCGACGAGGCGCTGGTGCTCTGGTTCGGCCAGCGGCTGCCGTTGCTGGGGCTGTCCGGTACCAAGACCGGCTCGGTCGGGGTGCGCACCGCGGGCCACACCTGGATCGCCAGAGCAGGGCCCACGGAAACGATCGCCTGGCGATGCTCGGCCGAAGAGGCCCAGCGCGCGGACGATCTGATCACCGGGCAGCCGGACAAGATCTACCGCTGGCTCTGGGGCCGGGCGGGTCCGACGGCGGTGACGGTCAGCGGAGACCAGGACATGGCGGGACAACTCTGGGCCCTTTTGCGGCTCGCGACCCGATGACCGGTCGGTGGGGAAGCCAAACCGGTCAGCGCCAGTCGGCGGAGCTGAATGAGGTGCCTGGGAAGCGGCCGCGGGTTCACCCGAAACACCCAAAGTGTCGGTGGCGCCGTCTAGGTTCACCGGGGTGACTGCACGCCTGGTGAACCTGGTCTTCGACTCGGCCCTTCCCAGAGATCTGGCGGGTTTCTGGGAAGGGCTGTTCAGCTGGGACGCCCCGTTCGAACCGGCCTTCCGCTCCGAGGCGGGCCCCAAACACGGCAAGAACCGGCTGCATCTGGATCTGGCGAGCCGGTCGCCCGAGCACCAGGCCGCGCTGGTGGATCGTGCGCTGTCCCTCGGCGCACGGCACATCGACGTCGGCCAGGGCCCGCCGGAGGAGAAACGGGTGCCGTGGGTGGTGCTCGCGGATCCCGAGGGCAACGAATTCTGTGTCCTCGAGCCCCGTGAGCAGTACGAGGGCTCCGGTGCGATCGCGTCGGTCGTCACCGACGCCCTCGACCCGGAGCGGCTCGCGCGGTTCTGGTCGGCCGCGCTGGGCTGGGAGATCGGCGTCCGGGAAGAGGCGATCGTGGGGCTGCGGCCACCGGGCGGCCGCGGCCCGTGGGTCGAGTTCCTGGCCTCCGAGGACCAGAAACGGCACAGGAACCGGCTGCGGTTCGAGATCGCGCCACGGCGGGGCATGAGCCGGGCGGCCGCGGTCCGGCGCCTGCGGGAGCTGGGCGCGACAGGGCTGGGTTCGACGAAACGGGGCGGCGAGGCCATGACGGACCCGGAGGGCAACGAGTTCAGCGTGCTCTCGCCGCGCTGAGTTTGTTCGCCTGGGGTTGTTTCGCCTGAGTTGCGCGGCGGCGCCGATCGCTGACCTGGGCGAAACACCGGCGCCGTTGGCAGGCAACAACCGGCCGGGACCGTGGAGGTCATGGAGACCTCTCGAGTCCGGCCCACCGCTGTCCAGCCCGATGAAGAGACAACGGCCGCGTCGGCCTGGCGTGTCCGGATCCGCGTGGACGACCGGCCGGGAACCCTGGCCAGGATCGCGATCCGGCTGGCCGACCTCGAATGCAACATCCTCGGGCTGTCGGTACTCCCGGTCCCCGGCGGCGTGCTCGACGAGATCGTCCTGCGGCCGGCCACCGGCCTGCCTCGGCAACTGCTCGTCGACGCGATCCGCGACGAAGGATGCGAATGCTCCGCCGTCGTCGACACGGATCTGGCCGAACTGGTCGATCCGGCCACCGCGACGCTCACCGCGGCCAAGAGAGCCGTCGAGGACCCTGGTGGCCTCGCGGAGGTGCTCCGCGGCGTTCTCGCGGCCGACGTCGTCACGAAGGTCCCGTCGATCGAGGCGAACCCGGCCCGGACCGAAGGCGGGCACCGGGCGGTGTTCCCGGCGGGGGACGGCGGCGCGTTCGTCGCCCGCCGCCGGTGGTCGCCGTTCGTAGAACTGGAACTGAGCCGGGCCGTCGCGCTGACCGGCCTGATGACCGCCGTCCGCGACAACGTGACCGGGCCGATCGTGCTCGACCGGCCCGACGGCGCCGCGATCGTCCTGCGCAAGGGGGTTCCCGGTGACGCGGAAGCGGTGTCCGCGCTGCACCAGAGATGTTCGATGACCACGCTTTTCCACCGCTACCACACCGGGATGCGCACCGTGCCGCGTCGCTGGCTGCACCGGCTCCTGATGCCGCCGCGCGGGATCAGCCTGCTCGCGGTCTGCGGCCGCGAGGTGATCGGCCTCGGCCAGCTGATCCCGTCGGCGGACGGCGACGCGGCCGAAGTCTCGCTCCTGGTCGAGGATTCCTGGCAGCGCCAAGGCATCGGCAGTGCTTTGCTGACCAGGCTCGCCGTCCTCGCCGTGGCCAAAGGGGAGCGTGAACTCGCCGCCGTCTGCCTGCCCGGCGACGACTCCCTCTACCGCACCGCCTCCCGCGTGGGGCTCCGCCCCGAGCGCGTCCCCGGTGACTCCGGCACCCTGCGCTTCCGGCTCCCCGACCCCCGCGTTTAGTCCTCTGGATGCGGTACTCGCGCGTGCGACGACCGCATCCAGAGGACTACTTGCGGTTCCAGAACCAGTCCTTGCCGCGGGCCTCGCCCAGCGCGCGCTTCTTGCGTTCGGGGGTGAGCCGCTCCAGGTACAGCTTGCCGTCGAGGTGATCGGTCTCGTGCTGCAGGCACTGGGCGAGCACTTCGACGCCTTCGACCTCGACGGGCTCGTTGCGCAGGTCGACACCGCGCACCACGGCGTGTTTCGCGCGGACGACCGGGAACCGCAGCTCCGGCACGGACAGGCAGCCTTCGCTGATCTCGTGCGTCTCTTCGGACAGTTCGACGATCTCCGGGTTGATCACGTACCCGCTCAGCCCGTCGACGTCGTAGCTGAACACCCGCAGGCCGACCCCGATCTGCGGCGCCGCGAGACCCGCGCGCCCGGCCGGTCGCACCCCGTCCATCAGATCCGTCACCAGCGACTCGATCCTCTTGTCGAATGTCGTGACCGGGTCGCATACGGTCTTGAGCACGGGATCCCCGAAGTAGCGCAGGTCGCGCATCACCATGTTCGAACGTCCTTCTCCACTGGCCTGAGCGACGAGTCTAGGGCGTGTTTCACAAATCATGTTCGCGGCCTTCGCGCCCAGGCGGCCCCTGATGGCACAGGCGGATGCGCCCGAGTACGGACCCGGTACGAGGCCGATCCGCCCGCACCGTCAGGAACCACCTGGATCACGAAGCCCATCGAACAGACTTGTGAAGCACTACTAGGCCCGCAGGCGCAGTCCCTTGGGGGTCGCCCGGAATCCCGCCTCCTGGAGAACGGCCGAAAGCTCCGAGGTGAGCGCCGCCTCGCCGTCGGCCTTCTGCACCGCGAGCTGACCCAGCCAGCCTTCCCGCACCGCCGTGGACAGCGCCCGCGCGGCCGACCGCAACGTCTCCTGATCCTCGGTGAAACTCAGCAGCGACCGGCCGCCGCGTTCGACGTACATCGCCGGGACACCGTCCACGAGTACCGCCAGCGCGCCCGCCTTCCTCGCCGGACGGTGCTTCGTGTCACCCGTCGCGGCGGGCCACGACAACGCGGCACCGTAGGGCTGGGCCGGGTCGGCGGCGGCGAGCACGACCGCGCCTTCGGTGGTGGTGCGCTGGTTCCCGGACTGCGCGCGCAGCCTGTCGACAGCGCCCTTCGCCGCGAACTGCGCGGCGCCGAGCCCTTCCACCACGTAACCCCGGACCACCTGGCCCGAATCCTCCATCCCGCGCAAAACCTTGTAGATCCCGGAAAAACCGCCCGTCACCCGCTCGGTGTCGAGCGCTCCTCTGGTGAGAACGCCATGTCGCTCCAGGAACGCCTCTGTCCGCGCGTGCGCGCGCCTGGTCGGATCCGGCTCGCGATCCGGGGTCAGCGCCCAGCGCCCCGCCACCGTCGGCGGCCCGGTGCGCGACGGCATCGCGGGCCGCCCCGCCCGAAGCCGCGCGTACCGGCCGCGAGGAGCCTGCCGTCGGGGCTTGTGCGCCGCGCCGGAACCGGAGACCTGGGCCCGCAGCGGGCCCAGCGTGTCCCCGGTGACCAGGCCTGCCCATACGAGATCCCACAGCGCGGCAACGACTTCGCCGTCGTTGGGCGGGGTTTCGACCAAAGGGGACGCGCGCTCCACGAGCTGGCGGAAGAACTGCGCACCACCCTCCAAAGTGGACAGGATGGCTTCGTGGAGCGGGCTGGAGGGCAGATCGTCGTCGAGGTCAGGCAGCAGCAGATCGGCGACGTCCGTCGGCGCGAGCGCCAGCCAGCCGTCCCCGCCGGACAGGGAACCGCAGCCGCACCAGGTGACCTCGCCCGCCGTGGTGAGTTCGTCCAGCAGCGACGGCGTGTAGCCGGGAAGCCTGCTCGGCAGGATCAGTGACTCGACCGCGCTCGCCGGCAGCGGCGCCCCGGCCAGCTGCTCGACCACGGACAGCACGTCGTCCGCCGTCGGCGCCGACCGTACCCGTGCTCCGATGCCGTGCCACGACGGCAGGAACCGGCCCAGCGCCGCCGGTTCGACCGGCTCGACCTCGGCCCGCAGCCGGGCCAGCGACGCCCGCCGGAGCCTGCGCAGCACCGACGCGTCGCAGAACTCCATCCCGACGCCGTGGGTCTCCGGATGCCCGACCGGGCTCAGCTCACCCCGGACCAGCCTGCCCTGCGCGGTCAGCCTGTCCAGCACGCCGGTGACCACGGCCGTCCCGAGCCCGAACCGCTCGGCGGCCTGGCGGGCACTGAACGGGCCGCGGCTGCGCGAATAGCGGGAAAGCAGGTCTCCCACCGGATCCTCGACCGGTTCGGTGAACGCCTCCGGCACGCCGACCGGCAGCGCGGCGCCCAGCGCGTCCCGCACCCGGCCCGCGTCCTCGATGGCGATGAAGCGTTCACCGCCGCCGATGCGGACCCGGATCACTCGCCGTGCGGCTTCCAGCTCCTCCAGCCATTCCCGCTGGATGCCCCGCGCGGCGGCTTCCTCGATGGAGAGATCTCCGAGGAACCGCAACAGATCCGCGGCCTCCTCGGCGTTGCGGGCGTGCCTGTCGGGTTCGAGGCGCTGCAACGAGCGCTCGACCTCGCCGACGACCTCGGCGTCCAGCAGTTCCCGGATCGCTTCGGTGCCGAGCAGTTCGGCCAACAGCGTCGAATCGAGTGCCAGTGCCGCCGCGCGCCGTTCCGCGAGCGGTGCGTCGGTCTCGTACAGGAACATCCCGACGTAGCCGAACAGCAGACTGCGCGCGAACGGGGACGCCGACGGTGTCTCGACCTCGACCAGCTTGACCTTCCGCGACCGCACGTCGGCCATCAGTTCGCGCAGCCCGCCGACGTCGTACACGTCCTGCAGGACTTCCCGCATCGCTTCCAGCACCACGGGGAAGCGCTCGTACTTGGCCGCGACCGAAAGCAGCTGCGACGCGCGCTGACGTTGCTGCCACAGCGGTGTGCGGCGGCGCGGATCCCGGCGGGGGAGCAGCAGCGCCCGTGCCGCGCATTCCCGGAACCGCGCCGCGAACACCGCCGAACCACCGACCTCGGCGACGATCAGCTGCTCGACCTCTTCCGGATCGAGCAGCACGTCGTCGACGCCGATGGTGACTTCCGAGCCCTCGGCGTCCAAAGCCTCCGGCAGCCGCAGCACGATGCCGTCGTCGGAATGCGCCACCTGCGCGTCGACCCCGCGGTTCTCCCTCAGCCGGGCCGCGATCGCGAGCGCCCACGGCGCGTTGACCTGCGCCCCGAACGGCGAATGCAGGATGACCCGCCAATCGCCCAGTTCGTCGCGGAACCGTTCCAGCAGAACGGTCTTGTCGTTCGGCACATGCCGCGTGGCGGCCTTCTGCTCTTCCAGGTAACCCAGCAGGTTGTCGCACGCGTACTCGTCCAGCCCGGCGACGGCGGCGCGTTCCCTGGCCGCCGACGGCTCCGAAGTGGACAGTTCGCGGACGAACGCGCCCAGTGCCCGCCCCAGTTCCAGCGGGCGGCCGGGGGCGTCGCCCTTCCAGAACGGCATCCGGGCGGGCTCACCCGGCGCGGGCACCACGATCACGCGGTCGTGGGTGATGTCGGTGACCCGCCAGGAAGAGGTGCCGAGCAGGATCGTGTCCCCGACTCGGGACTCGTAGACCATCTCCTCGTCGAGTTCGCCCACCCTGGAGCCGGGTTTGCCTTCGGCGCCCGGCGTCATCACGGTGAACAGGCCGCGGTCGGGGATCGTGCCGCCGGAGGTCACCGCCAGCCGCTGTGAACCCGGACGGCCGTGCAGTTCGCCGCTGACCCTGTCCCAGGTGATCCGCGCGCGCAGTTCGCCGAATTCCTCGCTGGGGTACCGGCCGGCGAGCATGTCGAGCACGGCCAGCAGCGCGTCGTCCGGCAGGGACGCGAACGGCGCCGCGCGGCGGGCGAGGGCGGCCAGTTCGTCGACCGTCCACGATTCGAGCGCCACCATCGCCACGATCTGCTGGGCGAGCACGTCCAGCGGGTTCCTCGGGTACCGAACGGCTTCGATCGCGCCGGACGCCATCCGTTCCGCGACCACCGCGCAGGAGACGAGGTCGCCCCGGAACTTCGGGAACATCACCCCGCTCGACACCGCGCCGACCTGGTGCCCGGCCCGGCCGACCCGCTGCAGTCCCGAAGCGACCGTCGGCGGCGCCTCGATCTGCACGACGAGATCGACGGCGCCCATGTCGATGCCCAGTTCCAAGGAGGACGTCGCCACGACGCACGCGAGGCGGCCCGTCTTGAGCTCCTCTTCGACGTGGGTGCGCTGCTCCCGCGACATCGACCCGTGGTGCGCCCGCGCGATCACCGGCGCCGCGCCCGTGGTGAGCCCGGACTGGCCGATCGCCTCGGCCGGATAGCGTTGGTCGGGCTCCAGTTCGGTCTGTTCCGCGGCGAGTTCGTTGAGCCGGGCCGTCATCCGCTCGGTGAGCCGCCGCGAGTTGGCGAACACGATCGTCGACCGGTGCGCCTGGATCAGTTCGAGGACCCGCTCCTCCACCGCGGGCCAGATCGACGGCCGCCGCGGGGTGCCGTCGACCTCCTCCAGCGAGCCGGGAAGCCGCGCGAGACCGGCGTCGAGGTCTTCGTTCTGCTTCGGCCCCTGAGGACCGTCGAGATTGGACATGTCCTCGACCGGGACCTCGACGCGGACCTCGATCGTCTTCGCGAGCTTCGGCTGGACGATGGTGACCGGCCTGCCACCGGCCAGGAACGAGGCGACCTCGTCGATCGGCCGGACCGTCGCCGACAGCCCGATCCGCTGGGCAGGCTTCTCCAGAAGGGCGTCGAGCCGCTCCAGGGACAAGGCCAGGTGCGCGCCGCGTTTGCCGCCCGCGACCGCGTGCACCTCGTCGATGATCACCGTCTCCACGCCGCGCAGCGAGTCCCGCGCGGACGAGGTGAGGATGAGGAACAGCGACTCCGGTGTGGTGACCAGCACGTCCGGCGGCGTTTTGCCGAACGAGCGCCGCTCGGCGGCGGTGGTGTCGCCGGTGCGCATGCCGACGCCGATGTCCGGCACCGGCAGCCCCAGCCGCCGCGACGCCTGCGAGATACCGGCCAGCGGTGCCCGCAGGTTGCGCTGCACGTCGACAGCCAGCGCTTTCAGCGGCGAGACGTAGAGGACGCGGCAGCGTTTCCGCGGCTCGGCAGGGGGCGGCTCGACCGATAGCCTGTCCAGCGCCCAGAGGAAGGCCGAGAGTGTTTTGCCCGACCCCGTCGGGGCCACGACCAGCGCGTGTTCCTTCGCGTGCGCGGCACGCCACGCCCCCTCCTGCGCGCGGGTGGGCGCGGCGAAGGCCCCGGTGAACCAGTCCCTGGTCGCGGGGGAGAAGAGGTCGAGTACGTCTGCCACGCTCCCCATAGTGCGCCGGACCACCGACAGTTTCGCTCCGGGCCCTGTGACACGGCACCCGGTCGGGGAGGAGTTCGGCGGGTTCCGCACGTACGGTGACCTCGCTCGTGGGAGCATCACGGCCAGCGCGGCCGGATCGGTACTGGGGCGGCCGCCGTTCGTCTGTGAAGGGGTAAGAGCTGTGCGGATCCTGTCGGTGGACCTCGGGACGTCCAACACCGTGGCCGTCCTTTCGGCGCACGGGAGGCCGCCGCGGGTGGTCGAGGTCGACGGTTCGGCCAACATGCCGTCCGCGGTGTTCGCCACCGAAGAAGGCACGATCATGGTCGGCCGGGACGCCGAGCGCCGCGCCCGCCTCGACCCGACTCGCTTCGAGCCCAACCCCAAGCGCCGCATCGACGAGCAGACGCTCCTGCTGGGCACGGACGTCATCCCGGTCAGCGAGGTGCTGGCCGCGATCCTGCGCCGCGTCCTCGACGAGACCACCCGCCAGCTCGGCGGCGAACTGCCCGATGAGGTCCGGCTCACCCACCCCGCGCAGTGGGGCCCGACCCGCCGCAACGTGCTGCTGTCCGCCGCCCGGCTCGCCGGGATGGGCGGCAACCTGGTGCTCGTCCCCGAGCCGGTCGCCGCGGCGGCGCATTTCGCGTCGTTCCCCGGCAAGACACTCGCGCCGGGACAGGCGCTCGCCGTCTACGACCTCGGCGCCGGCACCTTCGACGTCGCGATCGTCGGAGCGACCCCGAACGGCGGCTTCACCGTCGTCGCCGAAGACGGCCTTCCCGACCTCGGTGGCCTCGACGTCGACCAGGCGCTTCTGGTGCACGTCGGCCGCGAGGTGTCGCACAAGGATCCCCAGCGCTGGCAGCGGGTCCTGCGGCCCGAGTCCACTCCGGACCGTCGTACGCGACGCGCGCTGCAGGAGGACGTGAAGGCGGCGAAGGAGGCCCTGTCACGGCACCCGCAGACCGAGGTCCCGATGCCGGAACCGTTCGAAGACGTGCTCGTCACGCGAGGCGAACTCGAAGCGCTCGTGCGGCCGTCGATGCTGCGCAGTGTCGAGCTGATGGCGCGCGTGGTCCGCTCCGCCGGGATGACCCCGGACCGGCTCGCCGGGATCTACCTCGTCGGCGGTTCGAGCAGGCTTCCGCTGGTCGGCAGCCTGATCGCGGAGAAGCTCGGCGTCGTCCCCGGCAGCCTCGACCAGCCCGAGACCGCGGTCGCCCTCGGCGCCCAGCACGTCGCCTCCGACGGCATCAGCGCGCGTACGCAGGGCGTGGAAGGGCAGGTCGCGGCGGGAACCGGCGCGCACCCCGGCGTTTCGGGCCCGTACGCGCCGCCGCAGCAGGTCGCGTCGATCCCCGGCTATCAGGGAGGGCCCGGGCAGTCCGGCGGCTTCCCGCAGTCGGGTTACCCGAACAGCGGCCCGCAGCAGGTGCAGCAGCCCGCGCCGACGAACTTCCCGACGTACTCCCTCGCCGGGCAGACCACCGCCGAGAAGGCGCCCGCGAGCAAGAAGAAGCCGCTCGTCATCGGCGCCATCGTGGCCGTCGTGGTGCTGATCGCCGCCGGGCTCACGTACTTCCTGACGTCCTCGTCGGTGACGACCTACACGGCAGACGAATGCAAGACGCCCAGCACGGCCGACGACAAGGGACTCACCGGCTGCTTGCGCCAGCTCGCCGGGAAGATCGCCGACACCGGCGACTGCAAGCCGGGAATGGGCAACGGGCCGGCGAAACCGGCGGAGGACCTCGGCGTGACGTCGACCTGCTCCGCGCCGGGCCGCGCCGGCACCCAGGTGACCTATCTGCAGAGCGGCGCGGCGGACAAGCTCAAGGCCTACACCGACGGACTGCTCAAGTCGGCGGGCGGGGACCGCACCGAAGCCAAGTGGGTGGGCAACGGCCTGGAAGGCCAGTACTCCTCGGCCGCCGGGCGGAACGCCGCCGTCCTGGTGTTCACCGTGACCGACCGGCCGCTGGTCGGCTTCATCTACCAGGTCCCGGCCGAAGGACAGACCCCGACGCCGGGCGAGCTGGCGGATTACTTCGAGAAGAGCGTCCAGCCGGGCGAGTAGCACCCCGGTCGTTCGCCCCACCGGCGCGCGCCATGAACGGTCCGTTCCTTGCGAAATTTGCAAGGAACGGACCGTTCATGGCATCCGGGAGCGTGTAGTGAGCTGGACTCCGTGAAGGGGGCCTTCACGGACTTCCCGCCGGATGCCGGGCTAGACTCCGCCCGATGCGTATCACGGTCTTCCGGCGGCTGATGGCCGACGAATTCGGTCCCGGACGTGCGGAAACCCTCTCCAGGGATCACGTCTTCGGCGAACTCGGGGGCCGGACCGTCGAACAGGCCCTCGACTCGGGAACCTCGGCCAAGGACGTCTGGCGTGCGGTCTGCGACGCCTTCGAAGTCCCGCCGGAGCGACGCTGACCTCGGAACAAGGGCAAGGACCCTAGCGCAACGGCGTGTCGGCCACAGGCTCGAACACACGTTCGTCTAGGGTGTTGTCCACAACGGGGTCAGCGATCCACAGCTTGGGCGCGAGGCCTGGAATTGTCGGTGGTCGCCCGTAGCGTCGGACCCGACAGCTCAGAACTGAATCAAGCCCTACCGGCTCAACCAACGAGGTGGACTCCATGGCACCAGCAGCACCCGACAAGGACAAGGCGCTCGAACTGGCCCTCGCCCAGATCGACAAGCAGTACGGCAAGGGCTCGGTCATGCGCCTCGGCGAAGAGGGCAGGGTGCCGATCGAGGTCATCCAGACCGGTGCCATCGCCCTCGACGTCGCGCTCGGGATCGGCGGCCTGCCCCGCGGCCGGGTCATCGAGATCTACGGTCCGGAGTCCTCCGGTAAGACCACCGTGGCGCTGCACGCGGTCGCCAACGCGCAGCGGAACGGCGGCATCGCCGCGTTCATCGACGCGGAGCACGCGCTGGACCCGGATTACGCCAAGAAGCTCGGCGTCGACACCGACGCGCTGCTGGTCTCCCAGCCGGACACCGGTGAGCAGGCGCTCGAGATCGCGGACATGCTGATCCGCTCCGGCGCGCTCGACATCCTGGTCATCGACTCGGTCGCCGCGCTCGTGCCGCGCGCCGAGATCGAGGGCGAGATGGGTGACAGTCACGTCGGTCTCCAGGCCCGGCTGATGAGCCAGGCGCTGCGGAAGATGACCGGTGCGATGAGCAACTCCGGCACCACCGCGATCTTCATCAACCAGCTGCGCGAGAAGATCGGCGTCATGTTCGGCTCCCCGGAGACCACCACCGGTGGTAAGGCGCTGAAGTTCTACGCGTCGGTCCGCCTGGACGTCCGCCGCATCGAGACGCTGAAGGACGGCGGCGAGCCCGTCGGTAACCGCACCCGCGTCAAGGTCGTGAAGAACAAGGTCGCGCCGCCCTTCAAGCAGGCCGAGTTCGACATCCTGTACGGCAAGGGAATCTCGCGCGAAGGCTCGCTGATCGACATGGGTGTCGACCAGGGCATCCTGCGCAAGTCCGGCGCCTGGTACACCTACGAGGGCGACCAGCTGGGCCAGGGCAAGGAGAACGCGCGCAAGTTCCTGCTCGAGAACCCGGACATCGCCAACGAGGTCGAGAAGCGCATCAAGGAGAAGCTCGGCATCGGCGCCGTCGTCGACGCCGAAGCCGCCCCCGCGCCGGTCGACTTCTAGAAGCCCCGGGACCCCGGCCGTCGTCGCGAGGCCGGGTGGATGACTTTCGACTGGAGTGAGAGCTGAATGCGTGCGCCCAAGGTGGATCCGGCGGAGCTGCCGCCGGACGAGCGGAGGAAGAAGGCCAAGGAGATCTGCTTCGATCTCCTGGCCGCGCGCCCGCGTTCCACGGACGAACTTCGTCAGGCGTTGAAGCACAAGGGCTTCGACGAGGAGACGACGGAGACCCTGCTCGGTAAGCTGGACCAGGCAGGGCTCATCAACGACGCCGAGTTCGCCGAAATGTGGGTTCGTTCCCGGCATGCCAACATGGGCCTGTCGCGGAACGCCCTCGTGACGGAACTCAAACGCAAAGGAATCGATGGGGATATCGCCGTCCAGGCCGCCGACGAGGTGGACCGAGAGGCAGAGGAGCAGCGCGCCCGAGAGCTGGTACGGAAGCGCATGCGCTCCTTGGGCAACGTCGACGAGCAGACGGCGATCCGCCGCTTGCTGGGCTTCCTCGCCCGCAAGGGCTATCCCCAAGGGCTGGCCTACACCGTGATCCGCGACGAACTCCGCGAGTTCGGCGCCGAAGCGGCTCTCCTGGACGACCCCGCCCTCGACTGAGCTTCCCTTCACGTGACCTGTCCACCGGCCGCGCGGGCCCACTTGCCCGCCGGCCGGTGTTCTGCGTTCATGAGGCGCAGGGCTCGTGAGTGGCAAGTCGCGTTCTAACGACACTTACCACTCACGACCACCCCGCCCCACCACACGTCCTGCGCCCTTGCCCACCTGAAGTACGTGAAGGTCCCCTTCATTGCGCCTAGCGCATTGAAGGGGGCCTTCACGTACTTGCCTTCGCGCGCGAAGGCCGACTTTCCTCCGCTGAGCCGAGGCAAAGGGCCCTTCACACACCTCCACCGTGACCAGTGCCAGAAGCGGCGATACCGGACGCCGGTGAAGGCCCCCTTTACTGCCGTCAGGGTAGGGAAGGAGGCCTTCACGGACGGGCCGCCTCCAGACAGCGCCCCCTCACCGTGGTCGTGAGTGGCAAGTGCTGTTCTAACCGTCTTCACCACTCACGACAACTTGGACGAGGCGCCCTCTCTCTTGAAGTCCGTGAAGGCCTCCTTTACTACCGTCAGGGTAGGCAAGGAGCCCTTCACGGACCTCCCGGCAAGGCTCTGACCAGCGCCGACGAGACCGATCAGGAATCAAGAAGCACCAGACACCCGCTGAGAAATAGCGTTACCGGCATGAACTTCATCGACGCCATCACCCTCGAAGTCACCGACACCGAGGCCGCCGAACGCTTCTACTCCACCGCCTTCGGTCTCGGCCCCGAGCTGCGCCTGCGGGCCTCGCAGGAGCCCTCCACCGGCTTCCGCGGCTACACCCTTTCCCTCACGGTTTCCCAGCCCGCCAACGTCGACGCGCTCATCGACGCCGCCCTCGCCGCCGGCGCGACCGTGATCAAGCCCGCCGCGAAGTCGATGTGGGGTTACGGCGGCACCGTCCAGGCCCCGGACGGCGCGATCTGGAAGATCGCCACCTCGGCGAAGAAGAACACCGGCCCGGCCACCCGCGAGATCGACGACATCGTCCTGCTGCTGGGGGTCGCCGACATCGTCGCGAGCAAGAAGTTCTACACCGAGCACGGTCTCACTGTCGGGAAGAGCTTCGGCCGCATGTACGTCGAGTTCGAGTCCGGTTCGGACCCGGTCAAGCTGGCGCTGTACCGGCGCAAGGCGCTGGCCAAGGACGCCGGCGTGGCCCCAGAGGGCGCCGGTTCGCACCGCATTGCGATCTGCGGCACCGCCCCGTTCACCGACCCGGACGGGTTCGCCTGGGAGAACTCCACCCTCGCCGCCCAGTCCTGATGTGCCATTACCGGATGCCCCCGCTCGCCGCTTATCAAGGAGAAAACACCATGAGCACCACGTACGAAGGATTCTCGGCCGAAGAGAAGGCCGCGATGAAGGAACACGCCCAAGACATGAAGAAGGCCGCGCGCCGTAGCTCGGCTGCCGACAAAGCAGTGGCAGCGGAGCAGGACGTGGTCGCGAAGATCGCCGAGATGGCCGACGAGGACCGGATGCTGGCCGAAATGGTCCACGCCGTCGTGAAGGCGAACGCTCCGATGCTCGCACCGAAGCTCTGGTACGGACAGCCCGCGTATGCGCTGGACGGAAAGCTCGTCTGCTTCTTCCAGGCGGCGGCCAAATTCAAGACGCGGTACGCGACGCTCGGTTTCAACGAAGCGGCCCAGCTGGACGACGGCGAGATGTGGGCGACAGCCTTCGCGCTGACCGCGGCCACCCCCGCGGTGAAGAAGCGCATCGCCGCTCTGGTGAAGCAGGCCGTCAGCTAAGAGTGGCAATGCGCTTTACCGCGTGATTGGCCACTCCCGCCCCGGTAAAAGAACCCTAGGCTCGGGTGGATCACTGGGAGGGTCACATGATCAGCATCGAGCCACTGAAGCCCGAAGACCGCGAAGCCTGGGAAAGCCTGTTCCGCGCGTACATCGCTTTCTACGAACGTGTTGCGCCCCAAGAGGTCTACGACCGCGCCTGGCGCGAATTCTCGACCGGGGAGCGGATGCACGCGCTCGGGGCCCGGCTGGACGGCGAGCTCGTCGGGATCGTGCACTTCCTGGTGCACCCCAGCACTTCCGCGCTCACCGACGTCTGTTACCTGCAGGACCTGTTCACCGAACCGGAAGCCAGGGGCAAAGGCGCCGCGAGGGCCTTGATCGAGGCTGTCGCCGGCTGGGCGCGCGACCGCGAGTACGACCGCGTTTACTGGCACACCAAGGAATCCAACGCCACCGCGCGCCGCCTGTACGACCGGGTCGCGATCAACCGGGGTTTCATCCAGTACCAGCTCCCGCTCTGAAAGCCGTGAAGGCCACCTCCGCGAAGGCGGCCTTCACGAAAAGGATCAGAGCTTCGAAGCCTCCGCCGCGAAGGCTTCGATCTTCCCGAAGTCCTTGGCCGCCAACGCGTCCTTCGGCGTCAGCCACGAACCACCGATGCAGCCCACATTGGATAGTGCGAGGTAGTCCGGCGCGGTCTTCACGGTGATCCCGCCGGTCGGGCAGAACCGCAGCCCGGGCAGCGGCCCGCCGATCGACTTCAGGTACGCCACACCGCCGCTGGCTTCGGCGGGGAAGAACTTCAGCGCGGTCAGCCCGCGTTCGGCCAGCCGCATCGCCTCCGAAACCGTGCTCGCGCCCGGCAGGAACGGCAGGCCGGTGTCGAAAGCGGCGTCCAGGACCGAGTCCGTGCAGCCCGGCGTGACGAGGAACTTCGCGCCGGCGTCGGCGGCCTGCTTGGCGTGCTCGGGCGCGGTGACCGTCCCGGCGCCGATGACGATCTCCGGGACCTCCGCGGCGATCCGCTCGATGGAGGCGAGTGCCGCCGGGGTGCGCAGGGTCAGCTCGATCACGCCGATCCCGCCCGCGAGCAGGGCCCGCGCGGTGGGCACCGCGTCGGCGGCGTCGTCGAGCACTACGACGGGCATCACGGGGGACAGGCCGAGCAGGTCCGCGCCGGTGGTCACTGGGTTACCTCCACAGGGTTCAACGTGTGCGCCGGAGCGCCGAAGTGTTCCGGCGTGAGCGGTCCGAACACGCTCGCGCCCTGATCGGCGGGGCCGACCGCGCGGCGCAGCGCCGCGAACAGCTCCCGGCCGGTGCCGGTCCAGGATGCCTCCGAAGGCGGGGAGTCCACCAGTTCACGGCGGGCGAGTTCTTCGTCACCCACGAAGACGTCGAGTGTCCCGGCCCTGGCGTCGAGGCGGACGACGTCGCCGTCGGCGATCCGCGCGATCGGGCCGCCCACTGCGGCTTCCGGGGTCACCTGGATCGCCGCCGGGATCTTGCCGGACGCGCCGGACATCCGGCCGTCGGTGAGCAACGCCACCTGGTGCCCGCGGTCCATCAGCACCCCCAGCGCCGGGGTGAGCCCGTGCAGTTCCGGCATCCCGTTGGCCTGCGGGCCCTGCTGCCGGATGACCACGACGACGTCGCGGTCCAGCTCGCCGGCCTCGAAAGCGTCCTTGAAGGACTTCTGGTCGGTGAACACCCGCGCCGGGGCCTGGACGATCCGGTGCTCCGGGGCCACCGCCGACACCTTGATCACCGCGCGGCCGAGGTTGCCCGCGACCATCCGCAGCCCGCCGTCGGCAGCGAAGGGACGCCACGCCGGGCGGAGGACGTCCTCGTCGAGGCTGTGCGTCGGGACGTCCCGCCAGACCAGTTCGCCGTCGGAGAGGATCGGCTCCTGCCGGTAGCGGTGCAGTCCCGGTCCGGCGACGGTCTGGACGTCCTCGTGCAGCAGACCGGCGTCGAGCAGCGTGCCGACCAGGAACTGGATGCCCCCGGCGGCGTGGAAGTGGTTGATGTCCGCGCTGCCGTTCGGGTACACGCGGGCCAGCAGCGGGATCACCGACGACAGGTCGGAGAAGTCGTCCCAGGTCAGCTGGATGCCCGCGGCCGCGGCGATCGCGACGAGGTGCATCGTGTGGTTGGTCGAGCCGCCGGTGGCGAGCAGCGCGATGACGCCGTTGACGACGGCCTTCTCGTCGATCACCCGCGAGACCGGCGTGTACTCCTCGCCGCGCGACAGCTTCACGACGCGGCGTCCGGCCTCTTCGGTGAGTACGCGCCGCAGCGGCGAGTTCGGCTGCACGAAGCTGGCGCCCGGCAGGTGCAGGCCCATCACCTCGACGACCATCTGGTTCGAGTTGGCTGTGCCGTAGAAGGTGCACGTCCCCGCTGAGTGGTACGAAGCCGCTTCGGCGTCCAGCAGGTCTTCACGGGTCGCCTTGCCCTCGGCGTAGAGCTGGCGCACGCGCGCCTTCTCCTTGTTCGGCAGGCCCGAGTTCATCGGCCCGGCGGGCACCAGGATCGCCGGGAGATGCCCGAACGACAGCGCGCCGATCAGCAGGCCGGGCACGATCTTGTCGCAGACGCCGAGCAGCAGCGCCGCGTCGAACATGTCGTGCGAGAGCGCGATCGCGGTCGACATCGCGATCACCTCGCGGCTGAACAGCGACAGCTCCATCCCCGGGCGGCCCTGCGTGACGCCGTCGCACATCGCGGGCACGCCGCCGGCGAACTGGGCCACGCCGCCCGCCTGGCGGACCGACCCCTTCAGCATCGCGGGGTACTCCTGCATCGGCTGGTGGGCCGAAAGCATGTCGTTGTAGGACGAGACGATCGCGACGCCCGGCGCCCGCACGGCGCGCAGTGCCGCTTTGTCGACACCTTCCATGGCGGCGAAGCCGTGGGCGAGGTTGCTGCAGTCGAGGCCTCGCCGCATCGGCCCTTCTTCGTGGGCGGCGGAGACGCGCTCGAGGTACGCGGCGCGGGTCCCGGCGCTGCGGGCGGCGACGCGCTCGGTGACTTCGGCGATGATGGGGTGGACGTTCGGGGCGGTGCTCATTGTCCGGCTCCGGATCACTGATCGTGGTGGTCCGCGGGACGGCAACGCTGACGTCGCTGGGTCGTGACAGTGGCCACAGTAACCCAGGGGAAAGCCCGGATCAAAATCGATACAGAAGATCGACTCGCGTGACCTCCGTCACGTCACTGGGTTCTACTGTGCTACTTGTCACATTGCACAACGCGCGGCAGAGTCGAGACGGCGAGGAATCGCTTGCCTTCGAAGGCTCAAGCGGCCAACCGAACCGACCATCGGGAGGTACCGATGTCCACCACAGAGATCGCCGAGCTTCGGCGAGCCATCGGTCAGTTGAGGCAGTGCGTCGGCGCACTGCGGTCCCGATACGGCGACGCCTCGGCGGTGAAGCGCCTGGCGAACGACGTGGAGCGTCTCGACATCGACGCGACCGACCTCGACACGACCCCGCACGCCGTCCCGGCGCAGGCGAAAGCCGCCGAACGTGTCCCTGTCCCCGACACGCCTTACGACCCGGCGCTGTGGCACGGCGCCGATGACGAGGGTGTCGGCGGCTACAAGCGCGACCAGCGGTGAGCGCCCCCGCCGGCAAGAAGGCCGGACGGGGTACGGGGGTCCACGCACCGACGCGGGCCCGGATCGCCGAACGAACGCTGCGCACCGACCGGTGGTGGCTCTCCCCGCTGCTGACCGTCCTCGGCCTCTCCACCTTCATCATCTACGCGACGATCAGGGCCTTCGTGCGCACCGCGTACTGGGTGCCCGAGTACCACTACCTGACGCCGTTCTACTCGCCCTGCGTCTCGGAATCCTGCGTCGAAGGCTCCCGGCATTTCGGGGCCTGGTTCGGTGAACTGCCGGGCTTCATCCCGCTCGGCTTCCTCGTGCTGCCGTTCCTGCTGGGCTTCCGGCTGACCTGCTACTACTACCGCAAGGCCTACTACCGGGCCGTCTGGTTCTCGCCGCCCGCGTGCGCGGTCGCCGAACCGCACGCGAAGTACACCGGGGAGACCCGGCTGCCGCTGATCATCCAGAACGTCCACCGCTACTTCTTCTACGTGGCCGTGGTCGTCTCGCTGGTCAACACCTACGACGCGATCACCGCGTTCCACGGCATCGACGGCGGGTTCGGTTTCGGGCTCGGCAACATCGTGCTGCTCGGCAACGTGGTCTTGTTGTGGGCGTACACGTTGTCGTGCCACTCGTGCCGGCACGTGACCGGCGGCAGGCTCAAGCACTTCTCGAAACATCCGGTCCGCTACTGGATCTGGACCCAGATCACGAAGCTCAACACCCGCCACATGGCGCTGGCGTGGACGACGCTCGGCACGCTCGTGCTGACCGACCTCTACGTGATGCTCGTCGCCAGCGGCGCGATTTCGGATCTGCGGTTCATCAACTAGCGGCGCGGGAATCTCCCGTCCCCGGCGACAAGCTTTGAGGTGGCTCTTTCTATGACCGAGGTCGAACGGCTCAACTATGACGTGGTGGTGATCGGTGCCGGCGGCGCCGGTCTCCGCGCGGTCATCGAAGCCCGTGAACGCGGCTTCAGCGTCGCGGTGGTGTGCAAATCGCTGTTCGGCAAGGCGCACACGGTGATGGCCGAAGGCGGCTGCGCGGCGTCGATGGGCAACGCGAACTCGAACGACAACTGGCAGGTGCACTTCCGCGACACCATGCGCGGCGGGAAGTTCCTCAACAACTGGCGGATGGCCGAACTCCATGCCAGGGAGGCACCGGACCGGGTCTGGGAACTGGAGACCTACGGCGCGCTGTTCGACCGCACCGCCGACGGCCGGATCAGCCAGCGCAACTTCGGCGGGCACACGTATCCGCGGCTGGCGCACGTCGGCGACCGGACCGGGCTCGAGCTGATCCGCACGATGCAGCAGAAGATCGTTTCGCTGCAACAAGAGGACTTCAAGGAGACCGGCGACTACGAGGCGAGGATCAAGGTCTTCGCCGAATGCACGATCACCGAGCTGCTGACCGATGGCCCGGGTCCGGGTGCCCCGGATGGGCGGAGCCGGATCTCGGGCGCCTTCGGGTACTGGCGCGAGAGCGGCCGGTTCATCCTGTTCGAGACGCCGGCGGTGGTGCTGGCCACCGGCGGCATCGGGAAGTCGTTCAAGGTCACCTCGAACTCGTGGGAGTACACCGGTGACGGGCACGCGCTGGCGCTGCGGGCCGGGGCGACGCTCATCAACATGGAGTTCGTCCAGTTCCACCCGACGGGCATGGTCTGGCCGCCGAGTGTGAAGGGGATCCTCGTCACCGAAGGCGTCCGTGGTGACGGCGGGGTCCTCAAGAACACCGAGGACAGGCGGTTCATGTTCGAGTACGTCCCAGACGTCTTCAAGGGGCAGTACGCGGACAGCGAGGAAGAAGCCGACCGCTGGTACACCGACCAGGAGAAGAACCGGCGCACCCCGGACCTGCTGCCGCGCGACGAGGTGGCGCGCGCGATCAACTCCGAGGTCAAGGCGGGCCGGGGGTCACCGCACGGCGGGGTCTTCCTCGACATCGCCAGCAGGCTGCCCGCGGAGGAGATCCGCAAGCGGCTGCCGTCGATGTACCACCAGTTCAAGGAACTCGCCGACGTCGACATCACCAAGGAGCCGATGGAGGTAGGCCCGACCTGTCACTACGTGATGGGCGGGATCGAGGTCGACCCGGACACCGCGTCGTCGAGCGTGCCGGGGCTGTTCGCCGCCGGTGAGTGCTCGGGTGGCATGCACGGATCGAACCGGCTCGGCGGCAACTCGCTCTCGGATCTGCTCGTCTTCGGCCGCCGGGCGGGGCTCGGTGCCGCGTCCTACGTCGCGGAACTGACCGACCGCCCCAAGGTCAGTCAGTCCGATGTGGACGCCGCCGCGACGATGGCGCTCGCGCCGTTCGACCCGCCGGGCGACGGTGTCGAGGAGAACCCGTACAGCCTGCACACCGAACTGCAGCAGTCGATGAACGACCTGGTCGGCATCATCCGCAAGTCGGAGGAGATCGAGCGGGCGCTGGAGAAGCTCGGGGAGCTGCGCGAGCGGATCAAGCGGGTCACCGTCGAAGGGCACCGGCAGTTCAACCCCGGCTGGCACCTCGCCGTCGACCTGCGGAACATGCTGATGGTCAGCGAATGCGTCGCCAGGGCCGCGCTCACCAGGACCGAGAGCCGGGGCGGCCACACGCGGGACGACCATCCGGGCATGGATTCCCAGTGGCGCAACAAACTCCTGGTCTGCTCGGCCGCGCCGGGCGAGAACCCGGTGGTGCCGGACATCGACATCGAGGTCAAGGCGCAGCTCCCGCTGCGGCAGGACCTGCTGGAGTTGTTCGAGCTGTCCGAGCTGGGGAAGTACTACACCGACGAAGAACTGACTTCGCACCCCGGGAGTCCGGCATGAGCTACAAGGCGAGTTTCCGGGTCTGGCGCGGCGACGCCGACTCGGGTGAGCTGCAGGACTACAGCGTCGAGGTCAACGAGGGCGAGGTCGTCCTCGACATCATCCACCGGCTGCAGGCCACCCAGGCCTCGGATCTGGCGGTGCGGTGGAACTGCAAGGCGGGCAAATGCGGTTCGTGCTCGGCGGAGATCAACGGCAAACCGCGGCTGCTGTGCATGACCCGGATGTCGACCTTCACCGAGGACGAGGTCATCACCGTGACGCCGATGCGGACGTTCCCGGTGATCCGCGACCTCGTGACCGACGTGTCGTTCAACTACACCAAGGCCCGCGAGATCCCGTCGTTCACCCCGCCAGCGGACCTGAAGCCGGGGGAGTACCGGATGCAGCAGGTCGACGTCGAGCGCTCGCAGGAGTTCCGCAAGTGCATCGAATGCTTCCTGTGCCAGAACACCTGCCACGTGGTCCGCGACCACGAGGAGAACAAGGAGTCCTTCGCCGGGCCTCGGTACCTGATGCGGATCGCCGAACTCGAAATGCACCCCCTCGACGTCGCCGACCGGCGTGACGAGGCGCAGGAGGAACACGGGCTCGGCTACTGCAACATCACCAAGTGCTGTTCGGACGTGTGCCCGGAGGGCATCCACATCACCGACAACGCGCTGATCCCGATGAAGGAACGCGTCGCGGACCGGAAGTACGACCCCATCGTGTGGCTGGGGAACAAGCTGTTCCGCCGGGACAAGTAGCCGATCGTCACGCGGGTCGTGAGTGGTGACTCGGCTTATTGAGGGGTAAGGCAAACCTGGCGTGTTTGTGGCCGGTGTCGGTGACTCTGCGCGACACCGGGCCTGTGGCGTCGACTGTGTGGATTTTGGTGCGTTGGATGACCAGAAATCCACACAGTCCTGTCGTGACCGGACCGGTCACGACAGTCGGACAGGGAGGGTGTGTGGAAATAGGGACGTTGAGCGTCCCTATTTCCACACACCCCTCACCCTGAGTAACAACACGCGCCCTCCTCGACCCGACACCTTTGCCTTACCCCTCAATAACCCGAATCACCACTCACGACCACCTGAACCGGCCTGTTTCGCCGAGCCCGAATGCGTAACTCGCGTGATCAGACGGCGAACTCGTGTGATCAGACGGACGACACGCTCGCGGTAGGGGTCTGCCGCGTGTCGTCCCTTCAGACACACGGATCCCTGGTGGTAGTGGGTATCCGGAAGACGGTGGGCTCTAAGCCTCTTCACCATTCACGACCCCGTCGGAAGTAAAAGAAATTGACCATCATCGGGTGGTCACGCAAGATGGGCTCATACACCGATCGAGGGAGTGCGAATGACGAACATGATGTGGCGACGTGAGTGCGCCGACGCATGTCCGGCTCGTCTCGGCATGGTGGAAAAGAACGGCTCCCCGCCGTCGTAGTGATACGACGTCGCTTGTGTGGAGCCGCCCTTCGGGAAACCGAACGGGCGGCTTTTTCGTGATGAACCCTTGTAGCTCAACGGAAAGAGTACGGCGCTACGAACGCCGGGGTCCAGGTTCGATTCCTGGCAGGGGTACTTCTGGAACGCGGCATTCCGGTGCGCAGTGTGCGCCGGAATGCGTTCCAGGCCAAACCCCCGGCACGGCGGGGAAACCTGTTCCGTCGTACCGGTGCGGCGGTGTGGGCTCCGTGCGGTTCACACCGCCAGACGCGCACGGTCCGGCGACCGGCCGGGATTCATAGCCCCGGCCAGCCTGGCTCGACACCAGGGTGCGCGACTCAGGCCACCTTGCGGGCGCTGTGCACGTCGCCGCTTTCGTGGCGGTGCAGCACGATGTCCTGGAAACCGTTGGCCCGCAGGGCTTCTTCCAGGGGCAGGCCGTTCGTGGCCACGACGACGAGCAGCCCGCCCGTCACCAGGCTTGCGGCGACCCGGCCGAGATGGCCGGGGGAGTCCAGCAGGGCCACGACGACGTCGAAAGCTCCCATCACCGGCAGCCGGGCGAACTGGTGGACCTCGTAGGAGATCCCGAGGGGGTCGCGTTCCTCTTCGCGTTGCGCGACCGCGATCAGCGCCTGATCCGCGTCGACCCCGACCACCCGGCGAGCGCCGTCGCCGCGGAACAGTCGGGGAAAGCGGCCATCGCCGCACCCGACGACCAGGACCGACCTGCCCGCCAGGTCCGGTAGCGCTTCGAGCAACGCCGCGGCCTGGTCCGCCATACGGCCGACGCTAGTCGACCGGACCGCCGTCACGACAGGACCAACAGGCCTATCCCGGAATACACGAAGGCCCCCTTCCTGTACCTAGGCGCAAGGAAGGGGGCCTTCATGTATTTCTCCGGAGCTAGACCGCCCCGCCGCTCGCGTCGTCGCGAGTGAGGACGACGTTCGACGCCGCCGCAGTGACCGGCTTGGCACCGCGTGGCGCCTTCTTCCGCCGGGCCAGCTTGTTCTCCAGCCAGCTCGCGAACTTGGTCAGGAGCAGGTTCAGCACGATGAAGATGATCGCGACGACGATCAGCGTCGGGATCGTGTTGCTGTAGAGACCGGTGAGCGGCCCGGAAGCCCGGATCAGCTCGTCGAAACCGATGGTCAGCTGACCGGCCAGCGCGGTGTCCTTCAGGATGACGACCAGCTGGCTGACCAGCGCGGGCAGCATCAGCGTGACGGCCTGCGGAAGCAGGACGTTGATCATCGTCTGGGTCTTGCGCAGGCCCAGCGCGGACGAGGCCTCGGCCTGCCCCTTGGGCAGCGCCAGGATGCCCGCACGGAACACCTCGGCCATGACCGAGCCGTTGTAGAGCACCAGGCCCGTCACCGCGGCGAACAGCGGGCGGATCTCCGCGTCGATGCCCGTGTAGAACGAGTAGAACGCGGCGGCGAAGACCATCAGCAGCAGCACCGGGATCGCCCGGAAGAACTCGACGATCCAGCTGACCGGCAGCCGGATCCATTTGTGCTCGGACAGCCGGCCGATGCCCAGCAGCGCACCGATCGGCAGCGCGATCACGATCGAGAGCCCGGCCGCCTTCAGCGTGTTGAGCAGGCCGGGAAGCAGGAACTGCGTCCACGTCGCACCGTCGACGAAAGGCTTCCAGAGCGCGCCCGCCCACTGCCCCTTCTCGTCGAAGCCGGTGTAGACGAGGTAGATCACCAGCGCCAGGACGAGCACGAAAAGCACGCTGTAGAGCCAGTTCCGTGCTCGTGCCTTCGGGCCGGGGGCGTCGTAAAGGACAGCCTGTGTGCTCATCGCTTGACCTCGACCTTCTTGGCGACCCAGCCCAGCAGCAGACCGAGGGGGAGGACCAGGATGACGAACCCGACGGCGAAGATGAGGAAGACCAGCAGCAGCGAGTCGGACTCGTTCTCGATCATGTCCGACATCAGCAGCGAAGCCTCGGCGACACCGATGATCGAGGCGACCGTGGTGTTCTTCAGCAAGGCGATCATGACGTTGGTCAGCGGCGCGATCACCGACCGGAACGCCTGCGGCAGCACGATCAGCGTCAGCACCTGCAGGAAGCCGAGACCGAGTGCGCGGGCCGCTTCCGCCTGGCCGACCGGGACGGTGTTGATGCCCGATCGCAGCGATTCACAGACGAACGTGGCGGTGTAGGCGATGAAGCCGAGGATCGCGAGCCGGAAGGCGTTGTCCTCCAGCGACGTCGTCGACTCCGACGAGGCCAGGTTGATCCCCAGGGTGGAGGACAATCCCAGCGACGTGAAGACGATGATCACCGTCAGCGGGGTGTTCCGGAAGATGTTGACGTAGGCGGTGCCGAACGCCCGCATGATCGGAACCGGGCTGACCCGCATCCCCACCAGGATCGTCCCCCAGATCAGGGAACCGATGGCGGAGAAGAAGGTCAGCTTGATCGTCATCCAGAAGGCGCCGAGCAAGTCGTAATTGGGATTGTCGAGGAAATCGAACAAGGTGCTCAACCCAGCCTCGGTATGGGAACGGTGCGCCGCGGTACACGGCGCACCGTTCGATTCCTTCAGTTCAGCGGCTCAGTGAGCCGGGTGTCAGGAGATGGCCGGGGGCTCCGGGATCTTGTAGCCCGACGGACCGACGTTCTTCTCCAGAGCGGCCTTCCACGCGCCGTCCTGCTGCATCTTCTTGATCGCGTTGTTGATCGCGGTGACGCTCTCGGTGTCGTCCTTCTTCAGACCGACGCCGTACTTCTCGTCGGTGAAGCCCTTGCCGACCAGCTTCAGCTTGCCGGGCTGCTGCGAGGCGTAGCCGGCGAGGATCACGTCATCGGTGGTCATCGCGTCGACGGTCTTGTTGAGCAGCGAGGTGACGCAGTCGGTGTACTTGCCGCGCTCTTCGAGCTGAACTTCCTTGGCGTACTTTTCCTTGACGTTCTGCGCCGGGGTGGAACCCTTGACCGAGCAGAGCTTCTTGTTGCCGGTCAGCGACTCCGGGCCGGTGATGTCGGCGGTGTCGGCCCGCACGAGCAGGTCCTGGTGCGCGATGAAGTACGGGCCCGCGAAGGACACGTCGTTCTTGCGCTTGTCGGTGATCGAGTAGGTGGCGACGATGAAGTCGACCTCACCCTTCTTGATCAGGTCCTCACGCTGCGCGGACTGCGCTTCCTTCCACGTGATCCCCGACTCTTCGACGCCGAGCTCCTTGGCGATGTACTTCGCCACGTCGACGTCGAACCCGGCGTAGCTGCCGTCCTGCTGCTTCTGGCCGAGGCCCGGCTGGTCGAACTTGATGCCGATGGTCAGCTTCTTGTCGTTCTTGGCCTTCGCCACCAGGTTCTTGGCGCCGCTGGAGCCGCTGCCGGCGTCGGACCCGCCGCCGCCACAGGCGGACAGGGCGAGACCGGCCGCCACGACGGCCGCGCTCATTCGCAGAACTCGGTTCAACCGCATTGTTCTCAGTTTCCTTCCGGATCTTGTCCAGCCACAACCGGCCGGCGGGGAAGTCCTCAGTGGGTCAGGATCTTGCCGAGGAAGTCCTTGGCACGGTCCGTCTTCGGCTTGGTGAAGAAGTCGTCCGGGGTGGAGTCCTCGACGATCTCGCCGTCGGACATGAACACCACCCTGTTCGCCGCGCGCCGCGCGAAGCCCATCTCGTGGGTGACGACGAGCATCGTCATCCCGTCCTTCGCGAGCGTGGTCATCACGTCGAGGACCTCCTGGACCATTTCCGGGTCCAGTGCCGAGGTCGGCTCGTCGAACAGCATCACCTTGGGGCGCATGGCCAGCGCGCGGGCGATCGCCACGCGCTGCTGCTGCCCGCCGGAAAGCTGCGCCGGGTACTTGTCGGCCTGGTTGGCGATGCCGACGCGTTCGAGCAGGTCCATCGCGGTCTTGCGGGCTTCGGCCGAGTTGGTCTTGCGGACCTTCATCGGCGCGAGCATGACGTTCTCGACGATCGTCTTGTGCGCGAACAGGTTGAACGACTGGAACACCATGCCGACGTCGGCGCGCAGCGCGGCCAGCGCCTTTCCTTCGGCGGGCAGCGGAACACCGTCCACCGCGATCTCACCGGAGTTGATGGGTTCCAGCCGGTTGATCGCCCGGCACAGTGTCGACTTGCCAGACCCGGACGGCCCGAGCACGACCACGACCTGCCCACGCGGCACCTCGAGGTTGATCTCCTTGAGCACGTGCAGGTCGCCGAAGTACTTGTTCACGGCGGCCGCCTTGATCATCGGCGCCGCCACCTCCGCGGTCATCTGGCCTCCAGGAGCGTTCGTTTGCAGGGGACTGCGGGGTCAGGCACCACGCGATGGCGGAAACCTACTCCCGTCGGACCGCTTGTAAAGACGGCTTGACCAATACTTAGGGTTTCAAGTCCGTATCGTTCTCAAGCCACCGGACGGCCCGATCCGCCACCGTCCGGCGCTGATCAGCCTAGACAAGCCAGGGGTGTCCCGTAACCGGGGTCACACAAGATCTGTGACGCATCGTGACCATTACCGCCTGCGACGGATCGCTCACAAGGCCGGGACAGGCAGCGCGAGGGGTGACTCACCCCATAGAGTCGTTCTTCAAGTCGTCGCGGTGCGGGGACGGCGTGAAAGGGAAAACACGGGTGCGGGTACTGCTGGTGGAGGACGACGACAGGGTCGCGGGCGCCTTGACGCCCGCGCTGACCCGGCGCGGCCTGACGATCAAACGCCTGGCCTCCGGCGCCGGGGTGCTCGATCTGGTGCACGACGTGGACGTCGTGCTGCTCGACCTGGGGCTTCCCGACGTCGACGGGATCGTCCTGTGCCGCCGGATCCGCGCGGTCAGCGACGTCGCGGTGATCGTGGTTTCGGCGCGGGGCGAGGTCGACGACCGGATCCAGGGCCTGCGGTCCGGTGCCGACGACTATCTGGTGAAGCCCTACGACGTCGACGAACTCGTCGCCCGCGTCGAGGCCGTGCGCCGCCGCCGCGGCGAACGCCCCGTCGCTCCCGAACCGCCGGGCGTCATTCGGGCGGGTGATGTCTCGGTCGACATCGGGCGCCACGAGGTGCAGGTCGACGGCCAGCCGGTTTCGTTGTCCCGCAAGGAGTTCCAGGTCCTCGCGCTGGTGGTCACCGCGCGCGGCGCGGTCTGCGCCCGTGACCACGTGCTGAGCGAGGTCTGGGGACACCGGGGGCCCGCGGAGAGCCGCTCGCTCGACGTCCACGTCGCCACCCTGCGGACCAAACTGGGCAGGCCGGCGCTGATCGAGACCGTCCGCGGCGTCGGGTACCGCCTCGGCGGCGCCTACGGCCCGGCCGAAGAGAGCTGAGCCGGTGCGAGTCCGGCTCCAGGCGATCGTGCTGACGCTGGTCGCGGCGCTCGTGTTCGGCCTCGGTATCCCGCTCGCGCTCAGCGTGGCGGCCAGTGTGCAGCTCGACCTCTTCCTCGACCGTCTCACCGACACCTCCCGGTTCGCGTCGCTGGCCCAGCGCCCGCTGGTGGAGAACCGGCCGGACCTGATCGTGGACGAACTCCGCCGCTATACCGAGGTCTACGGGGTGCCGGTGGCGATCGCCGACCAGGACGGCGAGGCCGTGGCCCGGGTGCCCGGCGAGACGGCCGGGATCGACCTCAAGGACCCCGTCATCGCCTCTCATCTGCAGGAAGCGCTGGCGGGACGGCGTTCCGAGCCCGGCCCGCTGCTGATGCCGTGGACCACCGAGCCGCTGGTGCTGGCCGAGCCGATCCTGATCGACGGCGAGGTGCGGGGCGCGGTGATCACCCTGTCCTCGACAGACAAGGCCCGCGCCGATCTGTTGCGGTGGTGGCTGCTCATCGCGGCGGGCGCGCTGCTTGCCTTCGGGTTCGCGCTGCTGGTCGCGGTGCCGGTGGTGCGCTGGATCCTGCGCCCGGTCCGGCGGCTCGACGACGCCACCGGCGCGCTGGTCGCCGCCGTGGTCAGCGGACGCGAGGTGAAGCGGGTGGAGGAGTCCGGCGGGCCGCCGGAACTGCGTCAGCTCGAACGGTCCTTCGACCGGATGGCCGCTAGCGTCGACGAGGCGCTGACGGCGCAGCGCGCTTTCGTCGCCGACGCCTCCCACCAGCTGCGGAACCCCTTGACGGCGTTGAAGATCCGGCTCGGCAACCTCGACGGGCACGTCGACGACGACCTGGCCGCGGCGGACCTCGAAGCCGCCGTCGTCGACGCGCGACGGCTCAACCAGATCCTCGACGAGCTCCTTTCGCTGGCCCGCGCCGAGGCCTCGGGCGGCGAACTGGTGCCGGTCGGTCTCGACGAGGTGGTGGGCGCCCGGGTCGCCGACTGGACCGTGGTCGGCGCGGCACGCGACGTCTCGCTGGTCGTTTCCGGGCTGGGCGGCGGGTTACGGGTGCTCACACCCGCGCGCGGGCTCGAAGTGGTGCTCGACGCGCTGCTGGACAACGCGCTCAAGTTCACCGAGCCGGGGACCGAGGTCACCGTCACCGTCGGCGTCGTGGGGGAGAAGGTCGAGATCGCCGTCCGCGACCACGGGCCCGGCCTCCGCGACGACGAACTCGACCGCGCGGCGGACCGGTTCTGGCGCAGCACCGCGCACCAGAACGTGCCCGGCTCCGGCCTCGGCCTGGCGATCGTCACCGAGATCCTGGTCCGTTCGGACGGTTCGCTGCGGCTGGGCTCGCCCGAGGGCGGCGGCCTCGAAGTGACCGTGACCCTGCCTGTCGTCGCACCTAGTCCTTGAGCGACCGGAAGTACCGCAGCGCACCGGGATGCAGCGGCAGGGGAGAGGTCTCGATGGCGGGATGGACGTCGATCGACAGCGCCGCCCCGGCCGCCTTGACCAGCTGATCCCGTGCGTCGAACAGCCCGCGCACCAGCGCCTCGGCGACGTCGTCGCGCATCGACGTGGGCACCACCAGGAAGTTCGGCAGGACGAGCGTGGTCACCGGCTCCGCCAGGTTGTAGGCCGTCACCGGAATGGTCGCCGTGCGGTAGACCGGGCTGGTGGCCCGCAGGGCGTCCGCGAGGTCGGTGATGTCGAGCAGCCGCAGCCCGACCGTCCGCACCCGCTCCGTGATCGACGGCGTCGGCAGGCCACCGGACCAGATGACGGCGTCGATCTGGCCGCTTTCCAGCGCGGGCAGCGCCTCGGTGAGCCCGAGATTGCGCCGGTCGATCGCGCCGGTCAGCCCGGACGCCTGCAGTAGCTGCTGCGACAGGAACTCGACGCCGGAGTCCGGCGAGCCGATCGCGACCTTGCGCCCGCGCAGCTGGGCGAACGACTTGATCGACGAGTCGGCCCGCACGATGACGTGCAGGTAGTCGTCGTGCACCCGGGCCAGCGCGGCCAGCCCTGCGGACTTCGCGGCGGCGACGTCGGCGGCCACGAAAGCGACGTCGGCCCTCCCCGCGCGCACCCGGTCGATGTTGTCCGGGGAGCCCTGCGTCTCCTGGATCTCCGGCCGCTCGGTGTCCAGCTGCGAGGCCCACGCGTCGGCCAGCGCCTCGGCCAGTTTGTCGTAGACGCCGCCGTTGAGCCCCGCCGCTATCCGCACCTTCGTCCCGGACAGATCCGGCCCGCACCCGGTGACCAGGGCGCAGACCACGGCGATCACCGCCGCCAGTACCCCTGGTCTCCTCATGAGGGTCGATCGTGCCATGGAACCCCGCCCGCGTACCCTCGAAGGCGAGATGAGCGCGCGCACTTACCAGATCCGCACCTTCGGCTGCCAGATGAACGTGCATGACTCCGAACGTCTTGCCGGGCAGCTCGAGGACGCCGGCTACGTCCCGGGTGACGGCGAGGCCACACCCGACCTGATCGTGTTCAACACCTGCGCCGTGCGGGAGAACGCGGACAACAAGCTGTACGGCACCTTGGGGCACATCCGGCCGCAGAAGACCGCGAAACCGGGTATGCAGATCGCCGTCGGCGGCTGCCTCGCGCAGAAGGACCGCGGCGAGATCGTCAAACGCGCGCCCTGGGTCGACGTCGTGTTCGGCACGCACAACATCGGCGCGCTGCCGACGCTGCTGGAGCGCGCGCGGCACAACGCCGAGGCCGAGGTCGAGATCCTCGAAGCACTCGAGACCTTCCCCTCGACGCTCCCGGCGAAGCGCGACTCGGCGTACGCCGGCTGGGTGTCGGTTTCGGTTGGCTGCAACAACACCTGCACCTTCTGCATCGTCCCGGCGCTGCGGGGCAAGGAACGCGACCGCCGCCCCGGCGAGATCCTGGCCGAGGTCGGGGCGCTCGTGGCCGAAGGCGTGCTCGAAGTGACCCTGCTCGGCCAGAACGTGAACTCCTACGGCGTCGAGTTCGGCGACAAGCTCGCGTTCGGAAAGCTCCTGCGCGCCTGCGGTTCGGTGGAGGGCCTGGAGCGCGTCCGCTTCACCTCGCCGCATCCGGCGGCGTTCACCGAGGACGTCATCGACGCGATGGCCGAGACGCCGAACGTGTGCCACCAGCTGCACATGCCGCTGCAGTCCGGCTCGGACCGGGTACTGCGCGAGATGAAGCGGTCCTACCGTTCGGCGCGCTACCTCAAGCTTCTCGACCGCGTGCGCGAGTCGATGCCCGACGCCGCGATCACCACCGACATCATCGTCGGCTTCCCCGGCGAGACCGAGGAAGACTTCCAGGCGACGCTCGACGTCGTCGCGCAGGCACGGTTCTCCAGCGCGTTCACCTTCCAGTACTCGATCCGGCCCGGCACGCCCGCCGCCGAGATGGACGGGCAGCTGCCGAAGGAGGTCGTGCAGGAGCGCTACGAGCGCCTCGTGAAACTGCAGAACGACATCTCCTGGGACGAGAACAAGAAGATCGTCGGACGACGGGTCGAGCTGCTGGTCGCCTCCGGCGAGGGCCGCAAGGACTCAGAGACCCAGCGTATGAGCGGCCGCGCCCGCGACGGCAGGCTCGTGCACTTCACACCGACGGGGTCGCTGGTGGACCGCTCGGTGCGGCCGGGCGACATCGTCGAGACCGTGGTGACCTACGGCGCTCCGCACCACCTGGTCGCCGACGGCGATATCCTGTCGCACCGCCGCACCAAGGCGGGCGACAACTCCGAGGCCGGGCTCCGGCCGAAGACCAACGGCGTGACGCTGGGCCTGCCGGGCTTCGGTGCCCCGGCCGTCACGCCGGAACCGGTGAGCGGGTGTGCACTGTGACCGAACCGAAGAACCACCCCGAGATCGACGAGCTCGCCGCCGAGATCGACGAGGTCGGCCAGCGCGCGGCCAAGACGATCGAGCTGGGCAGGCGCGGGTTCTCCATCGCCGTGCTGGCTTTCGTGCTGCTGGTCGCCCAGCTGCTGCCGTGGGTCGGCGAGCACGCCGGCTGGGAGGTGCTGCTCGGCCGGGGCGGCGGGATCCCGCAGCTGTTCGCCGTGACCTCCACCGGAGTCGGCGTCTTCGCCTCCGCGGTGGCGCTGGTGACCCGGCGCTGGTGGCTGGCCTGGGTCTGCGCCGCGGGCGGCTGGTTCGCCTCCGTCGACGGCATGCTCGCGATCTGGTCCCAGCAGTCCTCGCACGCGACCGGCGCGGCCGGTGGCGGACCGGGCTTCGGGATGCTCCTCGCCTGGTTCGCCACCGTCGCGCTGGCCATCTACTGGATGCGGGCCGCTTTCTCGCGCAGCTAGACGACTACCACACCGAAAACGCTCGACGTCGCACTGGCGTAGAGCGTGGTTTCCGGGTGGTACACCCTCAGCGTGAGCGAAGCCTTGACGCTGAAGCTCAGGCTGAGGGAGAAGCTGCCGTTCGGCCTGCAGGAACCATTGCTCAGGTCGACCCAGACGCCCGCGACGAGCTTCTGGACCACGATGAGTTCCAGGGCTTCGGTCGCGTCGCCGTCAGCTCCGTCGGGAACGACGTCGAGACGGCCCTTGAGCTTGGTCTCCTCGCCGACCTTGACCTTGCTCTTGTCGGCCCTCGCTTCGAGTTTGACCTTTTTCTTGTTGTGGACGCTCGTCTGCGCGGACGAGGCCGGAGCCGCGACGGCCGTTGCCGCCGGGACGAGCCCGGCCAGGACGATCCCTGTCACCAGGACGGCGAAAGTCTTGGTGATCCGTGAAATCGGCGTGTGGTTCATGCTCGAAGTTGAGCACGGCTGAGCGCGGAGAGCGCCCCGATACGCACGAACGTGCGAGCCTTCGCTCCACAATGGAGTGAAGCGCGTGACGGGCGAAGGTGGTGTGATGCGCTTGCTGCCCAAGTACATGAAGGCCCCCTTCCTTGCGCCAGGCGCAAGGAAGGGGGCCTTCATGTACTTGGACGGGGCTGTGCCTACCGGTCCGCGATGGCCGCTTCCGCCGCTTCGAGCCACTCACGCCACTGCGCGGCCTGCTCGTCCGCCTTCTTCGCGCGCCGCTCGTCACCGGCCGCGCGGGCCTTCTCCGCCTGCGACTCGAACTGCTCGACCCGCTCGCGGAACTGCGCCGCCCTGGCCTGTGCCTCCGGGTCGGTCCGCCGCCACTTGCTGTCCTCGGCCGACTTGATCGAGTCCTGCACGGTCTTCAGGCGCCCGTCCAGCTCGCGGATGCGCTCGCGCGGGACCTTGCCGATCTCGTCCCACTGCTCCTGGATCTTGCGCAGGTGCTGCTTCGCCGCGTCGAGGTTCGCAGCGGGGTCGATCTTCTCGGCCTCGACGAGCAGCTCTTCCTTCTGCTGCGCGTTGGCCGTGAACTCGGCGTCCCGCTCGGAGAACACCGAGGAACGGCGTGCGAAGAACTTGTCCTGCGCGGCGCGGAAGCGCTGCCAGAGCGCCTCGTCGCTGTCCTTGGGGGCGCGACCGGCGGCCTTCCACTCGGTCATCAGGTCCTTGTAGCGGCCCGCCGTGTCACCCCACTCCGACGACTCCGCGATCGACTCGGCTTCGGCGATCAGCTCTTCCTTGCGTTGCTTGGCGCCGGCGCGCTGCTTGTCGAGCTCGGCGAAGTGCGAGCCACGGCGCCGGTTGAACGCCTCACGGGCCTTGGAGAACCGCTTCCACAGCTCGTCGTCGGTCTTGCGGTCGACGCCCTTGACGGTCTTCCACTCGTCCAGGATGGTGCGCAGCCGGTCTCCGGCGGCCTTCCACTGGGTCGACTCGGAGGCGAGCTTCTCGGCTTCGTCGGCGAGGGCCTGCTTGCGGACGACGGCGGCCGCGCGGGCTTCTTCACGTTCCTGCTTGGCCGAGGCCAGCGCTTTCTCGGCGTGGGCGATGACCTGCTCGATGCGGCCGCCCAGCGCGGCGAGGTCGCCGACGACGGCGGCTTCGGCGAGACCGTCGCGCAGCTGCGTGGCCGTGGCCAGCGCGTGCTTCGGGTCGCCCGCGCCGGACTCCAGCCGCGTCTCCAGCAGCTCGACCTCGGTGCGCAGGTCGTCGAAGCGCCGCGCGTAGTGGAGCAGACCCTCGTCCGGGCTTCCGGCCTGCCAGACACCGACCGCACGCTCGCCGTCGGCCGTGGTGACGTAGACCGTTCCTTCGTCGTCGACCCTGCCCCAAGCGGACGGGCTGGGTTCGGCGGGCGGCACGGGGGGTGCGGCGTGCCCGCCACCGAGCGCGTGCGGCACCGGGTGCGGTGCCGGGGTACCGGTGGACGTGTTCTCCTGGGCCATCGCAGGCTCCTTATCGCCTGTACGCCCGCTGGTGCGGGCGCCCCGCCTAGCGGCGGGGCCGGGTAATGCGTTGCCGTCTTGCTTCGGGGGCATCAACCCCTTGCGGCATTCAAGCAGCTCAGCGTCCACCGTGGTACCAGATGAATCACCAGAGGGCAGTGATCCTACTTCCGGTGGACCCTCCGTGTCGGTCGGTTGCGGGGTGTCAGAAGCGGGGAAGGTAACGTCGGCGGCCGTGATCCGCCGTGTCGCCGTGCTTCCGCAACCCCCGCTGCTCATCCCCGAACTGGCCGCCGGAGCGGCGGACGAGTGCGCCGAGCTGCGCGAAGCCTGCCTCGCCGCCGCGCGGCGCCTGACCAGCGCTTCGCCGGACTGGGTCGTCGTCGGCGCCGCCGCGGGGGCGCCCGAGGTGCCGGAACACGCGAGCGGTTCCTTCCGGGGATTCGGCGTCGACCTCGGTGTCTCACTCAGCCGGGTGACAACGCCCGAAACGGAGCTGCCGTTGCCCGCGCTCGTGGCCGGCTGGCTGCGCGAGCAGGGCGGCGCGTCCTCCGTCCGGGTCCACCTCGTTGATCCCGCGACCCCTCCCGGCCAGTGCGAACTGTTCGGCCGTGAGCTCGGGGAGCCCGTCGCGGTCCTAGTCCTCGGCGACGGTTCGAGCCGGCATGGGCCCCGTTCCCCCGGTGGCGAGGACGAACGGGCGGGGTTCTTCGACAACCGGGTCCGCGACGCGCTGGCCGAGGCCGACGCGGGGGCGCTCGCCGGACTCGATCCGGACTTCGCCGCCGAACTCGGGGTAGGCGGCCGCGCGCCCTGGCAGGTCCTCGCCGGGCTGGCGGCGGGCGGGGGATGGACCGCCGAGGTCCTCTACTCGGCCGCGCCGTTCGGCGTCGGCTACCACGTCGCCGTCTGGGAGCAGGCGTGATCCGGCCGGTCGCGGTCGTCGGGCCCACGGCGACCGGGAAGACCGCGCTGGCCGTCGAACTGGCCCTCACCCTCGGGGGTGAGGTGGTCAACGCCGACGCGCTCCAGCTGTACCGCGGGATGGACATCGGGACGGCCAAGGCGACCGCCGAGGAACGGCGGGGCGTGCCGCATCACCTGCTGGACGTCCTCGACGTCACCGAGACGGCGTCCGTCGCCGCGTACCAGCGTGACGCGCGCAAGCGTGTCGAAGAGCTCCTCGACGCCGGCCGCGTGCCGGTCCTCACCGGCGGGTCGGGCCTCTACGTCCAAGCGGTGCTCGACGACCTCAAGTTCCCGGGCACCGATCCCGGCGTGCGCGCCCGGCTGACCGCCGAAGCCGACGAAATCGGCGTCGCCGCGATGCACGCCCGGCTCACCGAGCTGGATCCGATCGCCGCCACGGCCATCCTCCCGACCAACACCCGTCGGATCGTGCGCGCGCTGGAAGTCATCGAGATCACCGGCGAACCGTTCTCGGCGAACCTGCCGAAACCGGGGCCCGCGCGCTACGACACGGTCCTGATCGGTATCGATCGCGAACCGGCGGAACTCGACGCCCGCGTCGACCGCCGCGTCGAGATCATGTTCGAAGCCGGGCTCGTCGGCGAAGTGCGGACGCTGCTGGGCGAAGGACTCCGCGACGGACTCACCGCGTCGAGGGCGCTGGGCTACCAGCAGGTGATCGCCGCGCTCGACGGCGACGGCGATTTCCAGGCCGCCGCCGAGGCCACCGCGCAGGCCACCCGGCGGTTCGTGCGCAGGCAACGTTCCTGGTTCCGGCGGGACAAGCGGATCGCGTGGTTCGACGGCGGGTCGGACCGGCTGGCCGAGCGCGTCCTCGAGGTGACGGCCCAGTAATCTGGATGCCATGGGCGGCATCGAATTCCTTAAGGGACACGGCACACAGAACGATTTCGTGCTGCTTCCCGACCCTGACGGCCGCCTCGAGCTGACCGAGGCGCGGGTGGCGGCGCTGTGCGACCGCCAGCGTGGTCTCGGCGCCGACGGCGTGCTGCGTGTCGTGCGGTCGGCCGCTCTCGGCAAAGAGTCCGAAGGCGAATGGTTCATGGACTACCGCAACGCCGACGGGTCCATCGCGGAGATGTGCGGCAACGGCGTCCGGGTCTTCGTCCGGTACCTGGTCGATTCCGGGCTCGTGCCCGAGCGCGACTTCGTCATCGGCACCCGCGCCGGCGATCGGCCGGTCCAGATGCACGCGGACGGGTCGGTGACCGTGGGGATGGGGCCGGCGACGATCACCGGCACCTCGGTCACCGTCGTCGCCGGGAAGCCGTTCTCCGGCGTCGCGGTGAACGTCGGCAACCCGCACCTGGTGTCGGTCGTCGAGGACGACGTCGACGAGCTCGACCTGCGTGACCAGCCCGACTTCGACTCCGACGTGTTCCCGGAAGGCGTGAACCTCGAGTTCATCAACCTCCTGGGGGACAACGCGCTGAAGATGCGCGTCCACGAACGCGGCGTCGGCGAGACGCGGTCCTGCGGCACCGGCACGGTCGCCGCTGTCGCCGCCGCGCTGCACCTCGCGGGCACCGACACCGGCGAAGCGACCGTCGACATCCCCGGCGGCCGCGTGGTGGTCGAGGTGCGTCGCGGCGCGTCCACCCTGACCGGCCCGGCGGAGATCGTCGCCCGCGGCGAACTCGACGAAGCCTGGTGGGCCGGTCTCGGCGCTTAGCCGACCGCGACAGGCTCCTGGGGAAGGTCGCGAAGCTTCCGGATCGGCGAGAAGACCACCCACAGCAGCGCGGCCGTCTCGCCGACCGCGACGAACCACAGCGTCCCCCGGATCCCGATCGCCTCACCCAGTACGCCGCCGATCAGCCCGCCCAGCGGCAGCATGCCCCACACCACGAAGCGCACGCTGGCGTTCATCCGGCCGAGCAGCCTGTCCGGGCAGACGGCCTGCCGGTAGGTGACCTGCGCGACGTTGTAGACGATGATCCCGAACCCCGCGATCGCCAGGGCCGCGGGGAACAGCACGATCCGCCAGCCCGGCGCGGCGAGCGGGAGCAGCAGCTGGAACGGCCAGGTCAGCAGCGGGACGAGCCAGATCGACCGTGCTTGCCCGATCCGCCGGGTGATGCGCCCGGCCAGGATCGCCCCGACGATCCCGCCCACGCCGCCGGTCGCCAGGACGACGCCGACGACAGCCGGGGAAAGGCCCAGCTCGCGGTTCAGGAACAGGATCTCCACCGCGGTGAAGGCGCCGTTGAACAGGTTGGCTGTCGCGGTGCAGGCGACTATCGAGCGCAGCGCGGGGTCGGTGAACACGAACCGCAGTCCCTCGGCGATCTGGGGGAGCAGCTTCTCTCCACCGTTCCGCTCGGGAACCTCTTCGACGGTGCGGATCCGCAGCAGGCACAGCGCGGAGGTCAGGAACCCCACCCCGGTCATCAGCACGGCGTTGGCGGCGCCCGCCAGCTGGACCAGCCCGCCGCCGATGCCCGGTCCGGTCAGGAACGCCACCGATTGGCTGGCCTGGAGCTTCGCGTTGCCCTCCAGCAGGTGTTCCCGGCCGACCAGGGACGGCAGATACGACTGGTAGGCGACGTCGAAGAACACCGTCGCGACGCCGACGAGCGTGGCCACCACGAGCAACTGCGTCAGCGACAGCACGTCGGCCCACCAGGCGAGGGGGATGCTGAGCAGCAGCGCCGCGCGGACGAAGTCGGCCCGCAGCATGAGCACCCGCCGCCGCATCCGGTCCACCCACACCCCGGCGGGCAGCCCGATGATCAGGAACGCGATGGTCTCGGCCGCGGTCAGCAGTCCCATCTCGAACGGCGTCGCGGCCAGCACGGTGGCCGCGAGCAGGGGGATCACGGTGTGGCCCGCGAAGGCGCCCACCTGACTGGCCGTGTCGCCCGCCCAGAGCCGTCGGAAGTCCGCGTGGAAGAAGAGGGAGTCTCTGCGCACGACGCCACCCTGGCCTGAGTGATTGGAAACTGTCAATCACTTTCGGCTCTAGGCTGTCGCGGTGCCTACTCCACGACGCGCCGCCACCGAGGCCGAGATCGCCGCCATGGCCTCCGGAATAAGGCTGCGCATCATCCGGTTGACCTACTCCGAGGCGCTGACCAACAAGGAACTCGCCGGACGACTCGATCGCGACCCGGCGACGACGTTGCACCACGTGCGGAAGCTCGTCGACACAGGGTTCCTCGAAGCGCTCCCGCCACGACGCGGTACACGCGGTGCGAAAGAAATTCCGTATCGCTCGACCGGGTTGTCGTGGCATCTTGATTCCCAGGACAGGGGTATCGATCAGGCGATCTTCGAGGCCTACCTGGCCGAAATCGCCGACGTGGGATTCGACGAGGTGCAGCAGACTCGCATGGTCGTCCAGGTACCGGACGAGCAGATCACCGAGTTCGAAACCCGGTTGATGGAGTTGCTCGACGATTTCATCAACCGGCCGGTCGACCCGGACGCGAAACGCACGGCCATCTACCTGTCGAAGTATCCCAGCAGGTAATGAATTCGGTCCCGCCGCCGAAACGTGGGACCATGGAGGCACGATGACGGAACTGACACACAACGATCTGAACGACAAGGACCCTTCGACCGGCGAACTGGAGCTCGAGGACCGCGCCTCGCTCCGCCGGGTAGCGGGCCTGTCCACCGAACTCGCGGATGTCACCGAGGTCGAATACCGGCAGCTGCGCCTGGAGCGCGTCGTTCTGGTCGGTGTGTGGACCGAGGGCAGCGCCCTCCAGTCCGAGGCCTCGCTCGCCGAACTCGCCCGGCTCGCCGAAACGGCGGGCTCCGAGGTGCTGGAAGGCCTGGTGCAGCGGCGGATCCGCCCGGATCCCGCCACCTACATCGGCTCGGGCAAGGTCAAGGAACTGCGCGAGATCGTGGCGGCCACCGGGGCCGACACGGTGATCTGCGACGGTGAGCTCTCGCCCGGCCAGCTGCGCCAGCTGGAGGAGAAGGTCAAGGTGAAGGTCATCGACCGCACCGCTCTGATCCTCGACATCTTCGCGCAGCACGCCAGCTCCAAGGAGGGCAAGGCGCAGGTCGAGCTGGCCCAGCTGCAGTACCTGATCCCGCGGCTTCGCGGGTGGGGTGCGGCGCTGTCCCGGCAGGGCGGTGGCCGGGCCGGCGGTGCCAACGGTGGTGTGGGCCTGCGTGGTCCCGGTGAGACGAAGCTCGAAACCGACCGGCGGCGGATCAACAAGCGCGTGTCGAAGCTGCGCCGCGAGATCGCCGCGATGGACACCATCCGCGAGACCAAGCGTGGTCGCCGGGTGGCCAACGAGGTGCCGAGCGTCGCGATCGTCGGCTACACCAACGCCGGCAAATCGAGCCTGCTCAACGCGCTGACCGGCGCCGGGGTGCTGGTCGAGGACGCGCTGTTCGCCACGCTGGATCCGACGACCCGGCGGGCGCAGACACCCGACGGCCGCACCTACACGCTGACCGACACCGTCGGTTTCGTCCGGCACCTGCCGCACCAGCTGGTGGACGCGTTCCGTTCGACGCTGGAGGAGGCGGCGAGCGCCGACCTGCTCGTGCACGTCGTCGACGGTTCCGACCCGACGCCGGAAGAGCAGGTCAACGCGGTCCGCGAAGTGCTCGCCGAGATCACGAAGCGCCGCTCCGAGCCGCTCCCGCCGGAGCTGCTGGTGATCAACAAGGCCGACGCCGCCGACGAGGTGTCGCTGGCCCGGTTGCGGCACCAGATGGCCGGTTCGGTGCAGGTGTCGGCGCGCGCCGGCACCGGTATCACGGAGCTGGCCGAAGTGATCGCGGAGCGGCTGCCGAGGCCGGAAGTCGTGGTCGAGGTGCTGATCCCGTACTCGCGGGGCGAACTCGTCTCCCGCGCCCACGGCGATGGCGAGGTCCTGGAAGAGGAGCACGTCGAGACCGGCACGCGCCTGCTCGTCCGGGGCAGGCCCGAGCTGGCCGCGGCGCTGAGCGAGTTCCAGACGGACGGCTCGGCTCTGTAAGCAAGTACGTGAAGGCCCCCTTCCCCGCGCTGGACGCGGGGAAGGGGGCCTTCACGTTTCTGCGGGGACGACGATGGAGGCGCTCGTGGGTGAATTCGTGCCCGTCCCGACGCGCGCTGAGGTGCGAAGGGTGCTGGACGACCTCGCCACCGGTGCGCTCACGCGTACGCAGGCTTCCGACTGGGCGCGCCCATGGGTCGTCGAGGTTTATTTGAGGGGGTAAGGCAAACCTGGCGTGTTTGTGGGCGGTGTCGGGTGACTCTGTGCGACGCCGGGTCGTTGGCGTCGACTGTGTGGATTTTGGTGCGTTGGATGACCAGAAATCCACACAGTCCTGTCGTGATCGGACCGGTCACGACAGTCGGACAGGGGGGTGTGTGGAAATAGGGACGTTGAGCGTCCCTATTTCCACACACTCCTCACCCTGAGTGACACCTCGCGCCCTCGCCGGACACGTCGACCCGACACCTTTGCCCTACTCGCCACTAGAACCGTCCTTACCACTCACGAGCCGCTATCCGCTGAAAGTGGCCTACGCGACATTCCGCGCCATCTCGGCGTTCGCACCGAACTGCGCGCCGTCCCGGACGTCTCCGTAGTGTGGGCTTCAGGGGTTCCACGGTACGGAGGTGGATGTGCGGGGGCTTATCGCGACTGCGGTCGTGCTGGTGGCGTTCCTCGGCGGGACGGCTCCCGCCGTGGCACAGGAAGTCCCGGCCCCGCAGCCGGTGTGCAAGAACAGCGACTCCCGGCTCAGTGAGCTTTCCGGCCTGGTTTCCGACGGCGACCATCTGTACGCGCTCAACGACGGCGGCACCAAGACACAGGTCTTCGTGCTCGGCCGCGACTGCAAGGTCCAGAAGGTCATTTCGTCCTCGACGGATCCGTACGACCCCGAAGACCTCGCCCGCACCGCGGACGGCACCTTCTGGCTTTCCGACACCGGCGACAACCGCAAGCGGCGGGACACGGTCGCGCTGATCTCGCTGACCCCGCAGGGCGAGGCGAAGATCCACCGGCTCACTTATCCCGACGGGCAGCACGACGTCGAGGCGCTGATCATGGATCGTTCGGGCACGCCGTACCTGGTCACCAAGGACGTGTTCGGCGACGCGAAGGTGTACCGGCCGACAGGGCCGCTCGCCAGCCCTGGTCCGACCCCGCTGGAAAGCGTCGGGTCCTTGCAGATCAAGGAGACCTCGACACCGGGAGGGCCGGTCGGGTCGATCGGATCGATGACCGTGACCGGGGCGGCGTCGATGGCCGACGGTTCGGTGGTCGCGTTGCGGACCTACACCGACGCCTACCTCTACGCCGTCACCGACGGGGACCTGAAGAGCGCGCTGCAGCGCGAACCCGTGCGGGTGCCCCTGCCGAACGAGAAACAAGGGGAGGCGATCGCCTTCGATCCGGACGGGACCCTGCTGTCCGGTGGGGAGGGCGTCGGAGAGCAGATCCGCGCGGTGAAGGGCGCGGCGGCACTTGCCGTCGACGCGGCCAAATCCGAGGGCAGCACGTCGGGAGGGACGTCCGCGGCCGGTGGCACGGGCCAGGGATCCGACTTCCCGTACGTGCAGGTCGGTATCGCCGCGATCGTCGTGATCGGCGGCTTGCTCCTCGTCGGAAGGCTCCGCAAACGCCGCGCCTGACCGAAGCTTGCCGAGCCTGACCCGGGCCTCGAACGGCCCGGGATCCCGGCGCACTCCGGTTTGGACTACGGCGGCTCTCGGCTACAGCCGGCGCAGAACGGCGACGACCTTGCCGAGGATCGTGGCGTCGTCACCCGGGATGGGCTCGTACGCGTCGTTGTGCGGCATCAGCCAGATGTGGCCGTCCTTGCGCTTGAACGTCTTGACCGTCGCTTCGCCGTCGATCATCGCCGCCACGATCTCGCCGGGGTCGGCCGTGGGCTGCTGGCGCACGACGACCCAGTCGCCATCGGTGATGGCGGCGTTGATCATCGAGTCACCGGTGACGCTGAGCAGGAAGAGCTCACCCTCACCGACGATCTCTCGCGGCAGCGGGAAGACGTCTTCGATCGCTTGCTCCGCAAGCACCGGTCCACCGGCGGCGATCCGGCCGACAAGCGGCACGTACGCGGCCTTCGCGGCCGACTGCGGCTGCTCGACGTCGATGCCCATCGGGTTGTCGTCCGTCGTGGCGAGCACCCCCACCGCACGCGGGCGGTTCGGGTCGCGTCGCAGATAACCCTTGCGCTGCAGGGCCTGCAACTGGTGCGACACCGACGAGGTCGAGGTCAGCCCGACCGCCTCGCCGATCTCACGCACACTCGGCGGGTAGCCGAAGCGGCTCACCCACAGTTTGATCACGTCGAGAACCTGCTGCTGCCGCACGGTCAGGGTCTCGTCCACCTCGTAGACCTCGGGCAAGGCGCGCACCTTACCCGAGCCCCTAGGCGCTTTCCCCGCCTTGCTCTCCTTAGCCACTGTCTCGCTCCTTCATCTCTGCGTCGCCTCCCAGTACGTCCGGTTCCCCGGACCGACTTCGCGTGTCTTCGCCGGTGGCGGACGATCTTCCCGCCCACGGCACCGGCGGCGTCCGCGCAGCAGACGCCCTGGTCAACGACGTTAGCCCGCCGGGACGATGATTTCAAACATCTGTTCGATGGACACGCCGTGTCGCTCGATTTTTGTCGGTGGAAGGTGGTACACATTCGCACGGGCGTTCGATAGAACGCGTGTTCGATCTTGGCCGCCGGGTTCGGGCCCGGCGCCGAGTGCGGCAAGGACTTGCGAGGAGGTTCCGATGTCGATTCTGGCCGATCGGGGACTGGCGCGGCCCAGTTCCCCCGGGTCCGTTCCGGCAGGGCTCACCAGGCCCGTGCGGGTGGTGCGAGGCAGGCGCGCCGAACCCTTGCGCCCGCCGACGAGGGCGCGGGTCGTGGCGGGCCGTCGTCCCGGCGTGGCCACTTCCTCCCCGGCGTGCCCGGCGCCCCGGCGGCTCCCGCTCCGGTGGCCTTCGCTCGTCGGGATGGCCTTGCTCGTCGCCGGGTTCGTCACCGGATTGGGTCTGATCCTGGCCGGTGTTCCGGGCGCCGCGGTGCCCCAGCAGACCACGACGGTGTCCGTTTCCAAGGGGGAGACGCTCGCGGATCTCGCGGCACGATTCGCGCCAGGCAGTGACACCGGCGCGGTCGTCGACAAGATCAAGGAACTCAATTCCCTGGAAGACACCGTTCTCGTGCCCGGACTGCCGCTCACGGTCCCGGTCGCGGCAGGTGTCGCGGAGGGCGGGAGGTGATCCTGAAGGCCGCTCTCACCCGCCGTGGGTGAGCTCCCCTTTCGTGTCTGATCGACCCGGCCGTTGCGCTTGCGTGCGTCCGACCTGCGATCTAGTCTCCACCGCTATATGTAGTAGTTACATGGCTGTAGTTGGTCCATAGCTTGGGGTAGACTCGGTACCAGTTGTCCACAGCTGACCGGTGTTCACCCACCGGATGTCCACAGATCGATCCACAGGTCGATCTTTTCCGTCGTTGCGTGGCGACGGGAGCGGGCGTCCACTCGGGACCGGCCGGCGCGGAGGGGAAGGTGATCGGCGGATGAGGTGCCCGTTCTGCCGGCATGCGGACTCTCGGGTCGTCGACTCCCGAGAGGTGGATGAGGGTCAAGCGATCCGGCGGAGGCGCTCGTGCGCCGCTTGCGGCCGGCGCTTCACCACTTCGGAGACGATGGTGCTCGCCGTCGTCAAACGGTCCGGAGTCACCGAGCAGTTCAGCCGGGACAAGGTGGTCCGGGGGGTGCGCCGCGCCTGTCAGGGCAGGCCGGTCGACGACGACGCGCTGCAGCAGCTCGCGCAGCGGGTCGAGGAGTCGATCCGGTCGGCGGGGCTGGCGGAGATCCCGAGTCACGAGGTCGGCCTGGCGATCCTGGGCCCCCTGCGCGAACTCGACGGCGTCGCCTATCTCCGGTTCGCCAGTGTCTACCGCTCCTTCTCCTCGGTCGAGGACTTCGAGAAGGAGATCTCGGACCTTCGTGAGGCCATGGCTGCCGCACCGGACGAGAGCGATCAAGACGCGAAAGACGGCTGATGCCGCCTCCCGCGTGGGAGTGAGGGAAAGACCCATGACCGAGACCGTGGGAACAGGCAACCCGGCCACAACGCGGACGAGTGGGAAGAAGAAGCAGGCCGGTGGGCTCACCGTGCGGCGCGTCTTCACCACCGAGGGCGTCCACCCGTACGACCAGGTCACCTGGGAGAACCGGGACGTCGTGATGACGAACTGGCGCGACGGCACGGTCAATTTCGAGCAGCGCGGCGTCGAGTTCCCCGACTACTGGTCGGTCAACGCGACGAACATCGTCACCAGCAAGTACTTCCGCGGCGCCGTCGGCTCACCCCAGCGCGAGCAGAGCCTCAAGCAGCTGATCGACCGCGTCGTCCACTCCTACGTCAACGCGGGCCGCGAACACCGCTACTTCGCGAGCCCCGCCGACGCCGAGGTCTTCGAGCACGAGCTGACGTGGATGCTGCTGCACCAGGTGTTCAGCTTCAACTCCCCGGTGTGGTTCAACGTCGGCACGACGTCGAAGCAGCAGGTCTCGGCGTGTTTTATCCTTTCGGTGGACGACACCATGGAGTCGATCCTCAACTGGTACCGCGAGGAAGGCCTGATCTTCAAGGGCGGCTCCGGTGCCGGCTTGAATCTCTCCCGCATCCGTTCCTCGCGTGAGCTGCTGTCCTCCGGCGGCACCGCGTCCGGGCCGGTCTCCTTCATGCGCGGCGCCGACGCCTCCGCGGGCACCATCAAGTCCGGCGGCGCCACCCGGCGCGCGGCGAAGATGGTCGTGCTCGATGTCGACCACCCGGACGTCGAAGAGTTCGTGCAGACCAAGGCCCGCGAAGAGGAGAAGATCAAGGTCCTCCGCGACGCCGGGTTCGACATGGACCTGTCCGGTTCGGATATCGCCTCCGTCCAGTACCAGAACGCGAACAACTCGGTCCGCGTCTCCGACGAGTTCATGAAGGCCGTCGAGTCCCAGGGCGACTTCGGCCTGCGGTCCCGGATGACCGGCGAGGTCCTCGACCGGATCGACGCCAAGAAGCTGTTCCGCACCATCTCGCAGGCCGCCTGGGAATGCGCGGATCCGGGTCTGCAGTACGACGACACGATCAACGACTGGCACACCTGCCCCGAATCGGGCCGGATCACCGCGTCCAACCCGTGTTCCGAGTACATGCACCTGGACAACTCCAGCTGCAACCTGGCCTCGCTGAACCTGCTCAAATTCGCCACCGAAGACGGCGGTTTCGACGCGCCGCTGTTCGCGAAGGCCGTCGAGCTGGTCATCACCGCGATGGACATCTCGATCTGCTTCGCCGACTTCCCGACCGAGGCGATCGGCGACACCACCCGCAAGTTCCGCCAGCTGGGCATCGGCTACGCGAACCTCGGCGCGCTGCTGATGGCGCTCGGGCACGCCTACGACTCCGACGGCGGCCGCGCGCTCGCCGCCGCGATCACGTCACTGATGACAGGCGTCTCGTACCGGCGCTCGGCCGAACTCGCCGCGGTCGTCGGGCCGTACGAGGGCTACGCGCGCAACGCCGAGGCGCACCAGCGGGTCATGCGCAAGCACGCCGCCGCCAACGAGCTGGTGCGGACCCACCACGCCAACGACGCCGAGGTCCGCGCGCTCGCGACCCAGGAGTGGAAGCGCGGCATCGAACTGGGCGAGGCCGGCGGCTGGCGCAACGCGCAGGCCTCGGTGCTCGCCCCCACCGGCACCATCGGGTTCATGATGGACTGCGACACGACCGGCATCGAGCCGGACTTCTCGCTGGTCAAGTTCAAGAAGCTGGTCGGCGGCGGTTCGATGCAGATCGTCAACCAGACCATCCCGCGCGCCCTGGCCGCGCTCGGCTACCAGGCCGAGCAGGTCGAAGCGATCGTCGAGTACATCGCCCAGCACGGTCACGTCGTCGACGCCCCGAGTCTGCGCCAGGAGCACTATGAGGTGTTCGACTGCGCGGTAGGGGAGCGGTCCATCGCGCCGATGGGGCACGTCCGGATGATGGCCGCGGTGCAGCCGTTCCTGTCCGGCGCGATCTCCAAGACGGTCAACATGCCGGAGTCGGCGACCGTCGAAGAGGTCGAGGAGATCTACTTCCAGGGCTGGAAGTACGGCCTCAAGGCGCTCGCGATCTACCGCGACAACTGCAAGGTCGGCCAGCCGCTGTCCAGCGGCAAGAAGGAGAAGGCCGAGCCCGAGGCCGAAAAGGTCGTCGAGTACCGGCCGGTCCGCAAGCGCCTCCCGAAGAAGCGTCCGAGCCAGACGGTGTCGTTCACCGTCGGCGGCGCCGAGGGGTACCTGCACGCCGGTTCCTATCCGGACGACGGGCTCGGCGAGATCTTCGTGAAGCTCGGCAAGCAGGGTTCGACCCTCTCGGGCGTGATGGACGCGTTCTCGATGTCGATCTCGGTCGGCCTGCAGCACGGGATCCCGCTGGAGTTCTACGTTTCGAAGTTCTCCAACCTGCGCTTCGAGCCCGCCGGCATGACCGACGACCCGGACATCCGGATCGCCACCAGCGTCATGGACTACCTGTTCCGCAGGCTGGCGCTGGACTACCTGCCGTACGAGAAGCGCTCGCAGCTCGGCATCTTCACCGCCGACGAGCGCTCGGCACAGGTCGAGGCGAGCTACGGCGCCACTCCCGCCACGGAACCGGAGAACGTCGACATCGACGCCCTTCGGTCCACTGTGGACTCGTCGGCCGCGGCTCCCGCCAAGGTGGCGCATTCGACGGCGGAGCTGGTGGAACTGAACCTCGGCACCGCCTCCGACGCGCCGCTCTGCATGACCTGCGGCACCAAGATGCGGCCCGCCGGTTCGTGCTACGCCTGCGAAGGGTGCGGAGCGACCTCCGGCTGCAGCTGACGATCGGACATCTTCCGCATAGCCGGATGATGTGCGGCCTGGAAGGGGAGCCCGCCGTCGAGGCGGGCTCCTGACAGGGTCCTTCAGCGAAGGTCCGGCTGGACCTCGGTCAGCCGATTCCCTCAACGATGCGGAAGTCGCGCTCGAAACCGTCGGGGAGCGCGGCCAGCGCCTTCTGGTAGGCCGCACTCTCGTATGCGGCGGTCGCCTGTTCGAAGCTGTCGAACTCGATCAGGACGACGCGCTCGGCGATTCCGGCTTCGTGTGCGACGACCCGGCTGCCACCGCGGGCGAACACCCGCCCGCCCGCGGCCTTGACGGCCAGACCGGCCAGTTCGTTGTAGACATCAAGCCCCTCAGGGTCTGTGATGGTGGGGTAGACGCTGACCCAGTAGCCCTTGGGCATGGAACCTCCAGTGTTGCGACGAGTGCATCTGACTTACGGGGTGGTCTCGGACGAGCGTCGGCGGGCGAGAGCGAGGCCTGCCAGCGTCGTGATCGCCATGGGCGCCGATGCCGACCAGCGCCGCGGTGGTGTAGGCGCTGTCGTCGGGGAAAAGGGTGCCGGGGCCGGTGCCCGCGGCGAGGATCAGGCCGCCGATGGCGCTGCCCAGGGGTGTACCCGACGCTGCGCCACGACCAGAGCGATGAACATCAAGGCGGGGACCAGCAAACGCGCCACCGGGAACGCCCTCACCGCGACCCGCCGACCGGTCACCGCTTCGGCCCTTCGCGGTCCTGGCTTTCGAGCTCTGCCAGATGCTTCAGCGCCGGAAGGGCCGCCACCAACGCCTCGACCTCGTCGCCGGTCAGCTCGCCGATCAACCGCTCGAACGCGTGGACGCCCGCCTGGCGCCGCGTCCGGACGTAGGAGGCGCCGGCCTCGGTCAGGCACACCAGCGTGACCCGCTTGTCGGACGTGTCGCCTCGCCGCTCGACCAGGCCGGACTCCTCCATCACCCGGACCAGGGTGGTCATCGCGGGCTGGGTGACGCCCTCGACCGCGGCCAGATCGGTGATGCGCCGCGGGCCGGTCCGGTCCAGGGTGGCCAGGGTGGCGGCGGACGTCAGGCTCATGTCCCGGGGCAGGCGTCTCGCGGCCCTGGTGGCCAGGCCGTAGAGGGCCGCGCCGATGGCGGCGGACGCGCCAGGAGCGGTGTCGCGACGGCTCATGTTCGAAGCATAGCAGATTTATATTCATAGTTTATGTACTCCACGTCAGTATCCGGACGCCTGCTTCGGCGAACTCTGTTGCGTGGTGGCCGGTCGGCTGCTGAACTGATCTCGTGTTCGACGTCCGCTGGGAACGGCCGCTGCATCAAGCCGGTTCGCCGTCTGCGATGGCGGTCACCGCGCGGCATCTGGTCGTGCATGAGCGGAGCACGAGAGTGGTCGGTCTCGAGCCCGCCGATGGTTCGGTGCGCTGGGACGTCCCGGTCGGGACGTGGCCGCGAGACGTCGTGATCGCAGGGCAGTACTGCCTGATGATCCCCCAGAACGTCAGCCGATTGCGCTGCCTGGACGTCGAAACCGGGGAGGACGTCTGGCAGGTCGAGCCGGGCTCGTTCGCAGGGCATGTCGTGGTGCACGGAGACGTTGTCCTCGTGGGCGGCTGGCGCGGCTACACGCCACTGTCCGCTGTGGACCTCCGCACCGGTGATATGCGTTGGCGAGCGAAGGATCGCCGCGGCACGGCGCTTCCGGCCGCCACCGCTGACGGGTTCCTGATCGGCGAGCCGGGCGGCGATTCCGTGTGCTTGATCGACCGGGACGACGGCCGTGAGTTGGCCACCTGGTCCTTGCCGAGGCCACTCGTCGGACCCGACAGCGGGCCCGCCTTCGTCCCGGACGACGAGGGCGGCTTCCTGGTGCGGTGCGGCGATCGCTCGGTCGTCCGCATCCGGCTGTCCGAAAGGAAAGCCGAGACACTGGTCCACGCCGAGCACGATCTTTTCCCCCGCGCGGTGGAACGACGCGGTGGCCTGCTGTGGCTGGCCGAGCGGCGGGGTGGCTGCGCGGTGGTCGACGCGTCGGACGGGACAGCGCGCTGGAGGATCGACCTCGACCGGCGATTCGTGCCCTCGGTCGCGTCCGTCGACGGCGGGTTCGTGATCGCCGACGAGGGCGGGCTTCTGATCCGGATCGAGCAGGACGGCGCGGTCCGCGAGCGTGTCCGGATCACCCAGCGAATCAGGTGCCTTCGCGGTCAGACACCGTCGAGGCTGGCCCTGCTCACGAAGGGGTCTTTGCTCGCTGTCGGGACTGGAGGCCTCGATGACCCTTGACGGCGGAATCGCCGATCCGTTCGGCACACTCGGGCGAGCATTGTGGATCTGCGGTGGCCAGTGGGCGGGGAAGTCCACCGTCTCCCGGCTGCTGGCGTACCGCCTCGGCCTCACCGTCTACCACTACGACTTCCACGACGCGCGTGCCCACCAGGATCGCCGCGTGGTCCACCGGGTCCGCAACGGTTTGCCCGCCACGGATCCCGACCCGGACTCCGTCTGGGTGGACACCACGCCCGAACGGATGGCGGCCGACACGATCGCCGGATTCCCGGCGCGGTTCGAGTGGGCTCTGGACGATCTGCGCGCGCTGGTCTCCGGGCGGCCGATCCTCGCCGAGGGCTGGGGACTGCGCCCGGAACTCGTCGCGCCGCTCCTGGATTCGCCGCGGCGAATGATCGTCATGGTGCCCACCGACGACTTCCGTGAGCATCAGCTCAGAGTCCTGCCTCGCGCCGCTGCGGTGGTGCACCGGGTCAGCGATCCCGAGCGGGCGCAGCACAACCGGATCGAGCGAGACCGGCTTGTCGCCGAGGACGCCGTCCGTACCGCGAACGGTCTCGGTATCCGGGTGCTGGAGATCGACGGCTCATGCGACGCCGAAGCGGTCGCGGACGTCGTCGCCGAGCACTTCGGTCCCTACCTGGCCTGAGTGAGATCGAGGGCGAAGGTCGCCACTGCCAGCGCGAGGAAACCGGCGGGGAAGGCGATGTTGTAGAGGACGCGGGCGCGCACATGGGTGGCGACGGCGCCGACGTAGAACAGCACGAGCCCGACGGCCGCCGCGGTCCCGACGAACGGCACCCCGAGCAGGCCAAGCAGCAGACCGGCCGCGCCCGCTGCCTTCAGCGAGGCCAGCGGCGGGATCCAGGACGGGGGCACGTCGACTTCGGCGGAATTCTTGAGGACGAACGGGACACGCGCGAGGTCGGCGGCGGCGATCCCGGCGTTGATCACGATCGTCACGATAGCCACGGTCAGATAGGCGGAAGACATGCTCTCCGGACGAGACCGGCGCCCGGAACGTGACAGTGGTCAGGAACGCCGGCGGTCGAGCTTGTTCGCAGGTGATGGGCTCCCGACTTGACGAATGTGCGAAAATCGCACCACACTGGTCCGGTGGAATGGGCTGAAGTGGGCGAGCGCGTCCGAGAGAGCCGACTGGCGGCTGGCCTGTCGCAAGCCGGTTTGGCGAGCGCTGTCGGTTTGGAGCGCACGAAGATCGCCAAGATCGAGTCCGGTGGTCGGCAGATCGACGCGCTTGAGCTGGCGAAGCTGGCTGCCGTGCTGCAGGTGCCCATGGGGCACTTCCTCCGCGAGCAGCCGCCGGTCCTGTCGCGGCGGACCAGCCTGGTCGATGACACGGACAGCGCCCTCTCCAGAGATTCGTACCGGTTGGAGGCCAAGCTGACGGCCTGGCTGGACGATGTCCGGCAAGTGGTCGCGCTTGACCTCCTCAGGCCGGGTAAAGCGGCTGTGTACGACCGCGCTGTCACAGATCCGCAAGGAGCGCGCGAGGCTGCCTTGTGGCTGAGAAGCCGGCATGGGTTGGGGCAAGAACCGATCCGGACGCTGGTGGCGGAGTGTGAACGGGCGGGGCAGTACGTCTTGGTGGCCGACCTCCCTGGGGACGGGGCCTCGCTGATCGACGGGGACTTCGGCGTGTCCGTCGTCAGCAGATCGGCCGATCCGGGCAGGCGCCGCGCGACAGCCGCCCACGAGTTGGGGCATCTGGTGCTGGGGGACGAGTACTCGACCGATCTCGGCGTATCGACTTCTCGTGAGGACAGGGAGCGCGCCATCGACGCGTTCGCGGCGGAATTCCTGCTTCCGTCCAGTGTGCTGGAACAGGTGGCGAAGAGCGGCCTGCGTAGCGAACTGATCAAGCTGTCGGCGGTCTTCCGTACTTCGTGGTCACTAACGGTGCGACAGGCGGGACACGCCGGTCTGCTCGATGGGGATCGCCTGGCGAGATGGTTCTCCGCCGCGCCGACGAGAGCGGAGCTCAGAGACGCCGTCGGGTGGGTTCCACAGCCCGATCTCGAAGGGGTACGGGTTCCTCCCGGCTACGCCCACGCGGTGATGGAGGCCCTGCGTCAGGACTTCGTCACGCCCGCGAGAGCCGTTGAGCTCATGCACGGGGAGATCGAGATCGAGGACCTGCCGGGAGTCGAGACGGGCGCCGGCTCGTGACCGTTCATCGTCCTTTGGTTCTCGACGCGATGTGCCTGAATCACTTCGCGCGCGCGGACCGGCTGGAGGTGCTTCGGGATCTGCTCGTCTCCGATGAATGCCGCACGACTTATGTGGTCATCGAGGAACTGCGTCTTGGATCGGCGGCTCATCCGGCTCTTCAGGATGCCTTGGAGCTCGAATGGATCAAAGTGCATCGACTCGACACGATCCGTGAACTCGAATGTTTCGTGAAGTGGGCGGAAAGGATCGGAGCGGGCGAGCGGGATCGGGGCGAGGCCAGCGTTTTCGCCGTCGCGGAACTGGAGGGCTGTACCGCGATAACCGATGACCAGGCAGCGATCCGAGTGGCCAGGCGGTATGGCCTGGAGGTTCACGGAACAGTCTGGCTCCTGGCCCGAGCGTGCCGGGATGGGAAGCTGACCGAGGTGGCCGCTGGGAACCTCATCGACCTGGTCCGCGACACGGGCATGCGCTTACCCTGCACCGGCGCCGAGTTCGGCGGGTGGGCTCGTTCTCACGGCTTGCTGTGAGGTTCGCGCCCGGAACGTGACGGTGGTCAGGAACGCCAGCGGTCGAGCACGGTTTCGATGGCGGAGTGGATGCGGTCGCGTGCGGCCTGCCGCTCCACGCCTGCCATGAGCAGGTCGTCGTAATCGGTGTCCAGGTGCCGGATCGAGGCGACGACGGCGAGGAACACCGCCCGTTCGGCCAGTTCCTGCCCGGCGGCGGAGCGGCCCACCCGGCCGCTGCCGCGCAGGCCCGCGTGTTCGGCGATGGCGCGTGCTCGGTCCGTCGGGCAGCCAGGGAACATCTCGGTGATCGCGGTGAAGAACCGGGCGGTGAACTCGACGTCTTCCTGCGCGCGCCGCACGCGATCACGGCCGCGGCGTCGTTCCCGGACGTCTTCGTCGGCGAGGCATTGTTCCTCGGCGCTGCGCAACGCCGCGTCTTCGACCAGAAGCCCTTGCCGCTCGCTGCGTTTCCGCGACCGGTTGAAGCGGGTGACCACGGCGGAAAGCCGGCTCGCCTTCTTCGCGCGGCGGGTCAGGGCGGTGTCGCCCGAGGGCAGGAAAACGAGGTGCCCGAGGTCGGCGCAGTCGAGGCAGTGCGGCTTTTCGTTCTCCAGGAACAGCAGGTCGCCGGTGCCGCCGCAGTCGGCGCAAGTCCAGTCCTTCAGCGCCACGGACACGACGAGATCCGGCGCCTTCTTCTGCCGGGCGACGACTTGCGCTCGTTTGGCCTCGGACAGCCCCGGCATGATCCACTGCGTCCGGAACAGGGGGTCGAGGGCGGCCAGTTCACCCGAGGTGGCCTTCAGCTGAGTCCTGTCGCGGGTGGCCCCGACGTGCTCGATCTCCGTGCTTTCGAGGGCTTTTCCCTTCGCCCATCGCTGAAGCGCGCCGAGGGTGAAGGTCAGCTTCTCCGCGTTCACCGGCAGCGCCTCGGACAGAACGGGGACCCGGCCCTGGTGCCAGGCGTTGAGGACCGTGTCCGGCAGCCAGCCGATCCCGGCCAGGACGTCGAGCGCGGTCACCGACTTCCGTTTGGCCAGCAGCTTTTCCGCCGTCTCCACGACGCGCTGTTCCAGTTTCGCTTCACCTTGCATCGCCGGGAATCCTAGCGATCAGGCGGTTTCGGTGCGCGCGCGGTAGGCCCGGATCTTGGCGCGGTTGCCGCAGCGCTCCATCGAGCACCAGCGGCGGTTGCCCGACCGTGAGATGTCGAAGAACAGCAGGTAGCAGTCGTCCGCGGAACATTCGCGGACGCGGCCGGACCGTTCGCCCGCGACGAGGCCGATGGCGTCGCGGGCGACGGCGCCGACCACGAAAGCACGGTCCAGGTCGGGCTCCGTCCGGTCGGGCCGGGCAAGACGACCGTGGTCTTCCATCAGGAGCGGCTCGCCGGGCCCGAGGAGCGCGCCGCGCAGCGTGAGCACTGGCAGGCCGTGATGAAGGTCGTCGTCGACGGCCTCGCCGGTTGATCAGGACAGCGCTCGCCGCGCCTGCTCGCTCAACGCGTCCGTGATCCGTTCGGTGCTCAGGCCGAGTTCGCCGGTCTGGTAGAGGAACACCTCCGGGGCGAGCGGCGCCAGCAGGACGTCGGCGAGCGCCTCCGGGTCCTTCGCGTCCGCCTGCTCGGCGAGGAACCGGACGTGGGTGCGCCACAGCCGGTACGGGCCGGTGGTGAACCGTGAATGCCCGACTTCGGTGCCGAGGACGAGATGCGCGTGCCGGGCCAGCAAGCCGATCATCGCCGCGTAGAACGCGGCCAGCCGCTCGGCGGGTGGCGCGCCCGGGCCCAGCGGGGGAGGGCCGGTGAGCAACCGCTCCTGCAGTTCCCGCTCGTGCTCGTCCAGTAGGGCGACGGCGATCGCCGAGCGGTCCGGGTAGCGGCGGTACAGCGTGGCGCGGCCGACTCCGGCGGCTTTGGCGATGTCTTCCATGGTGACGTCCGCGGCCGGACGTGCGGCGAAGAGCTCTTCGGCGGCCTTCAGGATCTTCGCGCGGTTACGGGCGGCGTCTGAGCGTTCCCGTCCGGGACCGGTCGCGAGCAGATCTTCTGTCGGCATGTCCGCAGCCTAGGGAATATCCGGACGCGTCGTCCACTTGTACCCGGCGAAGCAAGTGGACGCCGTGTCCACTTCCTGGTCCGGGAGGCCCGATGAGCCACCTTCTCCACCTCGACTCCAGCGCCCGCAGCGCGTCGTTCTCCCGCGAGCTGAGCGCTCGCTTCGCCGAGGTCTGGCGTGCCGCACATCCCGGCGCGGGCTACACCTATCGCGACGTGGCGGCCGCTCCGGTGCCGCCGATCGGCCAGGCCTGGACCGAGATCTGCGACGCCCTCCTCACCGCGGGAATCACTGATCCGGCCGGCTACGCCTCGGTGGTGAAGACGCCGGAGCAGCGCGAGGCCTGGGCTGTCATCGAGCCGCTGCTGGCCGAACTGCTCGCCGCCGACGTCGTGCTGATCGGGGCGCCGATGTACAACTTCTCGATCCCCGCGACGCTCAAACTGTGGATCGACCAGGTGACGTTCCCGAAGATGTCCTTGGCGGGCAAGGCTTTCGTGGTCGCGGGAGCGCGTGGCGGCACCTACCTGCCGGGCACACCCAGGGAGCCTGTCGACCACCACGAGCGCTACCTGCGTGACTTCTTCGCCGGGCACTACGACGTTCGAGACGTCACGTTCCTGCATTCCGAACTCACGAACGCCCTCGTCGACCCGCGGCTGAGTCCGCGCGATCCCGACAGGATCGCGTCGCGGGAACAGGCGCTTCTGACGGCCGAAAAGGTGGCCGCGGCCGGAACGGAAGCCTGATGGGCTGGGGAATCCTGCTGGCGGCCGGAGTCGTCGAGGTCGCCTGGTCGCAGAGCATCAAGCCGACGGAGAACTTCACCCGGCTCTGGCCGACCGTGCTGTGCTTCGTGCTCGGCGTCGCGGCGGTGTACCTGCTGTCGAAGGCGATGGACTCGCTCCCGGTGGGGACCGCGTACGCCGTGTTCACCGGCATCGGCGCGGTGGGCGCGATCGTCTTCGGCATCGTGATCCACAAGGACCCGCTCAGCTTCGGCCGCTTCGCCGCTATGGCGCTGATCGTGGGCGGGGTGGTGCTGGCGCGGGTGGCGGAATGAGCCCCGAGTGTCATGAAAGGGGCGTTCAGGACGAAAAATGTCCTGAACGCCCCTTTCATGACACGTGTCGTCAGGCGAGCTTCTCCCACAGGAATTCCAGCATCAGCGCCCATTTGAACGCCAGCTGCTCGTTGTCGGCCGCCGCGCCGTGCCCGCCTTCGATGTTCTCGTGGTAGCGCACGTCGTGGCCCTGTTCCAGCATCCGCGCGACCATTTTGCGCGCGTGCGCGGGATGCACCCGGTCGTCCCTGGTGGAGGTGACGAACAGGACCGGCGGATACCCGGCCCCGCTCCGGACGTTCTGATATGGCGAGTACTTCCCGATGAAGTCCCATTCCGCCGGGTCGTCGGGGTCGCCGTACTCGGCCATCCACGACGCTCCCGCGAGGAGCTTGTGATACCGCTTCATGTCCAGCAGCGGCACCTGGCTGACGATCGCGCCGAACAGGTGCGGGTAGCGCGTGAGCATGACCCCCATCAGCAGTCCGCCGTTGCTGCCGCCCTGGATCCCGAGGCGGGAAGGCTCGCTGATGCCGCGCTCGACGAGGTCGGCGGCGACGGCCGCGAAGTCCTCGTAGACCTTGTATCGCTTCGCTTTGGTCACCGAGGTGTGCCAGTCCGGTCCGTATTCGCCGCCGCCGCGGATGTTCGCGACGACGTACGTGCCCCCGCGTGACAGCCAGCCGCGGCCGATCACGCCGCTGTAGCTGGGGGTCAGCGAGACCTCGAAGCCGCCGTAGCCGGTCAGCAGCGTCGGTCCGCCCTCAGAGCCGGAGGGACGTACGACGAAGTACGGGATCTTCGTGCCGTCTTCGGACGTCGCGAAGTACTGCGAGACCGTCATCCCTTCGCTGTCGAAGAACGAGGGAGCGCGTTTGAGGACCTCGACGTCGCCGCCGATGTGTCCATACGTCAGCGTCGACGGCTGCGTGTACCCGCTGGAATCGAGCAGGTACTCGTCGCTGACGTCGGGATCGGTGCCGATGATCTGCGCCGTGCCCAGTTCCGGGGCGCCGGCGAGCGGCTGGGAGGTCCAGCCGTCCGACGGCGTGAGCACGCGCAGTTCCGTCCGGACGTCGGACAGCGTCGAGAGCAGCAGGTGGTTGTGCGTCCACGCCCAGTACTCCAGGGACGTGTGCGCGTCCGGCGTGAAGAGGGTCGTGAAGGTGCGCTCACCCGCCATGAACGCGTCGAACCCGGAGGCGAGCAGGGTGCCGGAGGGGTACGTCGTGCCTTCGACGGTCCAGTCCGAGCGAAGCCGGATCAGCAGCCACTCGCGGTGTGAGGACGTCTGCGCGTCTTCGGGGACCTCGATCCGCTCCAGGCCGCCTGGCGTCCGGAGGTACCGCTCCGTGCGATAGAAGTCGATCGACCGGTAGACGAAGTCGCGTTCCCAGCCCTCGGTCGGGTCATGGTGGGCGGACACCGACACGTCGTCCGGCTTGCCCTCGAAGACCACCGTCGCCTCTTCGAGCGGGGTGCCGCGCCGCCATTCCTTCGCCAGCCTCGGATAGCCCGAGCTGGTCAGTGTCCCGGTGCCGAAGTCGGTGCCGATGTAGACGCGGTCGCGGTCGATCCAGCCGATCCGGGTCTTGGCTTCGGGTACGAAGAACCCGTCTTCGACGAAGCGGCGCTCGTCGAGGTCGTACTCGCGGACCACGGTCGCGTCGGCGCCGCCCCGCGACAGTTCGACCAGCGCCCGGTGATAGCCCGGACGGAGGACGGCCGCGCCCTGCCACACCCAGTTCTCGCCGTCGGCCTCGGCCAGCGCGTCGACGTCGAGCAGGAGTTCCCACTCCGGCGTGTCGAGCCGGTACTGCTCGAGGGTGGTGCGGCGCCACAGGCCGCGGGGATGGGCCGAGTCCTGCCAGAAGTTGTACAGGTATTCGCCCCGGCGCCGGACGTACGGGATCCGGTTGTCGGCGTCGAGGACCTCGCGGACCTCGTCACGGATCCCGGCGAACCGCTCGCCGGTGGACAGCGCCTCCAGAGCCTCGGCATTGCGGGCTCGCACCCAGTCCAGCGCCTTTTCGCCGGTCACGTCTTCCAACCACAGGTACGGGTCCTCGTCGCTCATGCCGACAGTCTCGCCGGGGCCCGCGTCCCGGCGCCACCAGGTGTCCGTTTACGGCGCGTGTCTTCGCCTGGGCCACCCCTGCTCCGTATGCTGGGAGCTCGCACATTTGGGGGACACCATGACCGGCACCGACGGGGTACCCGGACCCTTCGCGCCCGCTCCGCCTCGTCCTGAAAGCCCCCGTAACACCGGCGCCGCCGTGGTCGGTCTGCTCATCGTCGTCGCCTTGACCGCCACCGGGATGGCGATGGCGGGAGGGCCGCGGAAGATCGACGGCCACGCACTCCCGGCGTCCGGCACGTTCACCTCGGAAGGGGCGAAGGCACCGGCCGGGACCGCGAAACCCGCGCCCAAGGAGGTGCGGGAACTGGAGACGAACCCGCTGCTGGCCGAAGGGATCGCCCTCGGCGCGGTCACCTGCCGCCTGCCGGCGATCAGCCGTGACCCCGCGAAGCTGGAGACCTACTACAAGACCTTCGCCTCCTGTCTCGCCGAAGCCTGGAAACCCGCCCTTGACCAGGCGAACGAGCCCACATCGACGGTGACCGTGCAGGTCACCCTGCCCGAGACCAGCGCCTGCGGGAAAGCGCCGAGCGAGGACGAAGCCGTCGCCTACTACTGCGGCGGCGACACCACGATCTACGCGCCGACCCAGTGGATGCTGAGCGACGCGGGCCTCGAACGGTCCCGTCACCTCGCGACGATGGCCCACGAGTACGGGCACCACGTCCAGCGCTCCAGCGGGATCCTGTCTGCGGCCGCGGAGAAGATGTCGTCGCCGGACGAAGACTCGCCTGCCGACAAGCAACTCGTCCGCCGCATCGAACTGCAGGCGAACTGCTTCGGCGCCCTCGCCCTCGCCGCCGCCGCCGGACGCGGGTCGATCAGCAGGTCACTGGCGGGCGCGGCGCTGGAGGACTACGGCCGCGCGGACGACAGCGACACCCACGGCAGCCGTCGTAACCAGCTGAAATGGGCGAAGGCCGGGTTCTCCGGGAAGACGACGTCGGCGTGCAACACCTGGGCGGCGCCGGCCGCGGACGTCAAATGAGCGACGAGGTGATGGCCGAGATCAACATCGGCCTCCAGCTGCACATCTCCGGTGGCCGGGCGGGCGCGCGGGAGAAGTTCGCGACGCTGTGGGAACGGATCGGCGAGGAAGGCGACCCGCTGCACCGGTGCGCGCTCGCGCACTACATGGCCGACGTCTGCGACGACCCGGCCGATGAACTCGGCTGGGATCTCCGCGCGCTCGCGGCGGCGGATTCGCTCACCGACGAACGCGCCAAGGAGTACCACGCGACCTTGGCCGTGCGCGGGTTCTACCCGTCGCTGCACCTGAACCTCGCCGAGGATTACCGCAAACTAGGTGATCACGAGGCCGCGAAGGCCCAGTGGGAGCTCGGGCGGGGCACCCTCGGCGCGCTCGGCGACGACCCCTACGGCCTCGGGATCATCGAGGCGTACGACGCGCTCGCCACCAGGCTGGGTATCGAATCGGACTCTCCGGACTTTCGCGCGGGCCGGTGAGGCCATAACCTGGAGTGACTCAGGTCACCCATCCGGGAGGAGCGCGTATGCGGATTTCCGATCTGTTGCGGAACAAGGGGGCGGCCGTCGCGACCGTCTCGCCGGAGACGAACGTCACCGATCTGCTCGAGAGACTCGCGGAGCACAACGTCGGTGCCCTGGTGGTCGTCGACGCCGAGGGCGAGATCGTCGGGATCGTCTCCGAACGGGACGTGGTGCGCCGGCTCAACGAGCGCGGACCCCAGCTACTCGACGGATCGGTGGCCGGGATCATGACGAAGCTGGTCGCCAGCTGCACCCCCGAGGACTCGGTCGATCAGCTGTCGGTCCTCATGACCGAACGCCGGATCCGGCACGTCCCGGTCCTGGTGGACGGCAGGCTCGCGGGGATCGTGAGCATCGGTGACGTCGTGAAGACGCGGATGGAACAGCTGGAGAAGAGTCAGGAACAGCTGGAGGCGTACATCTCGCAGGGCTGATCCGGCTCCGGCAAGTGCTATGAAAGGTCCTTTCCTTGCAAAATTTGCAAGGAAAGGACCTTTCATAGCGTTCCCCAACGGCTACTCGCGCCACCCCGACAACTCGACACCCTTCGCGACGTCCACCCGGTACCCGAGCGTCACGACGCCCTTCGCGCCCGGAGCGAGCGTCAGCCGCCAGGTGAACTCACCCAGCTCGGTCCGCTCCACCGGATCCGGCACGGTGCGGACGTCGCGGACCGTGATCGCGTCGTCCCGGGAGACCGGCGCCTGGTCCAGCACGGTCACGACGGCCTCGCGCGGGCTGTGGTTGACGATCGTGGTGGTGTAGGCGGCCTCCCGCTTGCGGACGCCGGACAGCGTCGCCTTGCTCGCCGTGCGGTGCGCGAGTTCCCGTTCGACCCGGATCCGGTCGTCCACGCCGAGGGCGAGTTCGAGTTCCTCACCCGGCGCCCAGACGTCGAGCCGCGTGGTGCCGACGAACTCCGTCTCGTGGAACACCGACGCCTTCCCCGGCCGCAGCGTGTGCTCCGAGGTGTTGACTACGGTCGCCCGCAAGAACGCCTCCGGTGACGCCGCCGGAGCGGTGATGTAGCCCAGTTTCGCCGTCAGGTCGAGCTGCGCGAGCGTCGTGCGGTGGCCCTGTGCTCCTGACGGCACCGCCACCGGACGGCCCGGCCGGTAGGTGACCGCGGTGGTGCCCTGTTCGACGGACGCGGTCCGCGCCACCATCGCGGGCGCGCCGGGTGCCACCATGCCCACCGCCTCCGGGATCCCGCCGCCCGCGGGCGACGCGCTGCCGTAAGGGGCGCGCGCCATCAACGGCTGGACCGGTCGCACGCGGTCGAGGAACCACGGTTCGAGCTCCGGCACCTCCACGGTGTTCGCCGGTCGCGCGGTGGAGAGGGCCAGTTCGCATTCGGGCCAGTCCTCGCCGGTGTGCTGGGTGATCCGCCCGTACCAGGTCACCGCGACGTCTTCCCCGCGCACGCGAACGTCGTACCCCGGCTCCCAGCTGGCGTTCGCGACCACATAGGACAGCTCGAGACCGATTTCCGCGCCGTCCTCCTGGCTTTCCAGCTCGACCGTGACCGTCGCGCTGTCCACTTCGGACATGCCTTGCTTCGCTTCGATTTCCCGGTCCAGCGCCTTGAGGTCGTCACGGAGCCGGGCGAGGCGGATGCCGAGTTCGCGGCGTTTCCCCAGCGCCTCGGCCAGTTGGGTGCCGAGAGCGTCGGTGACTTCCGCGACCCGGGGCGGTTCCGCCGTGCCTGCCGCGAGCGCCTTCGCGAAGCTCTTGCCGCTGCGCGTCGCCAACCCCGTCAGCAGGTCGACCTTAGCGGTCTCCGCCGAGACGGCGTCCGCAACCTCGTCGACCACGGCCTGATCGGCCCGACGCTGTTCGGTCAGCGTGCGCAGGGAAGCGTCGGCGGGCGCGGGATGGCGCTCGACGGCGACGTCGACCCCGGCGATGACCGCCGGGCCGGAACCGGTGACCCGGACCGAATCAGTGTCCAGATTCCACGGCAGGCCCGCGAAGGCGAAGCGCGTTTCGCCGTCGAGACGTGCCGATGCCCGCCTCGTGATCCGGGCATGGTGCGGATAGACGGTGACGGCGACGATCGGTGCTTCCACGGTGCTGGGCATGCCTCCGACGTTAGTCTCTTGACACCCGTTCGGGGGGCCGGAAACCTCAGCTGGGTCTTGCCCGCCCGCCTTTGGGGGTCCTGTGAGAGTCGCCAGGCTCGCCGCTTTGTTCACCGCTGTCCTGGTCCTTCCGGCGACGGCTTTGCCCGCTCAAGCCGACGCTCCACCGGCGCCGGTTTTCAAGGACGGCCAGGCGCAACCGGTGTTCGACCCGGCGGACGTCATCCGGGAGAACGTGTGGGTCACCGCGCCGGTCGACAGCGACCATGACGGCAAGGACGACCTCGTGCACGCGGAGGTGGTGCGTCCCCGCGCCACCCAGCAGGGCATGAAGGTCCCGGTCGTCTACCAGGCCAGCCCGTACTACGCGGGCGGCAACGACGTCGCGAACCACAACGTCGACGTGGAGCTGTACGTGCCGGGCGCCAAGCGTGCCCCCGCGGGGCCGCGGATCGCGACGAAGACCGTCGGCCCGAGCGCGGCGCCGATCAACTGGGGCTACCAGAACTACTTCATCGCCCGCGGTTTCGCCGTGGTGTACGGGGAGTCGCTCGGCAGCGGCCAGTCCACCGGCTGCCCGAGCACCGGTGACGTCAACGAGACCATCGGCGCCAGGTCCATTGTGGACTGGGTGAACGGCCGCGCGGCGGCACGGGACGCGGCGGGCAAGGCCGCGGTCGCGGACTGGAGCACCGGCAAGACCGGCATGATGGGCGTCTCCTACAACGGGACGCTGCCCAACGCGGTGGCCAGCACCGGCGTCAAGGGACTGGAGACGATCGTCCCGATCGCGGCGATCTCCAGCTGGTACGACTACTACCGCAACGACGGCGCCGTCGTCGCGGCGGGCGGTTACCAGGGCGAAGACGCGGACGTGCTCGCGGACTACGTCTACACGCGCCAGGATCGCGCCGTCTGCCGTCCGCTGATCGACAAGATCGCCGTCGACCAGGACCGGGTGACCGGGGACTACAGCCGCTTCTGGGACGTGCGGAACTACCGCAACGACGTGAGCAAGGTGCGGGCCTCGGTGCTCGTGGTGCACGGCCTCGGTGACTGGAACGTCAAGACCGACCAGGGCACCCGGTGGTACGAAATGCTCAAGGCACACGGTGTCGAGCACAAGATCTGGCTGCACCAGGCCGGGCACGCCGACCCGATGAGCCTCCGCCGCGACGTCTGGCTCGCCACGCTGAACAAGTGGATGTCGCACTACCTCTACGGCATCGACAACGGCATCGAGCGCGAGCCGAAGGCCACCATCCAGCGCGAGGACAAGTCGTGGGTGGACGAGCCGGAGTGGCCGCTGCCCGGCGCCCAGGACGTGAAGCTCTACCCGTGGCCCGGTGGCTCCTCGAAGGGCACGCTCGACACGCGTAACCCCGTTCCGGGCAAGGCCACCGTCGAAAAGCTGGCCGACGACGCGAGCAAGACCGTCGCGCAGCTCGCCAACGCGGCCTCGTCGGGCAACAGGCTGCTGTATTCGACCACTGCGGCGAAGCAGCCCGTTCGCCTCTCCGGCACCGCGAAGACCGACCTTTCGGTGTCCTTCGACAAGCCGGCCGCGAACGTGACGGCGGTGCTTCTCGACCGCGCCCCGGACGGGACGGCGAAGGTGATCACCCGCGGCTGGACCGACCCGCAGAACCGGCGTGACCACGCCAAGACCGAGCCGATCACCCCTGGTGAGAGCTATAAGGTCGAGGTGGAACTGGTCGCGAAGGACTACCTGCTCGCGGCAGGGCACAAGATCGAGTTCCTGGTGGCCTCCAGCGACCACGACTACACGCTCCGGCCGAAGCCCGGCGCCGGTCTCTCGGTCGAGCTGAACCGGACTTCGCTGGTGCTTCCGGTGGCGGGAGGCAAGCCCGCGCTGCGCGCCGCCTTCGGCTGAGTCCGGACCACCCCGAATGCCACGCCCCCGCCCGGGACGTGGCATTCGGCGTTTCCGGTCGGAAAACGCCGACCGGACCTCGCGCTTGTATGGAAAATGTATTTCCTCCGTCTTTGCTTCGACGGGTCCGGCTTCCCCACCCGATGGAGGTCCCATGTCCAGGTTGCGCCGCTTCGCAGTGCTCGCCGCGGCGGCCGTCGTCCCCGCGCTCGGCCTGACTCTCGCCGGCACGACGCAGGCGTCGGCCGCCCCGAACTTCCAAGTCCCGTTCAAATGCGGTGTCACGGTCACGGCCGCCACGTTCAGCGGGCACAGCCCGGCGAACTCGGTCGACTTCCAGAAGTCGGGGATCACCGGGATGCCGGTGGTGGCCGCGGCGGGCGGCACCGTCAGCCGGGTCGCCAACGAAGGCAGCACGAGCTACGGGCGCTGGGTCGAGGTCGATCACGGCGGCGGCTGGACCACCCGGTACGCGCACCTTTCGGCGCAGTCGGTGTCGGTCGGCCAGGCCGTCAGTCTCGGCAAGCAGCTCGGCACGGCCGGGGCGACCGGCGGGGTGAGCGGTCCGCACCTGCACTTCGAAGAGCGGCTCAACGGCGTGGCCCAGAAGGCGAAGCTGAACGGCGTCGCGGTGCCTTACTACGCCCACACCAACTTCACCAGCAAGAACTCGTGCGGCGGCAACCCGTACGAGGCCACCGAGGTGTGCGGCAGCGGCTTCTCGGTGGTCGACTCGCAGGCGCTCGCCGGGGGCTCCGGCACGGCGTACCTGCTCTACAACTCTTCGACCAAGTCCAACTGCGCGACCACGTTGAAGGCGGTTTCGCTCGGCACCGCGTCGCCGGTGTCGGCCTTCCTCGAAGTCCAGGGCGCGGCTCGCACGACCGATTCCGGCAGCTTCACCTACTACGCCGGGCCTGTGAAGAAGACGGCCGCGTCCACCTGCGTCAAGTGGGGCGGCTCGGTCGGGTCGAACGTCTACGAGAGCCCGTTCGAGCACTGCGACTGACCCCGCGGGGCCGGGCACAGTAGACCACCCCACCGACAATCGGCGTCCCCTGCTCGGGTCCCGGTGGCGGTTGTGCACAACGGTCCCGGCTGTCCACAGATCTGCCATGCCCCCACCCGGCGGCCCCATTCCGCCGCAGGGTGGGGGCATGACCACAACCACCCCGACCGGCAGGACCAAGGTCGATCTGAAGGATCCGGCGGACCTGCTCGCCGCGATCCCGTACATCCTCGGGTTCCACCCCGAGAACTCCGTCATCGTGTTCGGGCAGCGAGGGCCGGACCGCAAACGACAGGGCCTCACCCTGCGCGTGGATCTCCCGCCGCCCGGCGTGGAGCTGGATCAGGCGCTCGACCTCGCGACCAGGCTCGCCTTGACCGCGCACACCGGTGCCACGGTGGCCGTCGTCGGCGGCGGTTCCCCGAATCCGGCCGGGCGGCCGCCGCGCCGCCGCTTCGTCCGGCGGCTGGAAGCCGCGCTCGCCGAGTACGGCATTCCCGTGCTGCACCCGCTTTGGGCACCGTCCATCACCGAGGGCGCGCGGTGGCGGTGCTACCGCGACAGGGACTGCGGCGGTCTCCTGCCCGACCCTCGTGAGTCGGTGATCGCCGCGGTCGCGACCAGCGAAGGCCACATCGCCCGCGAGAGCAGGGCGGACGTGGAGCGGCTGTTCGACGCCGGCCCGGTGGAAACGCTCGCGCGCCGTGCCGACCTCCTGACCAGGCTGGCCGACCCGCCCTGGGGAAACGACGACCGCGTCGAGGCAGGACTCGCCGAGGTCAACGCCGCACTGGCCCGCGTCGATCGGGGCGATGAGGCGATCACCGACGACCAGGCCGTCCGGCTGGCGTGGGCGCTTTCCCTCGTCGAGGTCCGGGACGCCTGCCTGCTCACCGCCGCTCCGGTCGGCTCGCCGCTGGCCAGGGCCGCGGAAGGTCTCTGGCTCCGCCTCGCCCGTGAGCTACCCGAACCGGAATCGGCCGAGGCACTGTGCTTGAAGGCGCACGCCGCCTACGCCCGCGGTGACCTGGCCGTCGCCGGTATGGCGCTGGCCAGGGCCCGCGAAGTCGACCCGGAACACAGGATGGCCGGGCTGCTGACAGCCGCCTTGGACGGGATGCTGGCCCCGTCCGAAGTGGCCGGGATCGTGCTGAAGCAGCGGGCGGACGAGCCGCCCGCGCTCAGCCTCAGACCGTCTGGCGGGACTGAGTGAACGCCCAGGCGTCGGCCACGATGCCGTCGAGGTCGGTGCGCTCGGGCTTCCAGCCGAGTTCGCCACCGGCGCGCTCGCTGGAGGCCACCAGCACCGACGGGTCGCCCGTCCGGCGCGGCGCGACCGCGGCGGGGATCTCGTGACCGGTGGTGCGGCGGCACGCCTCGATCACCTCGAGCACCGAGAAACCGGTGCCGCTGCCGAGGTTGTAGATGCGGTGCTCGCCGTCGGCCGCGTGGCGCAGGGCCAGCAGGTGCGCGTCGGCGAGGTCGACCACATGGATGTAGTCGCGGATGGCGGTGCCGTCCGCGGTCGGGTAGTCGTCACCGAAGATCTGGATCCGCTCGCGGTCCCCGGTGGCGACCTGGAGCACGAGGGGGATCAGATGGGTTTCGGTGGTGTGCCGCTCGCCGAAGGTGCCGTAGGCGCCGGCGACGTTGAAGTAGCGCAGGCTGACGGCGGCGATGCCGTGGGCGCGCGAGAACGACGTGATCGCGTGGTCGATGGCCAGCTTCGTCGCGCCGTAGGTGTTGGTCGGCTGCGTCGGCGCCGTCTCCGGGATGGGGGAGGACTCGGGTTCGCCGTAGGTGGCCGCGGTGGAGGAGAACACCAGTCGCTTCGTGCCGTGGTCGCGCATCGCTTCCAGCAGGCGAAGCGAGGTCAGGACGTTGCCTTCCCAGTACTTCGCCGGATCCGTCATCGACTCGCCGACAAGAGACTTGGCGGCGAAGTGGAGCACACCGTCGAAACCGTCGCCGAGAACACGCCGGGCGACATCGGCGGCGTCACCCTCGATGAAGGTGGCGTCCGGGTGCACCGCGTCGGCGTGCCCGGTGGAGAGGTCGTCGACCACCGTGACGTCGTGCCCGGCCTCGATGAGGCGGGCCGCGCAGACGCTGCCCACATAACCGGCTCCGCCCGTCACCATCAGCTTCAGGGTCTTGGTCGGTTCGTCGGTCACGTTCGCGCCTTTCTGCTGCGGATGCGGTCGCGGCCCAGTGTCCTCGCCCCCGGGCACCCGGCTCGCCCGGGGGTCTTCCGCCGGCGGGCGCTACAGCTCGTCGCGGCCGGCGCCGCGCGACGGCACCGCGGTGAACAGCCTCGGATGGCGCAGATCCGCCGCCTCGTACGCGGCCTTCACCGCTCGTCCGACAGTGTCCACATCGGACTCGCGGACCAGTGCGATCGCCGAACCGCCGAAGCCGCCGCCGGTCATCCGCGCACCGAGAGCCCCGGCTTCGCGCGCGGAATCGACGGCGAGGTCGAGTTCACGGGTGGAGATCCGGTAGTCGTCGCGCATGCTGATGTGCGAGGCGTCCAGCTGAGGGCCGATCTCGGTGATCCGGCCGGCGCGCAGCAGGTCCACGGTGTCGAGGACCCGCTGGTTCTCTGTCACCACGTGGCGCACCAGCGGAACGAGGTCTCCCGGCAGCTTGGCGAGCGCGGCGTCCAGCCCGTCGACGCCGATGTCCCGCAGCGCTTTCACCTCCAGCCGCTCCGCGGCGCGCTCACAGCCCCTCCGGCGTTCGCCGTAGCCGCCCTCGGCGTGCGAGTGTTTTGTGCGGGTGTCCATGATCAGGATCCGGACGCCGGATTCCTCCAGCGGGAACGGCACCTGTTCCATCTCGCCGGAGCGGACATCAAGGAACAGCACCTTCGATTCCATGCAGCACAGGGACGCGGTCTGATCGAGCAGGCCAGTCGGCGCCCCGACGAAGTCGTTTTCCGAACGCTGCACCCAGCGGGCCACTTCGTGCAGACCCGGCGAACCCGCGCCGGAACCCGGAGTGATGCCCGCCAGGCCGAGGAGGGCGAGCGCGACGGCGCATTCGAGCGCGTGGGAGGAGGACAGGCCAGCCCCCGAGGGCACGTCCCCCGCGATCGCCACGTCCGCGCCGTTACCGAGGCCCTGATCACGCAGCACCCAGGCGACCCCCGCCGGGTACGCGGCCCACCCCTCGACCGAGCCGGGCTTCAGGTCGCCGATGGTGAGCGGTCCCGATTCCTGGACCCGGCCGTCCGAGCCGAGCGTGGCCACGGTGAGGACACCGTCCTCGCGCGGGCTCGCCGCCGCGGCGAGCCGGTGCGGGAGGGCGAACGGCAGCACGAAACCGTCGTTGTAGTCGGTGTGCTCACCGATCAGGTTCACCCGGCCCGGCGCGGACCAGACCCCGGCCGGAGCCCGGCCGTGGAGGGTCCGGAACGTCGCCGCGGCGTCGGACGCGGCGCTCACCTGGCCTGCGCCAGCACGGCGTGCAGCGCCGAGGTGGCCACCTGCGCGGTGTTGTTCCCGCCGGTGACCTCGATGGTCCCGCCGGGCGCCGCCTTGCCGACCTTGACCCGGCTGCCGGGCACGATGCCGACCGACTTGAGCTCCGTCATCAGCGTCTCGTCCAGCTGCACGTGCTCGGCGATACGGCGGATCTCGACTTCGCCGCCACCCATGCGGGCGAATTCGTCGAGCCGCACGAGGTCGGCTTCGGCCGGCGGGGCGGGATCGCCGTCGCCGAGCTTGTCCAGCCCCGGGATCGGGTTGCCGTAGGGCGAGGTGGTGGGGTGGTCGAGCAGCTTGACCAGCTTGCGCTCGACGGCCTCGCTCATCACGTGTTCCCAGCGGCAAGCCTCGTTGTGGACGTGCTCCCATTCCAGGCCGATGACATCGACCAGGAGGCGCTCGGCCAGCCGGTGCTTGCGCATGACCGCGATGGCGAGCTCGCGACCGTGTTCGGTCAGTTGCAGGTGCCTGTCGTCCGCGACCACGACCAGCCCGTCGCGTTCCATCCTGGCGACGGTCTGGCTCACGGTGGGGCCGCTCTGCTGCAGTCGCTCCGCGATCCGGGCCCGCAGCGGGACGACACCCTCTTCTTCGAGCTCGTAGATCGTACGCAAGTACATCTCTGTGGTGTCGATGAGATCGTTCACGCTGTCCCCTTCGTCCGCGTTGCTCATCGTAGTCGCTGGCACTGACAGCGACGCAGGCGTGGGGACAACAAGCGCCGTGGCGGGAAAAGTCCCCCAAGCTGGGCGGGGAGCGGTGAGTCACGGGAAGATGGGCCCATGCGCCCCATGATCACCACCAGCGAACTCGCCGCGCAGCTCTCCGGCCCGGATTCGGCACGCTCCGTAGTCCTCGATGTCCGCTGGCGGCTCGCCGGGCCGCCCGGCTCCGATTCCTATCGTGAGGCGCATCTCCCGGGCGCGGTGTACGTCGACCTCGACACGGCGCTCGCCGGGGAGCCGGGTGACGGCGGACGTCACCCGCTGCCCGAACCGGGGACGCTGCAGCGGCATCTGCGGGCGGCGGGCGTGCGCGCAGGTCACCCGGTCGTGGTCTACGACGACTCCGACGGGTCGGTCGCGGCCCGCGCGTGGTGGCTGCTGCGCTGGGCGGGCCACACCGAGGTCGCCGTGCTGGACGGCGGGTTCGCCGCCTGGGCCGAGGAAAATCGCCCGCTCACCGGCGAGATCCCCTCGCCCGAGGAAGGGGACGTCGTCGTCGAGCCCGGCGGCATGCCGGTGCTGGACGCGGCCGAGGCCGCCACGCTCGCCAGGGACGGGCTGCTCTTCGACGCCCGGGCGAAGCCGAGGTACTCGGGGGAGACCGAGCCGATCGACCCGCGCGCCGGGCACATCCCCGGCGCGGTCAACGCGCCCTTCTCCGGGCATCTCGCGGAGGACGGCCGCTGGCGCGACGCCTCCGAACTGGCCGAGCGGTTCGAAGGATTCGGCGTGACGCCTGAGGCACCGGTCGGTGTCTACTGTGGATCTGGTGTCACCGCCTCGTCCGTCGTGCTCGCGCTCGAGGTCGCCGGTCATCCGGTGCCCGCGGCGCTGTACGCGGGTTCGTGGTCGCACTGGTCCCGCGATCCGGAGCGCCCGGTGGCCACGGGAGACCTGCCCGGCTGACCCGCGGGCCGTCCGGGACGGGGCACGAGCCGCTTCCGGGCACTAGAGTCCGTGCCATGCGAGCACCGGCCGTCGTATGGGACTCCTCGCTGCTGGGTTACGACCTCGGCGGCGAGCATCCGTTCAACCCGGTGCGGCTCGAACTGACCATCCGGCTCGCCACCGAACTCGGCGTGCTCGACGGGGTCGAACTGCTCGTCCCCGGCCCGGCGGGCGAAGACGAGCTGCGCCGGGTGCATCTGGACGAGTACGTCGAGGCCGTCCGGCAGGCGCCGATGACCGGTGCCGATCTCGCGCACGGGCTCGGCACCGAGGACAACCCGGTGTTCACCGGCATGCACGAGGCTTCGGCGCTGGTCGTCGGTTCGACGCTGCTGGCCGCGCGCAAGATCGCCGACGGCGAGGCGACCCGGGCGGTGAACATCGCCGGCGGGCTGCACCACGCGATGCCGGGCAAGGCGTCGGGCTTCTGCGTCTACAACGACTGCTCGGTGGCGATCTCGTGGCTGCTGGACCACGGCTTCGACCGCGTCGCCTACGTCGACACCGACGTCCACCACGGCGACGGCGTGCAGACGGCGTTCTACGACGATCCCCGGGTGCTGACCGTTTCCCTGCACCAGCACCCGTTCACGCTGTGGCCGGGCACGGGGTACTCGGCCGAGATCGGCAAGGGCGGCGCCGAGGGCACCGCGGTCAATTTGCCGCTGCCGCCGGGCACCCGCGACGGCGGCTGGCTGCGGGCGTTCGAGGCGGTGGTGCCGTCGCTGCTGGAGCAGTTCCAGCCGCAGATCCTCGTCACCCAATGCGGCGTCGATTCGCACGAGGAAGACCCGCTGGCGGATCTCTCGCTTTCCGTGGACGGTCATCGCGCCATCTACCGGCGGCTGCGGGAACTGTCCGAAATGCACGCCGGTGGCCGCTGGATCACCGTGGGCGGCGGGGGCTACCAGCTGATCCGGGTGGTGCCGCGGTCCTGGACGCATCTGCTCGCCACCGTGCTCGACCGCGACGTCGACCCGGCGACGGCCCTGCCGCCGAACTGGGTCGCGTCGATTTCCCGGGCGGCACCGAAAGCCGAGATCCCGCCCGGCATGTCCGACGACCGCGACACCGCCTTCGTCCCGTGGGGGGACGGGGCGGACGAGCCGGTCGACATCGCCATCCGCGACACCCGCCGCGCGATCTTCCCGCTGCACGGCCTCGATCCGGACGATCCGAGGGACTGACATGGCCAGTGAGGACACCAAGCGCGACCCGTACGACTTCCCGCGCGAGTGGGAAGCCGACGTCCTGCTCTCCGACGGCGGCACGGTGCACCTGCGCCCGGTGATCCCCAGCGACGCCGACGGGCTCGTCGCCTTCCACGGCCGGTTGTCCGAACGCACCCGGTACTTCCGGTACTTCGGCGCCTATCCGCGGATCCCGCAGCGGGACCTCGAACGGTTCTCCGTCGTCGACCACCACGACAGGGTCGCTTTCGTCGCGCTGCTGGGCGACGACATCGTCGCGGTCGGCCGCTACGAACGGCTCGACCAAGGGCCGTCGGCCGAGGTCGCGTTCGTCGTCGACGACGCCCACCAGGGCCGCGGACTCGGGTCGATCCTGCTGGAGCACCTGGCCGCCGCCGCTTCGGAATCCGGGCTGCGCCGCTTCGTCGCCGAAGTGCTCGCCGAGAACGCGGCGATGGTCCGCGTGTTCCGCGACGCGGGTTACCAGGTCAGCCGCGAGATCGAAGAAGGCGTGCTGCACCTGGAATTCGACATCGACCCGACCGAGGAGTCCCTCGCGGTCGCCCGGTCACGGGAGCAGGCAGCCGAGGCGCGCAGCGTGCACAACCTGCTGCATCCGAAGTCGGTCGCGGTGATCGGCGCGTCCACCGATCCGACGAAGATCGGCTACGTCGCCCTCACGAATCTGCTGAGCGCGGATTTCGCCGGCACCGTCTACCCGGTCAATCCCGAGCACAAGTCCGTCCGCGGTGTCCGCGCCTATCCGTCCGTCGTGGACATTCCCGAGGACGTCGACCTCGCACTGGTCGCCGTGCCCGCCGAGGCCGTCGAGTCCGTTTTGGACGGTGCGCTGGCCAAGGGGGTCAAAACCCTGCTGATCGTCTCGGGCGGGTTCGCCGAGGCCGGGCCGCACGGGCTGCACGCCGAACTGCGACTGGTCGGGGAGGCCAGGGCACACGGCATGCGTGTCGTCGGCCCGAACGCGCTGGGCGTGCTCAACACCGACGCCTCCGTCCGGCTCAACGCCACCCTCGCGCCCCGCCTGCCCGCCCGCGGCCGCACCGGGTTCTTCTGCCAGTCCGGTGCGCTGGGCACGGCGATCCTCGCCGACGCCGAAGCGCGCGGCCTCGGGCTTTCGACGTTCGTCTCGGCGGGCAACCGGGCCGACGTCTCCGGCAACGACCTGCTCCAGTACTGGGAGACCGATCCGGCGACCGACCTCGTCCTGCTGTACCTGGAATCGTTCGGCAATCCGCGCAAGTTCGCGCGGCTCGCCCGGCGGCTGGCGCGGACGAAACCGGTGGTGGCGGTGAAATCCGGCAGGCACGCTGTCCGCCCGCAGCTCGCCGCGACCTCGGCGGAGGTCGACGAGTCCAGCGTCCAGGCCCTGTTCGAGCAGGCGGGCGTCGTCCGCGTCGACACGCTCGCGCAACTCTTCGACACCGCGCTGGTCTTCGCCCATCAGCCGCTGCCCGCCGGGCCGCGGATCGCCATCGTGGGCAACTCCAGCGCCATCGGTTTGCTCGCCGCCGACACCGCGCGGGCGCACGGCCTTCGGCTGACTTCCGACCCGGTCGACGTCGGGCCGCAGGCGGGCCCGGAGGAGTTCGCCGCCGCCGTGCGCGAAGCCCTCAACTCCCCGGAGACCGACGCGCTCGTCGTGGTCTTCGTGCCCCCGCTCGCGATCCCGGGCACCGCCTACGCCCGCGCGTTGCGCGAGGCCGTCGTCGAGATGGACAAGAACAAGCCGATCGTGTCGACCTTCCTCGCCGTCGAGGGCGTGCCGGACGAGCTGGCGGTGCTGTCCGAGGACGGCGTGCCGACGCGGGGTTCGGTCCCGTCGTACCCCAGCCCCGAACGCGCGGTGAACGCGCTCGCGCGGGTCGTGCGCTACGCCGCCTGGCGACAGCGGCCGCAGGGCAATCTGGTTAGGCCTGCAGGACTGCACGCCGAACAGGCGCAGGTCATCGTCAGCGAACTGCTGGCAGCCGAGGACGGCAAGACGACACTGCTCTCCGACGATGACGTGGTCCGGCTCCTGGGCTGCTACGGCATCGACGTCGTCCCGTTCCAGGTCGTGACGTCGGCGGGCGAAGCGGTGAAAGCGGCCGAGGACCTGGGATTCCCGGTCACCCTCAAGGCCGTCGACGAGCGGCTGCGAGGCAGGCCGGACCTCGCCGGGGTGCGGCTCGACCTGTCCTCCGCGGACGGGGTGCGCCGGGCGTACCTCGATCTGCGGGAGATCTCCGGCGACGACGAGGTCTACGTCCAGCGGATGGCGCCCAAGGGCCTGTCGTGCGTGATCGGGCTGCAGGATGACCCGTCGTTCGGCTCGCTCGTGTCGTTCGGACTCTCCGGGCTGGTCAGCACGCTGCTGGGGGACCGGGCCTATCGGGCCGTCCCGCTCACCGACGTCGACGCCGCCACGCTGCTGCGCGAACCTCGGACGTCGCCGCTGCTCACCGGGTACCGCGGCGACGAACCGGCGGATCTGGCCGCGCTCCAAGACATGGTGCTGCGCGTCGCCGCGCTCGCCGAGGACAACCCCGAGGTCCGTTCGATGACGCTCGACCCGATCCTGGCCTCGCCGGACGGTGCTTTCGTCGCCAACGCCCGGATCGTGCTGGGCCCGCCGCCGTCCCGCCCCGACACCGGCCCGCGACGGCTGCGGCCCATCAACGCCCCTACTTGAGACCGGCCTTATTTGAGACCAGGGAGCACCACGGCGAGCACGCTCACGGCCAGCGGCGCGAGAATCCCGAACGCCGCTGTGACGGTCTTGCCCACCGTCGTGTCGGTGCCGAGAAGCTGCGTCAACCGGGCGCGTCCGGCGAGCCAGTCTTCGGTGGGCCGAGCGTCGGGCGGCAGCGGGTAGATCTCGTCGACCAGCCGCAGGCACCGGGTCTTCCACGCGAGGAACACCGGAACGTAGAGCAGTAGCGAGATCCCGGTGAACAGCGCGCCGTAGAGCAGCACGCTCTCCGGCGGGAAGGCCTCCTTCGGGGTGCCTGTCGCGAGGAATGCCCGGCGCTGGGCGCCGGCGTCGATGACCGCCGTGGACACGGTGAGCGCCAGCACCGTGAGGCAGATCCCGTTGGCACGCCTGCATTCGAGGAGTTCGCCGAGGAAGTCGGACGCCTGCTCTCGTTCCTCGCCGTCGAGTACTCGCGAGATGCGGCGCAGGCGGGTGTGGTTGAGCCACAGCCCCAGCACCGCGGGCGCCGCCGCGATCAGGCCGAGGGCGAGCAGGGTCCGCGAGATTCCGATCGCCGTCGCAGGCTTGAGATCCCCGATCGGCGAACCGGTCTTCCACTGGAACGCGAACAAGGTCACCGCGAAGATCCCGTACGCCAGCGCCGGTTTCCACACCGCGACACCGGCGTGACGGCGCCAGGTCGTCAGCTGGACCGAGTGTCCGAACAGGAAGGCGAACAGCACCGCCGACGCCCCGATCAGCACCGACCACACCCCGAACTCGGCGGTGCCCGCCAGCGTCCGGTTGCCTCGCGAGCCGAGCACCGCTCGGGTCACCAGGCCGAGCCCGGCGAAGGCGCCGAGGGCGAGCACGCTGATCACGAGCGGCCAGAGCCAGTGCTTCCTCAGGCGCGTCACGCCGCCAGCCTGCCCGGAACGGCGCCGGTCAGGAATCCCACCCTTGGGGTGCGCGGGCGGCTAGATCCGCGTCGTGGCCGGTGAACGCCGCGATGTCGCCCCGGATGGTGTTGTGGAACGCGACGACCCGCTCGTCTTGGACGAGCATCGTCTGCACCGCGCGTTGCTCCCCGGCGAGGGGACCCGCCGGGATGGACATCACTGTCTCGGTGTGCACGAGGTCGATCCCGCCGCCGAGCGGACGGCTCGACACCTGGCGGATTTCCAGGGTGCTGCCGCGGTAGATGGTGTCGAAGATCTTCTGGCTCTCCCGCGCGATGGTCACCCGGCCGCGCTGGATCCGGCCGACGACGTCGACGAAATCCACGTCCTCGGCGAAGTTCGCGGCCCACGCCTCACCGTCACCGGCGTTCCAGGCGCGTTCCAGCGCGGTGATGATCTCTTCGGTGGTCATCGCCCTCCTGTAACATCGATCCATTACTTAGAACAATGTTCCAACTTTCGAGGAGCATACATGCCCGCGGACCTTCCCGGCATCGTCCGGTTGCGCGACCGCCGCGAGGCGCTGACGCTGCGCACGATCCTGACCGCGGCGCGCGGGCTGTTCGCCGATCGTGGCTACGCGCGGACCCCGATCCGCCTCATCGCCCAGGAGGCGGGGGTGTCCCCGCAGACCATCTACGCCCACTTCGGCTCGAAGGCCGGCGTCCTGGGCGGACTCGTCGACCTCCTCGACGACGAAGCCGGGATTCCCGACCTCGTCGCCGAGGCGTCGCGAACCGAAGACCAGGTCGCGTTGCTCGGACTGCTGGCCACGGTCGCCCGGCAGGTCCGGGAACGCTGCGGCGACATCGTCACGATGCTGAGTTCCGGTGCCGCCGTCGATCCGGACATCGCCGCGACACAGGCGGAAGGCGCGCGCCGCAACCGGCTGGGCGTCGAGATGGTCATCGACCTGGTCCGGGACGGCGGCCGCTCCGTGGTGCCCAAGGCCGCGGACATCGCCATCGCCCTGATGAGCGCCGACGTCCACACCAGCCTCGTCGCCGAGGCCGGGTGGAGTCACGACGACTACGAGGCGTGGCTCAAGGACACACTGGTCGCGTCACTGCTTCGCTGACGCAGGTTCTCGCGGAAGAACGCCGAGAGCCGAGCGCGCTGCGTGGCGACGCTCCGCACCGGATCGATGGTGCCGATGAACGCGGCCGGGGCGTTGCCCAGTTGCGGCAACAAAGTCTGGTAGTCGGTGAAGCTGAAATGCTCGCCGTCCGGCAGCCGTGTTTCACCGGTCCAGCCGCGCTGGTTGCGCTGGAACTCCTGCCAGGACGCGTCCGACGCGGCACTGTGGTCACCCGCGCTCATCAGCAGGAACGGCCGGTCGAGGCCCTCGTCGGCGACGCGGCCGAAGATCCGCTGCGACTGCGAGTGCGCCATGCTGCCGTCGAGATCCGCCCCGGCGACGACGCGCCGGTCGGTCACCATCGTCTCGCCCGCGGTGAACCCGCCGGCGGAGTGACCGAACATGCCGACCTGGGACAGGCCGAGCGTGTCAAGGACGAATCGCGTGTCCTGGACGCGGGTCTCGATCACGCGCTTCGACACCTCGATGCTCGACGGCGGCAGGGCCTTCTTCGCGACACGGCCGCCGGGGAACTCGACGGCCTCCGCCTCGTAGGTGTGGTCGATGGCCACGACGACGTAGCCCTCGCTCGCGAGCTGTTCCTGCAGCGTGGTGCCGTGGGAACGGGACAAGGTGCCGCCGGGCGAATACAGCACGACCGGTCGCTTGCCGCCGAGCGCGGGCGCACCGCTCCGGGAATGGGTGGGGAAGCGGTAGTCGAGCTGATCCGCGGGCATCCCCAGTTTGACGGCGTCGCCCTCGGCCACCGTCTTCGCGACGCCCGGCGCCATGTACGGCGCCTTCGGTTTCCCGCTCGGCGGGGCCGGATACCGCACGGTGACCATGAGTTCCCGGGTGACGTCGGGAACCCACGGGTCCTGGCGGGAGCGGTCGATCAGGTGGAGGTCGGTGGCGCCGACGGCGTAGGGGCCTGTCGGCGCGGGAAGGCTCAAGCGGACGGGTGCCGCCGACGCCGCCGGGGCGATGAGAGCGGCGGGCAAGGCGAGAGCCGTGGCCAGCACGCCGATCCGGTGCGTAGTTCGTTTCATGGCACCGAACGTAGGGAGCGGGCCGGTGCCGGGACATCGGGAAGATCACCGGTCCCGACCCTGGGATCATCTGCGGGTCGTGGCCTCGCCCCCCGCGTTTCGTCCTCTGGATGCGGTAGTCGACAACGCGAACTACCGCATTCAGAGGACTAAACGCGGGGGTAGCGGGGTTCCCAAGCCTCCACGACACCCTCCGCCGCGAGTTCTCGCTTCAGTATCTTGTGGGTCGCCGTCCGCGGCAGTTCCTCGACCACCCGCACGAAGCGGGGCCGCTGTTTCGGCCCGAGATCGCCTTGCGCCAGAACGAAAGCGGTGAATTCGTCCGCGTCGACCGGCGACCGGCAGACCAGCGCGGCCATCACCTGGTCGCCCACGCGCGGATCCGGCACCCCGTACACAGCGGCCTCGCGGACGGCGGGATGCCGCAGGAGCGCGCGTTCGATCGGGGCGGTGCCGAGGTTTTCGCCGTCGACGCGAAGCCAGTCACCGAGCCGGCCCGCGAAGTAGCAGTAGCCGTCCGAGTCGAGGTAGGCCAGGTCGCCGGTGTGGTACATCCCGTCGCGCATCCGCTCGGCCTCGGCGGCCGGATCGCCGTAGTACCCGGCGAAGAAGCCCGCCCCGCCGGTGTTGACCAGTTCACCGACCGCGTCGGCGGCGTTGAGCAGCTTCCCGCCCGCGTCGAATTCCGCCGGGGGACAGGGCTTCCCGGTCTCCGGATCGAGGATGGCGACGTCGTCGAGCAGGCGGCCGAGCGAACCGGCCGGGGTGGTGGCGTCACGGCCGAAGTTCACGCCGCCCTCGGTCGAGCCGAACGCGTCGACCACGTGACAGCCGAATCGCTTGCCGAAGACGGCGAGGTCGGCTTCGGCTCCTTCGTTGCCGTAGACCAGCTTCAGCGGGTTGTCGGCGTCGTCGTCCTGTTCGGGAGTGGTGAGCACATAGGACAGCGGCTTGCCGACGTAGTTGGCGTAAGTCGCCCCGAACTTCCGGATGTCCGGCAGGAAACCCGAGGCGGAGAACCGCCGCCGCAGCGCGATCCCCGCACCCGCCGCGAGCCCGACCGACCAGCCCGCCATGATGGCGTTGGAGTGGAACATCGGCATCGACACGTACACCGTGTCCTGTGTGGACAGACCGAACCGGCCGGTCAGCATCTCGCCGGGGTAGGCGATCTTGCCGTGCGTGCACCGGACGGCCTTCGGGTCGCCGCTGGTGCCGGAGGTGAAGATCAGCATGAGCAGGTCTTCGGGCTTCGCGGCCACGGGGACGACCGTCGCCGGTGAGGGTGCGAGTTCGCTCAGCGGCCGCACCGGGACACCGGCCTCGGACAGCAGCGGGAGATACTTCTCCTCGGCGAACACCAGCTCGCAGTCGGCCAGCGCGACGTCGCGGGCCAGCGCCGCGCCCCGGCGCGTCGGGTTCAGCCCGACCAGGACGTGCCCCGACAGCGCCGCACCGCCGAGCAGGAACGAGAACTCGGGGATGTTGTCGGCCAGCAGCCCGAAATGCCCGCCGGGACGCAGGATCCCGGTGAGCGCGGCCGCGTATCCGGTGCAGGCCTCGACGTGTTCGGCCCACGACCAGTGCCGGTCTTCGAAAAGCAACCCGGTCGAGTGATCCTCCGCCCTGGCGAGCAGGAGTTCCGTGACCGTGGGGGTCATGCCGGGTCCGCGGCCAGGAGGTCACCGAGCCCGCGCAGCTGCGCGGTCGCGCCGCCCAAAGTGAACTCGAGCCGTTTCGCCGCGACGAAGTAGCGGTGCAGCGTGTGGTCGACGTCGATGCCGACCCCGCCGTGGACGTGCACGGCGGTGTGCGCGACGCGGTGCCCCGCCTCGGCCGCCCAGAACTTCGCCGTCGCGACCTCTTCGGCCGCCGGCAGGCCTTCGCTCAGCCGCCAGACGGCCTGCCACAGCGTCAGCCGGACGGCCTCGACGTCGACGTAGGCGTCGGCGAGCCGCTGCCGCACCGCCTGGAAACTCCCGATGAGGTGGCCGAACTGCTTGCGTTCCCGCGCGTACGCCGCGGTGAGTTCCAGCGCCCGTTCGACGACGCCGAGCTGCTGCGCGCAGACACCGACCGTGCCGCGCAGCCGCAGCCATTCGCCGATGTCGCCCAAGGACACTTCGGCCTTCGCGCCAGACAGCTCGACGAGCGCCGCGTCGGCGTGGTCGACGGTCCGCTGCGCCGAGACGCTCACCGCGTCCCGGTCCAGCAGGAACACCTGGCGATCGCCGTCGATGGCCGCTTCGACGAGGAAGCCGTGCGCGAACGCGCCCGACGCCACCGCGGTCTGCGCGCCGGTCAGCCGCCAGCCGTCGCCGTCGGCCTCGGCCGTGAAACCGCACGGCACGCCGTAGTCCGGCAGCGCGACCGCGAGGACGTGGTCGCCGCGCAAGACCGGGACGACCCAGCGTTCGGCCAGCTGTCCGTCGCCGAATTCGGCCACCGCCGCCGCGCCCAGGACGACCGACGTCAGATAGGGGACCGGGGCGACCGCGCGGCCGATCTCGGCCAGGACGGAACACTGCTCCAACAGCCCGAACCCGCCGCCCCCGACCGACTGCGGCAGCGCCGCGTCGATCACCCCCGCCTGGGCGAGCGCCGTCCACAATGGAGCGTCGAACCCGCCGGAACCGTGCGGTCCCAGCACGTCGGGCGTGACCTTGTCCGTCAGGATCCGGCGCGTGAGCGACGCGAGATCCTGCTGCGCTTCGGTGAGCGTGAAGTCCATCGGGTGTCTCCTAGCGCGTGACGGGCAGGCCGAGGGCGGTCGCGGCGATCATGTCCCGCTGGATCTCGTTGGTGCCGCCGCCGAAGGTGAGGATCAGGGACGAGCGGTGCAGCCGTTCGATCCGGCCGCGCAACTGGGCACCGGGGGAGCCCTCGCGGACCACGGCGCCCGCGCCGAGGATCTCCATCATCAGCCGGTACGCCTCGGTCGCGAATTCGGTGCCGAACACCTTGGTCGCCGAAGCCTCCGCCGGGCCGAGGTCGCTGCTCGCGGCCGCCCACGCGATCCGCCAGTTCCGCAGCTTCAGGTACTCGGCGTGCGTGTGGATCCGCGCCAGGTGCAGCCGGACCCACGGCTGATCGATGACGTGGGAGCCGTCGGGCAGCTTCGTGGTCTGCGCCCAGGTCCGCACGTCGCGCAACGACGTCTGGATCGGCGCGGCCGAAGTGAGCGCGACGCGTTCGTGGTTGAGCTGGTTCGTGATGAGCGGCCAACCTTCGTTCTCCCCGGCGACCCGCGACGTCACCGGCACGCGCACGTCGTCGTAATAGGTCGCGCTCGTACCCGGCCCGGCGACCGTGTGCACCTTCGTCCAGGAGAAGCCGTCCGCCGAGGTCGGCACGATCAGCATGCTCAGGCCCTTGTGCTTGCGGGCCTCGGGATCGGTGCGGGCGGCCAGCCAGATGTAGTCGGCGTACTCGATCAGGCTCGTCCACATCTTCTGGCCGTTGATGACGTAGTCGTCGCCGTCGCGGACCGCGCGGGTGCGCAGCGACGCCAGGTCGGTCCCCGCGCCCGGCTCGGAGTAGCCGATCGCGAAGTGCAGCTCCCCGGCGGCGATCTTCGGCAGGTAGAACGCCTTCTGTTCTTCGGTGCCGTAGCGCATGATCGTCGGCCCGACGGTGTTCACCGTGAGGAACGGGACGGGCACCCCGGCCGCGGCCGCCTCGTCGGTGAAGATCAGCTGGTCGAGCATCGGCCGGTCCTGCCCGCCGTACTCGCGGGGCCAGCCGAGCGCGAGCCAGCCCGAACTGCCCAGGTCCCGGACGATCTCCTTGTACACCAGGCCGTCGCCGTACTCGCCGCCGTCACCGGCCAGGGCTTCCCGGCGCTCGGGGGTCATCAGCCCGGCGAAGTACTCCCGGAGTTCCCCGGCCAGGGCCCGCTGCTCCGGCGTGTAGTCGATCCGCATCCGTCACCTCTGCCGTCGGTGCTCGTTACTGGTGCCATGGCCGCCCTCGGCGGTAAGGTAGAACCTGTTCTAGTTGTACCAGGTGTGGCGGCGAGGAGGGAATATGGAGATCGACGTCGATCGCTCGCTCTGCGAGGCGAACGCGATCTGTGTCGGCTTCGCGCCCGAGGTCTTCGATCTCGACGACGACGAGGAGCTGGTCCTCGGGTCGGCGGAAGTTCCACAGAATCAAATAGAACGTGTTACTCAAGCTGTGGCGAGCTGCCCGAAGAACGCGCTGCTCATACGTAGTTAGCACCGTTTATTTAGGCCTTGCATGCAGCGAGAACAGATTCTAGTGTGTGCGGAGACGTAAGGAGGCCCGGAGTGAGTTTGGACGGCAAGACGGCCATCGTGACCGGAGCCGGCGCGGGACTCGGCCGGGCCGAGGCGCTGGCGCTGGCCGCGGCGGGGGCGTCGGTGGTGGTCAACGACGTGTCGACCGCCGCGCAGGTGGTGGCCGACGAGATCGAGGCCGAGGGTGGCAAGGCCGTCGCGGTCACCGGCGACGTGTCCGAGTCCTCCACCGCGGACGCGCTGCTCACCGCCGCCGTCGACCACTTCGGCGGACTCCACCTTCTGGTCAACAACGCGGGCGTCCTGCGGGACAGGATGCTCTTCTCGATGTCCGACGAGGAATGGGACACGGTGCTCCGGGTCCACCTTCGCGGGCACTTCCTGCTTTCCCGCAACGCCGGGGCGTACTGGCGCGACAAGTCCAAAGTGGATGGAGCGCCGGTGTACGGCCGCGTGGTCAACACCGCGTCGGAGTCGTTCCTGCTCGGCGCCCCCGGCCAGCCGAACTACGGCGCGGCCAAGGCGGGCATCGCCGCGCTCACCGTTTCCACCGCGCGTGGCCTTTCCCGCTACGGCGTCCGCGCCAACGCGATCTGCCCGCGCGCCCGCACCGCGATGACCGAAGGCGTCTTCGGTGCCGACGCCCCGGAGGGGATCGACCCGCTTTCGGTCGACCACGTCGCGCCGTTCGTGTCCTTCCTCTGCTCGCCCGAGTCCGACCGCGTCAACGGCCAGGTCTTCCTCGTCTACGGCGGGATGGTCGCGCTCATGCGGCCGCCGTCGGTGGAACAGCGGTTCGACACCGTCAACGGGACCTGGACCGCCGAAGAACTCGTCGCGGACGTGGGCGGCTACTTCGCCGACCGCGACCCGGAACGCATGTTCTCCGCATCCGAAATCATGTCGCTGCCGTGAGGAGATGACGATGGGCAGGCTCGACGGCAAGGTAGCCCTGATCACCGGCGGTGCCCGCGGGCAGGGCGAGGCGGCCGCGCGGCTGTTCGTCGCCGAGGGCGCGCGTGTGATGATCGCCGACATCAACGACCTCGACGGCAAGAAACTCGCCGCCGAACTCGGTGAATCGGCCGTCTACCAGCATCTCGACGTCGGCGACGAGGCCGAGTGGGACACCGCGATCCAGCGGACCCAGGCAGAGTTCGGTCCGCCGACGGTGCTGGTCAACAACGCGGGCATCCTGCACTTCTCGGAGCTCGGGAAGACCACGCTCGCCGACTACGAACGCGTCATGCGGGTCAATCAGATCGGGGCGTTTCTCGGGATGCGTTCGGTCGTTGAACCGATGACCGGGGCCGGAGGCGGCTCCATCGTCAACGTGTCCTCTGTGGAAGGACTCGCCGGGATGCCGTACCTCGTCGCCTACACCGCGAGCAAGTTCGCGATCCGCGGCATGACCAAGGTCGCGGCGCTCGAACTCGGCGCGAAGAACATCCGGGTCAATTCGGTCCATCCCGGCGCGATCGACACGCCGATGGTCGCCGCGGCGGCGGGCGGGCAGAAGATCGACATGTCGTGGGTGGGCAAGAAGGTCGCCCTGGGCCGCGTCGGGCAGCCGGAGGACATCGCGAAACTCGTGCTGTTCCTGGCCAGCGACGAAAGTTCGTACAGCACGGGCTCGGAGTTCGTCGCCGACGGCGGCGCGACGGCGACGCACGCCCTCAAGTTCTGACGCGGAGGTGCCGAGAGCAGAGTGAACACCGCTAACGCAACGGTGCGTCAGCGGGTGGAGTAAGACTCGGGGCAGGCGACTGGGAGGTTCTGTGGGAGCGACGGTGTCCGTCCCGGGTATGGGTGCGCTCGCCCAGGTCGGCAAGCTCGCGACCCTGTCGTGGGAAGTCCTGCGGGCGATCTTCAAACGCCCGTTCCAGTTCCGCGAATGGATCCAGCAGTGCTGGTTCTTCGCCAGTGTCACCATCCTGCCGACGGCTTTGGTGGCGATCCCGTTCGGCGCGGTCATCGCCCTGCAACTGGGATCGCTGACCCAGCAGATCGGCGCGCAGTCGTTCACCGGCGCGGCGAGCGCGCTCGCGATCGTGCAGCAGGCGAGCCCGCTGATCACCGCGCTGCTGGTGGCGGGCGCGGGCGGTAGCGCGGTCTGCGCCGACATCGGCGCCCGCAAGATCCGCGAAGAGATCGACGCGATGGAAGTCCTCGGGGTCAACCCGATCCAGCGCCTGATCGTGCCCCGTGTGCTGGCGGCGATCGTGGTTTCGGTACTGCTGAACGGTTTGGTCAGCGTCGTCGGGGTGCTCGGCGGCTACTTCTTCAACGTCGTCATGCAGGGCGGCACCCCGGGCGCGTACCTCGCCAGCTTCAACGCGCTCGCGCAGGTGCCGGACCTGTGGGTCAGCGAGATCAAGGCGCTCCTCTACGGTTTCGTCGCCGGCGTGGTCGCGGCCTTCCGCGGGCTGAACCCTGCGGGCGGGCCGAAGGGCGTCGGCGACGCGGTGAACCAGGCCGTGGTCATCACGTTCCTGCTGCTGTTCCTGATCAACGTCGTGCTGACGGCGATCTACCTGCGGATCGTGCCGCCGAAGGCGATGTGACATGGCAGCCGAACCCGCTGTTTCGGACCGGACCCTGGAGATCATCGCGCGCCCTGGCGCGATGCTGGAGGGCTTCGGCGGCCAGCTGTCGTTCTACTTCCGGGCGCTGGCCTGGACCCCGCGCACCCTCCGGCGCTACGGCCGCGAAGTCTTCCGCCTGCTGACCGAAGTCAGCTTCGGCACCGGCGCGCTCGCGGTGATCGGCGGGACGCTCGGCGTGATGATCGGGATGACGCTGTTCACCGGGCTCATCGTCGGCATGCAGGGCTACTCGGCGCTGAACCAGCTCGGCACGGCCGCGCTGACAGGGTTCATCTCCGCCTACTTCAACACTCGCGAGGTCGCGCCGCTCTCGGCGGGGCTGGCGCTCTCGGCCACCGTCGGCTGCGGGTTCACCGCGCAACTCGGCGCGATGAAGATCTCCGAGGAGATCGACGCGCTCGAAGTGATGGGTGTGCCGAGCCTGCCGTACCTCGTGACGACGCGGGTGATCGCCGGCGTCAGCGCTGTCATCCCGCTCTACGCCGTCGGCCTGCTCTCGTCCTACCTCGCCTCGCGGCAGATCACCATCTGGCTCTACGGCCAGTCGGCGGGCACCTACGACCACTACTTCACGCTGTTCCTGCCGCCCGAGGACGTGCTCTGGTCGTTCCTGAAGGTGATCGTCTTCAGCGTGCTCGTCATCCTTTCCCATTGCTATTACGGCTATACCGCCAGCGGTGGGCCCGCCGGGGTGGGGATCGCCGTCGGCCGCGCGGTGCGGACGTCGATCGTGCTGATCTCGGTACTCGACTTCTTCCTGAGCCTCGCGATCTGGGGCGCCACGACGACAGTGAGGATTTCCGGGTGAACAGGGGGATTCTGCTGCGGCGGCTCCGGCACCAGGTGCTGGGGCTGGTCTTCCTCGTGGTGGTCGTGCTCTTCTTCGTCACCACCATCGCCTTCTACCAGAAGGCCTTCACCACGGTGACCCTGGTGAAACTGGAGACCGACCGCATCGGCAACCAGATGCGCGAGGGCGCGGACGTCAAGGTGCGCGGGATGGTCGTCGGCGAGGTGCGGTCGATCCAGGCCCACGGCGACCACGCGACGATGGACCTGGCGCTGCAGCCGGACAAGACCAAGGTCATCCCGTCGAACGTGTCCGCGCGGCTGCTGCCGAAGACGCTGTTCGGCGAGCGGTACGTGGCTTTGCAGATCCCCGACAGGCCGGAACGGCATATCGGCGAGGGCGACGTCATCCCGCAGGACCGCAGCAGCAGCGCGATCGAGCTGGAAACCGTGCTCGGCAACGTGATGCCGTTGCTGCAGGCCGTCCAGCCGGAGAAGATGGCCAGCACGTTGAACGCCGTCGCGTCCGCATTGGACGGTCAGGGCAAGCAGCTCGGTGCGACGATGGCGGGACTTTCGGACTATCTCGGGAAAGTGAACCCGTCACTGCCCGACCTCAAGGCCGACATCACCGGACTGGCCGACGCCGCCAAGATCTACGACAAGGCCGCGCCGGATCTGCTGGCCGCGCTGTCGGATCTGACCACCACGAGCAAGACCCTGGTCGAGAGCCAGCGCGGGCTCGCCGACGTCTACTCGACGGTGACCGCGGCTTCGCTCGACCTGACGAGCTTCCTGAAGGTGAACCAGGACAACCTGATCCGCCTCACCACCAGCCTCCAGCCCACGCTGGACGTCCTCGCGAAATACGCGCCGGAGTACCCGTGCCTGCTCAAACAGCTCGCCGGATCGGTGCCGCGCGCGGAACTCGCGTTCGGCAAGGGCACCGCGCATCCCGAGGTCAGCCGGGTGACCATCGAATTCACGCCGAGCCGCGGCAAGTACCTGCCCGGCGTCGACGAGCCGAAGTACGACGACAAACGCGGCCCGCGGTGCTACCCGGAGGTGCCGCCGCCGGGCCGCTGGCCGCAGTATCCGCCGGACGGCGCGATCGACGACGGGTCCTCGAAGCCCGCGCCGCCGCGCGACCCCGACGGCACCCTGCCTTCGAACGGGGCTGTGCCTGCGGGCGGGAGCGCCGGCGGTTCGGTGGTGAACACACCGGACGAACAGCGGCTGATCGACCTGCTCGTGTCGCCCGCGATGGGGACGACGCCGGACCAGGTGCCGAACTGGGGCAGCTTGCTGGTGGGGCCGCTGTACCGCGGGGCGGAGGTGGAACTGAAGTGAGCAGCGTGCTGGAGGCACCCATGGTGCGGGCCGGGCTCCGGTCAGGTCGCGAAAGCCACTTTCGCGACATCTGGCGTCCCGAAAGTGGCTTTCGCGACACGCCCCACCGCCGCGAGGCCGGGCTGAGGGGAGCTTTCACCGCCTGCGACGCGGTGAACGGCGCTTTCGCGGCATCGGGCGCGCAGTCTTCGGGTCTCGTGAGCGGTAAGGACGGTTCTAACCAGCCCCGCCACTCACGAGACCGCCGCTCCCCAGCTCGATCGACGTTGCGAAAGCCACTTTCGCAACCTTCAACGTTGCGAAAGTGGCTTTCACAACCCGCCCGCCCCGTCACCGGCCTCGCGGCTTCCCAGGGCTACCTGCGGACACGCTTGGGTCTCGTGAGTGGCAAGGACAGTTCTAACCAGCCTTGCCACTCACGAGGCGGGAGGGCGGTCCGATGAGGTCCTTCGTCCCGGATCTGGTCAAGATCCTCGTCTTCGCGGTGGTCACCGTGCTGCTCACCGCGATCCTCGGCGCCACCATCGCGAACACCAACTTCGGCGAGACTTCGGGCTATACGGCCAAGTTCACCGACGCGTCCGGGCTCAAGGAGGGCGATGACGTCCGCATCGTCGGCGTGAAGGTCGGGCAGGTCGGCAGCATCGAGGTCGAAGAGGGCGAGAAGAACTTCGCCCAGGTCCACTTCGACATCCAGACCACCCACCGGCTGCCCGCCTCGGTGACCGCGACCATCAAGTACCGCAACCTGGTCGGCCAGCGGTACCTCTCGCTCGGCACCGACATCGGGGACGAGAAGTCGTTGCCGCGCGGCGGCACCATCCCGCCCGAGCGCACCAAACCGGCCCTGAACCTGACAGTCCTCTTCAACGGCTTCAAACCGCTCTTCCGCGCGCTGAACCCCGAGGACGTCAACAAGCTCTCCTACGAGATCATCCAGGTCTTCCAGGGCGAGGGTGGCACGATCACCAGCCTGCTCGCCCACACCGCGTCGGTCACGTCGGCCATCGCGGGCAAGGACAAGATCATCGGTGACGTCATCGCGAACCTCAACACCGTCCTCGGCACGGTCGAGAAGCGCTCGCCCCAGCTGGGCGAGCTGATCGACCAGACCCAGCGGCTGGTCACCGGCCTCGCCGAACAGCGGCAGCCGATCGGCGACGCGGTCAAGGCGCTGGGCGACCTCACCGTCGCCACGACAGGCCTGCTCGCCGACGCGCGGCCGGCCATCAAGGACGACGTCGCGCAGCTCGGCGCGCTGTCGCAGAACCTCGGCGATTCGGAACAGCTGCTCGACCATCTCCTGCAGGTGCTGCCGGGCAACCTGCAGAAGTTCACCAGGACGCTGAGCTACGGCAGCTGGTTCAACTACTACCTGTGCGGGATCTCCGGCAGCATCGGCATCAAGTCGCTCAACATCGAACTGCCGATCACGCCGCTGCCCGGCACGCAGCGACCGGAGAGGTGCGGGCCGTGAAGCCGCTCAAGGAACGCAACCAGGCCGTGGTCGGCGGGGTGACGCTCATCCTGATCGTGCTGATCACGGCGACCACGTACTTCTCCGACCGGATCCCGCTCTTCGGCAGCGGGACGACGTACTCCGCGTACTTCGGTGAGTCGGCCGGGCTCGCGCCGGACAACGAGGTCCAGGTCGCCGGGGTCAAGGTCGGGCAGGTCAGTTCGGTCGAGCTGGCGGGCAAGAAGGTGCTGGTGAAGTTCCGGGTCAAAGATGTGCGGGTCGGCGATGCCACCGCCGCGTCGATCGAGATCAAGACGCTGCTCGGCGAGAAGTTCCTCGCGCTGACCCCGAAAGGCAAGGCGAGCCAGGATCCGAACGCCACCATCGGGCTCGACCGCACGCGGACGCCGTTCGAACTGCAGGACGCGTTCCAGCAGCTTTCGGGCACGGTCGGCGACATCGACACCGCGCAGCTGGCGACGAGTTTCACCGTCCTCTCCGACGCGCTCAAGGACAGCCCCCAGTACCTGAAGGACGCGCTGGGTGGCCTTTCTTCCTTGTCCAAGACGGTGTCTTCCCGTGACGGTGACCTGAAGACGTTGCTGTCCAACACGAGCAAGGTGTCCAAGACGCTGTCCGATCGCAACGCCCAGCTGAAGCGGATCCTCGACGACGGCAATCTCCTGCTCGCCGAACTGCAGAACCGGAAGGACGCGATCAGCACGTTGCTCAAGGGCACGCAACAGGTCTCCGCGCAGCTGTCCGGGCTCGTCGCCGACAACCGGCAGCAGATGAAGCCGACGCTGGAGAAACTCGGCAAGGTCACCGACATCCTGCAGCGCAACCAGGACAACCTCAACCGCAGCCTCGCGCTGATGGCGCCGTTCGCCCGCGTCGGCGCCAACGCGACCGGGAACGGACGCTGGTTCGAGGGCTACCTGTGCGGGCTGCTGCCGCCGACGATCATCGCGGGCGCGTTCCAGGTCAACCCGGAGGGCTGCACCCCGCCGATCGCGGCGCCGAACCAGGGGGTGGGCGGGCGATGACCATCCACACGCGCACCGGACGCACGCTCTACACCTGGGTCGCGTTCGCCTGTGTCCTCGTCCTGATCGTGACGGCCGGGCTGTGGCTGGTGTTCAAGGATCCCGGCGGGACGCGGATCAGCGCCTACTTCGGCAAGACCGTCGGGCTCTACGCGGGTTCGTCGGTCCGGGTGCTCGGCGTGAAGGTCGGCGAGATCACCGGGGTCACGCCGCAGGGCGAGGCTGTCCGGGTCGACATGCGGGTCGACGAAGACACCCCGATCCCGGCCGACGCGGGGGCCGTCGTCGTCGCGCCGAGCCTGGTGAGCGACCGGTACGTGCAGCTGACCCCGGCCTACGAGAGCGGCCCCGAAATGGCCGCGGACACGGTGATCGCCAAGGAGAAGACCGCCACACCGGCCGAACTCGACGATCTCTACACGAGCCTCGACAAGCTCTCGACCAGCCTGGGACCCAACGGTGCCAACAAGAACGGCGCGCTGTCCGACGTGCTCGACACCGCGGCGGCGAACCTCGACGGCAACGGGAAGAACCTCAACACCACGGTGACGAGGCTGTCCGAACTGGCCAAGACCCTGGACAGCTCCAAGGGTGACCTGTTCAGCACGATCCAGAACCTGAACTCCTTCACCGGCGCGCTGGCCGACAGCGACAAGCAGCTCAACGAGTTCTACCGCCGGGCCGCGGACGTGAGCGGGTTCCTCGCCGCGGACTCGGCCGACGTCGGCGCCGCGCTGAACTCCCTGGCGACGGCGATGGGCGACGTCGAGAAGTTCGTCGCGGAGAACAAGGACCTGCTTTCGTCCAATGTGGACAAGCTGGCCGGGCTGACGAAGGTGCTCGTGGATCAGCGGGCTTCGCTCGCCGAGGTGATCGACATCGCACCGACCGGGGCGACGAACTTCATCAACTCCTACGACGCGGCGTCCGGCACGATCGCGGTGCGGGACAACCTGAACGAGCTCACGCATCCGCCGATCCTGACCGTGTGCCGCCTGATCAGCGCGAGCACGCCGAAACCGATCCCGGACGCGCTGGGCACCATCTGCAAGCAGCTCGCGCCGGTCCTCGACGGCACGCTGAAACTCCCGTCGATCCCGCAGGTGCTGGCTTCGCTGCAGAGCGGCGAACTGCCGCCGTTGCCGCTCCCGCTGATCGACGTCATGGCCAAGGGGCTCCCGAAATGAGGCGGCAACGGCAGAGGATCGCGGGGGTGATGGCGGGCGTCCTGGTGCTGGCCGGCTGCAGTGACGGCGGTTTCTCGGGCCTGTACAACACTCCCTTGCCCGGCGGCGCGGACCTCGGCGACCATCCGTACCGCCTGTCCGCGCAGTTCTCCGACGTCCTCGATCTCGTGCCGCAGGCGACCGTGAAGGTCAACGACGTCTCGGTCGGCCGGGTCGAGAAGATCGACCTCGCACCGGACACCCGGTCGGCGTGGGTGAACATGATCGTCAACGGCGACATCGCGCTGCCCGCCAACGCGCGGGCCGAACTGCGGCAGTCGAGCCTGCTCGGGGAGAAGTTCGTCGACCTGCACGCCCCCGAAAAGCCCGAGGGAACGCTCGCCGAGGGCGCGAAGATCCCGCTGGACCGCACGAACCGCAACCCCGAGGTCGAAGAGGTCCTCGGCGCGCTTTCCCTGCTGCTCAACGGCGGCGGGGTCGAGCAGATCCAGAAGATCAGCCACGAACTGAACGAAGCGCTCACCGGCAACGAGGCCGAGGTCCGCGGGCTGCTGTCCCAAGTGGACAAGCTGGCCACCGAACTCGACGGGCACAAGGGCGAGATCCTGCGCGCCATCGACGGTATCGACAAATTGTCCAAAACCCTGGTCGGCCAGACGCAGAACCTCACAAACGCGCTCGACAACCTCTCGCCGGGGCTCAAGGTCGTGACCGAGCAACGGGACCAGCTCGTCGGCATGCTCCAGTCGCTGAACACGCTGTCCGGTGTCGCGACCGAAACGATCAACGCCAGCAAGGACTCGCTGGTGGCGAACCTTCGCGCGTTGCAGCCGACGCTGAAGAAGCTGACCGAGGCGGGCCAGGACCTGCCGACGGCGCTGCGGATCCTGCTCACATACCCGTTCCCGGACTACGCGGGCAACGTGATCAAGGGCGACTACGCGAACGTCGAGGCCAAGATCGACCTGAACCTGGACACCTTCCTGGAGAACATGAACAACTCGTCGCAGCCGATCATTCAGCTGCCGGGGACCCGGGGCACCGGCGCGCCCGGCGCGATCCCGTTCAACAACGGCGCCGCGCCGCCGGTGCTGCCGCTGCCCACCGGCGATCTCCCGCAGGCGCCACAGGTACCTCAGGCACCGCAAGGGGACGTCCTGGGCGGTGTGCTCGGCGGGATCCTCGGGCCGATCCTCGGAGGTGGCCGGTGATCACGCGCAAGACCAAGATCCAGATGGCGGTGTTCCTCGTCATCGCGGTGGTTTCGGTCGTCTACGCGGGCGGTAAGTACGCCGGGCTGGACAGGCTGTTCGGCACCCGCGGGTACCTCGTCACCGCGCAGCTCGTGGACTCCGGCGGGATCTTCGTCAACGCCGAGGTCTCCTACCGCGGCGTCGCGGTCGGCAAGGTCTCGTCGATGACGCTCACCGAGCACGGCGTCGACCTCGGCCTCGACATCGATTCCGGGGCGCCGAAGATCCCCGCGGACACCAAGGCCGCGGTCGCGAACCGGTCGGCGGTGGGGGAGCAGTACGTCGATCTGCTGCCCATGCACGAAAACGGGCCGTACCTGGCCGCTGGCTCGGTCATCAAACGGGACAAGACCTCGATCCCGCTCGGGCCGGACACCGTGCTGTCCAATTTGGACAAACTGGTGTCGAGTGTGAAACCGGAGTCGCTGAAGACCGTCGTCGACGAGACCTACGAGGCTTTCGCCAACGCCGGCCCGGACTTGCGGCAGCTGCTGGACAGCACCGGTTCGCTCACCGCGACCGCGACCCAATACCTGCCCGACACCCAGGGCCTGCTGGCGAACTCGCGGACGGTGCTGGACACGCAGCGGCGGCAGGCGGACAACATCACCCAGTTCTCCAGCGGGCTCAAGACGATCGCCGCGCAGCTGAAGACGTCCGACCCGGATCTGCGGCGCGTGATCGACGAGGCGCCCAAGCTGAGCCGCCAGATCAGCGACGTGCTCGCGGTTTCGGGAACCGACCTCGGGGTCCTGTTCGCGAACGCGCTCACCACCGCCCAGATCACCTCCGCCCGCACCGACGCGATCGAGGAACTCCTGGTCGCGTATCCGATCATCTCGGCGTTCTCGCGGTCGACGTCGCCGGACGGCACGGGCCACCTCGGCGTCGTGTTCAACTTCTTCGACCCGGTCTCGTGCACGAAGGGCTACGAGGGCACGAAGCAGCGTCCCGCCAACGACACCACCGAAGCACCGGTGAACACGCAGGCCTACTGCGCCGAGCCGCCGGGAAGCCCCACCGGCGTGCGAGGTTCGCAGAACGCCCCGTACGCCGGGAAGCCGCCAGCGGTCCCGGAGCGGCCGAAGCAGACTCCTCAAGCGGCCGAATCCGCCCAGCTGCCGGGTGTGCTGAACCTGCTCACCGGATCCGCGCCGGGTGGCCTGGGCGCGTTGCTGGGCGGCAAGTAGTGCTCACCCGTGCCCTGACCGTCGTCGCCGCGCTGGCGGTCCTCGCGGCCGCCTGGTTCGGCTGGTCCTGGTGGAGCGCCGCCCGGGACGACGGCCTGGCCCGCGGCCGCGAACGCGAAGCCGTCCTCACCGCCGCGTCCGGCCAGCTCGAAGTGCTCAACACGATCGACTACCGCAGCGGGGCCCAGGACGTCGACCGCTGGCTCGGCGTCACCACGGGACGGCTCGGCAAGGACCTCGCCGGGGACCGGCAGATCCAGATCGACCGCGCGAACACGGGCAAGACCGTCGCCACGGCCAAGCTCAAACAGGCCGCCGTCACCGAACTCGACGCGGCCGCCGGGACGGCGAGGCTGCTGGCCGTGCTGGACGTGCGGGTCAGCACCGGCGGCGGATCGGCCGCGCCCAAGGTCAGCAGGCTGATCGTCGACTACCAGCGCGTCGAGGACGGCTGGAAGGTCAGCGCGGTGCAGGCGGCGGGCTCGTGACCGGGCGCCTCCCGCGGCTCCTGATCGCGATCATCGCGCTGGCCACCGGTTGCGCGGTGTGGTTCGGCCTCCAGGCGTCCTCGCTGGGCTCGGACGGCAACGCGGCGCTGGTGGACCAGGCCGCCACGGCCGAGGTCTCGGACCAGGTCGGCGCCGGGGTGAAGGCCGTCTTCTCCTACGACTACAGCAACCTCGCGCGGACCGAGCGCGCCGCGGCCGACGTGCTGACCGGCGAGGCGACAGGGCAGTACCGCGACCAGTTCGCGTCGGCGCGGAAACGGGCCGAAGAACAGAAGTTGGTGCGTACGACGACGGTCCGTTCACTCGGCGTCCGGTCCTTGCGCGGAGACCAGGCCGAAGTGCTGTTGTTCCTCGACCAGCAGACGATCGCCGCCGGGGGAGGGGCCCCGCAGTCGACAGTTTCCCAGCTTTCGGTCACAGCCCAGCGAGTCGACGGACGGTGGAAGATCTCGCAGCTGACCGCCCTTTGATCACGAGAGACGCTTCATGTTCGCCCCGGTGATCGCGCCACCGGAAACGGTGTAGGAACCGGCGAAATTCCGCATCGAACCATTGTTCTGACGGGCCGAAAGGTCGACGTACACCGTGTTCCCCCGGACATCCGTCACGATGAGCGTGTCCCACGACGTCGTCGCGAATCCCTTGACGTAGGAGGCATAAGTGCCGCCTTTCGCCAGCCGCTGACCGCCGAGATTCCACGCGGTGAGGAAATCACGCCGGTTGAGCGCGTCGTAGTAGGCGATCACCGTTTGCGCCACCGGGACCGCGGGGGCGGGATAGACCGTCTGCGTCGTCGGCGGTGCGACATAAACCGTCTGCGGCGGGGCCGCGGCGGCCGGTGGCTGGATCACGATCGTGTTCGGCGGAGCGGCCACCGCGACGGCCGGAGTCGCCGTTCCCTGATTGGGTACCGCGCACGCCGCCAAGGTGCCCGCCGCCATCAGCGTGATCGCCGCCCAGTTCTTCGCTCCCATTTTCTCCCCTTTTCCTCGTGCTATCGAGAATGCGGGAACGGCGGCCTTCCCAATAGGGGATTTGGCCTCGTTACGAATGGTGAAAAACGCGTCGGAACCGTTATCCGATCTCGCGCGCGCGGGCCTAGGGCCACCCTCGTCTCACGCCGATCGGCCGCCGGGTTTAGCGTTAGGCATGACCACTGCACCTGTCGATGTCGAGAGCGCTCGCCGCGACTACGCGGCCCTCGTCGACCGTGGCCTCTCCCTGGACATCACCCGCGGCAAGCCGTCCCCCCGCCAGCTGGACCTCGCCGACGGACTGCTCGGGCTCCCCGGAGACGTGCGCAAGGCCGAAGACGGCACGGACGTCCGCAACTACGGCGGCCTCAAGGGCCTGCCCGAGCTTCGCCGCATCTTCGCCGGGCCTCTGCAGGTCCCGGCCGAGCAGCTGCTGGCCGCGGGCAACTCCAGCCTGGAGCTCATGCACGACTCGATCGTGCAGGCCTTCCTCAGCAAGCTGCCCGGAGCCGAACGCCGCTGGGCCGACGAGCCGAGCGTCAAGTTCCTGTGCCCGGTGCCCGGCTACGACCGCCACTTCGCGCTGGCCGAGCGTTTCGGTATCGAGCTGGTCCAGGTGCCGCTCACCGAGACCGGCCCGGACATGGCTGTCGTCGAGCGTCTCGTCGCCGAGGACGCCGCGGTCAAGGGCATCTGGTGCGTGCCGAAGTACAGCAACCCGACCGGCGTCACCTACAGCGACGACACCGTGCGCCGCCTGGCCACGATGACCACGGCCGCTCCGGACTTCCGGATCTTCTGGGACAACGCCTACGCCGTGCACCACCTCACCGACGCCGAGGCGCCGCTGGCCGACCTGCTGGCGCTCTGCGCCGAGCACGGCAACGCCGACCGCGCGTTCGTCTTCGGCTCCACCTCGAAGGTGACCTACGCCGGTGGCGGCGTCGGCTTCTTCGGCGCTTCCGAGGCCAACCTGGCCTGGTGGACCGGCCTCATCGGCAAGCGGACCATCGGCCCGGACAAGGTCAACCAGCTCCGCCACGCGCAGTTCCTGCGCGACGAGGACGGCGTCCGCGCGCACATGCGCAAGCACGCCGAGCTCATCGGGCCGAAGTTCGCGGTCGTCGACGAGATCCTGACCAAGGAACTGGGCGAATCGGGCCTCGCGTCCTGGACCAAGCCGACCGGCGGGTACTTCATCTCGCTGACCGTGCCGTCCGGGACCGCCAAGGAGGTCGTGCGGCTGGCCAAGGAGGCGGGCATCGCCCTGACCCCGGCCGGCGCGACGCACCCGTACGGCGACGACCCCTCCGACGCCGTCATCCGCATCGCCCCGACGTTCCCTGAGCTGGCCGAAGTCGAAGAGGCCATCCGCGGCCTCGTCGTCTGCGTTCGTCTTGCCGCGGCGACGAAGAAATAAGTTCGAGATCTTTTCCAATCCGGGTCACGGGTGGTTCCGAACGTCCGAGTGGGTGGGTGTGCACCGCAAAGACGAGAGGAACCACTCGTGTTCGGAAAGCCCTTCGTTCGTACCCTGATCTCGCGCAGCGCCGAGAACCGCACGGATCGCCGCCGGTTCCTGAAGGCCGCCGGCGCGGCGGGCCTCGGCGTCGTCGGCGCGACCTACCTCGGGGTGCAGGCCACCTCGTCCGCTTCCGCGACGGGTGAGGCCGCAGCCGCCGAGGGCGCCCCCAGTGACGCCGCCGTGCTCAATTTCGCGCTCAACCTGGAGTATCTCGAAGCCGAGTTCTACTCCTTCGCCGTCTACGGCCACGGACTGCCGGACGACCTCACCGGCGGCGTCGGCACCCAGGGCGGGGTGAAGGGCGGCAAGAAGGTGATGTTCCACGACAAGGCGCTGAACCAGTTCGCGAAGGAGATCGCGGGCGACGAGGTCGCGCACGTCAAGTTCCTGCGCGGCGCGCTGGGCGAGGCCGCGGTGTCGCGGCCCGAAATCGACCTCAAGGACAGCTTCACCGCCGCCGCGAAGGCGGCCGGGCTGATCAGCGAGTACCAGCAGTTCGACCCGTTCGCCCACGAGAAGAACTTCCTGCTCGCGGCCTTCCTGTTCGAGGACGTCGGCGTGACCGCGTACAAGGGCGCCGCCCCGCTCATCACCAACAAGACGTTCCTGGACGCGGCCGCCGGCATCCTGGCCGCCGAGGCCTACCACGCCGCCATCATCCGGACGTCGCTGTTCGACCGGGACCTCGGCGACGCGGCGGCCAAGATCTCCAACGCCCGCGACACGCTCGACGGTCCCGGCGACGACGACCAGGGCATCGTGCTCGGCAACCAGGCCAACATCGTGCCGACCGACAACAACGGCATCTGCTTCGGCCGCGGCGCCGACAGGGTGCTCAACGTCGTCTACCTGAACCCGGGCCCGGTGAAGGCGGGCGGGTTCTTCCCGAAGGGGGTCAACGGCGACATCGTCGCCAGCGGCGGCGCGTGATTCCCCTCTGTCGTGTCGCCGTTTCCCCGGTACCGTCGGGTGTCGGCGACACGACAGGGGGTTTCGCGGTGAAGGCAGTGATCATCGGCGGCGGCATCTCGGGCACGGTGACCGCGATGGCGTTGCTGCGGGCCGGGATCGAAGCGAGCGTCCACGAGGCGCACTCGTCCGGCGGCGAGGACGCGGGCGCGTTCTTGACGATCATGCACAACGGCATGGACGCCCTGCGCGCGATCGGCGCCGAGGGGCCGGTGGTCGAGAACTCCTTCGCCGCCGTCGGCCTCGAACTCGTCACGCCGGACGGGAAGACCGTCGAGCGGCGGTCGTTCGACCTGGCGGGGCTGGCCGGACCGCGCACCTTGACGCGCGCGGCGCTTTACCGTGCGTTGCAAGAGGAAGCGATCTCGCGAGGGATCACCTTCGAGCGCGGGAAGCGGCTGGACTCCGCCTCGCCGGGTGTCGCTCGCTTCGAGGACGGTTCTGTAGCCGAGGGCGACATCCTGATCGGGGCCGACGGCCTGCGGTCGGTCGTCCGCACCGTCATCGACCCGTCGTGCCCGCCTCCGCGCTCGACGGGCCTCGACGTCGTCTACGGCTACACGACCGACACGAGTGTCCCGCAGGCGCCGTCGCTCTATCGGATGGTCCAGAGCCTGCACGCCTTCTTCGGCTACACGAGCGCCCCCGACGGCTCGACGTACTGGTTCGCACGGCTTCCGACGGCCGAAGGGGCGCGAACCGGCCTGACTCCGGCGGAATGGCGCACGGCGGCTTTCGTCGCCTTCGACGGGGAACCGTTGCCCGCCGCGGAAATCATCCAGTCGACGGGGGACGACGTGTTCGGCGGTCACTCCTACGACGTGCCTTCGACGCCGGTGTGGTCCAACTCGTCGATGGTGCTCGTCGGCGACGCGGCACACGCCGCGTCCCCCGCCGCGGGGCAGGGAGCGTCGATGGCGCTGGAAGACAGTGTCGTCCTGGCGCAGTGCCTGCGGGATCTTCCCGACGCGCCAACGGCTTTCGCGGCCTACGAACGGCTGCGGCGGGCGCGGGTCGAGAAACTGGTGGAGAGCAGCGCCGCGGTTTCGTCGGGGACGACGTCGGACAGGGACCGGAACTGGCTGTACCAGCACCATATCGAGTGGGACGCCAAGATCGGCTGAAGGACGCGGGTCGCAAGTCCGTGAAGGCCTCCTTCTCTACTCTGAAGGTAGCGAAGGAGGCCTTCACGGTACTTCTGTCTACTGTGGACGTTCGCTGGGCCGGGGTAGGTGCGTTGCGAAAGCCACTTTCGCAACGTCCGGCTCCGGCGGTCTGCGCTGGGCTGGGGTGGTCGTGAGTGGCAAGTGTCGCTCTAACGGCACTTGCCACTCACGAGGCACGTGTGCCGTCCCGCCGGTCACGCGCAAAGAGCTACTTCTTGTAAAGAGCTTCGATGTCGTTCGCGTAGTTCTTGTTCACGATGTTGCGCTTCAGCTTCAGGCTCGGCGTGATCTCCCCGCCTGCCTCGGTGAAGTCCTTCGAGAGGATCGTGAACTTCTTGATCGCCTCGGCCTGCGACACCGCGCTGTTGGCCTGATCGACGGCCTGCTGGACCTCGGCGCGCAGTTCGGCGTCACCGGCCAGGTCCGACACCGTGGCGTCGGAAGGCTTGCCGTGCTGCGACTTCCACGACGGGAAGTACTCCTCGTCGATGGTGATCAGCGCGCCGATGAACGGCCGCTGGTCGCCGACGACCATCGCCTGGCTGACCAGCGGGCTGGCCTTGATGGAGTCTTCGAGCCCGGACGGGGCGACGTTCTTGCCGCCGGCGGTGACGATGATCTCCTTCTTGCGCCCGGTGATCTTGAGGAACCCGTCGCTGTCCAGTTCGCCGAGGTCGCCGGTGTGGAACCAGCCGTCCTCTAGCGCTTCGGCGGTCGCCTCGGCGTTGTTGAAGTAGCCGCTGAACACGACGTCGCCCTTCAGCAGGATCTCGCCGTCGTCGGCGATCCGGACCGACGTGCCGGCGACAGGCCGTCCCACGGTGCCGACGCGGAACCCGTCCTGGGTGCCGACGCAGGCCGCCGCGGACGTCTCGGTCAGGCCGTAGCCCTCGAACACCGGGACGCCGATGCCGCGGAAGAAGTGCGCGAGCCGAACGCCGAGCGGGGCACCGCCGGACACCGCGGCGACACACCGGCCGCCGAGGGCCGCGCGCAGCTTGCTGAAGACGAGCTTGTCGAACAGCGCGTGCTTGACCTTGAGGCCCAGCCCGGCGCCGCCGGTGTCCTGGGCCTGGCTGTAGGCGACGGCGGTGGCTTCGGCGGCGTCGAAGATCTTGCCCTTGCCGTCGCCGTGCGCCTTCTGCTTCGCGCTGTTGTAGACCTTCTCGAACACTCGCGGCACGGCGACGACGAACGTCGGCCGGAACGTGCCGAGGTCGGCGACGAGGTTCTTGACGTCCGAGGTGTGCCCGAGGGTCACCCGCGCGCTGAGCGCGGTCACCGCGATGGCGCGGGCGAGGACGTGCGCGAGCGGCAGGAACACCAGCAGTGAGTTGCCCTGCTCCATCAGCTGCGGGAACGCGGCGATGTCGGCGCGGATCTCGGAGAGGAGGTTCCGGTGGGTCAGCTCGACGCCCTTGGGGCGGCCGGTGGTGCCCGAGGTGTACACGATCGTGGCGAGGTCGCCCGCCTTCACCGTGCGGCGGCGCTCGTGCAGGTCGTCGTCGCTCAGCTCGGCGCCCTGCGCGGTGAGGTGGTCGACAGCGGGCTTGTCCGCGGCCTCGATCTGCCAGGTGTGCTCGAGCGTGTCGAGACGGCCCTTGACCGATTCCAGCGTCGCGAGGTGCTCGTCGGTCTCGACGAACACACCCTTCGCCGCCGAGTCCGAAAGGATCCAGTGGACCTGCTCGGCCGAGGAGGTGTCGTAGATCGGGACGGTGACCGCGCCGGCGGCCCAGATCGCGAAATCGATCAGGGTCCATTCGTAGCGGGTCTTGGACATGAGCCCGATCCGGTCGCCGGGTGCGATGCCCGCCTGGGCCATTCCCTTGGCCACGGCCAGAACCTGGGCGGCGAAATCCTTGGCGGTGATGTCCAACCAGGTACCGTCGACCTGGCGGCGGAAACTCACGACATCGGAGAACCGCTCGGCGTTCGCCCAGACGACGTCCGCGAGGTTCTCGTCGTCGGTCACCGTATTGGCGGCGGGGGCGCTGTATTCGCGCACGAGGAACCTCCGTGTTCGCGTGCAAAGTGGTGTGTCCGGTGTTACCCGCCAGTCAACTTAGCGTGCCGTGCACCTTAAGACCATGCTGGCGAATCGGCCATACCGAGGGCATGACATTCTGCCGCTTGTGAACCAGGCGCCGCCAGCTCTCGACATCGTTGACGAGACCTTCCTCGTGGTCCCGCCCGCCACCGTGGCCGCCGCCTTCGCCGATCCGCGATCTTGGTCACGTTACTGGCCCGACCTCGTTCTCGAGGTCTACACCGACCGCGGGGACGAAGGATTGCGCTGGACGGTGCGCGGTGCCTTGATCGGTACCATGGAGGTCTGGCTCGAGCCGGTGCTCGACGGCACCTTGCTGCACTACTTCCTGCGCGCCACTCCCGCCGGTCCGGACGGGGAGCCGCGCGCGCTGGAACCCCGGGACCTGCGGCGGGAGTTCGACCGCAGGGCCCGTGCCGCCAAGGCGATCGCGCTCGGGCTCAAAGAGGTGCTGGAGGACGGGCGCGAGCCCGGGGTAGGGCCACGCGCCGACTAGGCGCGGGGGGAACACAGGGGAGAGCATGCGGGTTCACGTGGTGTCGGACGTGCACGGCAACGCCGACGCGCTCAAACGCGCGGGCGACGGCGCCGACGCGTTGATCGTGCTGGGCGACCTGCTGGACTTCGTCGACTATCGCGAGCACGACAAAGGCATCATGGGCGCGCTCTTCGGCGCCGAGAAGGTCGGCGAGTTCGCGCGGCTGCGGCGTGAGGGCACTCGTGATGAGACCGTTGCCTTCTCGCGATCGTTGTGGGCCACTTTGGCCGATCCGGCCGCCGCCGTCGGCGAGGCGATCCAGGACCAGTACTCCGTCCTGTTCGGTGCCCTCACCGCGCCGACGTTCGCGACCCCCGGCAACGTCGACGACCCCTCGCTGTGGCCCGAGTTCGCCGGCGACGGCATCCAGGTCCTCGACGGCGAAGTGGCCGAGTTCGGCGGGCTGCGCTTCGGGTTCATCGGCGGCGCCCTGCTCCCGCCGAACGTGGTCCCGCGCCGCAACGGCTTCTGGCGGCCGTACCTGCGCACCCGCGAGGAGTACGACACCGCGGTCGGCGCGCTGGAGAACGTCGACGTCCTGTGCACCCACGTCCCGCCCGCCATCCCGGAACTGACCTACGACGTGATCGCGCGGCGGTCCGAGATCGGGTCGGCGGCGCTGGTGGACCTCATCCGCGAGCAGCGGCCGCGCTGGTCGGTCTTCGGTCACGTCCACCAGCCCCTGTCCGCGCGGACGAGGCTCGGCAGGACCGAATGCCGTAACGTCGGTCACTTCAAAGAGACGGCACAGCCGTACGTGCTTCGCTGGTGACACCCGGGCCCGGCTAGAGTTCGGGGCATGGCCGAGCAGTCCACGCAATCCATCGAGGTCGACGCCGAGCCCGAGCGGGTCATGGCCGTCATCGCCGACTTTCCCGCGTACCCGGAATGGGCCAAGGCCGTCCGGGAGACCGAGGTACTCGGCGAGGACGGTGACGGCCGCGCCAAGCAGGTGAAACTCACCCTCGACGCCGGACCGATCAAGGACGTCTACACCCTCGAATACGACTGGGACGCCGATGGCCAAGGGGTCAGCTGGCACCTGGTCAAGGGGCAGATGCAGAAGGCCCAGAACGGCCGTTACGCCCTCGAAGCGCTGGCCGCCGGCCGCACCAAGGTGACGTATACGCTGTCCGTCGAGCTGGCGCTGCCGATGATCGGGCTGCTGCGCCGCAAGGCCGAGAAGATGGTCATGGACACCGCGCTCAAGGAGCTCAAAAAGCGCGCTGAAGCATCCTGAGTCGAAGGGTAGGCATGCGGATCCTGCTGTTCACCGGCAAGGGGGGTGTCGGCAAGACCACGCTGGCCGCGGCGACCGCCGCGGCACTGGCCGGGCGGGGCAGGAAGACGCTCGTCGTCTCGACCGACCCGGCGCATTCGCTCGGTGACGCCTTCGGCCGCGCGCTCGGCGCCGAACCGTCCGAAGTAGACACTCTTCTGCACGCCGCCCAGATCGACACCCGCGGCCTCGTCGACAGCACCTGGCGCGACCTCCGGCGGGAACTGCAGACGGCGCTCGCGGGAGCGGGCCTCGACTCGCTCGACGCCGAAGAACTCACCGTGGTGCCCGGCGTCGACGAACTCCTCGCCCTCACCGAGGTCCAGCGCCTCGCCGAGCACGGTCCCTGGGAGACGGTCGTCGTCGACTGCGGGCCGACCGCGGAAACCCTGCGCCTGCTGGCTTTGCCCGAAGCCGTCTCGGGCTACCTTTCGAGGGTCTTCAAACCGGGCGCCCGGCGGACGGCGGCCGCGGTACGGCGGCTCGGCGCGCATCTGGAGTCGCTGCGCACGCTGCTGACCGATCCGGCCACCACCACCGTGCGGCTCGTGCTGACCCCGGAACGCGTCGTCGTGGCGGAAGCCCGCCGCACACTCAGTTCCCTGGCCCTGCGCGGAATCGGAGTCGACGGCCTGATCGTCAACCGGCTGATGCCCGCGCCCGGGTTCTGGCGCGGCGCCGCGGCCTCGTGGATGCGGACCAGGCGCACGCAGCAGAACGCCGTCATGACCGAACTCGCCGGCGCGGGCTTCGGGCCCGGACAGGTGAAGCCCGTCGAGCACCGTGCCGTCGAGCCGGTGGGCCTCGAGGCGTTGCAGGAAATCGCGTACGAGTTGTACCAAGGGCTGGATCCCTTGGCGGGAAACGAAAAAGGTGTCACCCCGCTCTTGCAGGTGTCCGAATCGGACGAGGGCTACCGGCTGCGGATCGCGGTGCCGTTGCACCGTGCTTCCGAAGTGGACCTGGCCAGAGTGGACGATGATCTCGCCGTCACCGTGGACGGTTTCCGGCGGCTGATCGCGCTGCCGGAGATGTTGCGCCCGTGCCGGATCACCGGTGCGGAATCCGACGCGCACGGCCTGGTCGTGAGCCTGGCCGGGAACCGGGGACCCGGGTGAGCGAGAACAGCGAACACACGGCGGCGGACGGCCTCAAACTGGCCGAAGAGATCCGGCTGCTGGTCGAACTGGTCGTGGAGCACGCCGCGCCGTGGCTGGAGAGCCTGATCTCCGCCGGGCACGGCTGTACTGGACACGACGCCGAACACGACGATTCCGGACATGACGGTGCCGGACACGGCACCATTGGCGGCTGGTGCCCGCTCTGCGCGATCGTCGAGGTCTTCCGCGGGGAGCGGCCCGAGTTCGTGGCACGCCTGATGGAGCAGGCCGCGCAGCTCGTCGCGCTGCTGCGGGCGGTGCTCGCCGATCGCTGGGAACCCGAGGGCGGGGTCCACATGCCGGGCTTCCAGCCTGCGCGGAAGGAGCCCGCGCGGGAAGATGCGCCGGTGGGAGCTTCGCGGGTCCAGCACATCACGGTGACCAGGCGCGACGCTTGGCAGCCGGACCAGGAGAACTGAGTTGCTGACGGTAGGGGTGGACGTCGGGGGCACGAGTGTGCGCGCCGGCGTGGTGGACGAGCACGGCTCGCTGATGGACACCGCCAGGGTCGGTACCCCTGGCGAAGAGGACGCGCTCGAAGACGCCATCGCCGGCGTCATCGAAGACCTCCGCAACCGGCACGACGTCTCCGGCGTCGGCCTCGCCGTCGCCGGGTTCGTCGCCAAGGACCGGCGGACGGTCATGTTCGCGCCGCATCTGTCGTGGCGTGCCGCGCCGGTCGCCGAACGGATCGAAAAGCGCGTCGGCCTCCCGGTCACCCTCGAACACGACGCCAACGCCGCCGCCGTCGGCGAGTTCCGGTTCGGCGCCGCGCGAGGCGCCCACGTCGCCGCGCTGATCGCGCTCGGCACCGGGATCGGCGCGGGCCTGCTGCTCGACGGCAAGATCTACCGGGGCGCGCACGGCGTCGCGCCGGAACTCGGGCACCTGACCGTCGTCCCCGGCGGGCGGGCCTGCCCGTGCGGGAAGTACGGCTGCTGGGAGCGCTACTGCAGCGGGACGGCGCTGGCCGCGACGGCCGTGGAGCTGCTCGCGCGGCATCCCGGCCGCTCGACCGTGCTGGCGCGCGAGACCAGGGGCGACCCCGGTTCGGTGACCGGGCGCCGGGTCGCAGGTGCCGCCCGCGACGGCGACCCGATCGCCCAGCGCGCGATGACCGAGCTGGCGAAGTGGCTGGCCGAGGGGCTGGCGCTGGTCGCCGACGTCTTCGACCCCGAGATCATCGTGATCGGCGGCGGGGTGTCCGAATCGGCCCCGCTGTTCCTCGACGAGGCGCGCGAGCACTACGCGGGCAAGATCACCGGCGCCGGGCACCGGCCGCTGGCCCGGATCCGCACCGCGCACCACGGGGACGACACCGCCATCGTCGGCGCCGCGGCACTCGCCGTCGACGCGGCGAAGGCTCCCGGCGCCGAGGTCGGTGTGACAGGCTGAAGCCGTGACCCGGCAAGACGGCAACGGCTTCGTGAAGTGCGACTTCGGGCATCTTCACTGGGGCCTGAACGGCGCCGCCGGGTTGCTGCTGTCCGATCCCGCACGCGGGGTGCTCCTGCAGCGGCGGGCCTGGTGGGTCCACCATGGACGCACCTGGGCGCTGCCCGGGGGCGCCGTCGAGGCGGGGGAGAGCGCGCGGGAGGCCGCCACCCGTGAGGCGCACGAGGAGGCCGACATCCCGCCCGCGCGGGTCCGCCCGCTGTCGGCGTCGCACGTCGACCACGGGAACTGGCGCTACACCACGATCCTGGCCGCGCCGATCGGCACGCTTTCGGCCAGGGTGAAGAGCGCGGAGAGCGCGGAACTGCGCTGGGTCGACGCGGGCGAGGTCGCGGACTTCCGGTTACACCGGGACTTCGCGGTGGCCTGGCCGGGATTGAGGGAACACTTGGATCGCAGGCTGGTACTGGTGGTCGACGGCGCGAACGTCGTCGGATCGCGGCCGGACGGCTGGTGGCGCGATCGGCGCGGCGCCGCGGAACGGTTGCGGGACAAGCTCGCGACCCTGGCCGGGACCGGGTTCGCCGATGCGGCGCTCCCCGGTGGCGGGGAGTGGTCGTGGTGGCCGAAGGTCGTGCTGGTCGTCGAGGGCAAGGCGCGGGGTGTCGCGGGTGTGCCCGGCGTCGAGGTCGTCGAGGCGGAGGGTGAAGGCGACGACAAGATCGTCGCGGTGGCGCGCGAGGCCCGTATCGAAGGACCGGACGACCACGTCGTCGTGGTGACGGCCGATCGCGAACTGCGGTCCCGTGTCGAAGCCCTGGGCGCTTCGACCTTCGGCCCGGGCACCCTCCTCGGGCACCTCGGCTAGGCGCGCGGGATCGTCCCTTCCCGCATCTCCGCGATGAGCGAAGCGACGACGGCGCGAAGGCTGCCGTTGTACTGCTTCGCCACCGCGCGTTGACGCAGGTAGCTGGGCCCGTAGCGCAGGATCGTCTCGACCGACCGCAGCTCGTCGGCGCAGTCCAGGCGCCGGGCCACCGGTTCGAGCCGGTTCAGCAGGTCGTAGGTGTCTTCGGTGACGAGCCGCTCGTTGCCCGCCGCGTCGAGGATGACGATCGCGTCGACGCCGTAGCGCGCCGCCCGCCACTTGTTCTCCTGGACGTGCCACGGCGGCAGCGTCGGCAGGATCTCGCCGTCGTCGAGGCGGGCGCTGAAGTCGTCGACCAGGCACTGGGTCAGCGCGGAGATCGCGCCGACCTCCTCCAGCGTCGGCAGCCCGTCGCAGACGCGCATCTCGATCGTCCCGAAATGCGGGGCGGGCCGGACGTCCCAGCGGATCTCGGAGAAGTGGTCGATCACGCCCGTGGTGAACATGTCGTCGACGTAGCTCTCCAGCTCCTCCCATTTCCGGAACTGGAACGGCAGCCCGGCCGTCGGCAGCTGCTGGAACATCAGCGCGCGGTTCGACGCGTACCCGGTGTCCTCGGCGCCCCAGTACGGCGAAGACGCCGAAAGCGCCTGCAGATGCGGCGCGTAGTTGAGCAGCGCGTCCAGGATCGGCAGGGCCTTGTCGCGGTGGTCGAGGCCGACGTGGACGTGGACGCCGTAGATCAGCATCTGCCGCCCCCACCACTGGGTCCGGTCGATGAGCTTGGCGTACCGCTCCTTGTCGGTGACCTTCTGCTGGTACCACGTCGAGAACGGATGCGACCCGGCCGAGAACAGCTCCACGCCCAGCGGGTCGAGGACCGAGTGCACGGCGTCGAGCGAAGTGTCGAGATCGGCCTTGACCTCGGCGATCGTGTCGCAGATCCCGCTGATCACCTCGATGGTGTTGAGCAGCAGCTCCTGTTTGATCTTCGGGTGCTCCTCCTCACCGTCGGGACGGACGGCGTCGAGCACCTCTTCCGCGACGGACGAGAGTTCACCGGTCCGCCGGTCGACGAGGGCGAGTTCCCATTCCGCGCCGACCGTCGACCGGCGCGAGGGAGTGAAGTCGATCTTCATGTTCGGGATTGTCCGGTAGTTCAGACCTGCGCGCCGTTGTGCGGATCCGCACCGGGCGGCGGCCCCTGGCGCACCCGCAGCAGGAGCAGGGCTATCGCGGTCGCGAGGGCGAGGATGCCGAGCGGCGTGCCGAGCCGGGTGCCCATGCCGATCAGGGTGGGCGCGATCAGGAGCAGCAGGCCGAGCAAGAAGAAGAGCAGGACGACGAACGCGCCCTTGCGCGGCCGCGGCAGGGGAGGCGGCTCGGGCGGCACGAAGTGGCCCTCGTCGTCTTCGGATCCGGGGTCGCCGTCGAAGAGGGTCTTGTCCCAGCTGGTGCCGCCGCCTCGCCAGCCCGGTTCGGGTTCGGCGTCCGGTGTCTCGGGCCGGGAAGTCTTCTCCGACGGCTTCTCCGCTTTCTCGGCCTTTTCCACGGACTTCCCGGCGGGTTTCTCCAGGTCCTCTTCGGGGAACAGCCCGACGCCCTCCGCACGGAGGTCGGCCACGATCTCGGCGAACGTCGCGTCGACGTCCTCCGGTCCGTCCTTGCCTCTGCTCATCCGGCGTCCACCTGTCCCGCCCGGCGCACGGACCGGGCGAAGTCCACCGTACGCGTGAAGATCAGGCCTGCGTCGTGGTCTTGCGTGGCGACGTGGAAACTGTTCTCCAGCACCACCTCGGTGACGTCTTCGCTGCCGATCCCGTCGAGGATCACCCGGGAGTTGACCGGTTCCACGATGTGGTCGACGGCCGAGTGGAGCAGCAGCACGGGCTGGGTCACCTTGGCCAGATCCGCGCGGGTGAGCTTCCACAGTTTCGCCAGGCTCGCCGCGGCGCGCACGGGCGTCCGTGAGTAGGCCAGCTCGGTCACGCCCGGCTTCGCGATGTCGTTGGCGACGCCCGGCACCGAGGGCAGGACCTTCGACAGCACGGGCAGCAGCTTGGCGTCCCACCGCAGTGTCAGGACCGACGGGTTCACCAGCACGATCCCGGCGATCCGGTCACCGAACTCCTCGGCGAGCCGCAGCGTCAGCGTCCCGCCCATCGACATCCCGGCGACGAACACCGAGTCGCACGTCGACAGGAGCGCCAGCAGCTCTTCGCGGACCGTGCCGTACCAGTCCTCCCAGCCTGTCCGGTTCATGTCCTGCCACCGGGTCCCGTGCCCGGGGAGCAACGGGCAACGCACCGTGTAGCCGGCCTCGGCCAGATGGTCGCCCCACGGCCGCATACTCGCGGGGGTGCCGGTGAACCCGTGGCACAGCAGGAAACCTGCTTCGGTCGAACCGGTGTGAGCGAACGGTTCCGCGCCGGCGAGGACGGCCATGCGATCGCCTTCCGTGAGAGCTGGGTAGGTCTACTATGTTCGCACGACCGGAGCGGCTTGTGGGCCCCCGGCCGTCGCCGGAATCCGGCCGGATCGGGTGTGAGATCCGTCGCTGGGTGCGGGTAACCGGGTGGACTTCGTTGTGCCGGGGGTGCGCGATTCGTAGTCTTGACCATCGGGCACAGGGGTTGAGCTGCTAGGAGGAGTTTTCGCAGTGCTGTACTGGCTCATGAAACACGTGTTTATCGGGCCACTGCTCAAGGCGCTGTGGCCTACCAAGGTGGTCGGCGCGGAGAACATCCCCGACGACGGCGGCGTGATCCTCGCGGGCAACCACCTGGCGGTGGCCGATTCCTTCTTCATGCCGCTGCGGGTCAAGCGCAAGGTGACCTTCCCGGCCAAGTCGGAGTATTTCACCGAGAAGGGCCTCAAGGGCCTGCTGAAGAAGTGGTTCTTCACCGGCGTCGGCCAGTTCCCGATCGACCGCTCCGGCGGCAACGCGGCGCAGGCCGCGCTCGACACCGCGACCCGCCTGGTCCGCGAAGGGCATCTGCTCGGCATCTACCCCGAGGGCACCCGCTCCCCGGACGGCCGCCTGTACAAGGGCAAGACCGGTGTCGCGCGGATCGCGCTCGACTCCGGCGGCCTGGTGGTCCCGGTGGCCATGGTCGGCACCGACAAGGTGAACCCGATCGGCTCGAAGATGTGGTGGCCGCGCCGCCTCGAGATCCGGTTCGGCAAGCCGCTCGACTTCTCGCGCTACGAGGGCCTCGCCGGCGACCGCTTCATCGAGCGGTCCATCACCGACGAGATCATGTACGCGCTCATGGAGCTCTCGGGCCAGGAGTACGTCGACATCTACGCCGCCAAGGCGAAGGAACTGCTCGCCGCCGAAGAGGCGGGAATCCGCCCGAAGGTGCCCGCGCAGCCGTCCGCCCAGGACGTCGCCCGTATCCCGGACACCAAGGTCGGCTGAGGCACCACTAGGGTTCTCCGGTGCGCTTTTTCTACGACACCGAATTCATTGAGGACGGCGTGACCATCGATCTGGTGTCGATCGGTGTCGTGGACGAAAGAGGCCGCGAGTTCTACGCGGTCTCGACAGATTTCGACCCCGGTAAGGCCGGTCCCTGGGTGCGCGACAACGTGCTCCCGAAACTCCCGTCGCCCGCCGACCCGGCGTGGCGCAGCCGCGAGAAGATCCGCACGGATCTGCTCGAGTTCTTCGGCAAGCCGCCCGGCGGGATCGAACTGTGGGCCTGGTTCGCCGCCTACGACCACGTCGCGCTGGCGCAGCTGTGGGGGCCGATGCCCGCGCTGCCGCGCCAGCTGCCGCGGTTCACGCGTGACCTGCGGCAACGCTGGGAGGACGCGGGCAAGCCGAAGCTTCCCGCGGCCCCGGACGACCAGCACGACGCGCTGGCGGACGCGCGGCACAACTTCCAGCGGTGGGGAATCATCGAGTCCTATTGGCACCGGTAGGCGACTCCTCCTCGACGGTTCGTCCTCTAAAAGCGGAAGTACGTGAAGGACCCCTTCATTGCGCCTAGCGCAATGAAGGGGTCCTTCACGTACTTGGGGGAGGGGCCTTCACGCGCTGTCGCCGGGATCCGTGGGGTTGCTGAGGCTGGAGGTGCTGGTCCGGGCGAGTGAGGGGAACTTGAGGGACCCTGGGTCCCCCAAGGAGTCCTTCACAGACTTGCAAACCAGGCCCAGCGTTCATGACACCCGCCACGGCTCACCGCCGTGAGTTGACCGCCTCGGCGAGGGTGTCCAGCAGTTCCGCCGTCGTCTCCCACCCCAGGCAGGCGTCCGTGATCGACTGCCCGTAGGTCAGCGAAGCCGCCGAGCCCAGCGTCAGGTCCTGGCGCCCCGCCACCAGGAAGCTCTCCAGCATCAGCCCCGCGATGCCCCGCTCACCGGCACCGATCCGCCCGGCGAGTTCCCGCACGACCGAAGCCTGGCGCACGTGGTCCTTCGCGCTGTTGCCGTGGCTCGCGTCGATGATCACGCGCTCCGGCAGCCCCGACTTCGCCAGCCGCGCCAGGGTGTCGGCCACCGTCGCGGGGTCGTAGTTCGGACCGGCGGAGCTGCCGCGCAGGATCACGTGGCAGTCCTCGTTCCCCGCGGTGGTGATCAGCGCGGCGAGCCCGTCGGGGTTGATGCCGGCGAACACGTGGCTCGCGCCGGCCGCGCGGGTGGCGTCGACGGCCACCTGGACGTCGCCCTCGGTCGAGTTCTTGATCCCCACCGGCATCGACAGCGCGCTGCACAGCTGCCGGTGCACCTGGCTCGCCGCGGTCCGCGCGCCGATGGAACCCCAGGTCACGGTGTCGGAGATGAACTGCGGGGTGATCGGGTCGAGGAATTCGCAGCCGACCGGGAGGCCGAGCGCGGAGATGTCGAGCAGCAGTTTGCGCGCCATCCGGAGGCCGTGGTTGACCTCGTACGTGCCATCGAGGCCGGGGTCGTTGATCAGGCCCTTCCAGCCGAGCGTGGTCCGCGGCTTCTCGAAGTAGACGCGCATGACGATGTGCAGGTCGCGGCGGTGTTCTTCGGCCTTGGCGGCGAGGCGGCGGGCGTAGTCGAGCGCGGCGTCCGCGTCGTGCACCGAGCAGGGCCCGACGACGACGAGGAGCCGGTCGTCCCGGCCGTCGAGGATGTCGACGGCCGAGGCCCGCCCGGCTAGGACGGTATCGGCGGTTTCCGCCGTCATCGGATGTTCGTGCCGCAGCATCGCGGGCGACAGCAGCGGGTTGATGGCCGCCGTGCGGTGCCCGTCGAGGGCGATCAGGGTGTCAGCGGAGGGAGACATCGCGGGTCTGGTTCCTTTCGAAAGGGATACCGACCCGCGGGAACTCGCCGAGCCGGTGTGATTCCGGCTCGGGGTGGTCTGGTCAGCGCAGGTTCACGCCGCCGTGCCCACCCGGGGCCGGCTTCGTAAACCAGAAATAGCGCTGCACGACGCCAAGCTAGCACATCGCCTCACGTGTACCGATTCCCGAGGTGGTCCGCCCTGCACCGATCCAGAGAACTGCCGCTACGCTGGCGTCGGGACATGTGACTGTCATCTCTACGGAACACAAAGACGGAGGCTTCTGATGCGTGTCGGTGTGCTGACCGGCGGTGGGGACTGCCCGGGGCTCAACGCGGTGATCCGCGGTGTGGTGCGCAAGGGCATCGAGGTGCACGGCTGGGACATCGTCGGGTTCCGCAACGGCTGGAACGGTCCCCTCACCGGGGACAGCCGCCCGCTCGGGCTGAACGACGTCGAGGACATCCTCACCCGCGGTGGCACGATCCTGCGTTCGTCGCGGACCAACCCGTACAAGGTCGACGGCGGCGTCGACAAGATCAAGGCCGTGCTCGCCGAGCAGCAGGTCGACGCGCTGATCGCGATCGGCGGCGAGGACACCCTCGGTGTCGCGAAGCGGCTCACGGACGACGGCATCGGCGTCGTCGGGGTGCCCAAGACGATCGACAACGACCTCGGGGCCACCGACTACACCTTCGGCTTCGACACGGCCGTCTCGATCGCCACCGAGGCGATCGACAGGCTGCACACCACGGCCGAGTCGCACCACCGTGCCCTGGTCGTCGAGGTCATGGGACGGCACGCGGGCTGGATCGCGCTGCACTCCGGCCTCGCCGGCGGCGCGAGCGTGATCCTGGTGCCGGAGCGGCACTTCAACGTCGACCAGGTCGTTTCGTGGGTCGAGCGCCGCTTCGAGAAGGAGTACGCGCCGATCATCGTGGTCGCCGAGGGCGCGCTGCCCGAGGGCGGCGAGGAGAGGCTGCTGACCGGCGAGAAGGACGCCTTCGGGCACGTCCGGCTCGGTGGCATCGGCACCTGGCTGGCCGACGAGATCGCCGCCCGCACCGGCAAGGAGTCCCGTGCGGTCGTGCTCGGGCACGTCCAGCGCGGCGGCACCCCGACCGCGTACGACCGCGTGCTCGCCACCCGGTTCGGTCTCAACGCGGTGGACGCCGTGGCCGACGGCGACTTCGGCGTGATGGTGGCGTTGCGGGGCACGGACATCGTCCGCGTCAAGCTCTCCGAAGCGACCGCCGAACTGAAGACCGTCCCGGCTGAGCGGTACGAAGAGGCCGAGGTCTTCTTCGGCTGAGCCGCGTTTCAGGAGAAGGCCCCTTACTTTGTGCTGAGCTCGGGTAAGGGGCCTTCGCTTTCCTTGCGGCCCCGCCCTCGCGGCGAGTTGAATCGGCCACCCGGGGGATCTGGGTGGAAGGGTGGGGGTTCTCATGGCGGGAGCGGGATCCAGCAGGCGCGAGTTCCTGAGATGGCTGGCCGCGAGCGGGACCGGGGTGGCGCTCGCCGGGCTGCTGCCCGGTACGGCCGCCGCGGCCACGGGTGAGATCGTCGTCATCGCCCATGTCACGCTGATCGACGGCACGGGTTCGGCGCCGCGGCGCGACGTGTCGGTCGTGCTCGTCGGCGACAGGATCGCCTGGGTCGGCGGCTCCGGTCAGGTCCCGGAAACCGGGGGCGCGCGGGTGATCGACGGCCGCGGCAAGTACCTCATCCCGGGCCTCTGGGACATGCACACCCACGGCGCGGACCTCGAAGAGATCGTCCCGCCGCTGCACCTGGCCCACGGTGTCACGGGCGCCCGCGAGATGTGGGGCTACGCGGAGAACCGCGTGACCAGGGACAAGATCGAGCGCGGTGAACTGCTCGGACCGCGCATCGTGCTGGGGAGCGGGATCGTCGACGGGCCGGTCACGCTCCTGAGCCCGCCGCCGCTCCAGGTGTCGACCGAAGCAGAGGCGCGCGCCGTCGTCCGCGCGGAGGCGGAAGCGGGCGCCGAATTCGTCAAGGTCTACTCGTACCTCGGTCCCGAGGCGCTGCGCGCGGTCGCGGACGAGACCCGTGACCGGGGGCTGCGGTTCTCCGGGCACTGGCCGTACAAGGTTTCCCACTTCGAGGCGAGCGACCTCGGCCAGCACAGTTTCGAGCACTTCTTCGGCGTCTCGGTCCATTGCTCCTCGCGGCGCGACGAGATCCTCGCCCGGCTGAAGGCGACGCCCTACGACCCCGCGGCACCGCGAACCTTCTTCAACCTGGCGCGGCAACTGGAGTTCGAGTCGGTGACCACGTACAGCCCCGGCGCCGCGCGGGCCTACTTCGGCAGGCTGCGGCGTAACGGCACCTGGCATTCACCGACCCTCACGATCAACCGGGTCGTCACACAGCCCGCCGAGACCCACAAGAAGGACGCGCGGCTGAAATACCTGCCCGCCGACATCCGGGAGAGCTGGGTCGTGGGCATCGAGCGGTTCGCGCCGAAGACGCCGGCGGAGATCGTCCTGCAAGAGCGGTACTACCAGGAGACGCTGCGGTTGGTCGGGGTCGCGCACGAAGCGGGTGTCGGGATCGTCGGCGGCACCGACTGCCTCAACCCGTACACCTTCCCCGGCAGCGGGCTGCACGAGGAGCTCGCCTTCCTGGTCGAGGCCGGGCTCTCGCCGGTGCACGCGCTGAAGACCGTCACGGGCGACGCGGCGAAGTTCCTCGGCAGGGAAGCGACGTCGGGCACGATCGCGGCGGGGAAGGAGGCGGACCTCGTGCTGCTGGACGCGAACCCGGCCGCCGACATCCGCAACGTCGCGAAGATCGACCTGGTGATCACCCGCGGCCGCGTCCTCGACAAGACGGCGCGACGCCGGATGCTCGACGCCGTCGAGACCGCCGCGAACCGGCCCGCCCCGGCGACGGACGCCCGGCTCCGGTCCCTCGCCCGCCGGGGTTGCTGTTGCTGATCAGCCGAGCTTCTCGGCGAGTTCGATGATGATCCCGTCGGGGCCGCGGAGGTAGCAGAGCCGGAAGCTGTCCTCGAAGTTCACGACCTCGCCGACTAGTTCGGCGCCGTGCGGCCGCACGCGGTCGAGGACGGCCTCGACGTCGTCGACCTGGAAGGCGAGGTGGCGCAGGCCCAGGGTGTTGGCCGGAGCGTGCGAGTCGCCGGCGTGAGCTTCGGGCGCGAGGTACTGGATGAGTTCGAGGCATCCTTGACCACCGGGGACGCGGACCATCGCGACCTCCGACTTGGCCTTGTCGACCGCGGTGATGCGGTCCGCCAGTTCGTTCTCCATCGTCATCCGGCCCTCCAGTTCGAGACCGAAGTCGACGAAGAACGCGATGGCGGCCGTGAGGTCGCTGACGATGACGCCGACGTGGTCCATCCGCTGGATGCTCATGCTGATCTCCTCGCTGTGGGTGCTTCCGGCCCAGGGACGAAGCCGCGTCGCCGTTCTCGACATCCTTCCCGCGTTTCGTCCTCTGGACGCGGTAGTTGCCCGCATCCAGAGGACTAAATGCGGGCGAGGGTGTCCAGGAGCGACCCGGCGCGCGCGATGTCCTCGGTGAGCGGCCGGTCCTCGACGCTCGGGTCGAGCACGGCCGCGGCGGTCTCGTAGGCGTCCCGCGCGGGCAGGGCGACGAGTTCGGCCTTCCGCATCCGCAGGGCCCGGACGGCCGCGACCAGCTCGCACGCCAGCACCTGCTGGTACGCCGCCCCCGCCGCGGTCGCCGCCCGCGCGGCCTGCGTGGAGAAGCTCGCGTGGTCCTCGATCCCGCGTGAGACGACGGCGGTGCCCAGCGTCGCCGGGAGCGCGGCCTGCCGCAGTTCGGTGAGCGCGTCGTGGGCGACGTACTCCAGGATCATCACGCCCGAACTGCCCGACGGCCCGGCCGCGAGGAACGGCCGCAGCCCGGTGAACTCCGGTTCCACCAGGTCGCCCAGCCGCGCCACCGACAGCTCGGCGACCTGGTGGACGGTCGCGCGCACCTGGTCGAGCGCGGTCGAGACGTACGCGGTGTGGAAATGCGCGTGGTGGTAGGCGTCCTGGTGCGCCGTCGAGATCATCGGGTTCTCGGTGCTGGCATTGATCTCCACCGCGAGCACGTCGCGCAGGTAGTGGATCGCGTCCAGCGCGGGCCCCTGCACCTGCGGGAACGCGCGGAGCCCGAACGGGTCCTGGATCCGCCTGCCGGGTTTGGGCGTGCCCTCCATCCCGAGCAGCCGCCGCATCTCCGCCGCGCAGGCGACCTGCCCGGCGTGCGGACGCGCCTCGTGCACCGGGGTCGCGTACGCCTCCGGGTTCCCGTCGAGCGCGATGTAGGTCAGCGCCGCGACGACGTGACTCGCCCGCGTCAGCGTGTCGAGCCGCATCGCAGCGAGAGTCGCTTCGGCCAGCGTCGCGGCGTTGCTGCTCATGAACGCGAGCGCGTCACCGGCCTGCACCGGCACCGGCGGCACCTCGCCCGAGAGCCAGGGCCGTTCCCCGGTGAGGGCGAGCGCGGTTTCGGCGAGCGGCGCGAGGTCGCCGGTGCCGATCGCGCCGAGCCGGTGCACCAGCGGCAGCGCCCCGGTCCGCACCGCGGTGGCCAGCGCCCCGATCAGCTCGGGGCTGAGCCCGGCGCGGCCCGCCAGCAGCTGGTTGAGCCGGATCAGCATCATCGCCCTGGTCTGGCCGGGCGACATGACGTCGCCGCTGCCGCCCGCGTGACTGCGCAGCAGCCGCAGGCCGTGATCGGGCGACTCGCCCTCGCCGACCGGGTCCTCCTTGTTGGCGCCGACGCCGGTGGTGCGGCCGTAGACGATCCGGCGCGTGCTCAGCTCCTCGGCGAGTTTCCACGCGCTTTCGGCGCCGCGCAGCGCGGCGATCGAAACGTCAATGCCCAGCGGTCCCTCGGTGGCCGCGGCGGTCACGACGTCCGCGCAGCGCAGGGTCCGGCCGTCCACCCGGATCACGGCGGCCTCCTTTCACGACCGCTCCACTATGGACGCCGTCAGTCGGACGGCGGCTGCCAGGGCGGCCGGTTGCCCCAGTCCCACTTCGGCATCGGCTCGGGAACGGTGACCTCGCGGCCGGGCTGGGAGAACATCACCGCGAGCCTGCTGCCCCATTCGACGTACGCGGCGAACGCGGAACGGAACTCGGGGTCGGCCGGGAGCCCGGCCTCGTCGGCGGCGTCGAAGAGCAGGTTCACCCAGCGGCGGCGCTGTTCTTCGGTGATGGCCCTGCCGAGGTGCCGCCCGACCATGTGCCGGTGCCCGCCGTGGTCGTGGCTGTAGGTCTCCGGGCCGCCGAACACCTCGGCGAGCCAGATCGCGACGTGTTCGGGGTGGCCGGGGTCCATGTCGCGGAAGACCGGCTCCAGCAACGGGTCCTTCAGGACGTGCCCGTAGAAGACGGCGGTCAGCCGCCGCAGGGCGTCCAGCCCGCCCGCCCATTCGTACAACGTCGGCGTCTCGGTCACGTAATGTCCTCCCAGCGCGGTGATTCCCCCGGTCAGGCAAGGCAACACCACCGCCCATCCGGCGGCAACCGCTTACTTTTCGGTGCGTGCCAACGGGAGTGGTGATGAAGCGGTACCGCTGCGCGGTCGAACTGGCCGTCGACGTCCTCGGCGGCAAGTGGAAGCCGGTGATCCTGTCGCATCTCAAGGAAGGGGTGCACCGGTACGGCGAACTGCGGCGCCGGATGCCGGACGTCAGCGAGAAGATGCTGACCCAGCACCTGCGCGAACTGGAGGCGGACGGCCTTGTGCTCCGCGAGAGCCTGGAAGGTCGGGTGCCGCACGTCGAGTACCGGCTCACCGAGGACGGCGAGCGGTTACGCCCCGCACTCGAAGCGCTCTACGACTGGGGGACGCGCCGCGCCGCCGACACCGGCATCACGTTCGAACCGGTGACCTGAGCCGGTACCTATTCACCAACTGGCTCGTCCAGGTGCCGTTCGAGTGCGTCGATCCGCCCCTCCCAGAACCGGCGGTACGGCGCGAGCCAGGCGTCGACCTCCGCGAGCGGCTCCGGGCGGAGCCGGTAGCAGCGGCGCTGAGCGGCGACCCGGACGGTGACCAGACCCGCCTCGCGTAGGACACGCAGGTGTTTCGATACGGCCGGTTGGCTCAGTTCGAGGACCTCGACCAGCTCGTTGACCGACCGTTCGCCGTCGCGGAGGAGGTCGAGGATGGTCCTCCGCCGCGGCTCGGCGAGGATCTCGAAAGTCTGCATCATCCGGGAAATGTGCCTCGTGCGGCATATTTCCGTCAAGGAATGTTCGAAAATGTCCATCCGAAAGTCTTGGTCTGAACCATTGACGGAGTGGTCTAGTCCACTTAGCTTGTGCGTGTCACGCCGCAGTCCTTTCGTCACCGGTGGTGACGTCGAAGGGAGAACGCATGTCCCGTTTGAGCAGGCTCACCGCGATCGTGGGTGCCGCGGCCGTCGCGCTGGGCGCGCTGGCCGTCGCCGCACCGTCGCAGCAGGCGGCCGCCGAGCCCGAAGCGCAGGACGCTTCGGTCGGCAAGGTTCTCGGTTACTTCGCCGAATGGGGCGTCTACCAGCGGAACTACCATGTGAAGAACATCGAGACGTCGGGTTCGGCGAGCAAGCTGACCCATATCAACTACTCGTTCGGCAACGTGACGAACGGTGGCTGCGCCCTCGGTGACGCCGAAGCGGCGACCAGCAAGTTCTACGACGCCGCCGGCAGTGTCGACGGCGTCGCCGACAGCTGGGACAACGGCGCGCTGCGCGGGAACTTCAACCAGCTGAAGAAGCTCAAGGCCAAGCACCCGAACCTCAAGGTGCTGTGGTCCTTCGGCGGCTGGACCTGGTCCGGCGGCTTCGGCGAGGCGGCGAAGAACCCCGCCAAGTTCGCCGAGTCCTGCTACAACCTGGTCAACGACCCGCGCTGGGCCGGGGTCTTCGACGGCATCGACATCGACTGGGAGTACCCGAACGCCTGCGGCCTCTCCTGTGACACCAGCGGCGCGGCCGCGATCAAGAACCTCGCGCAGGCTTTGCGGGAGAAGTTCGGCTCGAAGCTGGTCACCGCCGCGATCACCGCGGACGGCACCGACGGCGGCAAGATCGACGCCGCGGACTACGGCGGCGCGTCGCAGTACTTCGACTGGTACAACGTCATGACCTACGACTACTTCGGTGCCTGGGCCGCGCAGGGCCCGACGGCCCCGCATTCGCCGCTGAACGACTACGCGGGCATCCCGACCGCCGGTTTCCACTCCGACGGGGCGATCCAGAAGCTGAAGAGCAAGGGTGTCGCGGCGGACAAGCTGCTGCTGGGTATCGGTTTCTACGGTCGCGGCTGGACCGGCGTCACCCAGGAGGCCCCGGGCGGCACCGCGACCGGTCCGGCGGCGGGCACCGAGCCGGGCATCCAGGACTACAAGGTCCTGAAGACCACTTGCCCGCCCACGGGCACCGTCGCGGGCACCGCCTACGCCAAGTGCGGCAGCGACTGGTGGAGCTACGACACCCCGGCGACCATCGGCGGGAAGGTCACCTACGCCAAGAACCAGGGTCTCGGCGGCGCCTTCTTCTGGGAGCTCTCCGGTGACACGGCCGACGGCGAGCTGATCACCGCTCTGGCCAAGTAACTCCTCTGCATGTACATGAAGGCCCCCTTCCTTGCGCCTAGGTACAGGAAGGGGGCCTTCATGTACATGTCGGTGGTGAGGATTACGGTCACCGCATGGGTTTCGAGGGTTTCGGCGAGTACGCCATCGACTTCTACGACGGTCTCGAGGCCGACAACTCCAAGTCCTACTGGGACGCGAACCTCGCCACCTACAAGGCCGACGTCCGGGCGCCGATGGAGGCGCTGCTCGCGGAGCTGGTCCCGGAGTTCGGCGACGGTTTCGGCGAGGGCAAGGTCTTCCGCCCGTACCGCGACGTCCGGTTCGCCAAGGACAAGACGCCGTACAAGACCCATTGCGGCGCGGTGATCGAGCAAGGCCGCGGCGGCGGCGCGTACTACGTCGAGGTCGGCCCGGCCGGGTTGCGCGTCGGCGGCGGCTGCTTCCACTTCGAGTCCGATCAGCTCGCCCGCTTCCGCAAGGCCGTCGACACCGAACTGCGCGGCGCCGAGCTCGCCAAGCTCCTCGCGAAGCTGGAGAAAGCGGGCTGGGAGATCAACGGGGACAGGCTCAAGTCGAAGCCGCGCGGGTTCGCCGAGGACCACCCCCGCATCGACCTGCTGAGGTATCGCTCGGTGTACGCGGTCCGTGGTTGGGAGCCGGACGACGTCCTGCACGAACGTGGCGCGCTCGACAGGGTGCGGAAGGCGTGGCGGCAGGTCCGCGCGTTCAACGAGTGGGCGCGGGACCGTGTCGGGCCGAGCGAGAAGCCGCGCCGATAACCGGCGAAACCGGTTCGGTGGTTGCCGTCGCCCAGGTCAACTGACACTTTTCTTGAACTTTCGGTATCGGTAAAGACGTAACACCGTTGAGGGACTACGCTGTGCGAACGTGAGCCGACGCGCGAAGATCGTTTGTACCCTGGGCCCCGCGACCGCTACGCCGGAGAAGATGCGGCAACTCGTCGACGCCGGGATGGACGTCGCGAGGATGAACTTCAGCCACGGGACGCACAGCGACCACAAGCAGGTCTACGACCTCATCCGTACCGCCGCCGCCGAATCCGGCCGCGCGGTGGGCATCCTCGCCGACCTTCAGGGGCCGAAGATCCGTCTCGGCACCTTCGCGGGCGGTCCGGTCGAGTGGCACAACGGCGACATCGTGCGCATCACCGTCGAGGACGTCGCGGGCACGCACGACCGCGTCTCGACCACCTACAAGGGACTCGCCGACGACGCGAAGCCCGGCGACCGTCTCCTGGTGGACGACGGCAAGGTCGGCCTCGTGGTCAAGCAGGTCGAGGGCCCCGACGTCGTCTGCGAGGTCACCGAAGGCGGCCCCGTCAGCAACAACAAGGGTGTTTCCCTGCCGGGTATGGACGTCTCCGTGCCCGCGATGTCCGAAAAGGACATCGAAGACCTCGAGTTCGCGCTCGAACTGGGCGTGGACTTCATCGCGCTGTCGTTCGTCCGCTCGCCCGCCGACATCGACCTGGTCCACCAGGTGATGGACCGCGTGGGCAAGGGCCGCCTTCCGGTGGTCGCGAAGATCGAGAAGCCCGAAGCGGTCTACAACCTCGAAGCCATCGTGCTGGCCTTCGACGCGGTGATGATCGCTCGTGGTGACCTGGGCGTGGAACTCCCGCTGGAGCAGGTCCCGCTGGTGCAGAAGCGCACCATCCAGATCGCCCGCGAGAACGCGAAGCCGGTCATCGTCGCGACGCAGATGCTCGAGTCGATGATCAACAGCTCCCGCCCGACGCGCGCGGAGGCCTCGGACGTCGCCAACGCGGTGCTCGACGGCGCGGACGCCCTCATGCTCTCGGGCGAGACCAGTGTCGGCCGCTACGCCATCGAAGTCGTCCAGACCATGGGCCGGATCATCGAGGCCGTCGAGACCGACTCCCCGGTCGTGCCGCCGCTGTCGCACGTCCCGCGCACTAAGCGTGGCGTGATCTCCTATGCGGCCCGCGACATCGGCGAGCGGCTGAACGCCAAGGCGCTGGTCGCCTTCACCCAGTCCGGTGACACCGTCCGGCGGCTCGCGCGGCTGCACACGCGGCTGCCGCTGCTGGCGTTCACCCCGGAGGAGAGCGTCCGCAGCCAGCTCGCGATGACCTGGGGCACCACGACGCGGATCGTGCCGAAGGTGGGCTCGACCGACCAGATGATCCAGCAGGTCGACCACGCGATGCTCGAAATGGGCAAGTACGCCAAGGGTGACCTGGTGGTCATCGTCGCCGGCTCCCCGCCCGGGACCGTCGGCTCGACCAACCTCATCCGGGTGCACCGCCTCGGCGAGGACGACCACGCCTGACGTCGGTCACCTCGCGCTGCCCTCGCGGCTGTGCGATGAAGGGGACTTTCATCGCAAAATTTGCGATGAAAGTCCCCTTCATTGCGTCCGAGACGTCCCGAAGGTGGCCTTCGCGACAAACGCCCCGCCTCGCGCAGGCTTCCGGCACCCTTACGGCCTAAAGTTCAGGGCATGACTGAGATGGCCAGGGAAGCCGCGGCCGGTTTCGACAACGCCGGGGGAGTGGGCGGTCAGCCGGTGCTCGACAGGCTGGTCGCGCTGCTGGACTTGGAGAAGATCGAGGAGAACATCTTCCGCGGCGTCTCGCCGGCGCATTCGCCGGTGCGGGTGTTCGGCGGGCAGGTCGCGGGGCAGGCGCTGGTCGCCGCCGGCCGCACCGTGCCCGAGGAGCGGAGGGTCCACTCGCTGCACGCGTACTTCATCCGCGGCGGCGACCCGAGTGTCCCGATCGTCTACGAGGTCGATCGCATCCGCGACGGCCGCTCGTTCACCACCCGCCGCGTCGTGGGCATCCAGCACGGCAAGGCGATCTTCTCCCTGTCCGCGTCGTTCCAGAAGGACGAAGGCGGCATCGAGCACTCCGAGGGCATGCCGGACGTCCCGGACCCCGAGTCGCTTCCGACGCTGCAGGAGCGGGCCGAGGGCTACTTCATCGGCCATCACGACCGGCCGCGCCCGATCGACCTGCGGTACGTCAACGATCCGCCGTGGGTGACCCGGAAGTCCGGTGAGCTCCCCGCCCGCAACCAGGTCTGGATGCGGGCCGACGGCAAGCTCCCGGACCAGCAGCTCCTGCACGTCTGCGTCCTGACCTACGCCTCCGACATGACGCTGCTGGACTCGGTCCTCGCGCGCCACGGCGTCTACTGGGATCTCGACAAGGTGATCGGCGCGAGCCTCGACCACGCGCTCTGGTTCCACCGCCCGTTCCGGGCCGACGAGTGGTTCCTCTACGACAGCGCGTCGCCGACGGCGTCGGGTGCCCGTGGTCTGGCCACCGGCCGGTTCTTCGCCGCGGATGGAACGCACATCGCCACCGTCGTGCAAGAAGGCCTTCTCCGGGTGGTGTGAACGGTGACGTTCCGCATCCGAGAAGCGTCTCGCCCACTCTTTAGAGGGAATGGCGAAACGCAATAACATCTGGGATCAGAGCATTACGGAATGGCCGGGAATAAAGGGAGGGCCGGAACCGATCGGGGGACGGCTCCGGCCCTGCACCGGGGGTGAATCCGGCTTCGACGGGTATCCTTGCGGAAGCCCATCGGTGCAGCTCGCGGCCCCGCGCCCGTGCCGCGAGCGGATCCGCCACCGCCGATGAAGGCGGGCGTACCGCGTTGCACAATGCTCAACCTACAACGGCAATCTGCAAATTGCAGGATGAAAATCCGGGCGTGCCGGAAAATGGTCGTGTGACCATCTCACCGAATGTGTCTCGGACTGGTTAGATGTGCTTCGTGCGGGGTTACTGAACACTGTTCTCCTCGCCGCGTCGTGATCGGTGTTGCTCGGAAAGCTCTGTGGAGGTGCCGTGATGACGAGGGGTCAGGGACCCACCGTGCGCCGCCGTCGGCTGGCGAGCGAATTGAGGCGCCTGCGCGAGGCGGCGGACCTCACCATCGACGAGGTGAGCGAGAAGCTCGAATGCTCGGCGTCGAAGGTCAGCCGCATCGAGACGGGGCACGTCGGCGTCACCCCGCGCGACGCGCGCGACATGCTCGAGCTGTACGGCATCACGGGCGACGAGCAGGAAGCGCTCGTCCAGCTGGCCAGGGAAGCCCGCAAACGTGGCTGGTGGCACGCGTATAACGAGGTGTTCACCGGCACTTTCGTCGGCCTGGAGGCGGACGCGAGTTCCCTGCGGGCGTTCCAGGCGCTGCTGGTACCGGGCCTGTTGCAGACCGAGCGGTACGCCAAGGCCGTGATCAGGGCGATGCGGCCCGACGCCGAAGACGCCGAGGTCAGGCGCAGGGTGGCGGCGCGGATGGCGCGGCAGGAGCTGCTGACCGATCCGTCGCCCCCGGAGTACTGGGCCGTGATGGACGAAGCGGTCCTGCACCGCACGGTCGACGGGGCCGAGGTGATGGCGGAGCAGCTGTACCGGATGGTCACGATGGCCGCGAGGGCGAACGTGACAGTCCAGATCGTGCCCTTCGGCGCGGGCGCCCATCCCGGGATGGAGGGCCCGTTCCTCATCATGGGCTTCCCCGAACTGGCCGACACCGACGTGGTCTACGTCGACAGCACCTCCAACGGGCTCTACCTGGAGGAACCCCCGGACGTCCGGCGATACGCGTTGATGTTCGACCATCTGCGTGCCGCCGCGTTGAAGCCGGACGACTCGGTCGCGGTGATCGCCGAGGCCGCCGGAAGGTTCGCCGAACAGGCGGCCCTGCCGGAGAAACCGAAGTAACGGGACTCAGGCGTCTTCGGAGCGCTCGAAGTCCCCGGAAACGAGTAAGGAGTGGGGAGCATGACGCCCAACGATGATCTTTCCCAGGCCCGGTGGTTCAAGAGCAGCCACAGCGGTGGCGGCAACGACTGCGTCGAGGTCGCCTTCACCGGTTCCGGTGCCGCCCTGAGGGACTCCAAGGACCCTGAGGGAGGTGCTTTCCGCCTCTCGCCGCACGCTTGGCGCGGGCTGCTCGGCGCCGTGCGCCCGGGCGGCCCGGCCCTCGGCTAGATCAGAAAACTCGACCCCTTACGCCCCCCGAGCAGGGGATGGGCCGGCGTAAGGGGTCGAATCACGTCCGGGTGTAGGTGATCACCCGATGCCGCAGGGCACCCCTCAGGACGAATCTCATCACTACCAACAAGGCAGTGAGTTCCTAAGGGGAAACAGTGATGAACATGAACGACGCTTTGCTCACCGGGGTACTGGCCGAGGTCGAGTACCGCAGGGAAGAGCTCCAGCGAGCGGGCCGCAGCGTGTGGGTCGACAGGGCCCGCCAGGCAGGCAAGCGGATCCGGGCGCGCCGCACCGAGGTCCAGGTGCCCGCCCAGCAGCGCCGCGAGGCCGGACAGGTGCCCGCCCGCAGCGGCGAGATCACCCGGTAGAGGTCGAGTGCGATGAAGCTCTCGGCGAAAACACAGGCGAAGTTGTCGGTCCGGTAGGCAAGAATGCACCTCGTGCCCCGTCTTGGCTCCGGAATCCCGATCGTCGCCCGCACTCAGGAGATGCGGCAGCTCCGTGCCGCCTTCGCCCGTGCAGAACGGGCCGAAGCCGGCGCGGTGCTGCTCTCCGGTGATGCCGGCGTCGGCAAGACCCGTCTCCTGACCGCGCTCGGTGAGTTCACCGCCGGCGCCGGTGCCCTGGTCCTGACCGGGCGCTGTATCGACGTCCATGAGGGCGGTCTTCCTTATCTTCCGTTCGCCGAGGCCCTGGCGCCGTTGGCGACGACGTCCGATCCCGCGGTCACCGCCGCGGTCCGGGCCCGGCCGGCGCTGGGCAGGCTGCTCCCGCAGATGCAGCAGGCGGAGGAGTACCCCGCCATCGAAGACGGTCAGCTCACCGCGAGCGAACAGGTGTCGACGCAACGGCTCGGGCCCGAACAGGACCTCGGCCAGCTCCAGCTGTTCGACGCGGTACTGGGGGTGCTGACCGCCATCGCGCAGCGCCGGCCGGTGGTGATCCTGCTGGAGGACCTGCACTGGGCCGACGGCTCCACCCGGAACCTGCTGTCCTTCCTGCTGACGAGGCTGCGCAACCAGCGGTTACTGGTGGTGGCGAGCTATCGCGAGGAGGACGTCCACCGGCGGCATCCGCTGCGGGCGCTGCTCTCCGAGGTCGTGCGGCTGGGCGCTGTCGAACGTGTCGAGGTCAAGCCGTTCGGCGCCGAAGACTCGCGCGCTTTCGTCGAGGCCTTGGCCGACGAGCCGATCAGCCAGGACATGATCGCCGACATCGTCTCCCGGTCCGAGGGCAATCCGTTCTTCGTCGAGGAGCTGCTCGCGTCCGCGAAGGACTGCCGTGACCTCCCCTCCGGGCTGGCCGATGTGCTCCTCGCCAGGGTGGAACAGCTTTCGCCGGTCACGCGCCGGGTGTTGCGCGTGGTCGCGGTCGCCAGGGACTCGGTGGCGCACGCCGCCCTCGCCGAGATCTCCGGGCTGGACGAGTTCGACCTCGACGAGGCACTGCGCGAAGCGGTGCAGCACCACGTGCTGGTGATCGAGAACGGTTTCTATACCTTCCGCCACGCGTTGCTGCAGGAAGCGGTCTACGGCGACCTGCTGCCGGGGGAGCGGGTGCGCATGCACGCGGCGTACGCGACGCGGATCCGCACCCGGACACAGGGCCGTGGCCAGGACGCGCGGCTCGCCCACCACAGCCTGGAGAGCAAGGACTTCGTCACCGCGCTGGCCGCGTTGCTGCGCGCGATGGACGAGGCGGAGAAGCTGGGCGCGCCCGGGACGGCGCTGCGGCACGTCGAGCAGGCACTGTCCATCTGGGACGCGGTGCCCGCGCCGGACCGGCCGTCGGACGTCGACGAGCTCCGGCTGCTGCACGAGGCGTCGTACTTCGCGAGCACGTCGGGGGAGCCGGAGCGCGCGGTCGCCTATTCGCGGTCCGCGACGGAGGCTCTGGGCCCGGACACCGGCGGCGAGCGGTCCGCCAAGGTCTGGCGACGGCACGCGGAAGCGCTGCTTTCGGTCGACGGCACGCTGGACGAGGTCGTCGACGCGATCGACAAGGCCTGGGAGCTGGTCGAACACACCGAGGCGAGTTCCGCGCGGGCCTGGGTGCTCGCCACCAGGGCGGGGATCCTGCGGCTGACCGACAGGCACGACGAGGCGCTGCAGTGCGCGCTGGCCGCGGTCGCCGACGCCAAGGCGGTCGGCGCGGGCGGGGCGGAGGCGGCGGCGCTGGTCTCGCTCGGGACGCTGGCCGATTCGGCGGGCGACATCGAGCAGGCACGGGAGCGGCTGCGCCAGGCCGAGCGGAAGGCCAGGGACTCCGGCGCGCTCAACGGTGAACTGCGGGCGCTGCACTTCCTCGGGCTGAGCTACGACGACAGGGCCGAGATCCACTCCGCGCTGAAGTACTACGCCAAGGGCATCGCGCGCGCCAAGGAGACCGGGCTGACCTGGAGTTCGTTCGGGGTCGAGCTGCGGACCAAGCACCTCATGCTGCGATACGTCAGCGGGGACTGGCCGGAAGACGACGACGCCGGCCGCGCCGCCCGCGGTGTCTCGAGCGTCGTCGCCGGGCGGTTCCTGGGGATCTGGGCGCAGTTCGTCGTCGCGCGCGGCCGGTTCGCCGACGCCGACAAGATCCTGCCCAGCCTGCATCGGCACTGGAGCGCGGATTACTCGATCGCGCTCGCGTCGGGGGACGCCGCCATCCAGCTCGCGTCCTGGCGGGGAGACCACGCGGGCGCGGTCCGGCAGGCTCGCGAGCTGATCGACTGGCTCGAAGAGGTCGAGCCCGCGGTGCTCGGCGGGATCCGGATCAGCGTGCACGGCCTCGCGGCCGCCGTCGCGCAAGCGGCCGGGGCCCGGGTGCGCGGGGATCTGGCGACGGTCGAGGCCGCCGTGGAATCGGGGGAGAAGCTGCTCGCCCACGGGCGACGCTGCGCCGAACTCGGCATCCCGCGTTCGGTGTCACTGGGCCCGGAGGCGCTGGCTTGGCTCGCCCGGCTGGAGGCGCTCGGCAGCTGTCTGGGCGGCGCGGGCGACCCGGCGTTGTGGGCGAAGGCCGTCGAGGCGTTCGGGTACGGCGCGGTGTACGAGCAGGCCATGTGCCGCCTGCAGCACGCGAAGTCCCTGCTGGCTTCCGACGGTGACACCGCGCTCGCCACGTCGGAGCTGCTGGCCGCGCACGCGGTGGCCGATCGGCTGGGCGCGTGCCCGCTGCGCGAGGCCGTCCAGGAACTCAGCCACCGGGCGCGTGTCGAGCTTCCCGGGGCGCCCGCGGCGCCGCGCCGCGACGTCGTCGACCCGCTCACCGACCGCGAACGGGACGTGCTGGAGCGCGTCGCGCTCGGCCGGACCAACCGGCAGGTCGGCGAGGAGCTGTACATCAGCGAGAAGACGGTGAGCGTCCATCTCTCGCGGGTGATGGCGAAACTCGGCGCGAGCCGCCGGGCCGAGGCCGTCGCGATCGCCTACGACCGGGGCCTCTTGGCCGCGCCCACCTCTTCCTAGCCGCTCGGGTCAGCGGCGCGGGAGGCGGCGAAGCGCCTTGAGGCTCAAGCTCAGGCTCCGTGCCCACAGCTTCGGCGGGATGCCCCGGCCCGGGCGCAGCGGCATCCCGCGCTGCACCGCGATCGCCTGGGCTTCGGTGTACTTGAGCAGGCCTTCGGCACCGTTGCGCCGCCCGACACCGGACTCCTTCATCCCGCCCATCGGCAGTCCCACGGTGCCGAAAGTCGCCGCGAAGCCCTCGTTGACGTTGACGGTTCCCGCCTTCAGCCGCGCCGCGACCTCCCAGCCCGCCCGGCCGTTGCGTGACCACACGCTCGCGTTCAGCCCGAACTTCGTGTCGTTCGCGCGCTCGATCGCCTCGGTGACGTCGGTGTAGCCGTAGATCGACACGACCGGCCCGAAGGTCTCCTCGGCGAACAGCTTGACGTCCTCGGTGACGTCGGTGAGCACGGTCGGCTCGTAGAACAGCGGGCCGAGGTCGGGCCGGGCCTTGCCACCGGTGAGCACCTTCGCGCCCTTGGACCGGGCGTCCTCGACGTGCGCCGACACCGTCGCCAGCTGGTCTTCCGAGGTCAGCGAGCCCATCTGTGCCTGGTAGTCCAGCGCGCCCCCGAGCCGCAGCGCGGCCGTCTTGGCGACGAAGGCCCGTGTGAACTCTTCCCGGATCGACTCGTGGACGTAGATCCGCTCGACCGAAACGCACAGCTGGCCCGCGGAGGAGAAGCACGCGGTGACAGCGCCCGTCGCGGTCTTGGCGACGTCGGCGTCGGGCAGCACGATCATCGGGTTCTTCCCGCCGAGTTCCAGCGAGTAGCTCGTCAGCCGCTCCGCCACCCTCGCGGCGAGGCCCTTGCCCGTGGGCGTGGACCCGGTGAAGCACAGGTAGTCCGACTCCTCGACCAGCGCGTCGCCGATCCGCGAACCCCGGCCGAGCACGATCTGCCAGACACCGGCGGGCAGCCCGGCCTCCTCGGCGAGTTCTTGCAGCCACAGCGCCGAGAGCGCGGTCTGGTTGTCCGGCTTCTGCACGACGGCGTTGCCCGCCGCGAGCGCGGGCAGGACGTCCATCGCGGTCAGCGCGAGCGGGTAGTTCCACGGCGAGATGATCCCGACGACGCCCTTGGGGTGCCGGAGTTCGCCGACCTTCGTCAGCACCGGGATCAGCCCGGCGGCGCGACGCGGCGAAAGAATCTTCGCGCTGTGCTTGCCGTAGTAGGCGGCCACGAGCGCGGTGGCGCTGACCTCGTCGAAGGCGTCCATCCGGGCTTTGCCCGCCTCGATCTGCACGAGGTCGAGTGCCTCTTCCTGGCGCTTCAGGACCAGGTCGTGCAGGCGGATCAGGATGCGCTGGCGCTCTTCGACCGGACGTTCGGCCCACGAGCGCTGTGCCTCCCGCGCCTGGTCGAACACGGCGCGGACGTCGGCGTCGGTGGCCTGGGGGAGGGTCGCGATCGGCAGACCGGTGAACGGGGCGCGCATCTGGACCGGCGCGGAGTCCTCGCCACCCACGACCCGCCGCACGAGCCGTTCCGCCCTGGCCACGGCCGGAGCGCCGGGGAGGCCGCCGATGGTGGCCGATCCTTCGGTGTGCTGGCCCGCGCTCGCCGGTGTCGTGCTCGTCATGCCGTCTCCGTTCCATGCCGCGTGGAGCCGGGAGGTGCCACGCAGAGCCCAGGTGTTACCGACGAGTACAGCATACTGCCGGTATGGAGACTGTCCACCGACGATGTGAATAAGTTTCACGTATTGTCGGGTTGAGGCGGATTGTCGAGGGACGGGCGCAGGATGTCCTGCTGCTGCAACGCCGACCCCGCGGGCGGAGTCGGCGGTGACGGCGGTTCGTAGGCCTGCGGTTGCTGCGGAAAGTGCTGCTGAGGGGCCGCGGGCGGGTAAGTGGTGTAGGCGACCGGGTAAGGGGCCTGCTGGGGCGCCGCGGGTTCACGCCGGTTGGCCACGATCGCCAGCCCGATGGTGAGCAACGCCACGAGCCCGCCCGCGAGCAGGATCCAGAATCCGCTCCCCGTCCCGTAGCGCGAGACGAACCGGCCGGTGTCCTGCCCGAAGCTCAAGCTCGCCGCGATGTCCATGCCGAGCATCCAGACGCCGACCGCGGTCCCCGCCCCGCCGGCGACCAGCAGCGTCCTCGACGTCGTCGCGGCGGGCGAACCCGAACTCCGCCGGTACGAGGCGAAACCCACCGCGGCCCCGGCGAACAACGTCAGCGCGGCGGCGGACAGCGGGATGCCGTAGCGGGCGACATGGGTCTTGTCGTAGAACTCCTTCTCCTCCGCCGACGGTGCGATGTCGAAACTCCGCGTCCAGCCGGTCTCGGCGAACTTCGACACCGGCTTGCCGTCGGAGAGCTGCTCATAGGTCGACTGCGGAAGAAAGGTCGCGACGAGTACCAGCAGTCCGGCGAAAACCCCCATCATCGCGGCGAACAACCGGGGGAGCCGCGCGTCCGACGGCGGTCGTGAGGCCGCGACGGGAATTTGGACGGGCTGCATTGCGCCGAACGGGCCAGTGGGTTGGTACGGCTGCTGCTGCGGCGCGCTCATGGTCGGCTCCTCCGCCGGTTTTGTTGTCCAGCAAGGAATTCCACCACGGATCGGCCGTCGAGATAAGTGTCACCTGTGCTCTGGTCAAGGCCTTTCTCGCGTGCTACGCGTTTTTGGCGTTCGGCGCCTAGGCCGGAAGTTTCGGCCAGGCGACCGCGGCCAGCTCCCTGGCGATGCCGCACGCGTCCGGTGCCTGCACGGCGAGAACGGCGTGCTCGACCTTGTCCGCGAGGGCGCCCGGGCCGGCGATGTGGCCGGTGAGCACCGTGCAGCCGCCGGAGACCTCCTGCACGAAGGACTTACGCCCGGCCAAAGTCTCTTCGAGAACCGCGGCCGAGGCCTTCGGGCGCGGGCCGAGGCCGAACTCCAGCCGGACGAGCCGTTCCCCGTTCGGTTCGCTCCACAGGCATTGGTGCCGGGACAGATCGCCCTTCCCGGAGACCGCGGCACCCAGCCGGGCGGACACCTCGGCGTCGGACCACAAGGCGGAGCAGGCGTCGAGGCGTGCCAGTGATTTTCCGAGGTAGTCCAGATGGTTCGCCTGCTTGCCGGCCGCGAGAGCGCGGGCGGCGCTTTCCGCGGTTTTCGTCGCCACGTCGAGCGCAGGGGATCCGGTGGCTTCGCGGGATTCGAAGAACGTGCCGACGCGCAACGACGAGTCGTCGGCGAAGAGCAGATGGAGCACGGGCTGGCCCTGGAGGTCCGAGCGGACCAGGCGCAGGCCGCGGGGGAGTGCCGACTCGGCGACCGGGGTGGCGCCGGCGAGACGTTCTTTCGCCCGGTCTTCCGGGAACCCGAAACTGATCAGGGCGTTCCCGGCCCGGAACGAGCAGGCGCCCATGCTGAGCGTCGGTGTGGACTCCAGTCGCCGGGTCTTCCCGATTTCGGGGAAGTCCAGCAGGCCGCAGAAGTCCACGGTCGTGGGATCGCCGAGCGCCGCGCTCAGCGTCAAGGGTTCCGAAGGCAGAGGTGCCGGAGCGGGCGGCGGCGTGGCCGCGCAGCCGGTCAGTGCGAGAACGGCCGCGGTCAGTACGGCGAACGCCGTCGATCTCCCCATGGCCGAAGCCTACGGGGCGGCGTTCTCGTACAACATCACCGCGACCCGCTTCCATTCGTCGAGCAATTGCCGCCGCCGCTTCGGATCGCCACCGAGTTCGGCGTCCAGCGCCAGCCCTCGGGTGAGGTTCACGGTCAGCCAGAACAGGATCTCCGCGCGTTCCTTCGGCAGGTCCCCGGCGACCGCGGTGATGTGTTCCAGCGTCGAACGGCCCAAGGCCTTGTCGACCGGGCGGATCGCCTCACGCAGTTCGGGGTCGGTCCGTGCCGCGACCCACAGCTCCGTGGCGGCCGTGGACAGCGTGCCCGAGTAGCCCTCCCACAGCAGGTCGATCGCCGCCGCGACCCCCGAAGCGCCGCCGGGGAGTGCCGAGATCGACGTCGCGAGCCGTCCTCGCAGCTTCTCCGTCAGATGCTCGACGGCGGCGGCCATGAGTTCGGCCTTCGCGGAGAAGTGATGTTGCACGGCGCCCTTCGAGACCCCGGCGCGGGCGCAGATCTCCTGGACCGAGGTGCGCGCATAGCCGAGGTCGACCAGGCAGTCGATGGTCGCGTCGAGCAGGGCGGTGCGGGTCTGCTCGCGCCGCTCGGCCTGGGTGCGGTGCGTCCTGCCGATCACGCTCACCGGACCTGACCCCCTTTACGTGCAACTCGGTACGGATGTACATTCCGAATGGAACTTACATCCTAAGCGTCATGTTTTCCAGGTCCGATCAGGAGGCGTTGGCCGTGCCCTTGCAGATCCAGAAGAGTTCGTGGAGCACGACGGAGCTCGAAGACCTCCGGGACCTTGCCCGGACCTTCTGCCAGAAGGAACTCGCCCCGAACCAGGAGCGCTGGGCGGCGGAGAAGAAGGTCGACCGCGAGCTGTGGACGAAAGCGGGCGAGGTCGGCCTGCTGGCACTGTCCATCCCGGAGGAGTACGGCGGTGGCGGCGGCACGTTCGCCCACGAGGCCGTGCTCTACGAAGAGCAGGCCCGTTCCGGCGACAGCGCCTGGGGCGTCACCGTCCACAATGGAATCGTGGCGCACTACCTGCTGGAGTACGCCAACGAGGAGAAGAAGCGGGAGTGGCTGCCGAAGTTCGCCTCCGGTGAGATGGTCGGCGCTGTCGCGATGACCGAGCCCGGGACGGGTTCGGATCTGCAGGGCATCAAGACCCGCGCGGTGCGCGACGGCGACCACTACGTGATCAACGGCGCGAAGACGTTCATCACCAACGGTTTCCACGCCGACCTCGTCGTCGTGGCGGTGAAGACCGACCCGGACGCGGGCGCGCAGGGGGTCTCCCTGATCGCCGTCGAGACCGACACCCCGGGCTTCAGCCGCGGCCGCGTCCTCGACAAGATCGGGCTCAAGGGCCAGGACACCGCGGAGCTGAACTTCGACGACGTCCGGGTGCCCGTCGCCAACCTCCTCGGTGACCAGGAGGGGCTCGGCTTCATCCAGCTCATGCAGCAGCTGCCGCAGGAACGGCTGATCATCGCCGTCACCGCGGTCGCCGGGATGGAGGCCGCGATCGACCAGACCATCGCCTACACCAAGGACCGCCAGGCGTTCGGCCGTCCGATCTACAACTTCCAGAACACGAAGTTCAAACTCGCCGAGGCCGCCACCGAGGCCGCGGTGTCGCGCGCGTACCTCGACCAGTGCATCGAACGGCATCTGCGCAAGGAACTCGACGTGCAGGGCGCGGCGATGGCGAAGCTGTGGACCACCGAACGGGTCAACAAGGTCGTCGACGACTGCCTGCAGCTCTTCGGCGGCTACGGCTACATGTCCGAGTACCCGATCGCGCGCGCGTGGGCCGACATCCGGATCTCCCGGATCTTCGGCGGCACCAGCGAGATCATGAAGGAAATCATCTCCCGCACGCTCTGAGAAACCGTTGGCGCAGAAAGGAAAGACGTGGCGAAGAAGGCCGGTCCGCTGAGCGGGCTCAAGGTCGTCGAACTGGCCGGGCTCGCCCCGGCGCCGTTCGCCTGCACGATCCTCGCCGATCTCGGCGCGGAGGTCGTCCGGATCGACCGGGCGACACCGGGCAACGACGTCATCGGCTTCCCGAACGATCCGCTCGCCAGGGGCAGGCGGTCGATCGGGATCAACACCAAGACCCCCGAGGGGGTCGAGCTGGTGCTGAAACTCGCCGACGACGCCGACGTGCTCATCGAGGGTTTCCGTCCGGGCGTGGCCGAGCGGATGGGGATCGGGCCGGAGCAGGTCCACGCCCGCAACCCGCGGCTGGTCTACGGCCGGATGACCGGCTACGGCCAGGACGGCCCGCTGGCGACCGTCGCCGGGCACGACATCAACTACCTCGGCATCTCCGGCGCGCTCGAACCCATCGGGCACGCCGGGCAGCGGCCGGTGGTTCCGCTCAACCTCGTCGGCGACTTCGGCGGCGGTGGCCTCCTGCTCGCGATGGGGGTGCTGGCGGCGCTGTTCGAACGCCAGTCCTCCGGCATGGGACAGGTGGTCGACGCGTCCATGGTGGACGGCGCGGCGCTGCTGACCACCAGCCTGCACGGGCTGCTGGACTCCGGGCTGTGGCCGGGCGGGCGCGGCGAGAACATGCTCGACGGCGGTGCGCCGTTCTACGACACCTACGAGACCGCTGACGGCAAGTACGTCGCCATCGGCGCGATCGAGATGCGGTTCTGGGGCGACCTGGTGAAGGTGCTCGGCCTCGATCCCGAACAGATCCCGGTCCACGTCGACAAGAACGAGTGGCCGAAGCTGCGCGAGATCGTCGCCGAGGCCGTCGTGAAGCACACCCGTGACGAACTGGTCGCGAAGGCCGAGGGCACCGACGCGTGCCTGACGCCGGTGCTCGCGCCGGGGGAGGCGCCGTCGCATCCGCACAACGTCGCGCGCGGCACGTTCGTCGACGTCGGTGGCATGAAGCAGCCCGCACCCGCGCCGAGGTTCGACCGCACGCCGGCCGAGACACCGGAACCGCCGCGGCCCAAGGGCGGCGACACCGCCGAGGTCCTCGCGGAACTCGGGGTGGACGCCGACGGCCTCGAACGGCTCAAGGCCGCGGGCGCCATCGTCTAGGGACGTTCCGGGCCGGGGCCGAGATCGGACCGCAGCATCGAATAGAGGATGTGGTCGCGCCAGGCCCCGTCCCGGAACCCGTAGCCGCGCAGCACACCCTCCCTGGTGAAGCCCGCCTTCGTCAGGGAGCGCTGCTCGGCGGCGTTGCCCGCCTCCGTCGACGCCTCGACCCGGTTCATCTGGGTGTGCGCGAAGAGGTAGCGGACCAGCAACCGCTGGGCCTCGGTGCCGTAGCCGTGGCCGCGGGCCTCGGGGATGAGCACGAGGCCGGCGTTCCAGCAGTACGACGTCGACCCGGTCCTGGTCTTGTGCCACGAGACGAAACCGAGCCGCCGCCCGTCGAGCTCGATCATCAGCATCCCGTTGTCCGCCGCGAGCATGCCGGTCTCGGTCCAGCGGCGGCGCAGGAAATGCGGGTCGTGCCAGCCGTGCCACTCGAACGTGCCCGCGGCCTGGGGATCGTTCGTGAGTGCTTCGAGCATCGGCAGGTCGCCTTCGGACACCGGTCTGAGCGCGACTCCGGTTTCGGTCATCCGACAGACATTAGGGCCGGAGGCCGCCAAAGCTGCCGTGACGCCCCGCGCCGTCACTGAACCGGCTGGCGCCTTCGACGGCCTCTTCGGCGAGCCCGCCGCCTGCCAGCGCGTTCGAGAACTCGGCCCGCATCGCCTCGTCCTCGGTGAGCCCGTACTGGCCGTACGCGGACGTCCGGTCCGCGCGCAGGCAGGCTTGCGGGAACGCGGCCAGGTCACGCGCCAGGGCTTGCGCGGCCGCCAGGGCCTCGCCGTCGGGCACGACCCGGTTCGCCAGCCCGATCGCGAGCGCCTCGGCGGCGTCGACCGGCCTTCCGGTGAGGATCAGGTCCATCGCCCGCGAATGCCCGATCAGGCGGGGGAGGCGCACCGTGCCGCCGTCGATCAGCGGCACACCCCAGCGGCGGCAGAACACCCCGAAGACGGCCGTGCTGTCGGCGACGCGCAGATCGCACCACAGCGCCAGCTCCAGGCCGCCCGCGACGGCGTGCCCGCGGACAGCGGCGATCACCGGCTTCGACAGCGTCATCCGCGTCGGCCCCATCGGCCCGTCACCCACCGGATCGAGTGAGTTCGAGCGGTCGGTTCCGATGGCCTTCAGATCGGCTCCGGCGCAGAAAGCGTCACCCGAACCGGTGAGGACGGCGACCGCGGCCTCTTCATCGGCGTCGAAGGCGCGGAACGCGTCCGCCAGCGCGGCCGCGGTCGGCCCGTCCACCGCGTTGCGGGATCCGGGCCGGTTCAGTGTGACCGTCGTCACCGGCCCGTCCCGGTGGACGAGAACGTTTTCGCTCATCGATCGCTCCCTCGGGGAAACCGGGTGGGCAACAAGGCCCGAATTTCCTTAAAGTGGTGACAAAGTCCGCAGTGCGCGCGGAGTCATCGTCTGGACACTACGGTGTGATGGGATGGAGCCATGTCGCCCGGCTTGAAGAAATTCGTTGTGATCGCTGTCGTCGCGCTCGTGCTCTTCTTTCTGATCAGCAAGCCGACCCAGTCCGCCGACGCCGTCCACACCGCGCTCGGCTGGCTCCGGTCCGGTGCCGAGGCCATCGTGACGTTCGTGCGGAGCCTCTTCTCCTGACCTGCCGCCCACTTCCACCGGTGTCCCTGACGACGCCGGTGATCACCGTGCGCATTCACCAGCGGTTATCACTCTGAGTCACCCACCTCGGATTTCGGTCAGCCGACTCGACCATCCGGGTGGATTGCCCCCGAAAACCCGCTGGTCGACGAATTCGTGCCCTGGAAGCTCTGGCGGAATAGACCTCCGCGCCCCTACGGTGCTCACATTGCGTGATCGGTTGGTTCGCCAGACGCCGGAGCCGGCCTCCTGGGGATGCGTTTCCGCAGGTGCAAGCCCCAGGCAGCGGAAACTTTCAGCCGGGCAAGTAAGTCAGGACTTGTCAGTCGGGGAATCATGAGGAGGCAGGGATGACCGGAGATCCCGGAGTCGATGCGTTGATCCGGCAGTGGGCGGCCGAGCGTGAGCAAACCCCGGAGGAGCAGGAGACGGACAGGATCGCGTCCGCGTGGCTCGCCGACGCACCCCGTCAAGCTCCCGGTATCCCCGGTCAGCGGCAGCAGTCCGGCCAGGCGCGCTGGGCGCCGGTCGAAGCCGCCGACCCCGGCTATCTCGACGCCATGAGCAGCCGTCTTCCGGACGTCCCGCGTGACCTGCTCGTCGCCGCCGCGGGCTGGTGGCAGATGGTCGGCGGCGTCGCCGAGGCCGAAGCCTGGTGGGACGCCGGCATCAGCCCGCTCGACCAGCGCGCTCTCGACTACCGCGCGGCCGGGCTCTCGCCGTCGGACCTGAGCCGTCGTCTCGGCCCGATGACCGTTTTGCAGCACCTTCGCCGCGGCAGCGCCCCCGCCTGGTGCGTCGCACGGCTGGCGAGGCAGCAGAAGTCCGCTTGACGAGAACTTCTCGCACGCGCGGGTGAACCGGCGTGGCAAGGGCGATCTCGGCTACCGCGTAACGCTAACCTGCGCGGGCTCGTTGTTCGAGCATCGGTCGTGATCGCCGCCCACGCTGGAGGACTCGCTTCGTGCGCACCACCCCGGAAAACGACGAACTCGTCGCCGACCCGGCCACGCCCGCTCCGCCACGCCGCGGGGTGGGCGCCGCCGTACTCGGCAGGCTGGTGATCGTGCTGGCCGTGCTCGGCCTCGCCGGGGGCGGGATCTGGCTCGTGACCAAGGCGTCCGCGCCGGTCGCGAGCCCGACGACGATGGAGATCCCCGCGCTGCAGGTCAAGGCGGCGGACGTCAAACCCGGCTCGATCGCCCCGGTGAACGCCACCCTCGCGGGTGGCGGCACCCAGCAGACCACGCCGCAGCAGGTGCAGCCGAAACCGGGCAAGGATCCCCTGGCCACCTGGTCCGAGCGGGCGGCGCAGGCCACCGGCATCCCGGCCAGGGCGCTGCTCGCCTACGGCAACGCCGAGCTGGCGATGCGCCAGATGCAGCCGAACTGCAAGATCTCGTGGGCCACCCTGGCGGGTATCGGCCGGATCGAGTCGAACCACGGCCAGTACGGCGGCGCCGTCCTCGGCCAGGACGGACGGCCGTCGAAGCCGATCATCGGCGTCCCGCTCGACGGGTCGCCCGGCGTCAAGGCGATCGGCGACACCGACGGCGGCCAGTTCGACGGCGACGCGGCCGTCGACCGCGCGGTCGGCCCGATGCAGTTCATCCCCAGCACCTGGCGCCGCTACGCCGCCGACGGCAACCGCGACGGCGTCGGCGACCCGCAGCAGATCGACGACGCTTCGCTGGCCGCGGCGCGCTACCTGTGCGTGAACAACCGGGACATGTCGGCCGCCTCGGGCTGGTGGCAGGGAATCCTGTCGTACAACAACTCGACCGAGTACGCGCAGAAGGTCTTCGGGCTGGCGGACGACTACGCGAAGGGCGTGGCCGCCTCCAAGTGACCTGACGGGCGTGGTGACGGCGCCCCGGGACAGCCGGGACCAAGGTCCCGAGCGCCCAGGTCGGCGAAGTTTCGCCCCGCGCCCAGTGCTAGCGTCGATGTGTGCCCGCTTCGTCCGTCGCCCTGCGCCGTCTCGGCATCGCCGGCGTCTGCCTGGTGAGCCTGGCGCTGTGCTGCGGGCTCGCCTGGTGGCAGTGGGAGCGGTTCTCCTCGGCCAGCGGGACGTTCCAGAACCTCGGCTACGTCCTGCAGTGGCCGCTGTTCGGGCTGTTCCCCGCGTTCATGTTCTGGCGGATCCGCACACTCCGCCGTCGCGCCGCCGAGGCCGACGCCCAGGAGGCGGTGGCCGAGACCGCCGTCCCCGAGGTGCCGACGCCCAGGCAGCGGCGCGCCCCGGCCCCGCAGCCGCCCGAGGACGACGAGCTCGCCGCCTACAACCAGTACCTGCGCGAACTCAACGCCCGCGACAAGTAGTCCCCAGAGAGGTTCGAGACCCTATGACCACCCGAACTGACGACGCCGCCCCGGCCCGCCCGGTCTCGCTGGGCGGACCGCTGATCCGGTTCCGCGTCGCGGCGTACGCCACCGGTGTGGCCCTGCTCGGACTGGTCGTCGAGATGGTGCTGCAGTACGTCTTCGGTGTGGAACTTCCCCAGTTCGTGAAGATGATCCCCATGGTCCACGGCGGGCTCTACCTGATCTACCTGCTGCTCGCGGTCGACCTCGCGATCAAGGCCCGCTGGTCGATGAAGGGCACCCTGCTCGTGCTGATCGCCGGCTGCATCCCGTTCTTCTCCTTCGTGATGGAACGCAAGGTCACGCACAAGATCCAGGCGGGCGCGAAGCTCTAAGCGGTCCGGCGCCGGAAGCTCAGCGCCACCAGGAACGACAGCGCCGTGACCACGGCGGCGGCGGTGAAGGCCGCGGTCATCCCGTCGACGGTGGTCTCCGCCGGGTTCCCCGACGGCGTCCGTGTCACCGCGCCGAACACGGTGATCAGGATCGCCAGCCCCAGTGTCGCCCCGACCTGCTGCAACGTCTGCAGAGCCCCGCCCGCGGCACCCGCGTCGTCGGTGGGCACCGTCGCCATGATGATCACGCTCAGCGGGGAGAACGCCAGTCCCGCGCCGACGCCCATCAGCAGCATCGGCCCGAGCAGATGCGAGAAGTACCCGCTGTCGGTGGTGAGGGTGGTCAGCCAGACGACCCCGCCGGTCATCAGCGCGGTCCCGGTCAGCGCGAGCGGTTTCGGCCCGAACCGGGGGAGCAGCTTCGGGATCAGCCTGCTGAGCCCGAACATGCAGACCGCCATCGGCAGGAACGCGAAGCCGGTCTCCAAGGCGGCGAAACCCGCGATGTCCTGCAGGAACTGGGTCAGGAAGAAGAACATCGACATCATGGCCATCGGCCCGAGGAAGAAGTTGACGTAGGCCGCGGCGCGGTCGCGTTCGGCGAACAGCCGCAACGGGATCAGCGGTTCGCTCACCCTGGTCTCGATGGTGACGAACGCGGCCAGCAACGCCAGCCCGGCGGCGAGGGAGCCGAGGGTGATCGTGTCGCCCCAGCCGTTCGAGGCCGCGTGGGTGAAGGCGAACACGAGCGAGCCGACGCCGAAGGTACCGGTGAACGCGCCGGGAAGGTCCAGCCGCGCGCGCCGTCGAGGCGGATCGGCGACGTACCGCGAGGTGAGCAGGACGATCGCGAGCCCGAACGGGACGTTGATGTACAGCGCCGCGCGCCACGAGACCCATTCGGTCAGCAGCCCGCCGAGCAGCAGGCCGATCGCGAAACCGCCGCTGGACATCGCCGAGAACAGCGCCAGCGCGCGCACCCGGGCTTTGGCTTCGGTGAACGTGCTGGTGATCAGCGCCAAGGTGCTCGGCCCGGCGAGCGCGGCGCCGACGCCTTGCGCGACCCGGGCCGCGATCAGCATCTCCGCCGAACCGGCGAGGCCGCCGAGCAGGGAGGCGGCGGTGAACACGGCCGTGCCGACGACGAACATCCGGCGTCGGCCGAACAGGTCGCCCGCCCGTCCGCCGAGCAGCAGCAAGCCGCCGAAGACGAGGCTGTACGCGGTCATCACCCAGGACAGGCCTGTCGCGGTGAAGCCGAGTTCGGACTGGATGCGGGGGAGCGCGACGTTCATCACCGTCGCGTCGAGGATGAGCATGAGCTGGCAGGTCAGCACGATCGGGAGGACCAGCCGGTGCGGAGGCGGTGAGGCCACGGCCGTCTCCGGCCTAGGCTCGGTACGCAAGGATCGCTCGGTCAAGGAATACTCCAAAGACGTAACGAGATGAAGCGGAGAGACTCTCCACTTGAGGTCGTGAGCGATGATATGGAGACTGTCTCCGCTTACGCAAGTGAATTCGGAGAACGTCTCCGTTTTCGTCGCCCGAGGAGGTGCAGATGGACACGGCCGATCCGGCCCGCCCCATGCGCGCGGACGCGCGGCGCAACTACGAGCGCATCGTGGCCGTCGCGAAGGAGGCCTTCGCCGCTGACGGCGTGGACGTGCCCGCCGACGACATCGCCAAACGCGCCGGGGTCGGCGCGGGCACGTTGTACCGGCACTTCCCGACGCGCGACAAACTGATCGAGGCCGTCTACCGCGACGAGATCGACGGGCTGGCGCAGCAGGCCTACGACCTGCTCGAAGAGCTGCCGCCCGGGAAGGCGCTCGAGACGTGGCTGGCCACGCACGTCATCTACGTGGTCGAGAAGCACGGGCTCGCGATGACGCTGAAGGCGTCCGTCGACGCCGGGTCCGAAGTCTTCGGCTGGTGCCAGTCACGGCTGCGGGCCGCGGCCGACACGATCGTGAAGGCGGCTCAGGACGAGGGCGTGATCCGGCCCGATGTCGCCGGCGTCGACATCCTGCGGCTCGGACACGGGGTGGGCTCGGCCGCGAGCAAGGCTTCGCCCGAGGACACCCAGCGGCTGCTCACGATCGTGCTGGACGGCCTCCGGACGCAATGAAAGGTCCTTTCCTTGCGAATTTCGCAAGGAAAGGACCTTTCATAGCGCGCGCGTCAGGGGAGTCAGGAGCCGATCCCGGTCAGGGACCGCACCTCCATCTCGGCGTGCTTGACCGGGTCGGCCTTCGACCGGCCGACGAAGGTGCCCACGATCCCGCACAGGAACGAGAACGGGATCGACACCAGGCCCGGGTTCTTCAGCGGGAACCAGTGGAAGTCGACGCTCTTGATGATCGAGTCCGCGGAGCCGGACATCACCGGCGAGAAGAACACGAGCACCAGGCTCGCGATCAGCCCGCCGTAGATGCCCCACAGGGTGCCGGTGGTGTTGAAGCGTTTCCAGAACAGCGAGTACAGCAGCGTCGAGAGGTTCGCCGACGCCGCGACGGCGAACGCCAGCGCCACCAGGAACGCGATGTTCTGCCCGTTCGCCAGGATGCCGCCCACGATCGCGAACGCCCCGACGGCGACCGCGGTCAGCCGGGCGACCCGGACCTCCGCGGCCGGTTCCGCCTTGCCGCGTTTGAAGATGTTCGCGTAGACGTCGTGGGCGAAGGAGGCCGACGCGGTGATCGTCAGTCCTGCGACGACGGCGAGGATGGTCGCGAACGCCACCGCCGAGACGATGCCGAGCAGGAGCGTGCCGCCGATGTTCAGCGCGAGCAGCGGCGCCGCCGAGTTCTCCCCGCCCGGCGCGTTCTTGATCGTCTCCGGGCCGACCAGCGCGGCCGCGCCGAAGCCGATGACCAGGGTGCAGAGATAGAAGACGGTCATGCACGCGGTCGCCCACACCACCGAACGCCGCGCCTCGCGCGAATTCGGCACCGTGTAGAAGCGCATCAGCACGTGCGGGAGCGCGGCGGCACCGAGGACCAGTGCCAGTGCCAGCGAGACGAAGTCGAGTTTCGTGACCTCGCTCTTGCCGTACGAGCCGCCCGGCTGCAGCAGTTCGTCGCCGAGCGGGCTGTTGTCGGCGGCGGCCGAGAGCAGGTTCGAGAAGCTGAAGCCGAACTTGCCGAACAGGAACACGGTGATCAGGGCACCGGTCAGCAGCAGGATGGTCGCCTTGATGATCTGCACCCACGTGGTGCCCTTCATCCCGCCGACCAGCACGTACAGCACCATGACGACGCCGACGACGCCGATCACCAGCGCCTGGCCGATGCCGCCGTGGATGTCCAGCAGCAGTGCCACCAGCCCGCCGGCGCCCGCCATCTGCGCGAGCATGTAGAAGAAGGAGATCACCAGTGTCGACGTCGCGGCCGCGGCGCGGACCGGGCGCTGCTTCATCCGGAAGCTCAGTACGTCGCCCATCGTGAAGCGGCCGGTGTTGCGCAGCAGTTCCGCGATCAGCAGCAGGTCGACCATCCAGGCGACGAGGAACCCGATCGAGTACAGGAAGCCGTCGTAGCCGTGGATCGCGATCGCCCCGGCGATACCGAGGAACGACGCCGCAGAGAGGAAGTCACCCGAAAGTGCGATGCCGTTCTGTCGTCCGGTGAAGGCGCTGCCCGCCGCGTAGTAGTCCGAAGTGGACGAATTGCGTGTACTGACGCGGTACACCACATACAGGGTGATCGCGACGAACAGCGCGAACACCGCGATGTTCAGGGCCGGGTTGTTGTCGGCGATGCTCATCGCTCACCCGCCTCGACCGAGGCCCTCAGCTGCTCGACCTGTGGGTCGAGCCGCTTGTTGGCGAACTTGAGGTAGGCGATCGTGATCAGGATCGTGCTGGCGAACTGGCCGAGCCCGAGCAGGATCCCGACGTTGACCTCGCCCCACACCTTCTGACTCATGAAGTCGTGCGCGTAGGCCGCCAGCAGCACGAACGTCATGTACCAGGTGAAGAACAGCAGGCTCATCGGGAACACGAACCGCCGGAAGGTCTTGCGCAGCGCGACGAATTCCTTGCCGTGCTGGATCCGGTCGAAGTCCGGGCCGGTGCTGCGCGGTGGTGGGGGAGCGGACTGACGCCCGCGGACGAACAGTGCGGGCATCTGCCCGGTGTCCTCCAGGGCGTTGCTCGCCGCGAAAGGACGCGCGACGTCGGGCATGGGTTCCTCCGGGGCTTGCTTGCATCCGTGGCGCGGTACGGGAGCGCACATACTAACTGCGGCTTCACGCGTGCTGAATAGGCGACCCCGCTTCCACGACAGTGGGTGCCGGTATTCGTTTTCGCGTCGGAATAGTGTTCCCGGAATTCGTTTCGGTCGAAATGATCCGGCTTTTCTCACTCGTATTAGTGAGGCGGATTGTCACGCGCGGTCGTCGCCCAAACGGCCCACTGCGGCAAACGATGGACGACGACCACGCTGTGTCGCTCATATCGGTGACAGATCGTAGTTTCGCTTCCCGGGCGGGACGGGCTTCGCTACCGTGCGCGCCACCCCGTACCGGCGACGATCTCCCGGTTCACCGGGTGTCCCGAAAGAAATCACCACGTCGGGCGACATCTTGCCGACGTGGGCGACAAGGCCACAACATCGGGCACATATTTGGGCTTGACCCACCCGTTGGGGGCACGGAAAGTAGTTCGACCGGGCGACGTAGCTACCGTACGTAGGCTGATCGGGTGATGAGGGCACCCTGTGTATCGACGCAAGTTGTAACCGGAATTCCCTCGTTTGTGACGCGCGGACGGATTTCGGGCCTTGTACATCGTTCGGGCGTGCACTTTTCGCTGGTCAGAACCCGTGTACTCGACAGAATTGACGGCACCCGGATTGGTGTACGATTCTTTGGCCCGGCTGACCCGCAGTGATCGATTGGCAAAGAAAAGTTGATCTCGACGACCATGCACTTCGCAGGTTGCGACCTGCACGTGCAGGTGCAAGACCTCCCGAAGCGGACCGGTGTTCCTGGGGACACCCGGATCGCCGGACGGGGCCCCTCGCGTCGCGATCGATCACGTGGTCAGGCCGGGGCCGAGTTCTCCGCAGGCAGGCGCCTCGCGGGAACGGACGCCTCAGACCGTGCCAGGACGCCGGACAGGGAGTCACCTACGTGACCGTTGCAGGAGAAGGCCAAGTGCCGGTCGGGGAGCTGCTGGGACGCACTCCCCGGCCCTCTCGATGGGCCACCGGCTGGCGTGCGCTCGTGCGCTGGCGGGACTGGAGCCTGCCGGTGAAGCTGTCGGCCGTGACGCTGGTGCCGATCCTCATCGCGCTCGCGCTCGGCATCGCCACCATCGCCGGCCAGGTCGGCCGTTCCGACGGCTACCAGCGGCTGGACCGGCTCGTCGCGCTGAGCGGGCAGATCCGCACCCTCGCCGACGGGCTCGGCCGTGAACGCACCCAGTCCGCCGCCGGGCTGACCGCCGGCACCGTCGGCGGGACCCTCGAACTCGGCTCGGCCCGCGCCGACGTCGACACCGCCATCCCGCTTTACGGGGCCGCCGCGTCCAGAGCCGTCGAGAACGAGCCTTCGCTCAACCAAGCGCGCGACGCCGCGGCCGTCCAGCTGGACAAGCTGGCCGACATCCGGCAGCGGGCCTCCGCCGGGCAGCTCGATCCCGTCCAGGCCATCGGCGAGTACACCGACATCACCACCGCGCTGCTCGCCCTCGACACCGCGTTGTCCGCGGGCGCCAGCGAAAACGTCCTCGGCGGCACTCCCGCCGCGCTGCACGATCTCGCCGTGATGAAGGAACAGCTGTCGCTGAGCCAGGCGCTGGTCTCCTTCGGCATCGCCCGGTCGAGCCTCGCGCCGAGCGAGCTCGACTTGCTGCGCACCGCCGAACTGCGGCTGTCCGACCGCCTCACCGACTTCCGTGCCGCCGCTTCGGCACAGCAGCGCCAGGAGTTCAGCGCCGCCGTCAGCGACGCCGCGATGGAAAACCGGGACAGGCTCGCGAAAACCGCCCTCGGCGAACAGGGCACCCCGGCCACACAGGCGTTCCGCACGATGTCCGCGCAGGGCTGGACCGACGCGTCGACCGCCGTGATCACCAAGGTCGGCGAGGTCGCGAACAAGTTCGGCGGCGAGACGAGCGCGGTGTCGGCCGAACTGGTCGACGAGGCCAGCAGCGGCGCGGGCCTGCTCGCGGTCCTGCTGTTCGGCGCGATGGTGCTCGCCGTCGCCGTCGTCTTCCTCATCACCCGCCAGTTGCTCCGCTCGCTGAAGGTGCTGCGCGCCAGCGCCCTCGACGTCGCCGAGAAGCAACTGCCCGACGCGGTCCGCAACATCCAGGAGGGCCGCTCGCAGGGCACCGACGTGCACCCTGTCCCGGTCGGCGGCGACGACGAGATCGGCGAGGTCGCCAGGGCCTTCGACAAGGTGCACCACCAGGCGCTGCGCCTGGCCACCGAGCAGGCCTCGATGCGGACCGGCTACAGCAACGTGTTCGTCAACCTCTCCCGCCGCAGCCAGAGTCTCGTGCAGCGGCAGCTGCAGCTGATCGAGCGGCTGGAGCGCGACGAAGAGGACGCCGACCAGCTCGCCACGCTGTTCCAGCTCGACCACCTCGCCACCCGCATGCGCCGCAACAACGAGAACCTGATGGTCCTCTCCGGCGCCGAGCCGGGCAGGCGGTCCGGTCAGCCGGTCTCCGCCACCGACGTGGTGCGCGCGGCGGTGTCCGAAATCGAGCAGTACCAACGGGTCACCGTGCAGAACCCGCCGCCGGTGCGGCTGGTCGGGTACGCGGCCAACGACCTGATGCGCCTGATCGCCGAACTGCTGGACAACGCCACGGCGTTCTCCGCCCCGGAAACCCACGTGACCGTCGCGACCAGGCTCGTCGACGACGGCTCGTTCGGGATCGACATCCTGGACAAGGGCATCGGGATGAACGAGGCCGAGGTCGCCGAGGCCAACACCCGGCTCACCGAAGCACCCAACATCGACCTCGCCACCTCGCGCCGGATGGGCCTGTTCGTGGTCGGGCGGCTGGCCAGCAGGCACCGCATCGGTGTCTCGCTGCACGGCGGCAAGGACATCGTCGGCGTGCGCGCCACCGTCTCGGTCCCGGCGGACCTCGTGATGGTCCCGCCCGGGGGAGATCCCGGCCCCGCCACCGGCCCGATCACCCAGCGCCTCGCGCCGCTGCCGCCGCAGCAGCCGGGCGGCCTGCCGCGCCGTCAGCGTCCCGCGACGAACGGCTCGCGGCCCGCGGCGCCGAGTGTTCCCTCGCAGGGCGGCGAGCGCTGGCCGTCGGCGAACGATCTGGCCGGTCACACCAAAACCGGGGTGAACGGGCACAGCAGGACACAGGAGCCGCGGCCGCCGTCGAATCTGGAGATCTCGGGAACGGCGCTGTTCAGCCCGATCCCCCAGGACGAGACGACATCGCCGCCCGCGCAGCCGCCTGCCCCGCTGCCGCGACGGCCGGAACCCGAGCCCGAGCCGGTCGCCAAGGAACCGGAGAAGCCCGACGCGTCCGCGCCGGCTTCGGCGGAAGGCGAGCTCCCCAGCGGCAAGGAACTGTTCGAGGCCAAGAACAGCACCACGCTGAGCGAATGGTGGAGCCAGGCGACCACGCCGCCCCCGGCCGCTCCGACGGCGCCCACCGGGCCCACAGCGCCCACGGCGTCGGAGACGACGCCGATCTTCGACGAGATGCTTTCGGCGTGGTTCCGTTCGCCCGCGCCCGCTCCGGAAAAGCCCGCGGTCAAACCCACGGGCAAGGTGGAGAAGCCGGGGAAGAAGGAGCCCGAAGAGAAGAAGACGGCCGAGCCCGCTCCCGCCGCGGAAGCCGGTTCCGCCACCGAGCAGGAAGCCCGTAACTGGGACTTCGCCAGTGACAAGGCCTTCCGCACAGTCCAGGAGGTCTCCCAGAACGCCCCGTCGACGTTCACCCAGGCCGGGTTGCCGCGCCGTCGCAAGGGCGAGCAGCTCCTGCCGGGCAGCGCGGCGTCGTCGGTCCCGGCCGCCCAACCCGACACCAAGTCGGAACTGCCGGTCCGCGACCCGGTGAACGTGCGCGGTCGCCTGAGCAGTTTCCAGCAGGGCGTCCAGCGAGGCCGCAAGGAGGCGGCGGACAAGGCGGCGCCTGCCACCGCGCAGCTCCCCGCCACCCAGCCGGACACGGCACCCGAGCCCGCTCCGGCGCCCGAGCCCGCGAAGGCGGTGCAGTCTTCGGAATCGGTGGAGCCGTCGGAGACGGTCTCGCGTCCGGTGGCATCGCCCGCCGCGTTGCCGAGCCGGAAACCCGGCAAGAAACCGCAGGCAGCGACGCCGGAACCGGAGCCGGTCGCCGCCACCGAGAAGACCGATGCCTGGAACTTCGGCTCCGACGAAGGCTGGAAAGCCGCCCAAGCGGTGTCCCAGTCCGTGCCGTCGAAGATGACTTCGGCAGGATTACCCAGGCGCCGTCGCGGGGAGCAACTGCTCCCGGGCAGCGTGGGACCTCCCGCCGGGGCGGTCACCCCCCGACCACAGCGGGACGCGCACGACGTGCGCGGTCGCCTGAGCAGTTTCCAGCAGGGCATCCAGCGCGGACGGCACCACACAGCCCAGGCGACCGAAGCCAACCACGAAACCCTGGAGGGTGAATGAATTCGCCGAACCCGGCCCAGCCCCAGCAGAACCAGTTCGGGTGGCTGGTGAACGACTTCGCCGAGCGGGTACCCGGAGTGGCGCACGCCGTGGTCGTGTCGGCGGACGGCCTCCTGCTCACCGCGTCCAGCAGGCTCCCGCTGGACAGGGCCGATCAGCTGGCCGCGGTCGCGTCCGGCCTGGTGAGCCTGACCCAGGGCGCCGCCCGCTGCTTCGAGGCGGGCGCGGTCAACGAGACCGTCGTCGAGATGGAACTCGGCATCATGGTGCTGATGTCGATCAGCGACGGTTCCTGCCTGGCGATCCTCGCCGCCCCGAACTGCGACATCGGTCAGGTCGCCTACGAGATGACGATGCTCGTCGACCGCGTCGGTCAGATCCTCACGCCGGAGCTCCGCGCACAATTGCAGGGCGCCGGTGGGTCGCTGATCGGCGAACCGGTGGGATGATGTCCCGATGAGCACCGGATCCGGATCCTTCGGCGAACCGCCGGGGACGGGTGAATACCAGCCTCCGTACGCGGGGGCTGCTCATGCTGCCGGTTCACGGGACGACGGCACCTTCGCCGACGTCTTGAACGGCTTCACCCTGGATTCGGGCCGTGGTCGTCGGAAGCGCAAGAAGAACAAGCAGTCCGAAGATGCCTCTGTTCCCCAAGCGGGCGGAGCACACGCCGCCGGGGAATCGGCAGTCCCGCAGCCGACCGATCAAGGAGACCGCGTGACCTCACTTGCCTCTCCACCCGACAGCGGCGCAGGCGCCGTCGGGCCGAGACCAGGTGGTCTTTTCGACCCGGGTCCACCCAGTGGCGAGTTCATCATGCCCGCTGTCTTCGAGCAGGCGTCGTCGCCGTTCGAAGAGACGGCGATCGTCCGTCCCTATGCCCTCACCGGCGGCCGGACCAAGGCGAACTACGCTCTCGAGCTGGAGACCCTGATCTCCACCAAGGACCACGTCGCCGCGGGTAGCCTCCCCTCGGTGGTCATGGAGCAGATCGAATGTATTTCGATCATCGAGGAGTGCCGGACCCCGCGTTCGGTCGCCGAGATCGCGGCGACCCTGCGCGTACCACTGGGTGTGGCACGCGTGCTGATCAGCGACGCGGCGGACGCGGGACTGGTCAGCGTGCACAAGACGATTTCGGGCAATGACGGCGCCGAGGCACATCTGGTGTTGATGGAAAGGGTTTTGAGTGGACTCCGTCGGCTTTAAGGCACCGCGGGACACCGCGCCCCCGACCATGACATCCGCGAAGATCGTCGTGGCGGGTGGCTTCGGTGCGGGTAAGACGACCTTCGTCGGTTCGGTGTCGGAGATCGTCCCGCTCACCACCGAGGCGATGATGACGGACGCCAGTCGGGGGATCGACAACCTCGACCAGACGCCCAACAAGTCGACCACCACGGTCGCGATGGACTTCGGCAGGGTCTCCCTGGACGCGGACCTGATCCTCTACCTGTTCGGCACGCCCGGGCAGCAGCGGTTCTGGTTCATGTGGGACGACCTCGTCCGCGGCGCGATCGGCGCCGTGGTGCTGGCCGACACGCGACGGCTGGCCGATTCGTTCGCGCCGATCGACTTCTTCGAGGACCGGGGCCTGCCCTACATCGTCGGGGTCAACACCTTCGACGGCGTCCTCGAACACGACATCAACGACGTGCGTGAAGCGTTGTCGATCGACCCCAACATCCCGATCGTCCGCTGTGACGCCCGGGAACGGGAGTCGACGAAGCAGACGCTGATCACGCTGGTCGAGTACGCGATGCGGCAGTGGATCGCGTTGCGCGCGAGCAACTCGAGGTGATCCCGACGGCGGCAGCGTAGGGGCTGCCGCCCCGGTTTCACGCCAGTTCGTAGGTCAGCAGGACCGCGCGCCCGTCGAACGTGCGGGTGCCGGTCAGCCGCAGGTCCGTCCGGGCGACGCCCCGGAACACCTGCTTGCCGCCGCCGAGCACCACCGGGTGCACGACCACGTGGATTTCGTCGACCAGACCGCGGTCGGCGAGCGCGGTGGCCAGCTCGGTCCCGCCCGTGAGCAGCAGATCCTTGCCGGGCTTGGCCTTGAGATCGGTCATCCGTTCGGCGAGGTCACCGCCGACGACCTCGGTGTTCCAGTCGGCCTTTTCCAGGGTCCGCGAGAAGACGATCTTCGGCGTCTTCCGCCAGATCGGCGCGAAGTCCAGGTCGTGCGGGTGGTCCGACAGCGTTTCCGCCTGCGGCCAGAACGACGACATCATCTCCCAGACCCGCCGCCCGTAGACGAAGGTGTCGGCGCGGTCGACCAGTTCCTTCGAGTGGCCGGACAGTTCGGGGCCCATCGCGGGCCAGTCGAACTCGCCGTCCGGGCCCTCGATGTGGCCGTCGACCGAGGTGTGGACGAAGTAGACGAGCTTGCGCATGGGGTGATCCCTCTCGGTGTGGCGCCCGCTTCCCGGGCGCCGGACACCGAGGGGTCGGAGCGGGTCCCGGGTTCTCGACACGGCTTGCCCGCATTCAGAGGACTAAACGCGGTACTCGTCGTGCCGCTTCCACCAGTGGCCCGGACCGTCCGTCCCGCGGCCGGACTCCTCCCAGGCCTCCTGCCGCCCGAGCGGCGTCAGATCCAGGTATCGCAGCGTCCCCACCAGCTGGTCCCCGCCGCGATCCGTGGTGAAGTAGGTCCGGTACACCTCGTCGCCGTCGCGCAGGAAGACGCTGATGCCGAACCCGCCGTCGATGCCGCAGTCCGGGTTGAAGCCGTCGAGGGTCGAGACCCACGGGACGGTCCAGCCCATCCGCTCCTTGTACCGCTCGATCTCGGGCAAGGTCGCCGGCGCGACCACGGACAGCGTGGTGTCGCGGGCGTGCAGATGGGCGAGGTGGCCGATGTTGTCCACGACCATCGAGCAGCCGGGGCAGCCCGCCTTCTGCCCGGGAGCGAGCATGAAGTGGTAGACGATCAGCTGACGTCGTCCCTCGAACAGTTCCAGCAGCGTGACCCGGCCCTGGGGGCTTTCGAATTCGTACCCGCCGTCGAAGCGGACCATCGGCAGCCGTCGCCGTTCGGCGGCGACCGCGTCCGCGGCCCGGGTGAGCTCCTTTTCCTTGGCCAGCAACGCTTCCCGCGCGATCTGCCAGTCTTCTCGCGAGACGATGTCCGGCAGCGTGGTGGTCTCAGTCATTCTTGTCGCCTTTCCGCAGCTCGGCCAGGTGCTGCTCCATCCGGTCGAAGCCGCCTTCCCAGAAGTGCCGATAACGTTCGACCCAGTCGGAGACCTCGCCGAGCGGGGCGGCCTCCAGTCGGCAGGGCCGCCATTGCGCCGTCCGGGTCCGGCTGATCAAGCCCGCGCGTTCGAGGACCTTCAGGTGTTTGGAGACGGCCTGGAGGCTGACTGGAAAGGGCTCGGCCAGCTCGTTGACGCTGGCCTCGCCGGTGGAGAGACGGGCGAGGATCGCCCGCCGGGTGGGGTCCGCCAAGGCGGCGAACGTGGCGCTGAGCTGATCAGTGGTCATCGCTGCTCAATCAATCGGTTGTTTAACCTTTTGGTTGAATATACTGGTGCGAGTTGATCTGTCAAGGACTAGTGAGAGCGCCATCACGCAAGTGGGTGGGTTTAAAACAGTAGGAAGTCCTAGTATTTTGGAGAGATGAGCAGCGACCTGCACCGGCCCGTGAACCCCGTTCGGTTCGTGACGGCGTCGAGCCTTTTCGACGGGCACGACGCGTCCATCAACATCATGCGGCGCATCCTGCAGTCGCAGGGCGCGGAGGTCGTGCACCTCGGGCACAACCGGTCGGTCGACGAGGTCGCCACCGCGGCCATCGCCGAAGACGTCCAGGGCGTGGCCATCAGCGCCTACCAGGGCGGGCACGTCGAGTACTTCAGCTACCTGGTCGAGCTGCTCAACGAGCGCGGCGCGGGGCATATCAAGGTGTTCGGCGGGGGCGGCGGCGTCATCGTCCGCGAGGAGATCGACCTGCTGCACTCGCGGGGTGTCGCGCGGATCTTCTCGCCCGAGGACGGCTACGAAATGGGCCTCCCGGGCATGATCAACCTGATGATCAAGGCCTGCGACACGGATCTGTCCGCGCAGTCGCCGGGTTCGCTGGACAAACTGCTTTCGGGTGACATCCCGGCGTTGTCCCGCGTCATCACGCAGCTTCAGCGCGAGGCGCTGCCGCAGGACTGGCTCGACAAGATCGCCGAGACCGCCAAGTCGCGGACCGTGCCGGTCCTCGGCATCACCGGAACGGGTGGTTCGGGCAAGTCGTCGCTCACCGACGAGCTGATCCGCCGGTTCCGGCTGGACCAGGAGGACAAGCTCCGCATCGCCGTGCTCGCCGTCGACCCGTCGCGCCGCAAGGGCGGGGGAGCGCTGCTCGGCGACCGCATCCGGATGAACTGCCTCGACGGCAGCCCGGTGTACTTCCGCTCGCTGGCCACCCGGACCACCAGTGGCGAGATCCCCACCGGGCTCTCCGAGTCGATCCTCGCCTGCAAGGCGGCGGGCTTCGACCTCGTGATCGTCGAGACGCCGGGTATCGGCCAGGGTGACGCCGGCATCGTCGACTACGTGGACCAGTCGCTGTACGTCATGACGCCGGAGTTCGGCGCGGCGTCGCAGCTGGAGAAGATCGACATGCTCGACTTCGCCGACGCCGTCGCGATCAACAAGTTCGAGCGCCGCGGCGCCGAGGACGCCCGCCGCGACGTCGCGCGCCAGCTCGTCCGCAACCGTGAGGCGTTCAGCTCCTCGCCCGAGGAGATGCCGGTCTACGGCACCAGCGCCGCGAAGTTCAACGATGACGGCGTCACCGCGCTCTACCAGCACCTGCGCGACACTCTCGCCGAGCGCGGCCTGACCGTCTCGCCCGGCGTGCTCCCGAAGGTCGAGGGCAAGGTTTCGACCGACGCCAGCACGATCATCCCGGCCAACCGGACGCGCTACCTCGCGGAGATCTCCGACACCGTCCGCGGCTATCACACCAAGACCGAGCAGCAGGTCGCCGCGCTCCGCAAGCGTGAGCACCTCGCCGTCGCCAAGGAGGCGCTGGCCGCCGTCGACGCGAGCACCGACGCGCTCGACGGGCTGCTCGCCGCTGCCGAGTCCGATGTGGACGGTGAGTCGACGAATCTGCTGGCGCGCTTCGGCGAGCTCGCGGAGTCCTACCGCGCCGACGAACTGGTCGTGAAGATCCGCGACAAGGAACTGCACACCCAGCTCTGGCGCGACACGTTGTCCGGCAACCGGATCCCGCGCGTGGCGCTGCCGCGCTACACCGAGTCCGGCGAGCTGCTGTCGTTCCTGCGCCGCGAACACCTGCCCGGATACTTCCCCTACACCGCGGGCGTCTTCCCGTTCAAGCGCGAGGGCGAGGACCCGGCGCGGATGTTCGCCGGCGAGGGCGACCCCTTCCGCACCAACAAGCGGTTCAAGCTCCTTTCGGCGGACTCCGAGGCGAAGCGCCTTTCGACCGCCTTCGACTCCGTGACGCTCTACGGGCACGACCCGCACACCCGCCCCGACATCTACGGCAAGGTCGGCACCTCCGGCGTCTCCATCGCGACGCTGGAGGACATGGAGGTGCTCTACGACGGCTTCGACCTGACGTCGCCGAGCACTTCGGTGTCGATGACGATCAACGGCCCGGCGCCGACGATCCTCGCGTTCTTCCTCAATACCGCGATCGACCAGCGCGTCGAGGCGTTCAAGGCCGAGCACGGCCGCGAGCCGTCCGAAGCCGAGGCCGCCGAACTGCGCGAGTGGGCGCTGCGCAACGTCCGCGGCACCGTGCAGGCGGACATCCTCAAGGAGGACCAGGGGCAGAACACCTGCATCTTCTCCACCGAGTTCAGCCTGCGGATGATGGCCGACATCCAGGAATGGTTCATCGACCACGGCGTGCGGAACTTCTACTCGGTGTCGATCTCCGGCTATCACATCGCCGAGGCCGGGGCGAACCCGATCTCGCAGCTGGCGTTCACCCTGTCGAACGGCTTCACCTACGTCGAGAGCTACCTCGCGCGCGGGATGAGCATCGACGACTTCGCGCCGAACCTGTCGTTCTTCTTCTCCAACGGCATGGACGCCGAGTACACGGTGCTGGGCCGGGTCGCGCGCCGGATCTGGGCGGTCGCGATGCGGGAGCGCTACGGCGCGAACGAGCGCTCGCAGAAGCTCAAGTACCACGTGCAGACCTCGGGCCGTTCGCTGCACGCGCAGGAGATGAGCTTCAACGACATCCGCACCACGCTGCAGGCGCTGTGCGCGCTCTACGACAACGCGAACTCCTTGCACACCAACGCCTTCGACGAGGCGATCACGACGCCGTCGGAGAGCTCGGTGCGCCGGGCGATGGCCATCCAGATGATCATCAACAAGGAATGGGGCCTGTCGAAGAACGAGAACCCGCTGCAGGGTTCGTTCATCATCGACGAGCTGACCGACCTGGTCGAAGAGGCCGTCCTGCTGGAGTTCGACCGGATCTCCGAACGTGGCGGCGTACTCGGCGCGATGGAGACCGGCTACCAGCGCGGCAAGATCCAGGACGAGTCGATCCTCTACGAACGCCAGAAGCACGACGGCACGTTGCCGATCATCGGCGTCAACACCTTCCGCAACCCGCACGGCGGCGAGAACGACGTCGAGGTCGAACTGGCGCGGGCGACCGAGGACGAGAAGGTGTCGCAGCTGCACCGGCTGGAGGACTTCCAGCACCGGCACCACGCCGACGCGCAGGTCGCGCTCAAGACGCTGCGCGAGGCGGCGACCCGGGGCGGGAACCTGTTCGGCGTGCTGATGGACGCGGCGCGGGTGTGCTCGCTCGGTCAGATCACCGAGGCGTTCTTCGAGGTGGGCGGGCAGTACCGGCGCAACGTCTAGGGTGCGTTTCACAAGTCTGTTCGCGGTCTTCGCGCCCAGGTGTCCCCTGACGGCACGGGCGGATGCGCCCGAGTACAAACCCGGTACGAGGGCGATCCGCCCGCACCGTCAGGAGCCACCTGGATCACGAAGCCCATCGAACAGACTTGTGAAACATGCCCTAGCGGCGCGGGAATATCGCGCGGCGTGTTCGGGTAGTTGCTGAACATGCAGATCGGAATCGCCACCTTCATCACCGACGAAGGCATCAGGCCGGACGTCCTCGCCGCCGCCGCCGAGGAGCGCGGGTTCAGCTCGCTCCAGATCGCGGAGCATTCGCACATCCCGGTCAGCCGGGAATCGCAGTATCCGGGCGGTGGCGAGCTGCCGCGCGTGTACTACCGGACGCTGGACCCGTTCGTCGCGCTGACGGCGGCGGCCGGCGCCACGTCGAACCTGAAACTGGGCACCGGGGTCGCGCTGCTGCAGCAGCGCGACGTCATCCACACGGCGAAAGAGGTCGCCTCGCTCGACCTCGTCTCGCGGGGCCGGTTCATGTTCGGCGTCGGCGTCGGGTGGAACCGGGAGGAAATGCGCAATCACGGCACCGACCCGAAGACGCGGGGCGCGCTCGTAGACGAACAGCTCGCCGCGCTGAAGGAGATCTGGACCAAGGACGAGGCCGAGTTCCACGGCAAGCACATCGACTTCGACCCGATCTTCGCGTGGCCGAAGCCGGTGCAGAAGCCGCATCCGCCGATCTACATCGGTGGCGCGGGGGAGAAGGCGCTCCGGCGGATCGCCGCCTTCGGTGACGGCTGGCTGCCGCACGCCCACACCCCGGCCGAGGAACTTCGCCGGGCGCGCCAGTGGCTGGCCGACCAGGGCCGGAGCGACGTCAAGTTCTCGGCGTTCGGTGCCTCCCCGGAAGAGGACGCGTTGAACAACCTGGTGGAGGGCGGCGTCGACGAGGCCACCTTGTTCCTGCCGACCGAGCCCGAAGCGGCCACACTGGAACGACTCGACCAGTACGCGAAGGTCGCTGAGAGCTTTCGAAAGGGGCAGCAGGCGTGACTGAGGTTCAAATCGGCTTGGCCGCGGCGCTCGAGCAGTTCTCGCCGCGCGAGTCGATCCGGCTGGCGGCGCTGGCCGAACAACACGGGTTCTCCGGCCAGATGGCCGCCGACCACTTCCAGCCGTGGGTCCCCCAACAGGGTGAAGCTTCCTTCGTCTGGAGCGTGCTCGCCTCGCTGGCGGAGAACACCACCGGCGACCTCGGACCGGGCGTGACCTGCCCGTCGTTCCGGCTGCATCCGTCGATGGTCGCGCAGGCCGCGGCGACGCTGGAGGCGACCTACCCGGGTCGGACCTGGCTCGGCATCGGCTCCGGTGAGGCGCTCAACGAGCACGTCATCGGCGGCTACTGGCCCGAGGCGCCCGAGCGCGTGCGGCGGATGTTCGAGGCGCTCGAGGTCATCCGGAAGCTGTTCACCGGCAAGGACGTCAAGCACAGCGGCGAGTTCTTCAAGCTGCACACCACCCGGCTGTGGACGCTGCCGGACGAGCCGCCGCCGATCTACATCGCGTCGGCGGGCCCGTACACCTCGCGCAAGACCGGCGAACTCGCGGACGGGCTGATCACGCCGGGCGCGTCGATCGAGAAGCTGGCGGGGATCCTCGACAACTTCGGCACCGGCGCGCGCAAGGCGGGCAAGGACCCGGACTCGATGCCGAAGCTGCTGCAGGTGCACCTGTCGTGGGCCGAGGACGACGAGACGGCGTGGGCCAACGCGATGGACCAGTGGCCCAACGGCGGCATGAAGTTCCCCAAGGCCGACATCCGCTCGCCGTTCGACTTCGCGCAGATGGCGAAACTGGTACGGCGTGAGGACTTCGAGGGCCGCATGGTCGTCTCGTCCGACCCGGACGTGCACCGCGCGGCACTGCAGAAGTACGTCGACGCCGGCTTCAACCGGATCTACGTCCACAACGTGGGCCGGAATCAGGACGAGTTCATCGAGACCTTCGGCCGGGACGTGCTGCCGAAGCTGACCGCGTAACGCGCCTGAAGTACGTGAAGGACTCCTTCATTGCGCCTAGCGCAGTGAAGGGGTCCTTCACGTACTTGGGGGAGGTGTGAAGGTCGAGTTTCTTCGGCTGAGTCGCGGGAAGGGGTCCTTCACGGACCGAACCTGCGATCAACCGCAGCCAGAATCCGGTAGGTACCTAAGACACCCTTGGTTCTAGCCGTCCTTGCCACTCGCGAGGTTGTCAGACGTTCTTGTCCAGCAGCAGGTGCACCGAGAGCTCCAGCCGGTTCGCGACGTCGGCGGCGGAGGCGCGGCGGGTCACCCAGGCGACCAGGTTCGCCATCCAGACGTCGGCGATCACGTGGAAGATGTCGCGATCGGCCTCGGTCGGGTCTTCGATGCCCATGGCCTTGGCGAACATGTTCTCCATCAGCCGCCCGACCTGCTCGACCTCGGCGGCCGCGGTGGTGTCGGCGAACATGAAGGCGCGGACCATGGCCTCGGTGAGGTGCGGGTCTCGCTGCATCAGCCGGGTGTTGCGGCCGAGGACGACCATGAGCCGCTCGCTCGGGGTGTCGCCGGGGATGGTCGCGCGGTCGAGTTTCTCCTGCGCGCGCTCGAATTCCCTGGCCAGCCCGGAAACCAGCAGGTGGATCTTCGAGGGGAAGTAGCGGTACAGCGTGCCGAGCGCGACGTCCGCCTTCTCGGCGACAGCCCGCATCTGGACCGCGTCGTACCCGCCCTTCGCGGCGAGCGTCAGGGTCGCGTCGATGATGCGGCGCCGCCGGTCGCGTTGTGCCGCGGAGCCGAGTTCCTCGCCGCCCAGAGCGGAGAGACCGTTGCCGCTTCGCGCCTTCGCGCTCGTGGGCGCCTTGGCCTTCCCTGGCATCGCCACGTCCCCCTTCATCGAACGATCTTCGTAACTTGTTCCACTTTCCCCGCGTAGCGTACCTAAGCGGACGAACTGTTCAAGACGTGACCCACTGGGCAAGAAACTGTAACACGTTCTACACTCGCGGGTAGGTCTGCGAGGAGGTCCCACCCGTGTCGATCGCGCTCACCGAGGAACAGGCGGCGCTGGCCGCGTCGATCCGGGCCTGGGCGGCTTCCGCCCGCCCCGTCGACGCCGTCCGGAGCGGCCGGATCGCGGAACCGCCGCCAGGGCTGGCGGAACTCGGCCTGTTCGGCGTGGCGATTCCCGAAGACGTCGGCGGAGCCGGCGGCACGCTCGCCGATCTGGCCGCCGGGCTCGCCGAAGCGGCCGAAGCGCTCGTGCCCGGTCCAGTCCTCGGGACGGCGTTGGGTGGTGCGCTGCTCGCGACGGTTCCCCAGGCCGCCAAGGAGATCCTGCCCGGTCTCGCGGACGGGACCGAACGGCTGTCGGTGGTGCTCGGTCCGGGTTTCCGCGTCTCCGGTTCGGTCGTCGACGGCGAGTCGGGTCCGGCTCTCGACGTTCACCCGTCGGCGTGGACGCTGGTCTCCGACGGCGACGTCTCCGCGCTCATTCCACCCGGGACGTCCGGAGTGGACATCGAGGAGTGCGACCCGTTCGACGTGTCCCGGCCGGTCGGTCGTGTCCGGTGCGCGAAGGTGCGCCCCGAAGCGGTTTTCGAGGCGCTTCCCGTTGACGCCTACGCCGCCACGCTCGGTGCCGCCGAAGCCGCGGGGATCGCCCGATGGTGTCTTCGGACCGCTGTCGAGTACGCGAAGGTGCGAGAGCAGTTTGGCCGTCCCATCGGGTCTTTCCAAGCGATCAAGCATCTGTGCGCGGAGATGCTCTGCCGTGCCGAAGCCACCGACGCGCTCGCGTGGGACGCGGCGAGGGCGGCCGAAGACCCCGCGCAGCACGCCCTGGCGGCGGCGGCCGCCGCGGCCAGGGCGCTCGACGCGGCCGTGGCCAACGCGAAGGACTGCATTCAGATCCTCGGCGGGATCGGCTTCACCTGGGAGCATGACGCGCACTTCTACCTGCGCCGCGCCGTGGCCCTGCGGCAGTGGCTCGGCGGGTCCGCCCGCTGGCGCCGCCGCGCCGCCGAACTCGCGCTGCGCGGCGACCGCCGTACGTTGAGCGTCGAGGTCGGGGAAGACGCCGGACTCCGTGACCTGGTAGGGGAAATCGCCGCCCTGCCTGAGCCGAAACGACGCGTCGCGCTGGCCGATTCGGGCCTGCTGGCCCCGCACTGGCCCGCGCCGTACGGCCGGGGCGCCACGGCCGCCGAACAAGTGCGGATCGACGCCGCCCTCGCCGGTGCGGGCGTCCGCCGCCCCGATCTGGTCATCGGCGCCTGGGCCGTGCCGACGCTGCTGGAACACGGCTCCCCGGCCCAGCGCGAACGGTTCGCCGCGCCCACCTTGCGCGGCGAGATCACCTGGTGCCAGCTGTTCAGCGAGCCCGAGGCGGGCTCCGATCTCGCGTCACTCCGCACGACGGCCCGGCGTACCGACGGCGGCTGGCTGCTGAACGGCCAGAAGGTGTGGACCTCGCTCGCGCGCGAAGCCGATTGGGCGATCTGCCTGGCGCGCACCGATCCGGACGTGCCGAAACACAAGGGGATCACCTACTTCCTCGTCGACATGACCGCCGAGGGGATCAGCACGCGCCCATTGCGCGAGATCACCGGCGACGCCGTCTTCAACGAGGTGTTCCTCGACGACGTCTTCGTCCCGGACGACATGGTGGTCGGCGAGGTCGACGGCGGCTGGAGGCTCGCGCGGACGACGCTGGCGAACGAGCGCGTCGCCCTCGGCAGCGGGTCCGCGGTGGGGGAGGGCGTCGAAAACCTGCTCGCCACCCTCGGCGATGACGCGGATCGGGAGCGGCTCGGCGCACTGATCGCCGACGGGAGCGCGTGTTCGGTCCTGGACCTGCGGGCGACGCTGCGGCGACTCGATGGGCAGGACCCGGGTGCCGAGTCGAGTGTGCGCAAGCTGCTGGGTGTCCGGCATCGGCAGGTGGTGGCGGAGTTCGCGCTGGAGGCGCTCGGCGACGACGCGCTCGTGGCCGGTGACCCCGCGCAGCACGAGTTCCTGCTGACCCGGTGCCTCAGCATCGCGGGCGGTACCACGCAGGTGCTGTTGTCCTTGACGGCCGAGCGGCTGCTGGGACTTCCACGGTCCTGAAAGTCCCGGTCACGGCCGTTTCGCGTGCTATGAAAGGCCCGTTACTCGCAAATTTTGCGAGTAACGGGCCTTTCATAGCACCGCCGCCGGCCCGCTGTCGGTCCCGTGCTCTAGCGTGCGGGGCGTGGAGTTCGGCACAGGAACCCAAGCCACCTTCGTCCCCTCGGATCCCCCGCGGGACGGTGTACTGGCGCTCTGGGGAGACGGCACAGCGGGTGACACCGCGATCGAACTCGTGCTGCCGGTGGGAAAGGTCTTCCGGCGCACGAAGGTCGACGCGGCGCTCGTCCCGTTGTCACGTGCGATTCCGCGGCTGCTGACAGCGGACGGCGAGCTGAGCCCGGCCATCGCCGCGTGGTCGGCCGTCGCCGAGGCCGGGGTGAACCTCATCGCCCGCGGCAGGCTGCTGCCCGCGGCGTCACCCGGCGGGGTGGATTCGTGGCGGGTCGGCCCGCTCGACGTCGCCGACGAGGAGATGCTGCGCGGGCTCGCCGCCGCGTTGCCGCCCGAGGCGCACGCGCTGCCGTTGTCCGGGCTGAAGCGGATCCGGCTGCACTCGCCGGAGTCGTTGATCCGCGCGTTCTGGGACGCGACGGCGGACGTGCTGGTCCGCACGCCCGCCGCGAGCGTCGCGGCGGGCGGTCCGGCGTTCGCCTCGGCCGAGCCGACGCTGGTCGGGCCGGACGGTGCCGCGTGGCTGGCGGAACTGAGCGCCCGGCAGGCGCAGGGCGCGCACCTCGTCCTGCGCATGGAGGTGCACGAGCCCGAGAGCCCCGACGAAGAGCCCGCTTTCGCGGCCGTTCTCGCCGTGCGAAGCGCCGTCGATCCGAGCTTGATCGTCGAAGCGGCGACACTGTGGGACGCGCCCGAAGCCATCCTGGAGCGGATGGGCGAGCAGGTCGAGACGCAGTTGCTGCTCGGTCTGCGCCGTGGCGCCAGGGCGTGGGCGCCGCTCGGCCGCATCCTCCAGTCGGCCGCGCCGACCGAGCTGGCGCTGGAGTACGAAGAGGTCGTCGACCTGCTGACCCACGGCGACGCGGCGCTGGGTGGCGCCGGCATCGAGGTGCAGTGGCCGAAGGATCTGTTCGCGAACGAGCTCAAGGCGAAGGCGAGCGCGACGCAGGCCCCGGGCAGTGTCACCGGTCCCACGTTCACGCTCAAGAGCCTGTTGCAGTTCCGCTGGCGGCTGAGCCTCGGGGACGAGGAGCTCACCGACGCCGAGGTCACCGCGCTCGCGGAGGCGAAAAGGCCGCTGGTGCGGCTGCGGGGCAAATGGGTCAAGGTCGACGCGCGCCTGATCGCGAAGGTGCGCGCTCATCGCACGAAGAAGCTGTCCGGGGCCGAGGCGCTGGCCGCGGCGCTCACCGGCGAGCTGGAGCTGGACGGCGAGAAGGTCGAGTTCACCGCCCCGTCGGCGGTGACGGGCCTGCTCCAGCGCATCCGTGACAGCGCCGCGGAACCGATCGAGCAGCCCGCCGAACTGAAGGCCACCCTGCGGCCGTATCAGAAAGCGGGTCTTGCCTGGCTGGCGACGATGACCGAGCTCGGCCTCGGCGCGTGCCTCGCCGACGACATGGGGCTGGGCAAGACGATCCAGCTCATCTCCCTGCATCTGCACCGCCGTCCGCGCGGGGAGGGGCCCACGCTCGTCCTGTGCCCGACGTCGTTGCTGGGCAACTGGGAACGCGAATTCGCCCGGTTCGCGCCGGACATCCCGGTACGCCGGTTCCACGGCGGTGGGCGGCATCTCGACGAGGTCGCGCCGGACGAGGTCGTGCTCGCCACGTACGGCGTTCTCCGCCGGGATCGCGCGGCACTGTCCGAAGTGGACTGGGGGATGATCGCCGCCGACGAGGCGCAGCACGTCAAGAACCCGCTTTCGGTCACCGCCAAGGAACTGCGGAAGATCCCGGCCGCCGCGAAGGTCGCCCTGACCGGGACACCGATGGAGAACCGGCTCACCGAACTGTGGTCCATCATCGACTGGACGACGCCGGGTCTGCTCGGCTCGCTCGACGGGTTCCGCCGCAAGGTCGCCCGTCCGATCGAACGCGACCGGGACCTCGCCGCGACCGAACGACTGGCCGCGACCGTGCGGCCGTTCCTGTTGCGCCGCAAGAAGACCGACCCGGACATCGCCCCCGAACTCCCGCGCAAGACCGAGACCGACCGGTTCGTCCCGCTCACCGCCGAGCAGACGACGCTGTACGAGGCCGTGGTCCGGGAGAACCTCGCGATGATCCGCGAGCTGGACGGGATGGCACGGAGCGGACAGGTGCTCAAACTGCTCACCGAACTCAAGCAGATCTGCAACCACCCGGCGCAGTACCTCAAGGAACCCGGTGCGCTGCACGGCCGTTCCGGCAAGCTCGCCGCCTTCGAGGAACTACTCGACGTCATCCTTGACGAGGGCGACAGCGTGCTCGTGTTCAGCCAGTACGTCCAGCTGTGCCGCCTGCTGGAGAAACGCCTGGCCGAACGCGGGCTGCCGGCGATGCTGCTGTCCGGGTCGAGCACGCCCAAGGCGCGGGAGGAGATGGTCGCCCGGTTCCAGGCGGGCGAGGTTCCGGTGTTCCTGCTTTCGCTGAAGGCGGGCGGCGTCGGGCTCAACCTGACCAAGGCCACCCACGTGATCCACTACGACCGCTGGTGGAACCCGGCGGTCGAGGACCAGGCCACCGACCGCGCGTACCGGATCGGGCAGGACAGGCCGGTCCAGGTGCACCGGCTGATCGCCGAAGGCACGCTCGAGGAGCGCATCGCCACGGTGCTGGAGACCAAACGCGGGCTGGCCGACGCGGTCATCGGCGCGGGAGAGAACTGGATCACCGAACTGTCCGACGACGAACTCGCCGACCTCGTCCGGCTCGGGGAGACCTGATGCCCGGCGCGACCGGACGGAAACGGCGCACCTTCGGCAACACCTGGTGGGGCGAGGCGTGGGTCGAAGCCCTGGAAGACCGCGCCAAACTCGACCCGAACCGGCTGCCGCGCGGGCGCACGTACGCGCGCAAGGGGACGGTCAGCAAGCTCGTGGTCGGCGTGGGCGAGGTGACGGCCTGGGTGCAGGGCAGCCGGGCGGTGCCGTACCGGGTGACCATCCACATGCGGGCGTTCACCGAGGCACAGTGGGAGAGCCTGCTCGGCATGGCCGGTTCCCGGCTAGGACACGTCGCCGCCCTGCTCGACGGCGAACTGCCCGGTGAGCTGGCCGAGGACGCGCGGGCCGCCGGCGCGGACCTGCTGCCCGGTCCCGGTGACCTGCGCCCGAAGTGTTCGTGTCCCGACAGCGCGAACCCGTGCAAGCACGTCGCCGCCGTGTACTACCTGGTCGCGGACGAGGTCGACACCGATCCGTTCGTGCTGTTCCTGTTGCGCGGCAGGCCGAGGGAAGCCGTCCTCGCGGAACTGCGGGCCCGCCGGGCCCCCGCGAGCGAGCCGGGCAAGCGGGTGCGTGCCCCCGCCGCGCCCGGGGTGGACCCGAAACGCGCCTACACCCGGCGGATAGCCGCACTGCCGCCGCGACTGGCCGTCCCGGGCACGGTCGGCCCGCCCGCGGTCCTGGACCTCGATCCGCCGCATCGCACGGGCTGGAGCAGTGACACGTTCGCGGAACTGGCCGCAGACGCTGCCGCGCGGGCCTGGGAACTGCTGGTCATGGGGCCCGAGCGCGAGGCGGAGCTGTCGTTCGAGGAAGACCTGGCGCGCCGGGCGGCGGCGGTCGATCCAGGCATGGTCGCCGAACTCGCGGAGGCCGCCGGGGTCGGGGTGCGGGAGCTGGCTGTCTGGGCGCAGGCGTGGCGTGAGGCGGGCCGTGGCGGGATGGCGGTGGTCCGGGAGGTCTGGCCGCCAGGGCAGGCGCCGCTCGCGCAGGCCAAGGCGGACCTCGTCGAATCGGGTCTGCCGGGTGCGCCGAAGATCTGGCGGAACCGGATCACCCAGGGCGGCCTTCAACTGCGCTACGGCCGTGACGAACGCTGGTACCGCTTCGTGCGCGACGGCGAGGGCTGGCGGGTCGACGGCCCGCCGTCCACGCGGCCGACGGACGTGATCTACCCGCCCTAGACCCGCCGCGTTTCGTCCTCTGGTTGCGGTCCTTGCTCGTGCAACTACCGCAATTGCGCCGGTGGGTGGGTCCGGTGACTCCACTCCAGGAACCGCTCCACCCCGCGGACCACGTGCGCGCTGCGGATCGAGGGGAAGACGTCGAAGGCGTGCTGCGCGCCGGAGATCTCCGCGTACGCGACTTCCCGCTGGGACTTCTCCCGTAGACGCCGCACGAATTCGCGGGCCTCGCCCACCGGCACCAGCGAGTCGTGGACGCCGTGGATGACGAAGAACGGCGGCGCGTCCTCGGTGATCCGGTCCAGCGGCGACGCCGCGATGTAGTCGTCGAGGAAGTGCACCGGATCCCTGTCCGCCTCGAAGACGTGCCGGGCGATCAGTGTCTTCAGCCGGGTTTGGCTGGAGCGCCGCCCGCTTGTCGCGGCGAAGTCGTACACGCCGTAGTGCGGGGCGCACGCCTGGATGCTCGTGTCCGCTTCGGTGAAGCCGGGCTGCAGTGCCGGGTCGTTCGCGGTCAAGGCCAGGAGCGCCGCGAGGTGCCCGCCCGCCGAACCCCCGGTGACGGCGACGAAGGACGGGTCGCCGCCGTAGGACTCGGCGTTGTCCCGGATCCACGCCAGCGCGCGTTTCGCCGCGACGATATGCGCCGGCCAGCGGGCGGCGGGGGAGAGCGGATAGTTGATCGCGAAGCAGATCCAGCCGCGTTTGGCCATGTGCAGCATCAGCGGCAGACCCTGCTGGTCCTTGTTGCCGATCACCCACGCGCCGCCGTGCACCTGCAGCAGGATCGGCGCGCCGGTGACCGGCTCGCGCGGGGCGTAGACGTCGAGCAGGAACCGTTTCCCGCCGGGCGCGTAGGCGATGTTCCGGGTCCGCCGGACCTCCGGGTCGCGCATGCGGAACGGCATGGCCAGCTGGCCCCAGGGGGTGGCGAGGTCGGTCGGGCTCGGCGGGTGCCCGAGTTCGCCGGCGTAAGCCTCGCCGATGCCTTCGGCCAGCGCTGTCTCGATCTCGTCGCGGGCTCGCTGGGACTGCGTGATCAGCGCGCCCAGTCCGGCCGCCGACGCCGCCGCGAGCGCGAGTCCGGCCTTGCTCGATCCGCCCCGGTGCCGAGCGACGTGTGCCGCCGCGTCGGCCGCGGTGAGCGCGAGCAGATGCGGGGCGAGCTCCCCGGTGAGCCAGCCCGCGAAGAACGCCGGGACCGCCGTCCGGGCACCTCTCGGCGGCTTCAGCGCGTTCGCGGTGAGCGCGAGCTGGAGTGCCTGGCGGACGACGAAACTCGGCTGCATGGGCACCGATCCTACCGTCGGGTGACCGCCTAGAACCGGTTGCAAAGTTCACTTAAGGTGATTCTTATGCAGAGATTGAGCGGTCTGGACGCGAGTTTCCTCTACTTGGAGACACCGGCCCAGGTCCTGCACGTATGCGGGCTGCTCACGTGCGACGGTTCGACCATGCCCGGCGGCTACGACTTCGAGCGCTTCAAGGAGAAACTGGCCGAACGGGTCCAGTTGATCCCGGCGTTCCGGCGCAAGCTGCACAATCCACTCTGGAACCTGACGCATCCGGTCTGGGTCGAGGACGAGGATTTCGACCTCGAGGCCCACGTTCACCGGATCGGCGTCCCCGCGCCCGGTGACCGGCGCGAACTGGCCGAGCTGTGCGCCCACATCGCGGGACAACGGCTGGACCGCGCGCAGCCGCTCTGGCAGCTGTACGTCATCGAAGGCCTGGCGGACGGCGGGATCGCGGTCCTGCTGAAGATGCACCACGCCAGCGTCGACGGGGTCAGCGGCGCCAGTCTGATCACCTATCTCGCCGGCCTCGAACCGGACGCGCCGCCGCCGGAGATCGCGCGTGACGATCGCCACAACGGGGGCGTTCCCGGCAGGCGCGCGTTGCTCGGCGCGGGGCTGACGTCGTTCGCGAAACGCCCGGTGGAGGTGGTGAAACTTCTCCCGGACCTGCTCGAACTGGTGCCGAAATGGCTCGGTAAAGCTTTGCAGGGCAAGGGAATGCCGGTTCCGTTCACCGCGCCGCGCACGTCGTTCAACGGGACGATCACGGCGCACCGCAGCGTCGCGTACACCTCACTTGACCTCGACGAGGTCAAGCGGATCAAGAACGCCTTCGGGGTGACCGTCAACGACGTCGTCCTCGCGGTCGTTTCCGGCGCGCTGCGCCGTTTCCTGCGCGAACGCGGCGAACTGCCGGAAGATCCGCTGGTGGCGACCGTGCCGGTGTCGGTGCACGGACGCACCGAACGCGACCACGGCAGCAACAAGGTCTCGGCGTTCTTCGCGTCGCTGCCCACCCATCTGGAGGATCCCGCCGCGCGGGTGTTCATGCTCGCGGAGTCGAACAGGCTCTCCAAGGACCACCACCACGACATCCACGCCGACATGCTCGGAGACTGGGCCCAGTTCTCGGCGGCGACCATGTTCGGCCTCGCGGTGCGCGCGTATTCCGCACTGCGCCTGGCCGAACGGCATCCGGTGGTGCACAACCTGGTGGTGTCCAATGTGCCCGGCCCGCCGCTGCCGCTGTACCTGCTGGGCTGCCGGATCACCGGGCTCTACCCACTCGGCCCGGTGTTCCACGGCGCCGGGCTCAACGTCACCGTGCTGTCCAACGCGGGCCGGGTCGACGTCGGCCTGCTCGGCGCCCGGGAACTCACCGGAGACCTGTGGCCGCTCGCCGACCACTTCCCCGGCGCTCTCGAGGAACTGCTCGAAGCCACGCCCTGAGCTTTCGCGCCGCCTCCGTTTCCCGTGGGGGTTGCCGTCCGGGCTCCTTCCGGTTAAGACTAGAACAGGTTTCAGTATTGTGCCCGTTCGCCCCGGTGAGGAGCCAGTGTGGACTTCCAGTTCGACGAGACGCAGACCGAGGTCACCGCGCTGACCGCGCGCGTGCTCGGCAAGGAGCGCGAGCCCGCGGACACGTGGCGCGCGCTCGCCGACGCCGGTCTGCTCGCGCTGGCGCTGCCCGCCGAACTCGGCGGTGACGGCCTCGGCGTCGCCGAAGTCGCCTTGGTGCTGACCGAACTCGGCCGCGTCGCCTCGCCGACTCCCGCGCTGGCGTCGCTGGCCTTCGGTGTCCTGCCGGTCGCGGCGCTCGGCGGACCGGATCAGCGTGCGTCGCTGCTCCCGCCTGTCGCCGCGGGTGAATCCGTGCTCACCGCCGCGCTGCACGAACCTTCCGCGCCGTTCACCACCCGGCCCGCGACCGTCGCGGAATCGGCCGGGGACTGGCGGCTGAGCGGGGTCAAGGTCGGTGTGCCGTTCGCGGCGGAGGCCACCCGGATCCTCACGCCCGTCTCGCTGCCCGGCGGTACCGGCGTCTTCCTGATCGATCCGCGGGCCGACGGCGTGACACTGACCCCGACGAGAACCTCTTCCGGCACACCGGACTACACGGTGACGCTGGACTCCGTGATCGTCACCGACGCCGATCTCCTCAACGGGCACGGCCCCGGCGAGTCGATCGCGACGCTGCACCGGTTCGCGCTCGCGGGCACCGTGGCGTTCGGCGACGGACTGCTCGCCGGCGCGCTCGCGCTGACCACCAAGCATGTCGGCGAACGCGAGCAGTTCGGGCGCCCGCTGGCGGCGTTCCAGGCGGTGGCGCAACAGATCGCGGACGTCTACGTCGCGTCGAGGACCGTCCAGCTGGCCGCGCGTTCGGCGGTCTGGCGGCTCGCGGCGGGGCTCGACGCCGAAGCGGAACTCGACATCGCGGCGTACTGGCTGGCGGAGGAGGCGCCCGAGGCGCTGGCCGTCTGTCATCACCTGCACGGCGGGATCGGCGTGGACGAAACGTATCCGCTGCACCGATTCTCGTCGGCGGTCAAGGATCTGGGACGAACGCTCGGCGGCGCCTCGCATCGGCTGGCCGCCTTGGGCGAACTGGTGGCGGGGTGATGATGCTGATCGAACTGACCGCGGCGCAGCAGCAGCTGCGAACCGAACTGCGCAAGTACTTCGCCGGACTGGTGAGCGCCGACGAGCGGCGCGCGATGCTGCGCGAGCGGCACGGCCCGGTGTACCGCGAGATCGTGCGGCGGATGGGCCGTGACGGCTGGCTCGGCGTCGGCTGGCCGGAACAGTACGGCGGCCGGGGTTTCGGCGAGATCGAGCAGCACCTCTTCGTCGACGAGGCCGCTCGGGCCGACGTCCAGCTGCCGTCGGTGACGCTGCAGACCGTCGGGCCGACGTTGCAGGCTTTCGGCACCGAGGAACAGAAGTCCCTGTTCCTGCCCAAGATCCTCGCGGGCGAGGTCCATTTCGCCATCGGCTACACCGAGCCCGACGCGGGAACGGACCTCGCGGCGCTGCGGACCACCGCCGTGCGCGAGGGTGACGAGTACGTCGTCAACGGCCAGAAGACCTTCACCACCGGCGGTCATGACGCCGACTACCTCTGGCTCGCCGTGCGGACCGCGCCCGACGCGCCGAAACACAAAGGCATCTCGATCCTCATCATGGACACCCGGGATCCGGGCTACTCCTGGACGCCGATCATCACCTGCGATGGCGCGCACCACGTGAACGCCACCTACTACTCGGATGTCCGGGTGCCCGCGAACATGCTGGTGGGCAAGGAGAACGAGGGCTGGCGGCTGATCACCACCCAGCTGAACCACGAACGCGTCATGCTCGGCCCCGCCGGGCGCATCGGCGGTCTCCACGACCGGGTCCGCGACTGGGCGGCGTCCCGGAAGACCCCGGACGGCACACCGTTGCTCCAGGTTCCCGACGTCCGCGGCGTCCTCGCGGAAGCCCTGGCGACCGCCAGGGTCAACGAACTGCTGAACTGGCAGGTCGCGGCCTCGTCGGCGACCGGACCGGTGGCGGTGGCCGATGCGTCGGCCACCAAGATCTTCGGTTCCGAACGCATCCAGCGGCTGGCCAGGAGACTGGAGGAGATCGTGGCGCGACACGGCGATCAGGCCGACGCCGAGACCGCGGACCTGGCACGGTGGCTGGACGTGGTGGCCAAACGCAATCTGGTGTTGACCTTCGGCGGCGGCGTCAACGAGATCCAGCGCGAGCTGATCGCCACCGCCGGGCTCGGATTGCCGAAGGTGCCCCGATGAGCATCCAGGAAGCGGCCGAACGTATCGCCGCACAAGGGGAGTCCGCGCCGAGGGCCGCCCGCGACGCTGTCAACCAGGCGATGGTGAACAACTGGGTCGAAGCCATCGGCGACCGCAACCCGGTGTACGTCGACGAAGAGTTCGCCGCCAAGAGCGTCCACAAGGGACTTGTCGCGCCGCCCGCGATGGCGCAGGTGTGGACCATGGGCGGGCTGCACTGGACCAGGGCTTCGGACGACCCGCTCGGTGCGATGATGGAGGTGCTCGACGAGGCCGGGTTCACCTCGGTCGTCGCGACCAACTCCGACCAGAACTACTTCCGCTACCTCCGCCACGGTGAACGGGTCGAGGCGACGGCGAAGCTGGAGAGCGTCGTCGGGCCGAAACGCACCGCGCTGGGCGAAGGCTGGTTCGTGACCACGAAGACCACCTGGTACGTCGGCGACGAGGCCGTCGCGGACATGGTGTTCCGGGTGCTGAAGTTCCGTCCGCCGGGTGCCGAGCCTGTCAAGCAGGCCGCCCCGGTCCTGCGGCCGGTGATCAGCAAGGACACCGAGTTCTTCTGGGCAGGCCTGCGCGAAGGTGAACTGCGGATCCAGTGCTGGGGCGAGACCCTGCGGCATCCGCCCGGCCCGATGCCGCCGGACGGCGACCTCGACGCCAAGCCTGACCACGTCGTCGCGTGTGGCCGCGGAACGGTCTACAGCTACGTGGTGCACCACCATCCGAAGGTTCCCGGCAAGGACGTGCCGTTCGTGGTCGCGCTCGTCGAACTGGAGGAGGGCGTCCGGGTGATGGGCGAACTGCTCGACGCCGACCCCGAAGCCGTCCACATCGGACTCGCGGTGGAAGCCGCTTTCGTGAAGGTCGACGAGGAACTGACCTTGCCCGCTTGGAGGGTCGCGCGATGAAGGACTGTGCCGTCGGCACCGAGTTGCCGCCGCTGACGATCGAGGCCACCCCGACCTTCGTGGTGAGCACCGCGCTGGCGACCCGGGACTTCCAGGACGTCCACCACGATCGGGACGCCGCCGTGCAAAGGGGATCGAAGGACATCTTCCTCAACATCCTCACCGACACCGGCCTGGTGCAGAAGTTCGTCACCGACTGGGCGGGACCGGAGGCGTTCGTGCGGTCGATCAAGATCCGGCTCGGCGTGCCCTGCTACGCCTACGACACCCTGACCTTCACCGGCCGGGTCACGGAACGGGACGGTGCCGACGTGGTGATCGCGGTGTCCGGTGTGGACAGTCTCGGTGAGCACGTGGTGGGTACCGTGGCGCTCACGTTGGGAGGCGAGTGATGACCCTGTCCGGACGGGCGGCGATCGCCGGGATCGGTGCGACCGAGTTCTCGAAGGATTCCGGGCGCAGCGAGCTGCGACTGGCGGCGGAAGCGGTTTCGAGCGCGCTGAAGGACGCCGGGCTCTCGCCGTCCGATGTGGACGGTCTGGTGTCGTTCACCATGGACGGCAACAGTGAGATCGCCGTGGCGCGGGAACTCGGTATCCCCGAACTCAAGTTCTTCAGCCGGATCCACTACGGCGGCGGCGCTGCCGCGGCGACCGTGCAGCAGGCCGCGATGGCCGTCGCGACCGGCGTCGCGGACGTCGTCGTCGCGTACCGGGCCTTCAACGAACGGTCCGGGATGCGGTTCGGGCAGGTGTCCTCGGCCGCGGCGGGGCAGGTGAACTCCTCCGGCGTCGACAACGCGTTCCACTATCCGATGGGGATCGCGACCCCGGCCGCGACCGTCGCCATGCTCGCCCGGCGCTACATGCACGAGTACGGCGCGACCAGCGAGGACTTCGGCCGGGTGGCCGTCATCGACCGCGCCCACGCGGCGACGAACCCGAAGGCGTGGTTCTATGGCAAACCGATCACCCTCGAAGACCATCAGGCGTCCCGCTGGGTCGCCGAACCGCTGCACCTGCTCGACTGCTGCCAGGAGAGCGACGGCGGGGTCGCCCTGGTGATCACCAGCGCGGAACGGGCGCGCGACCTGCCGCACCGGCCCGCTGTGATCGCGGCGGCCGCGCAGGGGAGTGGTCCGGACCAGTACGTGATGACCAGCTACTACCGTGACGACCTCCCGGCGCTGCCCGAGATGGGCGTCGTGGGGCGGCAGCTGTGGGCGCAGTCCGGACTCGGGCCCGGTGACATGGATCTCGCCGTGCTGTACGACCACTTCACCCCTTATGTCCTGATGCAGCTGGAAGAACTCGGCTTCTGCGGGAAGGGCGAGGCCAAGGACTTCATCGGCGGCGGCACCCTCGAACTCGACGGGAAACTCCCGCTCAACCCGCACGGCGGGCAGCTGGGGGAGGCCTACATCCACGGGATGAACGGGATCGCCGAAGGGGTCAGGCAGCTGCGCGGTGACGCCGTCAACCAGGTCGACGGAGCCGCCCGGGTGCTCGTGACCGCCGGCACCGGCGTACCTACGAGCGGACTGGTCCTGACCGCGGGCTGAGATCACCCCGATGCCCGATGGTGTACTAGTGCGCCACCTGCGACGGTGGGAGGAACCGGCCAGGAGGGTGACATGTCTGGACCACTCGTTGTCGCGTGGACCCTGACCGCGGTGTTCGCCGCGCTCGTCCTGCCCTGCGTGCTGAGGCTCGTCCGGCTGGACTACGGGCGCCACGGCGCGGCGGTCCGCAACGGTGACCTGGCCGAGCTCCTGCTCGTCGTCGCCATGGTCGCGATGCTGTCGCCGGTGGGCGGCCCGATCCCCGCCGCGGGCTGGCAGGCGGTGCTGGCGCTGACCGCGGGCTGGTTCGCCGTCTCGTGGTGGAAGGGGCGGCGGTCCGGGCACACCGCTTGTGGGCACCACGCCGTCTCCGCCGTCGCGATGCTGTTCATGGTGACTTTCATGCCGCACAGTGCGGTTTCGCACGGTCCGTGGCTGGTGATGTCCGGCCCCGGCGGCACTTCGGCGCTGTGGCTTTCGCTGGTCTTCGGTGTCGTGGCCGCGTATTTCGCGGTGGACGCCGTGCGCGCCGGTGTCCTGGCGGCCCGGGGTACCAGGGAATCGGGTACCGGCGGCGAATCCGGTCAGGTGTCGCGGCGCGTGTGCCGGGTCATCATGGGCGCCGGGATGGGCTACATGCTGGTCGGCGCGGCCCTCTGAAGCCGCATTCAGAGGACTAAACGCGGCTGATCCGGCGGACGACGCCTGCCTCGGCGCTGCCGGCGTCCGGCAGGTCCTCGGCCGGATTGTCCGCGGCCCACTTGCCCGCGTTGGCGATGTCCTTGTCGAGCGCGGCGATCAGCGCCTCCGACGACGGATACGCCTTCTGCTCCCGCAGGTGGTGCCCCAGCCACACGGTCAGCACCTCGCCGTAGAGGTCGCCGCCGAAGTCCAGCAGATGCGCCTCGACGAGCCGGTAGCCGTCCGCGCCGTAGTACGTCGGCCGCCTGCCGACCGAGACCGCGGCCGCGATCCGGGTGCCGTCGGCGCGTTCGGCCCAGCCCGCCCACACTCCGTCGCCGACCTGGCCGTCTTGGTCGCGCAGCGCGATGTTGGCGGTCGGGAAGCCCAGTTCCCGGCCCCGCTGATCGCCCTTCTCCACCTGGCCACGGACCACGAAGTACTCCGCCGTCATGCCGCCCCCGTCCTTGCTTTCACGAAAGCCATGAATACCACGCCTCGCACCCGAGGTCGACCGCCGTCCACGCCACGGACAGTGTCCACTGTGTACTCGATCACGTAGTGACGAGCCGGTATCCCAGGTCGAGTTCCGTCCGGCCCAGCAATCCGACGTGATGCCGGTGCCAGTGCCCGTCGGCGAGATCGGCGCGCAGCCTGCCGACGGCGTCGGCGACGACGTTCTGGTCCAGCAGTGCCACTCCGGACATCCCCGCGCGCACACGCTCGGACAGGTAAGCCTCCGGCCTGCGCCAATACGCGCCGAGGAACCCGTCGACGCAGTCCGAGGGCACCGGCAGCGGAGCGACCGCGGGGGTCTCGCCCGCCGCGCGCAGCTCCTCGACGACCCTGTCGAGACAGGCCAGCCGGCTCTCGTGCTCGGCGATCTCCGGCAGGTAGTCCCGCACCAGCCAGAACCGGGCGAACACCGCCTGGTCCCAGGTCACGATCACCTGGCGACGGGACACGCGCCGCAGCTCGGCCAGCCCGGCGGTCACGTCCGTCCAGTGGTGGACGGTGAGCACCGCCAGTCCGACATCGAAGGCGCCGTCGGGGAAGGGCAGTCCTTCCGCGCAAGCCTGGACGGCGGGGGCCGCGGCGCCCGGACGCTGCGCGATCATCCGCCGCGACGGCTCGACAGCGATCACGTCGCGGTCTTCCGGCTCGTAGGAACCGGCTCCGGCGCCGACGTTGACCACCGAGCGCGCGTCTCCGAGAGCGGCTGTCACCGCGGCCGCGATCCGGGGGTCGGGGCGTCTCGACCGCGCGTAGTCCCGGCCGAGTTCGGCATACGGGTCGGAGATCAAAGGGCGCACCCGGTCGAGTTTAGCCAGAGCCGCTACCTGCGGGTACGGTTATTCAGTCTGTCGTGGTCAAGAAAGTGTCGGAAAGAACAGGCGCCTCGTCCCGGTCCGGTGCCGTCGTGGTGACGAGCAGTCCCGCGGGCTCACGCCAGACGCGGGTCCGCAGCGGTTCGCCGGGGAAGACGACGCCCGCGAACTTGGCGGAGAACGAAGCGACGCGGGAGGTGTCGCCGTCGAGGCACTCGTCGGTGACGGCCTTCGCGATGACGCCGTAGGTGCACAGGCCGTGCAGGATCGGCTTGTCGAACCCGGCCGCCGCGGCGAACGAGGGATCGGCGTGCAGGGGATTGCGGTCCCCGCAGAGCCGGTAGAGCAGCGCCTGCTGCGGCAACGTCGGCGTGTCGATGACCGCGTCCGGCTCCCGCGACGGGAGTTCGACACGATCGGACGGACCGCGTTCGCCGCCGAAACCGCCCTCGCCACGGGCGAAGATGCTCGACCGGAGCGTCCACAATGGAGTCCCGTCGGAATCGGTGGCGACGGTCTCGTTCACGATCACGGCCGCCTTGCCCTTGTCGAAGACGTCGACGATCCGCGTCCGGGCCACGGCCTTGCCCGAGGCCGGGATCGGCCGGTGCGCGATCACTTCCTGCTTGCCGTGCAACACCTTCCCGAGGTCCACCTCGATGCCGGGGAAGGACACCGCGGGCGGCTCGAACACGCGCAGGTTCGCCGCCACGGTGGCGAACGTCGGCAGCACCTGAAGGCCGTCCTCGTAGGTGTAGCGCAGCTCCCGCGGGCTCATCGGATCCGCGCCGGCGCCCAGCGCCAGGTGATACAGCTGCACGTCGGACGCGGTCCAGGCGAAGCTCACCTCGCCGAGGTCGGCGCCGATCGCGACCGAAGGATCGATGGGCACGAAGAACTCCTACTCGTAGGTGACGGTGACCTCGTCGGTCAGCGGCAAGGACTGACACGCCAGCACGATGCCTTCGGCGATGTCGTCGCCGTCGAGGACCTCGTTGTGCAGCATCTTCACCTCACCGGAGGTGATCCGGCAAGCGCACGCGCTGCACTGGCCCTCGCGGCAGGAGTACGGCGCGTCGAAACCCTTTTCCAGCAACAGGTCCAGCAGTTTCGTCCGGCGCGGCCAAGCGAGGTTCTTGGTCTCGCCGTCGAGGGTCACCTCGACAGCGGCCGGGGTTTCGGCCTCTTCGACGGCGACGGGCTCGGCCACCTCGAACGGGTTCCCGCCGAGGGACAGGAAACGCTCCAGATGGATCCGCTTACGCGGCAGCCCGAGGTCCTTGAGCACCGTGCGCGCGGCGTCCATGAACGGGCCAGGGCCGCAGATGAACGCCTCGTGCGCGGTGTACGGCGCCACCAGGGCCCGCAGGTGCGCCTCGGACGGCAGCCCCTGCAGGCTCTCCAGCCAGTGCACCACGACCAGCCGATCCGCGTGTTCGGCGGCGAGGTCCGCGAGCTCCCGCGCGAAGATCACCGAACCCTCATCGCGGTTGGCGTAGAGCAGCACCACCTTGCCGGTTCCGTGCTCCAGCGCGGACTTGAGGATCGACATCACCGGAGTGATGCCGCTGCCGCCCGCGAGTAGCAGGAAGTCCTCGTCGAGCGACGCGGGGCTGAACACCCCGGCCGGCGGCAGGACCTGGACCTCCTGTCCCGCCTGGAGATGGTCGCAGAGCCAGTTCGACCCGTAGCCGTCGGCGGTGCGCTTGACGGTGACCTGGACGCGGTTCTCGTGCGGCGCGCTGGAGAGCGAGTAGCAGCGCGCCACCGATCCGGTCCGCTCGCTCGGCACCCGGACGGTGAGGAACTGCCCTGGCGTGTAAGCGAAAACGGAGGCGTGCTCGGCCGGGATCTCGAACACGATCGAGCGCGCGTCGGCCGTCTCGGTGATCACCTCGGCCACGGTCACGGTGACGGGACCGCTCATTCGGGCACCTCCAGCAGGCCGTCCTTCAAGGCGATCTCGATGCTCTCGCTGAGATTGCCGCAGGTGTCGAGCAGTGCCGTCTGCGCCCCGGAAGCCTTCTGCTCCGCGAACACCGGGCAGCTCCGGGACGCGTCGCTCGTCCACTGGATACTGGTGTGCTGCATGCTGTTCTTCTTGACCAGCACACAAGTCCCGCACGAGCGGCAGCTCAGCGGCCGCAGCCCGGCGGTGAGGAACTCGACGGTCTCGGGCTTCACACGCCGGCCTCTTCCGCCTGCTGCCTCGCCAGGTTCTCGGCCACCTCCGCCGCCCAGACCTCGTTGGCGCGGCTGGTGTCCACTTCGAACTCGAAGCGCTGCGTCATGTCCTCGGTGACGTCGGCGGCGTCCACATAGAACTGGTCGTACCAGCGGCGAAGCTGGTAGACCGGGCCGTCCTCCTCGCACAGCAGCGGGTTGTCGATCCGGGTCTTGTTGCGCCAGATCTCCACGTCCTGAAGGAAGCCGACGCCGATGCCCTTGGCGAACTTCCCGGCGATCTTGTCCGCGTGCTCGTCCGAAACGCCCTCGAACTTCTTCACGCTCACGCCCCACTGGAGCATGAACGAGTTCTCGGTGACCGGGTAGTGGCAGTTGATCAGCACGTTCTCGATCTCGAAACCCTGGTACGTGTTGAGCAGCGTGTTGATCATGTACGACGGGCCGAAGTACGACGCCTCCGACCGCAGCAGGTTCTCCTCGCCGCCGTAGTTGGACGCCATTCCCTTGTCCGGACGGCCTTTCGTGTTCAGGTACTGGGTGGCGATATGCCCCTCGAACACGTTCTTGAAGTAGGTCGGGAAGGCGTAGTGGATGTAGAAGAAGTGCGCCATGTCGACCATGTTGTCGATGATCTCGCGGCAGTTGGAGCCCTCGATCAGCACCGAATCCCAGGTCCAGTTGCTCCACTCGCCGGTGAACACGCCCTCGATCCGCGGGATGACGACGTCCTCGGGCGGCGGGTTGCCCTCCGGGTCGTGCCAGACGAACAGCTGCTTGTTCTCCTCCAGCACCTGCCACGTCTTGGTCCGCGCGCGGAGCGGAACCCTTTTGGCGTAGGGGATCGACACGCATTTGCCGTTGCCGTTCCAGCGCCAGTCGTGGAACGGGCAGGCGATCTCGTCGCCCTTGACCTCGCCCTGGGTGAGGTCGCCGCCCATGTGACGGCAGTACCCGTCGAGCACGTTCAGCTTGCCGGACGAATCGGCGAAGACCACCAGTTTCGTCCCGAACGCCGTGATGGCGTGCGGCTTCCCGTCCCGGAACGACTCGGCCAGGCCGAGACAGTGCCAGCCGCGCGCGAACCGCGAAGGGAGCGCGCCCGCGTCGATCTGCCGTACGGATTCCGTCGTCATCGGCTGCCTCCCGCTTTGGTGTGATCTTGCTTCGCGAGATGCTCGGCCGCAAGGTAGCCGAACACCATCGCCGGGCCGATCGTCGCGCCGGGGCCGGCGTAGGTGCGGCCCATCACCGCCGCGCTCGTGTTGCCCGCCGCGTAAAGTCCGTCGATCACCGACCCGTCTTCGCGCAGGACACGCGCGTGCGGGTCGGTCCTCAAACCGCCCTTGGTGCCCAGGTCGCCGGGCACGATCTTCACCGCGTAGTACGGCGCGACGTCCAGCGGTCCCAGGCTCGGATTGGGCTTGTTCCGCGGGTCGCCGTAGTAGTGGTCGTACGCGCTGCGCCCGCGGTGGAAGTCCTCGTCCACGCCGCTCTTCGCGAAACCGTTGAACCGCCGCACGGTGGCCTCCAGCGCGTCGGCCGGGACCTCGATCCGCTCGGCGAGGTTCGCGATCGTGCTCGCTTTGACCGCGATGCCCGCTTTGAACCAGCGGCCGGGCAGCGGCTGGCGCGGGCCGAGGCCGGTGAACATGTATCGGTTGCGGTTGCGCTGGTCGAACACCAGCCAGGTCGGGATGTTCTCGCCGGGCCCGTCACCTTCGCCGTACATCGCGTGCACGGCCTCGACGTAGGGTGCCGACTCGTTGACGAAGCGCTCACCCCGCGAATTGACCATCAGGCAGCCGGGCCGCGAGCGCTCGGCGAGCGCGAACCACGGGCCGCCGGTCAGCGGGATGGACGGGCCCCACCAGGCGTCGTCCATCAGGTCGACGGCCGCGCCGAGTTTGAGCCCGGCGCCGATGGCGTCGCCGGTGTTGGCTTCGGCGCCGACGGTCCAGTCCGTGCCGATGGGCGCCCGCTGGTACTTGACCCGCATCTCCTCGTTGCGCTCGAACCCGCCCGCGCCGAGGACGACGCCGAGCCGCGCGCGGATCAGCTTCTCCTCACCCTCGTGGCGGACGACGACGCCGATCACACGATCGCCCTCGACCTTCAGGTCCACGAGCGGCGTGTTCAGCCAGACGGGGACATTCGCCTTCCGCAGACCCTCGCGCAGTCCGGCCGCAAGCGCTTGCCCCATGGAAAGCAGCCGCTGACGGCGGATCCGGCCGACCAGCCAGCGCCCGCCGAGGCCGAGGACGCGGAGGAGGCCGCGCGGATGCCGGGCGAGCAGGCTCAGCCACCGGTAGTCCGCCTGGGTGATCGGGACGCCCAGCGGGGGAGCGCTGTACGGCGGCTCCAGATTCGCCAGCTCGGGCCCGAGCAGGTTGCCGTCGAACGCGGCCGGTTCGACCGACCGTCCGCCGGGCCGTCCGCCGGGGGCCTCCGGGTGGTAGTCCGAGTAGCCGCGGACCCAGCGGAAGCGCAACGGGGTCTTGTCGCAGACGAAGGACAGGACCTCGGGGCCGCGGTCGAGGAAGGCCGACCGGAGTTCCGCCGGGACGACGTCACCGACGATCGACTCGAGGTATTCGCGCGCCCGCTCCGGGGGTTCTTCGATCCCGGCCGCCCGCAGCGCGTGGTTGCCCGGGATCCAGACGCCGCCGCCGGACCGGGCTGTCGAGCCGCCGAAGTGGGCGGCCTTCTCCACGACCAGGACGTCGAGTCCCCGATGGGCTGCGGACAGTGCGGCGGTCATCCCGGCGGCACCACTGCCCGCCACGATCACGTCGTACTCCATACGCCCCTCACCTGAAACACGTTGTAGGAAGCATGTAGCGGCATCTTCGCTGCTCCAGTCACCATAGACGAGAACGTGTTCTAGTTCTAGGGTGGGGTCATGGACTCCCTCGTCGCGGATGTGGTGATCGTGGGCTTCGGGGCGGCCGGCGCCTGTGCGGCGATCGAAGCCGCCGACGCCGGAGCCAAGGTGCTCATCCTGGAGCGGTTTTCCGGCGGTGGCGCGAGCGCCGTCAGCGGAGGTGTCGTCTACGCCGGTGGCGGGACGGCGCAGCAGCGGGACGCGGGCGTCGACGACAGCGTCGACGCGATGTACGACTACCTGCGGCTCGAAGTCGGCGACGTCGTCTCCGAGGAGACACTTCGGCGGTTCTGCGCGGGCAGTACCGAGATGGTCTCCTGGCTGGAAGGCAACGGCGTCCCCTTCGAGGGCAGTCTCTGTCCCTATAAGACGTCGTACCCGAGCGACAAGCACTATCTGTACTACTCGGGCAGCGAGGCGGCGGGCGGCTTCCGCGACGCGGCCAAGCCGGCGCCGCGCGGACATCGCGTCAAAGGCCCGGGGACCTCCGGAAAGCTGCTGATGAAGCGCCTGGCCGACGCCGTCCGGAGCCGTGGCGTCCAGGTGCTGCCGCAGACCGCCGCTCGAAATCTGATCGTGGACGCCGATGGGGTCGTGACCGGCGTCGTCGTGTCCACTCTGCGGGATGCTCCCGCTCGCGTGAGGGCGGCACATCGGAAGCTGGCCGCGTACGCCGCGAAACCGGGGATCTACGTGCCGTCGCTGCGGAAGTCGCTGCATCGGCGGGTGGAGCGGATCGAACGCCGCTATGGTCGTGAGCTGCGGATTTCCGCGTCGCGCGGGGTCGTTCTCGCGGCGGGCGGGTTCATCGCGAACCGGGAGATGGTGCGCGAACACGCGCCCGCGTATCGCGGCGGCCTGGCGCTCGGGACCTCCGCCGACGACGGATCCGGGATCCGGATGGGGGTCGAGGCGGGCGGGGCCACCGCGGAACTCGGGCGGATCTCCGCCTGGCGGTTCATCACCCCGCCGTCGGCGTTCCTCGGCGGCCTGCTCGTGAGCAAGACGGGCGGCCGGATCATCGACGAATCCCGGTACGGCGCGGCCGTCGGCGAACGCATGATCACCGAGCATGAAGGGCGTGGCTGGCTGCTGGTCGACGACGCCATCGTCCGGGAGGTCAAACGGGACGCGCGCGGGCAAAGTCAATGGTTCCAAGGGCTCCAGGTGCGCTTCCTGCTGCGGCAGCGCGTTGTCGCGGGTTCGCTCGAAGAGGTCGCGCGCAAGGCCGGTGTGGATCCTGGCGGGCTGGTCGCCAGCGTCGAGGCCTCGCGCTCCGGTGCGGATCCGACGGGCAAACCCGCGGAGTTCGCGCGTCCGCTGGATCAGGCGCCGTACTCGCTGATCGACGTTTCGATCAAACCGAACCTCGGCTATCCGTGCCCGATGCTGACGCTGGGCGGCTTGGTGGTGGACGAGGAAACCGGCGCCGTACGTGCGTCTTCCGGCGCTCCGATCCGCGGTCTGTACGCGGCGGGGCGGACCGCGGTGGGAATCTGTTCTAGGTCCTACGTGAGCGGCCTTTCGCTGGCCGACTGCGTGTTTTCCGGCCGCCGTGCGGGGCTGCACAGTGCCCTCGACCGGGGATCGGTCGACAAAAACGAGAACGTGTTCTAGTCTTGGATCCGGTTCACGGAGTATGGCGAGAGAGGGAACGCATATGAGCGAGCACGCCGCGCAGGACGTGATCGCGGGGATCCGGGAGCTGCTGCCGGTCCTGCGGGAGCGGGCGCAGGAGGCGGAGGACGCCAGGCGCGTTCCCGAGGAATCCGTCAAAGCCCTGCAGGAGACCGGTTTCTTCAAGCTCCTGCAGCCGAAGACGTTCGGTGGCCTCGAAGCCGACCCGGTCAGCTTCTACACCGCTGTCAAACTCGTCGCGAGCGCGTGCGGGTCCACGGGCTGGGTCGCCTCCATCCTCGGCGTCCACCCGTGGCACCTCGGCTTGTTCGAGGCGCAGGCGCAGCAGGACGTCTGGGGCGACGACGTCGACGTCCGCATCTCCTCGTCGTACGCGCCGATGGGCAAGGCGGACGTCGTCGACGGCGGCTACCGGCTCAGCGGGCGCTGGAGTTTCTCCTCCGGCTGCGACCACGCGACCTGGGTGCTGCTGGGCGGACCCGTGTTCAAGGACGGCAAACCCGTCGACTTCTGCACCTACCTGGTGCCGATCTCCGACTACACGATCGAAGACGTCTGGGACACCGTGGGCCTGCGCGGCACCGGGTCCAACGACATCATCGTGAACGACGTCTTCGTCCCGAAACACCGCGCGCTCAGCTTCATCGCGACGTCGAAGTGCAAGACGCCCGGGCAGGAGATCAACCCCGGGCCGCTGTACAAGATGCCGTACGGTTCGGTGCATCCGAGCACGATCACCGCGCCGATCATCGGGATGGCGCAGGGCGCCTACGACGCGCACGTCGAGTACCAGGGCAAGCGGGTCCGCGCGGCGTACGCGGGCGAGCAGTCCAAAGAGGACCCGTTCGCCAAGGTGCGGATCGCCGAGGCGGCGAGCGAGATCGACGCGGCCTGGCTTCAGCTGACGCACAACATCGACGAGCTGTACCAGCTGGCCTGCAAGGGCGAGAAGCTGCCGTTCCCCACGCGGCTGCGGGTCCGCCGCGACCAGGTCCGCGGTACGGAACGCGCGATCTTCGCGATCGACAGGCTCTTCGAGAACTCCGGCGGCCGCGCTTTGAAGGCCGGAACCCCGATCCAGCGCTTCTGGCGTGACGCCCACGCCGGCCGGGTGCACGCGGCGAACGACGCCGAGCGCGCGTACGTCATGTTCGGAACCGGCGCCTTCGGGCTGCCCGTCGAGAATGCGATGGTCTGATGACCGAAGGCAAGTATCTCACTGTCCAAGGCGGACTCAAGCTGCATTACCACGAAGCGGGCGTGGAGCACCCGGAGACGGTGATCCTCCTGCACGGTGGCGGTCCCGGCGCGTCGGCGTGGAGCAACTTCGGCCGCAACCTGCCGGTGTTCGGCAAGAACTACCGGACGCTGGCGATCGATCAGCCGGGGTTCGGCCGCTCGGACAAACCGACCGAACATCCGCAGTACTTCCGGCACAGTGCGGACGCCGTCGTCTCGCTGATGGACGAACTCGGCATCGAGCGGGCCCATTTCGTCGGCAACTCGCTCGGCGGCGGGGCTTCCGTACGGCTCGCGCTCAACCACCCGAAACGCGCCGGACGGCTCGTGCTGATGGGTCCGGGCGGGCTGAGCGTGAACCTGTTCGCGCCCGATCCGACCGAGGGCATCAAGAACCTGGGCCGGTTCAGCGCCCCGCCGGGGCCGAGCCGGGAGAAGCTCGAAGCCTTCCTGCGGATCATGGTGCACGACCAGTCACTGATCACCGAAGAACTGATCGACGAGCGGTTCGCCGCCGCGAGCGCGCCCGAGTCCCTCGCCGCGATGAAGGCGATGGGCAAGTCGTTCGCCCAGCCCGATTCCTACGAAGAGGGCATGCTGTGGCGTGAGGCGCATCGCCTGCGCCAGCGGGTGCTGCTCATCTGGGGCAGGGAGGACAGGGTCAATCCGCTCGACGGCGCCTTGCTCGCGCTCAAGACGATCCCGCGTGCCCAGTTGCACGTGTTCGGCGGCTGCGGGCACTGGGCGCAGCTGGAGAAGTTCGACGAGTTCAACCGGCTGGCACTCGACTTCCTGGGAGCCTCCTGATGGGTATCCGTTCGCTCGCCTACCTGCGCATCGAAGCCACCGACATGGCCGCGTGGCGCGAATACGGGCTGAAGGTCCTCGGCATGGTCGAGGGTTCCGGCACGAATCCCGAGGCGCTCTACCTGCGCATGGACGACTTCCCGGCGCGGCTGGTGGTCTTCCCCGGTGAACACGACAGGCTCGCCGTGGCGGGCTGGGAGGTCGCCACAGCCGGCGAACTCGACGAGATCCGGGACTCACTCGACGCGCACTCCGTGCCGTACAAGGAAGGCACTCCGGATCAGCTGGCCGATCGCCGGGTCGACGGCCTGGTGTCCTTTGAGGACCCTTCGGGCAATACCCTCGAAGTGTTCCACGGAGTCGCGTTGCAGCATCGGCGCGTGGTGAGTCCGTACGGGCACAAGTTCGTGACCGGTGAGCAAGGTCTCGGGCACGTCGTACTGTCCACACACGACGATGACGCGTCCCTGCGGTTCTACCGTGACGTGCTCGGATTCCGGTTGCGGGACTCGATGAAACTGCCGCCGCAGATGGTCGGCAGGCCCGCCGACGGTGCCCCGGCCTGGCTGCGGTTCTTCGGCTGCAACCCGCGTCACCACAGCCTCGCGTTCCTGCCGATGCCGACTCCCAGCGGCATCGTGCATCTCATGGTCGAAGTGGAGAACACCGACGACGTCGGCCTCTGCCTCGACCGGGCCATCCGCCGGAAGGTGCCGATGTCGGCCACCCTCGGGCGGCACGTCAACGATCTGATGCTCTCGTTCTACATGAAGACCCCCGGCGGCTTCGACGTCGAATACGGCTGCGAGGGGCGGCAAGTGGACGACGAGAGCTGGATCGCCCGAGAGAGTACGGCGGTTTCCTTGTGGGGACACGACTTTTCAGTCGGCGCACGTCCGCCGGGTCAGTCGTGACCCCGGTGACGGATGTCAGCCCTGACAGCGCAGCAGAGATCGACGCCGCGCGGTTCCGCTCGGTGCTCGGGCACTTCTGCACCGGCGTCGCCGTGGTGACCGGGCACGACGGCACGGCGCCGGTGGGCTTCGCGTGCCAGTCGTTCGCGGCGCTCTCCCTGGATCCGCCGTTGGTGCTTTTCTGTCCCGCCAAGGCTTCCCGGACGTGGGCGGTGCTCGCCGAGTCCGGGCGGTTCGCCGTCAACGTGCTCTCCGAGGCCCAGCAGGATGTCAGCGCGCTGTTCGGCGCCCGTGGCGCGGACAAGTTCGCGTCGGTCGACTGGACGCCCGCGCCGTCCGGATCTCCTTTGCTGACAGGGGCTTTGACGTGGATCGACTGCACGCTCGAAGCCGTGCACGAGGCGGGTGACCACTACGTCGTCGTCGGCAAGGTGACCGCGCTCGGGGAACCTTCCGATGAACGCCCGCTGCTGTTCCATCGCGGGCGGTACACGGTGACCGAACCGGTGACGGACGCACTCGCGGCGCTCATGCCGTGGCCGCGTCCCGATGATTGGCTTTGACTAAAAACTGGATAAACGAAAAAATGTAAAGCTGTCCTTTCCGGTTGCTTCCGCTTAGCGTTTTCGGCGGAAGCTCACCAAGGAACGGGGACAGCAACGTGAATTCTCGCAGACTGGCCGGAATCGGGTTGGCCGCCGCCGTCGTCACGGTCTTGGCAGGCGTGACGCCGGCGCAGGCCGCCGAAGGTACGATCGTCGGCGCCGGCGCGGACGGCAGCATCGCCGACAGCTACGTCGTCGTGCTCAAGGACGGCTCCGCCGCCGACAAGCCTTCGCTGGCAAGCAAGTTCGGCGGCACCATCGGACGGCAGTACACGCAGGGCATCAGCGGTTTCTCGGTGGCGCTGCGCGAGCGGCAAGCCAAGCGCCTCGCGGCTGACCCGGCGGTCGCCTTCGTGGAGCAGAACAAGGTGCTGCGCGCCGAAGCGACGCAGACGAATCCGCCGTCGTGGGGCCTCGACCGCATCGATCAGCGCAATCTTCCGCTGGACAACAAGTACACCTACTCGACCACCGCGTCGAATGTGAACGTGTACGTTCTCGACACCGGAATTCGCGCCACGCACACCGATTTTGGTGGCCGGGTGAAGCAGGGATACGACTTCGTCGACAATGACACGAACGCGGACGACGGTTACGGTCACGGCACGCATGTCGCGGCCACGATCGCCGGTGCGAAATACGGTGTCGCCAAGGGTGCTTCGCTGTATCCGGTGCGGGTCCTCGGGTCCGACGGCAGCGGTACGACGGCGGGCGTGATCTCGGGCGTCGACTGGATCACCAAGAACGCCAAGAAGCCCGCCGTGGCCAACGCCAGCCTTGGTGGCGGTGCGTCGACCGCGCTGGACACCGCGGTGCGGAACTCCATCAAGGCGGGTGTCACCTGGACGGTCGCCGCTGGTAATTCCAACGTGAACGCCGCCAACACCTCGCCCGCCAGGGTCACCGAGGCGCTGACGGTCGCCGCGTCGGACCGCACCGACCGCCGCGCTTCCTTCTCCAACTACGGTTCCGTGATCGACCTGTTCGCGCCGGGTGTCGCGATCACCTCGGCCTGGAAGGACAACGACACCGCGACCTACACCGGTGACGGTACTTCGTTCGCCGCTCCGCACGTGGCCGGTGCCGCCGCGCTGTACCTGTCGTCGCACACCGGCGCCACCGCGGCGCAGGTGGCTCAGGCGCTGATCAGCGCTTCGACTCCGGGGAAGGTCACCAACCCCGGTAGCGGTAGCCCGAACCGCACGCTCTACGTCGGGTAGGTTCCCTCGGTGGTGGCTCGGTCCCGGCGTGGCGCCGGGACCGAGCTTTTCCGTCCGCGTGGCCGAGGCGGGCCGAGAAGCGACCGCAAAGCCGACGGCGGCAAGGACAACAGCTGTTCGAGCTCGGCGAGCGCCCGGAGGGATTCCGGGCGTTCCGGTCTGCGTCTGCCGGACTGCCAATGGCTCAGCGTCGGCACACTGATGGAGACGCCGCGCACTTCGAGGCGGTGGCGGATCCGGTCCAGCGGGAGCCCACTGGCCGTGATCGCCGCGCGCAACGCTCGCGGGAACGGTTCTGGATGCAGGGTGGCGCCGGGGAAGATCTTCGGGGGCGTCATGCACTGAAAGTAAGAAGCCGTATCTGGAGTGTCAACGACGTCCGGTGGCCGTCTCAGCCGGTGAACCCTCCGAAAGTCGGATCGGCTCACCCGCTTCGTGCAGACTGCGCAACGCGAGCCGGTACGACTCGATGAGCCCCGTCTCGTGATACGGGACGCCGATTTCCTCGCAGTATCCTTGGACGATGGGCCGGGCGCGGCGAAGACGCGGCGACGGCATACTCGGGAACAGATGGTGCTCGATCTGGTAGTTGAGCCCGCCGAGCGCGACGTCGATGATCCTGCCGCCGCGGACGTTACGGGACGTGAGCACCTGCTTGCGAAGGAAGTCGAGTTCGGTGTCACCGGACAGGATCGGCATACCCTTGTGGTTGGGCGCGAAGATCGATCCCATGTAGACGCCCCACAGTGCTTTGTGGATAACGAAGAACACGAGCGCCTTGCCGGGGGAGAGGACGAGGAGCAGCGCGCTGAAGTAAAGCGCGAAGTGCGCCAGCAGCAAGGCCGCTTCGATCCAGCGCCCCCGGATGCCCGGCTTCGCCACCGCGCGGATACCGGAGACGTGCAGGTTCAAGCCTTCGAGGGTGAGCAGCGGGAAGAACAGGAACGCCTGGTAGCGGCCGATGAACCGCGGAATCCCCTTGCTGGCCCTCGCCTGCTCCTTCGACCACACGAGGATGTCCGGATCGACGTCGGGGTCGAGGTCCTCGTGGTTCGGGTTCGCGTGGTGGCGGGTGTGCTTGTCCATCCACCAGCCGTAACTCATGCCGACACCGAGATTGCCCGCGATCCGGCCGGCGATCTCGCTCGGACGGCGGGTCCGGAACACCTGGCGGTGTGCGAGATCGTGCGACAGCAACGCGATCTGGCCGAACATCACCGCCTGGAAGACGGCGATCCCCAGCTGCCACCAGGAGTCCCCGATCGCGAAGAAGGCGATCCAGCCGGCGACGAAGAGGGTGGCGACCAGGCCGATGCGGAAGACGTAGTAGCCGGGACGGCGGTCGAGGAGGCCCGCTTCGCTGATGCGGCGGGACAGGCGGGCGAAATCGCTGCCTGTGCGGAGGTTTGCGGTCACCATGGTGAGTCTGGACCAGGGGCGGGGTCAGATGAATGCGGCGCGCCGGTGGGTCGGTGCGGGGGCTGGCCCTACCCTGTGGCCGGAGCCCCTACCAGCGTGAGAGACGCGTGGATGTGGTAGCTGCGGGTCGCGTGGTCGCACGAGGAGTGCCGGTGAGTTCTCGGCGTCCCGGATCGACGGCGGCGAGTTCGAGCGGGCATGGAACAAGGTCCTCGGTGGGCGCGAGGACTGAGGGCCGGTGGCGTGTGGTCACAGAGCTTGCCCTTGTTCTCGATCTGGAGGTTCTCCCTTCGCCTACGAAGCGCTCATCGCCTACATCCGGGCCCGGCAGGCCGAAAGGGCAACACCCAGCCCCAGTTCTGGCTTCTGCGCGATCTGTCGGCGAACGACATTTCGCCCGATGGCAGGGGAATGGCCTTGGCTGAACTGCAGGAGGCGATGGCTTCTTACCTTCGCCCCGAGGACGACTTGGCGGCGGAGGCCGAAAGGAGGGAGGCTCTGTCATCCGCGCCGCCCTCCACGACGGCATCGACGATGTGGACTACGTCACAACAGTGAAGGTGCTCCAGCAGTTGACCCGCAATGGGGCGGGACGGGGGCCAGGCGCGGCCATCCGTGACCACATCTCGAGCGCAGGATAGTTGTCGATTCGGGTGCTCGGGCGGGCGCGGGGTCCTTGGCGGTGAACGCGCGGAACGACCCTGCCTCGCTCCTGGCAGTCGAACGCATGTTCGAGTATGATCATGGGCATGACCACAACTCTTGCTTTCAATCCGAAAGCCGCTCGTCTTCTCGATTCCGCCTACGACGAAGAAGTCTCGCTTCGGCAGGCACAGGGTCGTCAGGTGCGGTTCATAGCCGAGTTCGTCGCCGTGGGTGGCTCGCGAAGATCGGTGACCGAGGAGGTCGCCTTGTGCTTCTCGGTCTCTCGCAACCAAGCCTTCCTGCTGGTCGAAACTTCCTGTGCGCTCGTGGCGCGCTTGCCGAACACGTTGGCAGCACTGGAAAACGGCGACATCGATCTGTACAAGGCATCGAAGGTCAGTCAGCTGACCCGCGAGGTCTCGGACGAGGTCGCCGCACAGGTGGACGCGTTCATGGCCAAGCGGCTCGCCAAGCGTGACGCCGGGGCGATCCGTAAATCGGTGAACGGTGCGGTGCAGAAGTTCGACAGGACGGGCTACAAGAAACGGGCGGAAAAGAAACGCGCGCGACGGCATATCTCGCTGGAACACGAAGACGAGACAATGTCGACCCTCTCCGGTCTTCTGCCGTCCGAGGTGGCGAGCTCGATTTACGCGTCGATGAGCCGCGCCGCGCAGGCGCGCCGGGCGCAGGACAAGTCCCGGACCCTGGATCAACATCGCGCGGACGTGTTCGCCGAACGGCTACTGGCTGAGGACGGTCACGGAAAGCCTCGCGCGCACATCCACGTCTACGTCGACTTCCTGACCCTGGCCGGCGCTCGCGACGATCCCGCGACCCTGGCCGGTTACGGGCCCATCCCCGACTGGCTCGTGCGGGAGATCGCCTCCGATCCCGGCTCGACCTGGTCACGGCTGATCACCGACCCCGCCACCGGCCAACTCCTGGAAGCCGGTGCCGACAAGTACCGGTCACCGGCCTCGCTGGCCCGGTTGATCAAGGCGCGGGACCGGGAATGCACCCATCCCGGCTGCCACCGTCCGGCGGAGTTCTCCGAGATCGACCACATCGTCCCCAGGGCGCGGAACGGCAAGACCGACCACCACAACTGTCACGGTTCCTGCAAGATCCACAATCTGCTCAAGGAGGAACCCGGCTGGTCCGCGGCGCCCACCGGCAACGGCGGCATGACCATCACCACCCCGTCCGGACGCACCTACGACGCGACACCGGAACCACTCCACGACCCACGACCCGAGCCGGAGGACGACATCCCGCCCTTCTGACCGGCACGAACGTCCTCACAGCCGCCAGGATGCGCGACACCGGGTGGCTTGGAACCCGCGTGACGGGGCGGTCGTGAATGGCGTCGTGTTCGGAGCGACCGCCACTCACGACTCGCACGACCTTATGAGGCTCCACTAGCCTCCCGAGCCGCATCGAAAGGAGCCCGATCGAAGATGATCCGCAGTTCCACGACCTTCCCCTCCCGCACGGTCAGCATCTCCGCTCCAGGAGCGCTCGCCACCGGATAGGTCGCCGTGTCGTACATCAGCAGTGCCGTCGTCTCGTCGCCGAACGCCGAAAGCAGGGTCGAGCCGGTCAGGATCTCGGTGAACGGGCCCATGAACCCGCGAAACGCCTCCGCGCCGGAGAGCGGCCCGGCGGGCGTGTGGCAGACGATGTCGTCGGCGACGTAGGTCATCGCCTTCTCGAAGTCCTTGCCGGTCCACGCCTGGTGGTAGGCGAGCGCGACGTCCAAAGCCGGACTGGTCATGATGGTTCCTTTCGTCGATCTTCACCCCGTCAGACACCACCCCGGCCGGAAACGGAACGGTGCGCCGCGAAAAAGGTCGTGACAGGATCGGCCCGTGGGCATCGGGACAACGGACGAGTGGGGCTTTCGCGAGCTCACCGGCACCTATCGGCATGAGCTGCACCTGCACTGTTACCGCATCCTGGGCTCTCTCACCGAGGCCGAGGACGCCGTCCAGGAGACCCTCTTGGCGGCGTGGCGCGGACTCGACGGTTTCGAAGGCCGCTCATCGCTGCGCACCTGGCTGTACCGCATCGCCACCAACCGCTGCCTCAACGCGCTGCGGGACGCGGGCCGCCGCCGACCACCGGAGCCGGTGCCGCCGTTCGACCCGCCGGAGCCCAGCCGCCGCGGCGAGGTGACCTGGTTGCAGCCGTACCCGGACGAGCTCCTCGAGCGCGTCGCCGACAGCAACCCCAGCCCCGAAGCGCGCTACACCGACAGGGAGGCGATCGAGCTCGCCTTCGTCACAGGTCTCCAGCTTCTCCCGCCGAGACAAGCCGCGGCACTTGTCCTGCGGGACGTCCTGTGCTTCCCCGCCGGGGAGGTCGCGGGCATGCTCGGCACCACCGAAACCGCGGTCAAAGGGATCCTCCAGCGCGCCCGCGCCTCGCTCGACAAGCATCGCGACAGCGCCAGGCACCGGCCCTCGTCCCAGGAACGCGAGCTGACCAAGCGGTTCGCCGACGCTTTCACGGCGGGCGACCTCGACGGCGTCATCGGCGTGCTCACCGACGACGCGTGGCTCGCCATGCCCCCGGCGCCGCACGAGTACCACGGCCTTGAAGCGATCGCTGGTTTCCTTCGCGTCAGCATGGCCGTTCCAGTCCCCGAGGGGTTCGCCATGACGCCGACGCGGGCGAACAACCAGCCCGCGTTCCAGTGCCGTCACGGCGAAAGCCCCGCCGGGCTGATGGTCCTCACGATGGACGGCGACCGGATCCGTGCCCTTACCCGGTTCCTGGATCAGAAGTAGCCCGTCAGCCGGCGACAGAGCGTGCCGACAGAGTGCGCCGGCGCGCCGGTCCACGAAGGACCGTCCATCCACCCGATCTCCGCGGGCGTTCCTCGGTGCCGCGCGAAGACGTGCTGATGGAAGTGCGCGACACTCCGCCCGGCGATGGCCGAGAACACGTGCTCCGGAGCCAGTTCCGCCCGCAGGCCGCGAGCCGCGCACCAGGCCGCCCGCGAAACCGCCGCGACCTCGTCCGGGGTCAGCTCGTCGAGTGCGGCCACGTGCCGCCGGGTCTCCACGAACAGATAGCCGGCGAACTCGCCCGGGCGGTGCGACACGATGACCAGGTCGTCCGCCCAGATGACCAGCCCCACCAGCGGGCCTTCGCCGCGGTGCTTGGCACAGATCGCACAGTCCACCGGCTCACGACACCTGCGGTCGCACCCGCCCCAGGTGCTCGCCAGGCGACCCGAAAAGCTGCGCCGCCCCATAAGCCCGCTTGAAGTAGCGGTGCGCCGGATGCTCCCAGGTGATCGCGATCCCGCCGTGCAGCTGGATCATCTCGCCCGCCACCGTCGCCAGGGCCTCCGAGCAGTGCACCTTCGCCACCGCGGCCAGCCGGCTCGACTCCGGAGCCGCGTAGGCCGCGGATCGGGCGGTTTCCACCAGGACGTGGAGGTCCGCCATCCGATGCTTGAGCGCCTGGAACCCGCCGATCGGCCTGCCGAACTGGTGCCGCTGCTTGCTGTACTCCACCGTCAGCTCGAAAGCGCGTGCGGCGGCCCCGGCCTGCTCGGCGGCCAGGACGGCGCACGCGACGTCGCGCAGCGCGCCGAGGTCGACAGGGCCGAGCAGCCGGGCAGGGACGTGATCGAAGGTCACGCGGGCCAGCCGTCGCGTTTCGTCCATCGCCGGAGTCCGGACACAGTGAGCCTCGGCGACCTCGTACAGCGAGCCGCCCGCCACCACCAGGAGGATCTCGGCCTCGTCACCGTGGAGGACGTAGTGCGCCTCGCCCTCCACAACGGAGTCGGCGGAGTCGACGACACGGCAGGCCGGCGCGTCCCAACGGCCGTCGGCGTCGGTCCAGGCCACCGCGCCGACCACACCTTCGGCGAGGCGGGGGAGCAGACGTTCGCAAGCCTCGTCGTCGCCGGTGGCCAGAATCGCGTGCACGGCGAGCACGGCCGAACCGAGGAACGGGACGTCGGCGAGCACCCTGCCCAATTCCTCGGCGACGACCTGCAGGTCCGCCGTCCCGGCGCCGAGCCCGCCGAACCGCTCGGGAACGGCCAGCGCCGCCACACCGATCTGTTCGCACAGCTCCGGCCAGGGATCCGCTTCCCGGTCCAGCAGTTTCCGGACGCTGTCCCGCAGCGCGTCCTGCTCGGCGGTGAACGTCATGCCAGCACCCGCTCCCGGTGGAACCGCGGCGTGCCCCAGGCGCCGACCAGCGCGCGGACCCTGGTCAGCCGCAGGCCGAGCGCGTGTTCCGCGGTGTAGCCGATCGCGCCGTGCACCTGCAGCCCGGTCCGGGCGGCGAGATGCGCGGCGTCGCCGCACGCCACCTTGGCGGCCGAGACATCGCGTGGGTCCAGGGTGACGGCCGCGCCGAGCAGTAGCGGTTCGGCCAGCGCGAGCCCGGTCGCGACGTCGGCGAGCAGGTGTTTGACCGCCTGGTAGCCGCCGATCTCCCGCCCGTACTGCTTGCGTTGCGCGGCATACGCGACGGACGTGTCGAGCAGCCACCGTCCCGCGCCGAGGAGGTGCGCGGCGGTGGCGAGGCAGCCCAGTTCGAACGCGCGGTCCGCGTCGAGCGCCCGGCCGAGATCGTCTCCCGTCACTGGCGGGAACAGTCGCCGCGAACCGTCCACAGAGGACAAGAGAGCGCCGGGAGTGAACGCGCGGAGCCTGCCGTTCTCGACGGTGAGACGCGCGTCGGCGACGTCGGAATCCAAGGCGTACGGGACATGTGGCGCGAACGCGACCGACGCCAGCGTTTCGCCGGACGCGACGGAGGTCAACAATTCGTCGTCCAGCAAGGACGGCAGCACGGCCACGGTGTCGGTCCACGGGCCGGGAACGCAGTGGTATCCGAGCCGTTCGAAGCCGACGGCCAGATCGACCGGGGTGGCACCGAACCCGTCGTACTTCTCGGGCACGGCCAGCGCGGTCACCCCGAGCTCCGCCAGCCGCCGCCAGATCTTGAGACCGGGGCCGTGATCGCCGCCCGCCCAGGACCGGTTGGCCGAGTCGGTGTCCACACCGGACAGCAGATCGTGCAGGCTCGAGGAGAACTGCTCCTGCTCAACGGAAAGCGCGAACCTCATCGAGCCCCCTTCGGCAGGCCGAGCAGCCGTTCGGCCACGATGGACCGCTGGATCTGATCGGTCCCGCCGTAGATCGGGCCCGCCAGGGAGAACAGCCAGCCGTCGCTCCAGCGGCCCCGCAGCTCGGCGTCCGGGCCGAGTACGTCGAGCGCGGTTTCGTGCAGGGCGACGTCGAGATGGGACCAGAACAGCTTGTTGACACTCGATTCCGGCCCGAGCTCGGCGCCGTCCGCGAGGCGGGTGACCGTCCCGAGGGTGTACAGCTGGTAGGCCCGCGCGCCGATCCACGCGTCGGCGACCCTGTCTGCGGTGTGCGCGGGGCGTCCGCTGTCCTGCCAGAGCGAGACCAGCCTGTCCGCCGCCGCGAGGAAGCGGCCGGGGCTGCGCAAAGACAGGCCGCGTTCGTTGTTCGCCGTCGTCATCGCGACCCGCCAGCCCTCGCCCGACGTGCCGATCACGTCCTCGTCGGGGACGAAGACGTCATCGAAGAAGATCTCCGCGAAGCCCGGTTCGCCATCCAGCTGAGGGATCGGCCGGACGGTGACGCCTTCGGCCCGCAGATCCACCATCAGATAGGTGAGTCCCTTGTGCCGAGCCGAATCCGGATCGCTGCGGAACAGGCCGAAGGCCCGGTCGGCGAACGTCGCCCGCGAACTCCACGTCTTCTGCCCGCTGACCCGCCAGCCACCGTCGCAGCGGGTCGCGGTGCTCCGGAGAGCGGCGATGTCGCTGCCCGCTTCGGGTTCCGACCAGGCCTGCGCCCAGACCTCTTCCGAGCGCGCCATCCTCGGCAGGATGCGGCGCTGCTGTTCTTCCGTGCCATGGGAGAACAGCGTGGGCGCGAGCATGAAGATGCCGTTCTGGTTGACCCGCAGGGGCGCACCCGCCGCGTAGTACTCCTCCTCGAACAGCACCCACTCCAGGAGACTCGCGTCCCGGCCGCCGAACTCGCGCGGCCAGGAGACGACCGACCAGCGGGCGTCGGCCAACCGGGATTCCCATTCGCGATGCTGAGCGAATCCTTCGGCGGTGTCGAACGACTTCAGCGGCTCGGCGGGAACGTTCGCGGCGAGCCAGGCGCGGGCCTCGTCGCGGAAGGCGAGCGTGCGCTCGTCGAGATCGAGATCCATCACGAGGTCCTGTTCGCGTCCCGCATCGAGCGCGCGTCCTGCCCGCCCAGCGAGTCACCGCCGGACATCTCGGCGTTGTGCGCGTGCGCGAAGTGATGCAGCCCGAACACGGAGTCCATTCCGGACCGCAGACCCATCAGGTCTTCGGCCTGGTTGACGGCCTTCTTGGCGAGCGCGAGCCCCATCCGCGGCATCACCGCGATCTTCTCCGCCAGCGCCATGGTCTCGGTTTCGAGGTCGGCGCGGGGGACGACGCGGTTCAGCATTCCCCATTCCTTGGCCTGCTGTGCCGTGAAACGTTCACCGGTGAACAGCACTTCCTTGGCCGCGCGCGGACCCAGGACCCAGGGGTGCGCGAAGTACTCGACGCCGGGAATCCCCATGCGCACCACGGGATCGGCGAAGAACGCGTCGTCGGAGGCGACGATCATGTCGCACACCCACGCCAGCATCAGCGCGCCCGCGATGCACGCGCCCTGCACACTCGCGATGGTCGGCTTCGGGATCTCGCGCCACCGGCGGCACATGCCGAGGTAGACCTCCGACTCGCGCGCGAACCGCTGGTCACCGCCCTCGGTGCCGACGTGGTCCCACCACAGGACGGCCTTGCGCTCGAAGGAGACGTCCACGTCGCGTTCCGGCGTGCCGATGTCGTGCCCGGCGGAGAAGTGCTTGCCCGCCCCGGCCAGCACGATCACCTTGACCTCGGGATCGTCGACGGCGCGGCTGAACGCGGCATCGAGCGCGTAGGTCATCGCCGAGTTCTGCGCGTTCCGGTACTCCGGCCGGTTCATCGTGACGACGGCCACCGGCCCGCGTCGCTCGTACTCGACGGTCATCCGTTCTCCTCCCGCAACACGCGTTTCAGTACCTTCCCCGACAGGTTCCGCGGCAGCTCCGCGACGAAGTCGACAAATCGAGGAATCTTGTAGTTGGCCAGTTCGGCCTTGCACCGGGCCAGTACGTCCTCTGTGGACAGTTCGGCTCCGGGGCGCAGCCGGACGAAGGCCTTACCGACTTCGCCGAGCCGCTGGTCCGGCACGCCGACGACGGCGGACTCGGCGACGCCGTCCAGCCTGCTGAGCACCTGCTCGATCTCGGCCGGGTAGACGTTGAACCCGCCACAGACGTACATGTCCTTGATCCTGTCGACGATCTTCAGGTAGCCGAGTTCGTTCAGCACGCCGACATCGCCGGTGTGCAGCCAGCCGTCCGCGTCCACGGCCGCCGCGGTGGCCTCCGGATCGTCGAGATAGCCGAGCATCACGTTGGGCCCGCGCAGCAGGACCTCGTCGTGTTCGCCGAGCCGTACCTCGAAGCCCGCCGTCGCGCGGCCGGTGTAGTTCGCCACCAGTTTCGCGTCGTCGCCGGGGCGCGACATCGTCGCCACGACGGCTTCGGTGAGCCCGTACGCGGTGAGCACGGTGTCGAAACTCAGTTCCGTCTGCATGCGTTCGACGAGGGTGACCGGCACCGTGGCGGCCCCGGTCACGGCGAGCCGCAGGCTGGACAGATCGTGGTTGGCGCGCTCGGGCGCGTCCAGCAGCACCTGGTGGATCGTCGGGGCGCCGGGCAGCACCGTGACGCGCTCGGTTTCGATGAGCCGCAAGGTTTCCCGGACGTCGAAGGTGCGCTGCGGCAGGATCGTGGCCCCGCGCAGCACGGCCGCGACGATGCCCGCCTTGTATCCGAAGCTGTGGAAGAACGGGTTGATCACGAGGTAGCGGTCTTCCTCGGTCAGTTCGCCGCAGTCCGCCCAGGCGTCGGCGACGCTCAGCGTCTGCCCGTGGCTGCTCATCGCGCCCTTGCTGCGGCCGGTGGTCCCGGAGGTGAACAGGATGTCGCTGACCCCGTCCGGTTCCGCGGGGCTGGCGAAATCGCTGTCGAGACCGGCGAGCGCGTCCCATTCGGTGACGCCTTCCACCGGTTCCTCGATGCCTTCGACGGGGACCCGCAGCACCGTGCCGGGCACCGCGGAGCCGAGGTCGGCCAGCCGGTCCGTGCCGAGGAACGTTCCGGTGATCACCAGCGCCGAAACCCGTGCACGTTCGAGCACGTCGATGGTTTCGCGGGCGGTGAACCGGGTGTTGACCGGGATCAGGGTCGCGCCGGCGTACAGCGCGCCGAGCCCGGCGACGACCCAGTGCCAGGTGTTGGGGGAACAGATCGCGACCCGTTCGTGGCCCTCGAAGAACCGCGCCGCCTGCCGCACCCGCCGCGCGAGTTCGGCATAGGTGAGCCGGACTTCGCCGTCGACGAGTGCTTCCCGTTCGGCGAAGCGCTCCGCAGCCCTGTCGAGAGCCGCCGGGATGGTCCCCTTCGACATCGAGCCTCCCTAGCAAGTGCTTGGTAGGGTAGCCTACGCAGCAGGCTCTGGTTTGGCTAGAGGAGGCACGTGTGGCTCAGGACGGTTTCCGCGACCGTGTGCGCACCTGGCTGGCGGACAACCTGCCGCCGGAACTGCGTGGTTTGGGCGGTCCGGGGCGCGAACACGAAGCCTTCGACGAACGGGTGGAGTGGGAACAGCGCCTCGCCGCGGCGGGCTGGACCTGCGTCGGCTGGCCGGTCGAGCACGGCGGGCAGGGCGCGACGCTGGAACAACAGGTCGTCTTCCACGAGGAGTACGCGAGAGCGGGCGCTCCGGCGCGGGTGAGTCATCTGGCCCAGGAACTCTTGGGCCCGACGCTGATCGCGTTCGGTACGCCGGAGCAACGGAAACGGTTCCTGCCGCCCATCGTGGCCGTCGAGGAACTGTGGTGCCAGGGCTATTCCGAACCGGGCGCCGGGTCCGATCTCGCCGCGGTGTCGACCACCGCGACCCTCGAAGGCGACGAATGGGTGCTGAACGGCCAGAAGGTGTGGACGTCGCTCGCGCACGTGGCCGACTGGTGTTTCGTCCTCGCCAGGACCGAGCCCGGTTCGAAACGCCACAAAGGACTGTCCTATTTGCTCGTCCCGATGCGGCAGCCCGGCGTCGAGGTCCGGCCGATCCAGCAGCTCACCGGGACGTCGGAGTTCAACGAAGTCTTCTTCGACGGCGCCCGCACGGCGAAGGACCTGGTCGTCGGCGAACCCGGCGACGGCTGGCGGGTGGCCATGGGCACCCTCGCCTTCGAACGTGGCGTCGCGACGCTCGGGCAACAGGTCGGCTTCCGCCGGGAACTGGAAGAAGTCACCAGGATCGCGCCGGTCGACCCGGTGATCGCCGAGCGGATCGACCGTGCCTGGGTCGGCCTGGAGGTCATGCGGGCACAGGCGATCCGCACCCTCGGCGACTCGTCACCCGGCGTGGCCGAAGTGTCCAAACTGGTCTGGGCGAACTGGCACCGTGACCTGGGAGAGCTGGCGATGCTCATCCGCGGCGCGCGGGGCATGCTCGCGGAAGACGGGCTCGACGCCTGGCAACGGCTCTTCCTCTTCACCAGGGCCGACACGATCTACGGCGGCTCCAACGAGATCCAGCGCAACGTCATCGCCGAGCGGGTGCTTGGCCTGCCAAGAGAGGTGCGACCGTGATTCCGGTGCCGAAGTACCCCGAGGGGGCGAATCTCCTGCGGGACAAGGTGGTCGTGGTGACGGCGGCGGCCGGCACCGGGATCGGTTCCGCGGTGGCGAAACGCGCGCTCGAAGAGGGCGCCCGCGTCGTGATCAGCGACTGGCACGAGCGGCGCCTCGGCGAGAAGGCGGCCGAACTCGGCGACGTCCACGCGATTCCCTGCGACGTCACGCAGGAGGACCAGGTGCGGGCGCTCATCGACGGGGCCGCCGCGCACTACGGCCGGATCGACGTACTCGTCAACAACGCCGGCCTCGGCGGCACGAAGTCCATAGTGGACATGGCAGACGAAGAGTGGGCGCGGGTCATCGACGTGACGCTCAACGGCACGTTCCGCGCGACGAGGGCCGCGGTGAACCGGTTCATCGAACAGGGCGGCGGCGGGGTGATCGTCAACAACGCGTCCGTGATCGGCTGGCGCGCGCAGGCCGGGCAGGCGCACTACGCCGCCGCGAAGGCGGGCGTCATGGCGCTCACCCGCTGCGCGGCCGTCGACGTCGCCGAACACGGCATCCGGGTCAACGCCGTCGCGCCGAGTCTGGCGATGCATCCGTTCCTGGCCAAGGTGACCAGCGAGGAACTGCTCACCGAACTCACCGCGCGCGAGGTCTCGGGGAGGGCGGCGGAACCCTGGGAAGTCGCGAATGTGATGGTGTTCCTCGCCAGTGAGTACTCGTCGTACCTCACCGGCGAGGTCGTGTCCGTGAGTTCCCAGCATGCGTGAGGTACCGATGAAAGCCAGCCCAGGGTCCCGCCGCGCCGAACTGCTCGCCCTCGCGGCGAAGCTGTTCGCCGAGCGCGGTTACGTCTCCACCACCGTGCGGGACATCGCGGACGCGGCGGGAATCCTTTCGGGCAGCCTCTACCACCATTTCGACTCGAAGGAGTCGATGGCCGACGAGATCCTCACCGTATTCCTCGACGAACTCTTCGGCGCCTACGCCGAGATCGTCGCGGAAGGCAGAGGCCCGCGGGAAACGCTCGAAGCCGTCGTCGTGGCGTCGTTCGAATCCATTCACCGGCGGCCCGCCGAGGTGGCGATCTACCAGTCCGAAGCGAAGCACCTGATGCAGTTGCCGCGTTTCGACTACCTCACCGACCGCAACACCGAATTCCGCAAACTGTGGAACGCGATCCTCACCGACGGCATCGCGGCCGGCGTGTTCCGCGAAGACCTCGACGTCGAACTCACCTACCGGTTCATCCGCGACACCGTCTGGGTGGCGGTGCGCTGGTACAACCCCGACGGATCGCTGAGCGCGGACGACGTTGCGCAGCAGTACCTCGGGATCCTCCTGGACGGCATCGCGACGAAGACAAGGAAGCGCCGTGGCTGAAGCATATGTTCTTGACGCGGTCCGGACCCCCGTCGGCAAACGCGGGGGAGCGCTCAGCGGCGTCCACTCCGCCGACCTCGGCGCCCACGTCATCCAGGCCGTCGTCGAACGATCGGGTGTCGACGCCGACCTGGTCGACGACGTGATCCTCGGCTGCTGCGACACACTCGGGCCGCAGTCGGGAAACATCGCGCGGACGGCGTGGCTCGCGGCGGGCTTCGGGCACCACGTGCCGGGCGTGACGATCGACAGGCAGTGCGGTTCGAGTCAGCAGGCCGTGCACTTCGCCGCGCAGGCGGTGCTGTCCGGGACGATGGACCTCGTGCTCGCCGGAGGCGTGCAGAACATGAGCGCCATCCCGATCGGCGCGGCGATGCTGGCCGGGCGCGAGTACGGGTTCGAGGACCCCTTCTCCGGCTCGAAGGGCTGGCAGGAGCGCTACGGCAGCGTCGAGGTTTCGCAGTTCCGCAGCGCCGACATGATCGCCGAGCACTGGGATCTGACCCGCGAAGCGATGGAGGAGTACGCCTTCCGCAGCCATCAGCGCGCGATCGCGGCCGTCGACGAAGGCCGGTTCGCCGCCGAAACCGCGCCGTTCGCCGGTGTGGGCCTGGACGAAGGACCCAGGCGCGACACCAGCCTGGAGCGGATGGCCGGGCTGAAGCCGCTCAGTGAGGGTTCGCGCATCACCGCGGCGGTGGCCAGCCAGATCTCGGACGGCGCCAGCGCGACACTCATCGCGTCGGAGAAGTTCGTCGAGGAACACGGCCTCACCCCGCGCGCCAGGATCCACCATCTTTCGGTGCGGGCGGCCGATCCGGTGTGGATGCTCACCGGGCCGATCCCGGCGACCGCGCACGCGCTGCGGAAAACCGGGCTGCGCATCGAGGACATCGACCTGTTCGAGGTCAACGAGGCGTTCGCGAGTGTCGTCCTGGCGTGGATCGAGGAGACGGGCGCCGATCCGGACCGCGTCAACGTCAACGGCGGCGGGATCGCGCTCGGCCATCCCATCGGGGCGACCGGGACGAAACTGTTCGCGACCCTGCTGCACGAACTCGAACGGCGCGGCGGCCGCTACGGACTGCAGACGATGTGCGAAGGCGGCGGGACGGCGAACGTCACGATCATCGAGCGGCTTTGACGCTCTGCCTGCTCCAGACGATGAGCGCCGACGCGCTGAAAGCCGCGCCGAGCAGGCAGACACCGGTCCAGCCCGCGACGGCGTAGACGGCTGTCGAGCCGATGGCGCCCACGCCGCTGCCGACGGAGTAGAAGATCATGTACCCGCCGATCAGCCTGCTGCCGGCGTCCGGCCGGAGCGGGTAGATCAGCGTCTGGCTCGTGACGTGCACGGCCTGGACGGCGAGGTCGAGCAGGATCGCGCCCGCCACCAAGGCCCACAGTGACGCGCGTGTGAAACCCAAGGGCACCCACGACAGCAGAAGCAGGCCCAGTGCCAGACCTGTCGTCCGCTGTGCGCGGCCGCGGTCCGCGAGCCGTCCGGCCGGTGCCGCCGCCAGCGCGCCCGCCGCCCCGGCCAGCCCGAACGCGCCGATGGCGGTGTGCGACAGGCCGTCCTCGCTGAGCGGCAGGGCGACGGAACTCCACAGCGTGCCGAACGCGGCGAAGATCAGCAGCGCGAGCGTTCCGCGCGTCCGGAAGACAGGCTCCTCGACGAAAAGCGACAGCGTGGACCGCAGCAGCCGTCCGTAGCTCAGGTCCTTTCCGGTCGAGGAGGGAAGCACGCGGTACAGCACGATCGCGATCAGCACGGTCACGCCCGCGGACGCGACGTACACCGCGCGCCAGCCGGCGAGGTCGGCCAGCGTGCCGGACACCGTGCGCGCGAGCAGGATCCCGAGGACGACGCCGGTCGTCACGAGGCCGACCACCCGGCCGCGTTCGGCGGGGGCGGCCAGCGACGCGGCGAACGCGACCAGGAGCTGGGTGACCACCGCGAGCACGCCGATCGCCGCCATCCCGGCGAGCAGCACCACACCGTTCGCGGCGGTCGCGGCGACCAGTTCGGCGATCGCCAGAAGCGCCAGCAGCCCGGCGACGAGCCGGCGCCGGTCGAGCAGGTCGCCGAGCGGGACCAGGAGGAACAGGCCGAGTCCGTAGCCGAGCTGCGTCAGCGTGACGATGCCGCCCACGGTCGACGCGGCGATCCCGAGGTCGGCGCCCATGGTGACGAGCAAGGGCTGGGCGAAGTAGATCGTGGCGACGGCCGTCCCGGCGGCCACGGCGAACAACAGGACGACTCCGCGACGCACGAACCCTCCAGATGGTTTCAACTTGCTACCACTGGCGACGGTAAGGCATTCCGGTAGTAAGATGCAACCATGGTGAAGCGGACGACGTTCGACGAAGCTCCGTGCCCGGTGGCGCGCTCGGTCGACACGATCGGCGACTGGTGGTCGCTCCTGATCGTGCGGGACGCCTTCGACGGCGTCCGCCGCTTCGGTGAGTTCCAGCGCAGCCTGGGCGTCGCGAAGAACATCCTGTCCGCACGGCTGCGGGCGCTCGTCGGGCACGGGGTGCTCGACGTGGTCCCGGCTTCGGACGGGAGTACTTACAGCGAGTACGTCCTGACGGCCAAGGGGCGCGACCTGTTCCCGGTGATCGTCGCGCTGCGGCAGTGGGGCGAGGCGCACTTCTTCGCCGAGGGCGAGCCGCGGTCGGAACTGGTGGACCGCGACGGCGGGCATCCGCTGCGGGGGCTCGAGATCCACGCCTCGGACGGTCGCGTCGTCGGGCCGGAGGACACCGTGGTGGTGAAGGCGCCGGTCTCGTGAGCGGCGAGGACGTTGCCTTGCCCGCCAAGAGAACCCTCCTGGCCACTCACGAGACCGACGCCTGATCGGCACAGGGCTTGAGGGTGGGGACCCGGCCGGCTTCGGGTGTCGCGAAAGCCACTTTCGGGACGTGTGATGTCTTGAAAGTGGCTTTCAGGACATCCGGAGTGACGGGTCGGGGCGGGGCTCTGTGCGGATGCGTCCCAGCGTGTTGCGAAAGCCACTTTCACAACGTTCAAGGTTGCGAAACATGGCTTTCGCAACCCCTTCCCGGAGCATGCGCCGAGGCAGGCGTCGGCGCTTGGTCACCCGGCCACTCACGAGACCGACGCTTCATAGACCGACGCTTCATAGATCGGGGCTTCATAGATCGGGGCCCTCCCAGGTGAGTCCTGCCTGGAAGGGCCCCGACCGGATGCGGGGAGCCTGAAGGATGGTTCCCGACGGAGCCCGAATCACCGTCGGTCCCGGATCCTCCCGGCGCCCCAAGGGGTGGCGGTGGGTGCGGAGGCCCGGCTGCCCACCGCCACCTGAGGGGACCGCGGCCGCCGCGCGCGGCCCCGGTCCGGTCGCGAACCCGGGTCACCCGGCGGGAACGCGAGCCCAGGGCATCTCCTCCTGTGCGGGTACGGCCGCGGTCGGGGTGTCGGACAGGAAGTCGCGCTCGAACGGGGCGAGGATGTCCTCCCCGATCGGCGTCGGCTCGGCGCCCGTGGCACTGGCGGCGAACGAAGGCTCCGCGGCGGGAGCGGGGGCGGGGAACACCGGCTCGGGCACCGGCAGCCGCCGGTCGAGTTCGGCGGCCCAGTGGATCATCGCCTTCGGCCGGTCCCAGCCCGCCGCGCCGACGAGCCTGCCGTCGCGGACGAAACCGGTGACCCCGTCGGAAAGTTCGATCGTGTCCTTGCCCAGCGACGGCATCCCGACGGTCTGAAGCCGCGCGTCGTACAGGGACGACCAGGCGCGGGGGAGCGGGGTGTACGGCCGCGCGTTGCCCCGGCCCAGCATCAGGCTTTCCGCCGCCGCACGCCCGGATTCGACGCCGTTCATCCAGTGCTCGACCCGGCGCGGGGTCTCGTCGATCCGCAGATTCGGCCATTTCGCCACGTCGCCGGCGACCACGACGTCCTCCGCCCCGACGGCGAACAGCGCGGGATCGCACAGGACACCGTCGTCGATGGTCAGTTCCGAGCCGCGCAGCCAGTCAACGGCGGGCACGCTGCCGATCGAGAGCACCACGCAGCTGGCCACCAGGAACTGGTTGTTGGTCAGGTGCAGCCCGACCGTCTCCTTGGTGCTGATCCAGTTCCGTACCTCGGTGTTCATCGCCAGCTTGGCGCGGTGGTGCTGGTGTTCCTTGGTGAGCGCCGAGGCGATCCGCTCCCCGAAGCGGTGCAAAGGCGCCTTCGCGTGGCCGATGAGCGTGACGTCGCGGCCCATGTACCGCATCGACGCGGCGAACTCGTTCCCGATCAGGCCGCTGCCGATCACCACGACGGATTTGTTGCTGTTCCCCAAAGCCCGCCGGACGGCCAGTGAATCCTCCACGGTGCGCAGCACACGGACCCGCGGGTCGTGGCGCGGCGAGCCGGGGAGATGGCGGGGGTAGACCCCGGTCGCGACGATCAGGCCGTCGTACCAAAGGGATTCCCCGCCCGGCAGGTGCACCGTGCGTTCCTTGGTGTCGAGCCAGGTCGCGCGGGTGCCGAGCCGCCAGTGGACGTCGAGGTCGAGGTATGGCTCCAGGCTCGCGGCCACCGGTTTCACCCCGCCGGTGACGAGTTCTTTCGACACCATCGGCCGGTGATACGGCTTGCGCGGCTCGTCGCCGACCAGCACGATCTCGCCGTCGAAGCCGAGTTCCCGCAGGCGTTCCGCGGAACGGAGCCCGGCGACGCCCGCACCGACGATGACGATCCGGTCTCCGTCACTCATCGTCGTACGCTCCTTCTCCCTTGACTCTGATGGCTTGTTTCGGGCAAAGCCTGGCCGCGGAAATGGCCTGGTCCAAGCCGTCCCGATCGATCATCCGGCGGATGCGGAGCTTGCCGTCCGGGCCGATCTTGAACGTGGCCGGTGCTTCCATCTCGCAGAAGCCGAAGATCTCGCACCGCTCGTTGTCGACGCTGACACGCGTGCCGCGCCGGACGCTTCCGAAGATCATTTTTCGTTTCTCCAAGTCTTTCGTTCCCCGTCAGACCAGTTCCTCGACCAGGCCCAGCCGTTCCAGGTACCGGGTGGGCGTGAACCGCAGGGTGGTCAGCAGGACCGCCGGGACCAGCAGGGTGATCCCGCCGAACCACAGGAGGCCGAGGTGCCCGTTGGCCATGGCACCGAAGAACGAGTGCAGTGCCGTGATCGCGACCGCCGGATAGGCGAGCCGGTGGATCCACAGAAAGCGCCGGTAGGAACTGAACCGGCTGATCCCGCCGGTCAGCGAGACGGCGATCATGACCTCGAGCCCGATGACGCCGAGTTCGTGGCGCGCCAGCGTGCCCGGCAGGAGCGGGATCGAGATCTGCGCCAGGGTGAAGCCGTCGGGCAGGAACAGGAACGACATCGCGTGCACGACGCCGAACGACAGCGCCAGGATGCCGAGCACCATATGCGAGTTGCGCAGCGCCTTCCGCCCGGTCAGCGATTTGATCCAGCCGGTCGCGGTGAACACGCCCCAGCACAGGGTCAGGCACATGAAGCCGTACGAGATCCGGGCGGAGGTCTGCGCCATGCCCTTGATACCGGGGTCCGTGTCCGTCTTCTGGGTCAGGACGAGCACCACCTCGGACCACTGGTCATACATGGGTCGCTCCTGGGGCACTGGGAACCGGTTCCGGTTCGTCGGCGGCCGCGCGTTTGCGGGTCCGGGTGTTCTTGCTGCGCAGGGTCCGGACGGCGAAGAACAGTCCACCGCCGAGCACCACCGCGAGCAGCAGGCCGAGGGCGAGGTCGCCGAAACCGACGTCCATCGCGGCGTTGGCCGTGTTCGACTGGGGTACCGGGGCTTCCGGCATCAGCGACTGGTCGACGAGACCGGTGCTCTCCAGCAGGGTCATATGCCGCAGCACGGCCTGGTTGGCCGTGGTGGCGTAGTCACGCACGACGTCGTTGCGGGTGCCGACCCTGACCTGGGAGATGATGGGGAACAGCACGCCGTGCGCGTACCGGAGCCGGTTGGTGAAGATCCGGTCGAACTCGGTGTCGTCGCGGGCGGCCTTCATCTCGCCGAGCCACGCCGACTGCTGGTCCGACGGTTCGCGAGGCAGGGTGATGCCGAACTTGTCGGCGATGGCGTGCGTCGCGGTGTCGAGCCTGCCGTGGTCGATCATCAGCGTCCGGCCGACTTCGCGGACCCGCTTGCTCTTCCCGCGTTCCTGCGCCCACATCCCGGCGGGCATCTCCCACAGCCCGGCCAGTTTGACGTTGACGATCAGGTTCTTGTCCGCCGCGCTGAGCTCTTGGGCGTGCGCGTCACCGGCGGGACCGAGGAGTGTCACCGCGGCCGTCGTCAGCAGGACGATCAGCGGGCGGGAGAATCGGGGGAGGTCAGATGCCGAGGTCATCGGCCTGCCAGGTGTCCGCGGTGAGCAGCACTTTCGTGCCGTCCGGTTTGATCGGGAACCACGCGTCGTCGGCGCCCTGCCCGCCGGTGTTGCCGGGCATCGCGTCCTTCGCGTTGCGGTAGAGCGGCCAGCCCGCGAGGGTGACCTGCTCGATGCCGTCGCCCCTGGTCACGGTGCCGACCAGTGCGCGGTTGATCCCGGTCACCACGAGGTCGCCGTCGGCCTTGGCGGGAATCCAGGTCTGCGAGCAGGTTTCGACGCAGTTCGACTTGGGCGGGTTGACGGTGTCCTTGTCGTAGCGGTAAAGCGTGAAGCCGTTCGTGTCGGTGACGATCGGTCCGAGGTCGAACAGGATCGCCGCCGTGACACCGGGGGCCGGTTCGGCCGCGGGGTCGGGCATTCCCGGCATCTGCGCCACGCCGGCGGCGGGGGCCGCGCCGGGAGAGCCGTTCGGTCCCGCGGTACCGGTGGTGCAGGCCGCGGTCAGCGCGATCGCGGACAAGGTGAGGGTCAGAGGTATGACCGAGCGTGACACGGGGTTCACGGAAATCCTCCTGTCGGGGCAGAGGAGAACGCCATCGCCGCGGGGAGATGGTGTGCAGGCAGGTTTAATTCCACTGTGGACAGTCAAACCGGACGTTCAAGCCGGACTCTCATGATCCACAGTGGATTCGGCGATGCGGGGGACAGCGCCGGGTCGGGGTCTTCGGTAGGGGATACGGTCACGAGTCGGAAACGGTTCAAAAAACTTTGCCACGCTCGGTGAACCGGACAGGAACAGTTTTGGTACTGGACTTATCGCCCCTGATCCCACAAAGATGTGCCGCGTGGGACGCCACTCTCGGATACTGCAGCCAATAGTCGATCATGAACCCGCTTCGAACGGGCATGACGACCTCATCAGGGCGTTGTACCAGGAGTTCGGATCGAGCCTGATGGCGTTCGTGCTGAAGCTGACCGGCCACGATCGCCAGTGGGCCGAGGACGTGGTCCAGGAGACGCTCATCAAGGCGTGGCGCAACGCCGGCAAGCTCGACCGGCAGCCGGAAATGCTGCGCGCCTGGCTGTTCACCGTGGCCAGGCGCATCGTCATCGACGGCTGGCGGAGCCGGAGCGCCCGCCCTCAAGAGGTGGAGGAACTCGAGTCGGATTCGATCGGAGTGCCGGACGAATCGGAGAAGACGCTCGCGGCCATGATCGTTTACGAGGCCCTGCGCAATCTCTCCCCGGAGCAACGTGAAGCCGTCCAGCAGACCTACCTGCGTGACCGCACCGTGAACGAGGTCGCGGCGACGCTCGGGGTTCCGCCGGGTACGGTGAAATCGCGGATCCACCACGCTGTGCGCGCGCTGCGCAGGGCGCTGCAGGAGCGGGGGTGAGCGAGGTGTCCGGAGAGCCGCACACGGATATCGCCGCCTACGTGCTGGGTGTCCTCGGCGAGGAGGACCACGCCCATTTCGAGGCGCATCTGCTGGAGTGCCCCGAGTGTCAGGTCGAGCTGGTGGAGATGTACCACCTGCCCGACATCCTCGACATGGTCAAGAAGAGCTGGCCGGATCCGCCCGTGAAGGGCCCCGGGCCGCGGGTGCTGCGAATGCTGCTCGCGGACGCCGCCAAGGCGGGCCGTCGTCGCAAGGTCATCCGGCTCGCGACGGCCGCCGCCGTGCTCGTGCTCGTCGTCGGCGGACCGCTCACCGTTCTTTCGCTCACCGACCGTGAACCGGTCATCACGCAGGCCGCGCCCACTGTCGTCACCTCGGTGGTGCCGTCGCCCGCGCCGCTGTCCCGCGAGGCGGGCCCGGACGGCGGCGCCGCCCCCTTCGGCTGGTCCGAGGCGGGCAACGCGGTCGCCGCCGAAGTCACGGTCCAGGACAAGGAGTGGGGCAGTGCGGTCGAGCTCGAACTGCGCGGCCTCATCGGGCCGATGACCTGCCAGCTCTTCGCCTACTCCCACGGCGGAGACGCCTACGTCGTCAACAACTGGAGCGTGCCGTCCAAGGGATACGGCGTTCCCGGCTCCCCGGATCCTCTCGTCGTCACCGGTTCGACGGCGTTGCGGAAGGCCGACATCGAACGCTTCGAGGTGCACAAGCAGGACGGCACCGTACTGGCCGTCGTGCGCCGGTAGTCTTATAACGGAAAGATAACGGCGAAATCGCTTTTTGAACCGTCCGCCGTTCGGAACCGTATCTCCCAGTAGCCGGATGGATATTCGGCAAATGCGTGGCTCATGCCCGGACATGAGTTTTCGACGTGTTCGGAAACGAATGAGGTGAGCAAATCAATGGCACGAAATCAAGGGCGCCACCGTATCGCCCGCAGGACCAAGATCGCGACCGCGTTGCTGGGCCTGTCGATCGCGGTCGGCGGACTGGTGGTGGCCACCACGACCGGCGACTCCGACCGCGCTTCCGCGGACGAGGTGGACAAGTCGCAGTTCGTGGACATCACCAAGGTGCGGCCGAACGCCGACAAGGCGAAGCCGGGCCGGAACGCCTCCACAGGCTCGTTCACCGTCGACTGCGGCAAGAACGAGAACGGGCACTTCAATCCCGACAACTTCATCGCGCAGCCGGGTATCCGCAATGGCGCCCAGCATCTGCACGATTACGTCGGGAACCTTTCCACGAACGCGGATTCGAACAACGACAGCCTGCTGGGCGCCGGTACCACCTGTGAGAACGGCGACGAATCGACGTACTTCTGGCCGGTGGTGCGCATCGACACCGGGCAGGAAGACGAAGCGCGGCAAGGTCAGCAGAACCAGAACCAGAACCAGAACCAGAACCAGAACCGCGGCGGCGACCGGAACCGGCAACGGAACCAGGGCGACGACGGGCAAGGCCGAGACCAGAACAAGGCAGGCCAGGACAACGCCAACCAGAACAACGGCGACCAGGACGACCAGCAGAACAACGATCAGGATCAGGCCCAACTGGACGAGCCGAACGCGAACAACGAACTCGCCGGCAACGACGGCGAGATCCAGCGCCCAGCGACCGTCGACATCACCTTCAAGGGCAACGCCCAGGAGAAGGTGAAGGAGATGCCGAAGTTCCTCCGGATCCTTTACGGTGACGCGAAGGTGACCACGAACGGTCCCGCCAACGCGCGGGAAAGCTGGACCTGCACCGGTTTCGAGGACAGGGTCATCAAGCAGTATCCGATCTGCCCCGGCGGCAGTGACGTCAAGCGGGTGCACACGTTCCCGAGCTGTCTCGACGGCAACAACATCGACAGCGAGAACCACCGGGACCACATCAAGTATCCCGATGAGAATGGCGAGTGCGCCAACGGCCTGACCGCGGTCCCGGAGCTCACCATCTCGCTGACCTACAAGATCCCCCGGGACATCCAGGTCAACGGTCAGTACAAAGTGGACTCTTTCCCCGAAGAGGACCACAACCCCTTCTCCGACCACGACGATTTCGCGAACGTGATGTCGAACCAGATCATGGGTCGCCTCGTCGACTGCGTCAACGAAGGTCGCAAGTGCCGCGAATGAGGCGCTGAGCGACCACCTCAGACGTCCTCGGCTCACTCCGACGGCCGAGGCGGTTCAACGGAAAGCCAGAACCGGCGAACAGGAGGAAAATACTCCGGCCCGGCGGGTCCCCCCTACACCTCACCCACCCGCCGGGCCGGCCCTACTCGAAAAGATCGACACAACTGAAGAACGCTCCGCCAGCGTTTTACCCGCCCTGCCGACGGCTTCCCGAGGGAAGTCGCCGTCAGGGCTCTTTTCGGTAGGTTGGCGACATGGGTGAGCAGAAGGACCGCATGCTGCGCGGCGAGCTGTACCGGGACAACGACCCCGAGCTGGTCGAGGACCGCAGGCGCGCGCAGGCGCTTGTGGACCGTTTCAACGGTACGGGCGCCGAGGAGACCGGTGAGCGGGACACGATTTTGCGCGAGCTGCTGGGAAACTCGGTGAGGGTTCCTGGATCATGCCGCGCTTCCAGTGCGACTACGGCTATCTGATCGAGATCGGCGCCAACAGTTTCCTCAACTACGACGCCATCCTCCTCGACTGCGCCCCGATCAAGATCGGCTCGGACTGCTCGATCGGCCCGCGCTGCCAGCTGCTGACAGCGCTGCATCCCATGGAGGACCACGAGTCGCGGCGAGCCCGCTGGGAATCGGCCGCGCCGATCACCATCGGGAACAACGTCTGGTTCGGTGGTGGAGTCATCGTCTGCGCCGGGGTCACCGTCGGAGACGACACGGTGGTGGGTGCGGGCAGCGTCGTCACCCGTGATCTGCCGTCGAAGGTGTTCGCCGCGGGCAACCCGGCCCGCGTCATCCGGGAGCTTTGAGGCTCACTGGTCCACCGGCGTGATCCGGGTGCGCCGGCTGTGCTCGAACACCATGGAGGTCCGCACGTCGGCCACCTCGGAGCGCTCGGTCAGTTTGTCGATCACGAAGGCGTAGAGGCTGTCGTTGTCGGGGACCGCGACGTGGAGGATGAAGTCCTCGGTCCCGGTGGTCACGTAGAGCCCGACGAGGTCGGGCAGCGCGTTGACCCAGTTCCGGAAGCCTTCGATGTTCCGCCGCGAGGGCGGGCGCACCCGCACCGCGATGAGCGCCTGCACCCCGCGGCCGATCGACGGCAGGTCCACGTCCAGCAGTGCGCCGCGGATCACGCCGCGCTCCCGCAGGCCGCGGGTGCGGTCCAGCGCGGTGGTCGGCGAAACCCCCACCGCGGCGGCGACTTCGCGGTTCGTCTTCCGTGCGTCCGACTGCAATTGCGCCAGGATCGCCTTATCAAGTTCGTCCAGTCGCGCCATCTCGGACCTTTCACCGTATTAAGTACGAACACGGTGGACTCTACTCGTATGTCCTCATAGCTTGGCCTTGTTCATCCGTTGATGTGAGCAGGAGTCCAGCTGAATGTCCGAGTACGGTACGGCCATCGGGTTCGCCCCCGACGAGATCGACTTCACCGCGTCCACCCGATCGGCCAGGTTGAAGTGGGTCATCGTGGTCAACAGCGAGCTGCCGCCCGGTCGCGCGGTCAACGCGGCGGTCTGCACCGCGGTCGCCACCACGAGGGCCGTGACCGGTCTCCTCGGCGACGAAGCTGTCGACGCCGATGGCGAGCACTACACGGGCTTGCCGTGGGTCGGCTGCTCGATCCTGACCGCCGACGCCGAGAAGCTGCGGGCCGTCCGCGCCAAGGCCGCGGCCTCGCCGGGCTGCCACGTCGCCGACATGCCCGGGGTCGCCCAGCAGATCCGCGTCTACACCGATTTCCTCGCGACGATGAAGGAGATCCCGACCGAGGAGATGGATTTCTGCGCGATCGGCATCGTCGGCCCGCGCAACCGGATCGACAAGCTGGTCGGGAAGCTGGCCCTGATGGCGTGAGCCTCAGCCGTCGAGGAGATCCCGCAGCGCTTCGGTGAACTGGGCGGGGTTCCGCTGCGGCGCCAGATGCGCTCCGGGCACCTCCGTGAACGGCAATCCCAGCTCCAGCGCGAGGACCTTGGCGGGCTGGTAGTGGTAGTGCCCCCGGCTGCCGACGCCCGCGACGGGGAAGATCTCGGTGGTGCTCCGCCGGAGCGCCCGCAGGTCGGGAAGGTAGTCGAGGATCTCGGCCAGCTCGCGGCCGAACAGCCGCTTCCAGTCCTCCTCGTTCGGCAGCCGGATCGCGCGCAGTTCGGGCAGCGCGGCACCGGCGATCCCGTCGGTGAACCGCTTGAACGCCCCCATCAGGTCACCGGCCTGCGCGAGCCGCACCTGCGCGTTGGCCTCGTCGAGCCAGCCGAGCGCGTCCGGGAGCAGCTGGACGGCGGGGGGTTCGTGCGCGACCAGGACGTTCGCCGCGTCCGGGTGGCGGGCGACGAGGTCGAGACCGATCAGGGCGCCCGCGCTGGTCCCGAACACGCTCGCCGGCCCGCCGCAGACGTGCTGGAGGACGGCGTGGGCGTCGTCGGCCTGCTTCGGCACGCTGACCGGGCCGGTGCTGGTGTCGGTGCTGCGGAAATGGCCGCGCCGGTCGTAGGTGACGACGGTGTAGTCGTCGGCGAGCAGCTTCGTCATCGCCCGGAAGGTGTCCGCCGAGCCCAGCCCACCGGCGATCAGGAGCAGAAGCGGCCCTTCGCCGGTACTGCGGACGTACAGCTCACCGTCCTCGACCGGACAACGACTCTCCGAGATCATGGCCGAAGTCAAGCACAGCGCGCTCGGTCCTTCACCCGGAGCCCAGCCGCCGCAGCGCGTCGGTGGCGTCGGCCACGATCGTCTCGATCAGCTCGCCGACCGCCGGCAGGTCGTCCAGCAGGCCGACGACCTGCCCGGACGCCAGTACTCCGGCGCTCCGGTCGCCCTCGACCAGCCCGGCGCGCAACAGCATCGGCGTGTTGGCGGCCATCAGCACCTGGGACCACGTCCGGTCCCCGCCGCGTTTCATCCGCAGCCCTTCGGTGGCCAGCGAGCGCCACGACAGGCCGCTCAGTTTCCGGAACTTCGCGGCGTTGCGGGCCGCCCTGGCGAGCCCGCTCACCGGACCGGCGGATTCGAGCTGGTCGACCAGCTCCGTCCGGAGGACGCGATGCGGCATCCCGTCCACCTTGCGGGTGACGACGGTGCCGTTGAGGTCACGGGCGAGGTACGCCTGCTTGATCTCGTCGGGGACGGTGCTTTCCTTCGTCAGGAGGAACCGGGTGCCCATGGCGACCCCGGCCGCCCCGTAGGCGAGCGCGGCGGCCAGCCCCCGGCCGTCGAAGAAGCCGCCCGCCGCGACCACCGGGATGTCGACGGCGTCCAGCACCGACGGCAGCAGCAGCGTCGTCGCGACCCCGCCGGTGTGCCCGCCGCCTTCGCCGCCCTGCACGATGACGGCGTCGGCGCCCCAGCCCGCGACCTTCTCCGCGTGCCGGGCCGCGCCGACCGAGGGGACGACGAGGACGCCGTTGTCCTTCAGTCGCGCGATCATGTCCTTCTTCGGCGCGAGCGCGAAGGAGGCGACCTTGACTTCCTCGGTGACGAGCAGTTCGACCCGGCGCTGGGCGTCTTCCGCGTCCGCGCGGAGATTGACCCCGAACGGCCGGGACGTGCGGCTTTTGACCTCCTTGATCGCCGCCGCCAGCTCGTCGTAGGTCATCGTCGCGGAGGCGAGGATGCCGAGGCCGCCCGCTTCCGCCGTCGCGGACACCAGCCGCGGCCCGGCGACCCAGCCCATGCCGGTCTGCACGACCGGATGCCGGATCCCGGCCAGTTCGGTCAGCGCGGTCTTCACGACGGGACTTCCTTGTCCCGCAAGGACTTCGGATCCAGGCTGGTCCGGATCAGGAGCAGCTCGGACTCGGTCGGCAGCCGGGTCTCCGTGACGCCGTCGGTGCTCAGCGGGAACGACGTCGCCTCGACGACCTCGTCCACGGAAACCCCCGGGTGCACGGAAACCAGCCTCGGGGCGTGGTCTTCGCCGCCGAAGTCGAGGACGCCGAGGTTGGTGACGACGCGGTGGACGTCGTGGTACCGCAAGCCTGCTTCGCGTGCCCTGGCGTAGCCGACGCCGGACACGATGTCGACCTGATCGACGAAGACCCGTTTGCTGTGCCGGGGAACCCAGTAGCTCGTGCGGTGATTGGCCGTGTTGCCCGGCCCGCCTCGGACGCCGAGAAGCTGCTTCTTCGGCTGGGCATGGTCGCCGATCGCCGAGATGTTCTGGTTTCCTTCGCCGTCGATTTGGTTGGCGCCCATCACCACATGGCGTTTTCCGCGCGGTACCACGGTGTCGAGGACCTTGCGGAACGGCTGCCAGCCTTCGACGACGGCGTCGGGGGTCATCAGGTACGCCTCGCCGTCGGACAGCACGATGTCCGGTTCGAACGTCAGCCTGGCGAGCCTGGCGCCCAGCGACGGGATGAAACCCATGGGACTCACCACGATTTCGCCGTCACCGCGGAACAGTTCGGCGCAGGCGACGACCGCCACTTCGGCACGACTGAGGTCACTCATGCGGACTCCCCGAATTCGGCGACGGCCTTCTGGTACTGCGCTTCGTCCCCGGACAGGAACCTGTCGACGAATTTCGGCCACGCGTCGAGATCCTTGGCGGCCTCGGCGTAGTGACGCTGGAAGCGTTCGTCGCGCCCGTAGTCCGGGGCGGCGGTGGTGAAATGCGCGCCGTTCGGCGTTTCGGCGACCCCGGTGACGAGCATCCGGCTCAGCAGCAGGCTCTGCACCGGCCCCGCCTCGGCGAGCTCGGCCGTCTCCACGATCTTTTCCGTGGACACGTAACACTTGTCGGCGGCGAGCGCGAACAGTTCGTCGAAATACGGATCCGGTCCGAGGTACTGCGCGTTGCCCCGCGCGTCGGCGCGGTTGAGGTGGACGAAGGCCACGTCGAGGTCGAGCGCGGGCACCGCCAGAAGTTCTTCGGCGTCGTCGTACGGCGAACGGACTGTGCGCAACGACGGGTTCAGGTCCATGACACCGGAGCCGAGGCCCGCGCGCGTCGGCAGGAACGGAAGTCGTTGCGCGGCGGCGGAAAGACCGGTCCCGAAGACACCTTCGTCGTACTCCGTGACGGTGATCGACCCGGTTTCCCGCGCCCGGGAGAACCACGGGTCGTACGGGATCGTGTCCAGGGTGACGAAACCGAAGACGAGATGCTTGATCTTGCCCGCCGACGCCAGCAACCCGACGTCCGGGCCACCGTAGGAGACCACAGTGAGGTCCTTGACCGGCGAGCGCAGGAGCGCGCGCACCAGCGCCATGGGCTTGCGCCGGGAGCCCCAGCCGCCGATCCCGATCGTCATGCCGTCCCTGAGTTCGCCGACGATCTCGTCCGGCGTCATCCGCTTGTCGGCCATCACTTCCCCTTACCGTCCAGGAACTCCTGGCGCGCGCCGTCCGAGACGCCCGCCAGGTTGAGCTCGAAGGTGAATCCCTGCTCGAAGCGGTAGCTGCGGTGCACGGGCTGGACGTCGATGCCGTTGATCGCCTGCTTCGCGGCGCGGATCACGCGGGTGTCCTTCGCCGCGATCTGCCGCGCCACGCCGAGCGCGGTCTCGTCGAGGTCGTCCCGCGAGACCACGGCGTAGACCGAACCGTGGTGGTGCAGCTGAGCCGCGGTGATCGTCGAAGCCGTGTAGTACAGCGCCCGCATCAGATGCTGGGGGACCAGCCGCGCGAGATGGGTCGCCGCGCCCAGCGCGCCGCGATCGACCTCGGGGAGCCCGAAGGTCGCGTCGTCGCTGGCGATCACCACGTCCGCGTTGCCGACCAGGCCGACGCCGCCGCCGAGGCAGAAGCCCTGCACCGCGGCGATCACCGGGACCGCGCAGTCGTACACGGCGGAGAACGCCGCCGCGCAGCCCTCGTTCGCGCCGATCAGCGCGCCGTAGCCCGGATCGCGCTGGATCTCCTTGATGTCGACCCCGGCGTTGAACCCCCGGCCCGCCGCGCGCAGCACCACGACATGCGTCTCGGGATCACGCCCGGCGTCGGTGACGGCCGAGGCGAGGGCGAACCAGCCCTTCACGTTCAGCGCGTTCACCGGGGGCGCGTCGACCGTGACCACGGCGATGCCGGGCTCCGGTGAGTGGGTGGAAACGGTCATCGGGCACCCTCCACAGCTACCAAACCTAGCATTTGCTTGGTACGTTAGCAGGACGTCCGGCCCGGGTATAGCGACCGTGAAGGAGGACCGGCATGACACTCGAACTCCGGCTCGACGGTGCCTTGGTGCTGGTGACCGGTGGGGTACGCGGCGTCGGCGCCGGTGTGACCAGGGCTTTTCTGCGGTCCGGCGCCGAAGTCGTCACCTGCGCCCGCACCGAACCCGAGCGGCCTGTGTGCGCCGAGGACAAGGCGTCGACGTTCATTTCCTGCGACGTCCGCGACGCGGGAGAGGTCGACGCGCTCATCGAGGAGATCGTCCGGCGGCACGGCAGGCTCGACGTCGTGGTCAACAACGCGGGCGGCGCGCCGTACGCCGAGACGGCGGACGCGTCGCCCCGGTTCCACGAGAAGATCGTCGCGCTGAACCTGCTGGCGCCGTTGACCGTCGCCCGCGCGGCGAACGCGATCATGCAGCGTCAGGACGGCGGCGGCGTCATCGTGAACATCAGCAGTGTCAGCGCGACGAGACCGTCGCCGGGGACGGCGTCCTACGGCGCGGCGAAAGCGGGGCTGGACAACCTGACAGCGACGCTCGCCGTCGAGTGGGCGCCGAAGGTACGGGTCAACGCGCTCGACGTCGGCATGGTGCGGACGGAACACTCGCATCTGCACTACGGCGACGAGGCGGGGATCGCGGCCGTGGGCGCGACAGTCCCGTTAGGACGGTTGGCCGAACCGGACGAGATCGGTTCCTGCGCGGTGTTCCTGGCTTCTCCGCTGGCCTCCTATGTCAGCGGTGCCTGCCTGACCGTGCACGGCGGGGGAGAGCTGCCCGCTTTCCTCGCCGCTTCCCATTCCGAGGCAAAAGAACGAAAGGAGCCGGTGTGAGCGGGATCGCCGACGGCCGGATCGTGGTCGTGACCGGGGCCGGTCGAGGCATCGGGCGGGCGCACGCGCTCGCGTTCGCCGCCGAGGGCGCGCGGGTGGTGGTGAACGACCTCGGCGCCGGGATCGACGGCAGCGGCGGATCGGCGGGCCCGGCGCAGGACGTCGTCGACGAGATCGAGGCGCTCGGCGGCAAGGCGGTGGCGAACACCGACGACATCGCGTCCTGGGACGGGGCCGCGGCACTGGTGCGGACCGCCGTCGAGACCTTCGGCGGGCTGGACGTCCTGGTCAACAACGCCGGGTTCCTGCGCGACAGGATGCTGGTGAACCTCGGCGAGGACGAATGGGACGCCGTCATCCGCGTCCACCTGAAGGGGCATTTCGCGCCGACGCGCCACGCCGCCGAGTACTGGCGAACGGAAGCGAAGGCAGGCAGGACGCGGGCCGCGCGGGTGATCAACACCAGCTCCGGCGCCGGCTTGCTCGGCAGCGTCGGACAGGGGAACTATGCGGCCGCGAAGTCCGGGATCCTGGGGCTCACGCTGGTCGCGGCGACCGAATTCGGGCGCTACGGCGTCACGGTGAACGCGATCGCCCCGGCCGCCCGCACCCGGATGACCGAAGAGGCGTTCGCCGACGACATGGCCGCCCCGGAAGCCGGTTTCGACGCCATGGCACCGGAAAACGTGTCGCCGCTGGTGGTGTGGCTCGGCAGCGAGGAGTCGTCCGGGGTGACCGGGCGGGTGTTCGAGGTCGACGGCGGACGCGTCTCGATCGCGCAGGGCTGGCGGCACGGCGCGGTGCGGGACAAGGGATCGCGGTGGTCGCCCGCCGAACTCGGCCCGGTGGTGGCCGAACTCCTGGCGGAGGCTCCGGTCCCTGAAGCCGTCTACGGGGCTTAGGCGTCCCGCGTGAGGTCGCGGGTCTCGGGCCACGGCTGGAACCCACCCGACTTGTAGGTCGTCACGGCGGCGACGTTGGAACTGGGCGTGTTCACCGTCGCGCTCGACGAACCGAGGTCCTGGAGCGCGGCCGCCGCGGCGATGGTGATCGCCCGGCCGTACCCGTGGCCGCGCTGGTCCTGGTGCACGCCCATCGGTTCGAGCAACCCGGGCTTGCCGGGGCCGGCCGACCACACGGCCACCGCCGCGACGGCGGTGCCTTGGCCGTCATAGCCGAGCAAGCACCGGGCATCGGCATACGGCGCCCCGGCCGCCAGCGTCCGCCACTTCTCCGCTGTGAACGTCGAGCCGGTGAACGACGCCCCGATAACGTCGGCCCACGCGGCCGCCAGGTCCGCTCCGACAGTCTCGATCCGCAGGTCCGGAGCCTTCACCGGCTCGGTGAGGTCGAGGCTCAGCGGCGTCCACGGCTCCTCCTCGTCGACATGCCAGCCGTGCCCGGGCAGCAGGTCCTGGAGCAGCGCGTCCATCGGCGCTTCGACGAAGACATTCCCCTCGGGCAGGACACCGCGCTCCGGCGTGGCGACGTCCTCGGCCACTCGCCGCGTCAGTTCCTCGTCCCGGCGAACGTCCGGCGCGGTCGTGAGCCGCAGGAGGTCTGCTCCGTCCAGGAACCCGACGGCGAGGATCCGGCCGTCCCGGCGCCAGATCCGGACGGCCGCGGCCGTCTCCTCCGGCCCCTTGCGCCAGAACCAGCCGAGGTCACCGGGATGCAGCTGCCACGCCATCCCTTCGGACTGCCAGTCCCGCAGCGCGGCCACGGCCTCGTTCAGCCCGTCCAAGCCCGGCTTCTCCATGGTGATCGCCATGCCCGTGATCACACACCACTCCGTAATCGTTCGCATCCGGTTTTCGGCGAGGCCAAGATGAGGGACGTGAAGTCACTTCAGCGCCGCCTCTGGGAGGCGGTCGAGCCGCTGCACGCCGTCGTCTACTTCGCGCCGGAAACGGCGGCCGCGGCCAAGGCGGCAGGCCTGCCGAGCTGGTGGATGGGCTACTTCGCCGGCCGGGTCGCGCCGCTCGGGCCGCTACCGGAACCACCGGTGACCGCGATGCTCTTCGGGTTCGCCCCGCGGATGGTCGCGCGATCCCTGCCCGACGCGTGGAAGTACGCCGAGCCCGCCGTCTTGCTGCGGAGCCGGATGGACGCCGTCGAGGAGGCCTTGAACCGGATCCTGCCCGCGGACGCGCCTTTCGGCGAACTCGCCGACCTGCTCGAACAAGCCGTCACGGGCTGCGATTACGCGGCAAGGCCGTTGGCTGCCGCGTGGTCTTCGGTCGCTCGGCCCGCCACACCGATTGGGCGGAGCTGGCTCGCGGCGACTGTGCTGCGCGAGCATCGCGGGGACGGTCACGTGCTGTCCGCCGTCGCCGCCGGGCTGCGCGGGCTCGACACCACGCTGACCCACATCGGCAGCGGGGCGGTGACGCGCGAGGTCATCCAGGTCAATCGAGGCTGGTCCGACGAAGACTGGGAAGAGAGCGTCGCGCGGCTGGCCGGACGAGGTGTCCTCGACGGCGACCTGAAGCTCGCCGACGCGGGAATCGTTCTGCGCCAACGGATCGAGGACGACACCGACCGTCTCGCCACCGGCCCTCTCGACGCGCTCGGTGAGGACGGCGCCGCCGAGCTCGTACGGATCGCCGTGCCGTTGAGCCGCCGGATCTTCGACGCCGGAGCGATCCCGCTGCCGAATCCGATGGGGGCGCCGCGGCCTTGATTCTCGAAACTGTCGGACCCCGGTGGGACGCTGTTCCGCATGGCGACGTGGCAGCAGTTCAGTGAAGAGGCACCCGCGCTGGCGGAAAAGATCAAGGAGCGGTTCACCGCGGAGAAGTCGCACGTGCTGGCGACGGTCCGGCGGGACGGCTCGCCTCGGGTCAGTGGCAGTGAGGTCGATTTCCGTGAACAGGACCTGCTGATCGGTTCGATGATCGGCGCGATGAAGGCGAAAGACCTGCAGCGCGATGCCAGGTTCGCGATCCACGCCGCCTCGGCGATCGACGAGGGCGGCGCGGACGCGAAGGTGGCGGGAAAGGCCGTCGAGATCACCGATCCGGCGGAGGTCGCCCGCCTGCAGGGCGACGACGGAGAGGCCCACGTGTTCCGCCTCGACCTCACCGAGGTGGTGCTGACCTGGGTCGAGGGCAACACCATCTATTTCGACTTCTGGAAGGAGGGCCAGGGGAACAAACGGCTCGCGAGGCCGGACAACGGTCCGGTGGTCGAGGTCGCCTTGGGCTAGAGAGGGAAGGCAAAGTGTCTTGTCTGGTGGGGTGAAGGGGACTTCCCCTCACCCGAGATCATCTGCTCGCGCGTGCGGGTGGCCGTGAGTGAAAAGTGTCGTTAGAACGACCCGAAACACTCACGACTCCCGGGGTCCGGACATGCCACGTTCGCCGTACCTGTCGCTAGATCCGTTCGATGATGGTCCCGGTGGAAAGCGCGCCGCCGGCGCACATCGTCACCAGCGCGGTGCTCGCGTCCCGGCGTTCCAGTTCGTGCAGCGCCGTGGTCAGCAGGCGGGCGCCGGTGCTGCCGACGGGATGCCCGAGCGCGATCGCGCCACCGTTCACGTTGACCTTGTCCTCGTCGGGCCGATGCACCCGTTGCCACGACAACACGACCGAAGCGAAAGCCTCGTTGACTTCGAAGAGGTCGAGGTCGCCGATCGCCATCCCCGCCTTCGCCAGGACACGTTCGGTCGCCTGCACGGGACCGTCGAGGTGGTAGTACGGCTCCGCGCCGACCAAGGCCTGCGAGACGATCCGCGCCCGCGGCTTGAGGCCCAGTGCCTTGGCCCGGTCCGAGTCCATCAGGAGGAGCGCGGCGGCGCCGTCGGAGATCTGCGAAGACGTGCCTGCGGTGTGGACGCCGCCTTCGAGGACGGGCTTGAGCTTGGCGAGGCCTTCGACGGTCGTCTCGCGGAGACCCTGGTCGCGGTTCACCAGCCGCGTCTCGCCGGTCGGCGTGCCGTCCTCGCCGAGTACGGGGGCCTTGACAGCGACGACCTCGCGGTCGAAGCGCCCCGCCGCCCACGCGGCGGCGGCCTTGGCCTGCGACGCCGTCCCGAACCGGTCGACGTCCTGGCGGGTGATCCCGCGGCGTTCCGCGATCCGCTCGGCCGCGCCGTACTGGTTCGGCATGTCGATCGACCACGATTCCGGTCGCGGCGTGCCGATGCCTTCGCCGCGGTTCGCACCCAGCGGTACCCGGCTCATCGCCTCGACGCCGCAGGAGACGCCCGCGTCGATCGCCCCGGCCGCGATGAGCCCGGCGATCAGATGCGTCGCCTGCTGCGCGGAGCCGCATTGGGCGTCGATGGTGGTCGCGCCCGTGGTCTCGGGGAGCCCGGCGTGCAACCACGCCGTCCGCGTGACGTTGCCCGCCTGCTCGCCCGCCTGGGTCACGGCACCGCCGATCGCCTGTTCGACCAGCGCGGGATCCAGCCCCGCGCGTTCGAGCAGGGCGCGCTGCGCGGCGCCGAGGATTTCGGCGGCGTGCAGACCCGCCAAGTGGCCCCTGCGCTTGCCGACAGGGGTGCGGACCGCCTCGACGATCACCGGACTACCCACGTTCGCCTCCTGGGAAAACACCGTTCACTACCAAAAAAGTAGAACACGTTCTTGATTTGAGCAAGTCGCCCCAGGGTCGGCCCGATTTTGATCGTTGGTCCCGGTTGCTGCTTCTTGCTGGGACTCCATGATCGGAGCCGGTTGAGTTAACAGGTTTCACTAAACCTCTTCACGTGACGGACGCCATATGCTTCAATCGGGTCTAGAACGTGTTTCATTGGCGAACCGCGTAGGAGGTAGCCCGTGGCCGCTCCCCTGATCCCCGCCGGTTTCGATTTCACCGATCCGGATCTGTACGCCACCAGACTGCCTCTGGCGGAGTTCGCGGAACTCCGTCGCACGGCACCGGTCTGGTGGAACCCTCAGCCGCACAACACCGCGGGCTTCCGCGATGACGGCTATTGGGTGGTCAGCCGGCTCGAAGACGTCAAGGCGGTTTCGAGGGACAGCGAGCTGTTCTCCTCCCGGGAGAAGACCGCGATCATCCGGTTCGACGAGCACATGACCGACGACAGCCTCGAAGCCAACCGTCTTGTCCTGCTCAACATGGACGCCCCGCAGCACACGAAGCTGCGGCGGATCGTGTCGAAGGGCTTCACGCCGAGGTCGATCGCGAAGCTCGAAGACACCCTGCGCGACCGCGCGGAGCGGATCGTCAGCGAGGCCAAGAAAAAGGGTTCCGGCGATTTCGTCGTCGACGTCGCGTGCGAACTTCCCTTGCAGGCCATCGCCGAACTGCTCGGCATCCCGCAGGAAGACCGGCTGAAGATCTTCGACTGGTCCAACCAGATGGTCTCCTACGACGACCCCGAGTACGAGGTCGAACCGCTCGCGGCGTCCGCGGAGATCGTCGGCTACGCCTGGAACATGGCCGAAGAGCGCCGCAAGTGCCCGATGGACGACATCGTCACGAAGCTGGTGCAGGCCGACGTCGACGGCGAATCGCTGGCCTCCGACGAATTCGGGTTCTTCGTCATCCTGCTCGCCGTCGCGGGCAACGAGACGACGCGCAACGCGATCACCCACGGCATGAAGGCGTTCCTCGACCACCCCGATCAGTGGGAGCTCTACAAGAAGGAGCGGCCGAAGACCGCGCCGGACGAGATCGTCCGCTGGGCCACCCCGGTGGTCGCCTTCCAGCGCACCGCGACCAGGGACACCGAACTCGGCGGGCAGCACATCCGCAAGGGTGACCGGGTCGGGATGTTCTACAGCTCCGCGAACTTCGACCCGGACCACTTCGACCAGCCGGAGAAGTTCGACATCCTCCGCGAGGACAACCCGCACGTCGGCTTCGGCGGCACGGGCTCGCACTACTGCATCGGCGCCAACCTCGCGCGCCTGGAGATCGACCTGATCTTCAACGCCATCGCCGACGTCATGCCGAACATCAGCGAGGTCGCCCAGCCCGATCGGCTCCGGTCGAGCTGGCTCAACGGGATCAAGCACTACCAGGTCCGTTACGCCTGATCGGCCCGAAGCGAGACGGTGGGGCACCATAGGGCGATGGGTCCCCACGTTCAGGTCGACGTCGAAATGTCCTTCCGGGTCACGAAACCCGGCCCCGCCGCGTTCGTGGTCGCGCTCGCCGGCGGGGCCGACCAGGAGGAGTTCGCCTATCCCGCGCCGCCGCGCCAGGTGGCGTTCGAGCACGGGACCCGCGCCCAGGTCCTCGACCTTCCGGAAGGCGAGCATGTCGTGCGGTACCGGGCCGAACGCGCGCTCGGCCCCGCCGAGCCCGAGCGCGTCGGCATGGAAGACCTCATCCGCTACACCCGGCCCAGCCGGTACTGCCCCTCGGACCGGATGGGCGGGCTCGCGCTTTCGCGCTTCGGTGGTCTGCCCGACGCGCGCACCCAGGTCGAGGCGATCGTCCGGCACGTGGGCGAACACCTGTCCTATGTGGTCGGTTCCGGTTCGCCGACCGACGACGCCGTCGACACCTACCTCGCCGGGGAAGGGGTTTGCCGCGACTACGCGCACGTCTGCATCTCGCTCTGCCGCGTGATCGACATCCCCGCGCGGTTCGCCGCCGTCTACGCGCCAGGACTGTCCCCAATGGACTTCCACGCCGTGTTCGAAGCCGCGATCGACGGCCGCTGGTACGTGTTCGACGCGACCGGCCTCGCGCCGCGGCAGAGCCTGAGCCGGATCGCGACCGGCCGGGACGCCTCCGACACCGCGTTCCTCTCCACCCTCGGCTGTGAGCTGGACTTTCTCGGCAACGCCGTACTGGCGACAGCGGGCCCGTCGCTGCCGGAGGACGACGGCTCGGAGCTGATCGCGCTCGCCTGATCGCGTGTTGCGCACGAGCCGTGACCTCGCTGAGGTAGACATTGGCGTGTGAGGGAGAAGCGAACACCGACGAAATGGAAGCGGCTGCGTGCCCGCTACCGCTGGCTGGACCATCTGGCGCGGGCGGTGAACCGCTACGTCGAGTACGGCGGTTACCACTACGTCGCGTCGATCACCTATTTCAGCCTGTTCTCGCTGGTGCCCATCCTCATGGTCGCGGTGTCGGTGGCGGGGTTCGTACTGGCGAGCCAGCCGCAGCTGATCGAGTCGATGCTGAACGCGATCACCGGAACCCTGCCCGGCGGCCTCGGTGACAAGGCGGGGGATCTGCTCACCGGGTTCGTGGAACAACGCACCAGCGTCGGCCTCATCGGTCTGATCATCGGGTTGTACTCAGGCTGGAACTGGATGAACTCCCTGCGGGACGCGCTCACCGCGCTGTGGGGCCAGAACCGGTCGGATCTCCCGCTGCTGCGCACGATCGCCGCGGACCTGCTCGCGCTGCTCGGTCTTGCGTCCGCGCTGCTGGTCTCCTTCGCCATCACCATTTCCGGGTCCGCGCTCGGCCGGTACCTGCTCGGGCTGGCCGGAGTGGACGACACCGCCTGGGGGCACAATGTGCTGTCGGCGATCTCGATTCCCTTGGCGCTGCTGGCCAACTGGCTCGTGTTCCTCTGGGTGCTCACCCGGCTGCCCCGGAAACCGGTCGGGGTCCGCAGCGCGATGCGCGGCGCGGTCGCGCTGGCGCTGGGTTTCGAGCTGCTGAAGCAGGCCGGTGGGATCTACCTGCGCTTGATCGGGAATTCGCCGACCGGGGTCGCGTTCGGGTCCATCATCGGTCTCATCTTCTTCATCTCGCTGGTGGCCCGGATGCTGGTGTTCGTCACGGCGTGGACGGCGACCGCGCGGGACGCGCCGGCGGACCCTGTCCGGCCGCCGCCCCCCGTGGTGGTCCGGCCCGTGGTGGCGGCGCCCGACCGGCACGGCCTCAAACCGGTGCTGGTCGGTGCGGTGACCGGGGTGGTCGCCACCCTGGCCGCGCAACGCCTCCGGCCCCGCCGCCGCTCCTGACACACTGCAATGAAGGACGCTTTCATAGCAAAATTTGCTATGAAAGCGTCCTTCATTACGCGAGCTCGGCTCAGGAACCGGGTTTGGCCGACCCCACCACCCACATCGAGAAGAACTGCGAACCGCCGCCGTACGCGTGCCCGAGCGCGATCCGGGCGCCATCGACCTGGTAGTCCCCGGCCCGGCCCATCACCTGCTTGGCCGCCTCGGAGAACCGGAGCATCCCGGACGCGCCGATCGGGTTCGACGACAGCACGCCGCCGGACGGGTTGATCGGCAGCCGTCCGCCGAGCGCGGTCTCACCGGCCTCGGTGAGCTTCCAGCCCTGGCCTTCCTCGGTGAATCCCAGGTTCTCCAGCCACATCGGCTCGAACCACGAGAACGGCACGTAGATCTCGGCGGCGTCCACTTCGGACAGTGGGTCGGTGATCCCCGCGTCGCGCCACAACGCGGCGGCGGCATCACGGCCTGCCTGCGGGTTGACCTGGTCGCGTCCGGCGAACGTCGTCGGTTCGGTGCGCATCGCGGTCGCGTGGATCCACGCCGCACCACCGGGAACGGCGTCGCCCGCGGCCTCGTCCCCGATCACCATCGCGCAAGCGCCGTCCGAGGACGGGCACGTCTCGTCGTAGCGGATCGGGTCCCACAGCATCTGCGAGGCCTGCACCGATTCCACCGTGATGTCCGGCTGCCGCAGGTGCGCGTAGGGATTGAGGGCACCGTTTCGCCGGTCCTTGGCCGCGACGATCGCGCCGATGTGGTCGGGTGCGCCGGACCGCCGGATGTAGGAGCGCACGTGCGGCGCGAAGTAGCCGCCCGCGCCGGCGCCCACCGGCATCTGGAACGGCGGCAGGATCGAAAGTCCCCACATCGCGTTCGACTCGGACTGCTTCTCGAAGGCCACCGTGAGGACCCGTTTGTGCACACCGGCCTGCACCAGCGAGGCCGCCACGAGCGCGGTCGACCCGCCGACCGAACCCGCGGTGTGCACGCGCAGCAACGGTTTCCCGTTCGCGCCGAGCGAGTCGGCGAGGAACAGTTCGGGCATCATCACGCCCTCGAACAGGTCCGGCGCCTTGCCGAGGACGACGGCGTCGATGTCGTCCCAGCCGGTCTGCGCGTCGAGCATCGCCCGGTCGATGGCCTCCCGGAGCAGTCCGGGCATGGACACGTCGGTGCGTTTGGCCTTGTGGTGGGTCTGGCCGGTTCCCAGTACGGCCGCGAGGTGCTTCACGAGAGGACCTCCAAGGTCGCGACCAGGTTCTGCTGGAGGACGGGGCCGCTGGTCGCGTGGGCGAGGGTCTTGCGCGCGCTGCCGTCGAGGATGCGGTTCGCTGCCTCGCCTATCCGCGCCAGCCCCGCCGAGAACATCGGATTGCCGGTCAGGACCCCGCCCGACGGGTTGATCCGCACCTGTTCGCCGAGGCCCAGTGCCTCGCGCAGGATCAGTTCCTGGTGGGTGAACGGCGCGTGCAGCTCGGCGAGTTCGACGCCGTCGAGGTCGAGCGCCCGTCCGGCGGCCACTGTGGACGGTGACCGCGTGAGGTCCCGCACGCCGAGCGCGGGGGAGTCGACCCGGTGCTCGATGCCGGTGATCACGGCTGGGCTGTCGACGAGGTCCGCCGCCCGCTCGGCCGAGGCGAGTACGAGGACGGCGGCGCCGTCGGTGACCGGAGCGATGTCGTGAGCCCGCAAGGGATCCGCGAAGTACGGGGCTTCCAGGAGGTCGGCGACCTCAACGGTTCCGGAGACCTGGGCGGCGGGGTTCCCGGCGGCGTCGGCGCGGCTGCGCGCGGCGACCTCGGCGAGGTCCTTTTCGGACCAGAGCCCCGCTTCTAGACCCAGCCTCGCCTGGATCCCGGCGACGCTCACCGAATCCGGCCACAGCGGCGCGACGACGTACGGGTCCATCTGCAGGGCCAGCACCCGCCGCAACTGCCCGGCGGAAGACTTGCCGAAACCGTAGACCAGCGCGGTCTCGACCTCGCCCATCCGGATCTTGAGCCACGCCTCGTACAACGCCCAGGCGGCGTCCATCTCGACATGCGACTCGTGGATCGGCGGGAAGGCGCCGATGGCGTCGACGGCGGCGATGAACGAGAACGCGCGGCCGGCGAGGTAGTCCGAGGACCCCGAGCACCAGAACCCGATGTCCTCTTTGGACAGACCAGTTCGTTCGAAGACCTCGGCGAAGATCGGCACCAGCATTTCCACGCCGTTGGTGGTACCCGGGGTGCTGCGGACGTTGGGGGCCTGCGCGAAGCCCACGACAGCTACATCTGGCACGGTGGTCCTCACAGATGGTGGGCGAAGGATTCGTACGGCGCGTCGGGCTCGCCGGTCGGCGCGAAATGGTCGATGTTCTCCAGCGACGTCCACCACGCGTCCCGCGGTTTCCAGGTGGCGCGCACGCGCATGCCCATCCGGACGTCGGCGGCGTCGCAGCCGAGCACCAAGTGCAGGAACGCGATGTCCGCGCCGTCGAGCAGGATGTACGCGGCGACGTACGGCGGTTTGATCTTCTGGCCGAGGAACGGCACGTTCACGATGCAGAATGTGGTGACGATGCCGGTGTCGGGCAGTTCGACCTCGTCGGTGGTCGGGACACCGTCCGTGGGGCAGGCGCCGCGCGGCGGGATGTAGACCTTCTCGCAGGACGGGCAGCGCTGGCCGATCAGCTTCCCTTCGGCGAGCCCGCGCAGGTACCGGCTTTCCTCCGGCGACGCGGAATGCTCGTAGCGCAGGTGGATCGGTGTGATCACCACGCTGACCGGCGCGTCCTCCTCGCGTTTCGCGATCGGGGGAGGCGCTTCGGTGGGTTCGGTGTCGGGGCCGTCGGCGGGGACGAAGTAGGCGATGTCCCGGATGTGGCCGACGGTCTCCTCGGCCCACCGGATGCGCACGCGCTGTCCGGTGTGGACGTTCGAAGGAGTGCCCGCGTCAACGGCGTGCAGGATCGCGGTGTCGGCGCCGTCGAGTTTGACCAGCGCCCACGCGAACGGCCGCGACAACGGCTGGCCGTCGAGCGGTTCGGCGATCCAGGACCAGGAGACGATCTCGCCCTCGGAGGCCACCGGCACGAATTCGGACAGTGCTTCGGCGGTCACGGGATCGTATTCCAGTGGTGGCACGTGGACGCGGCCGTCACTGCCCCGGACGCCTTCGACACGGCGCTCGCGCAGGGCGTTGACGAACCGGCCGAGCACCGGGCCGACCGAACGCGTGTAGTCGAAGCCCACGTTGAGCGGGGCCGACAGCGGGAGTTCAGGTGCGCTCACGATCAGAGTGAAACACGTTCTCGATTTTCCGGCAAGGCACGTCATCTGGGCCGTGCTGGCGGTTGCTCTTGAGTGGAACGCGTTCTAGATTCGCGGGTATGTCGACTGCCACCGGGACACTTGGGGTCTGGAACATCGCCGCGCAGGAGCCGGAGCGGGTCGCGCTGGTCGATCCGGACGGCCGCTCGATCGGCTACGGCGACCTCGCCGCGAAAGCGAACGCGTACGCCCGGGGCCTGCAGGCCCTCGGGCTCGAGGCCGGGGACGTGGTCGTCGTCCTGCAGCCCAACGGCGACGAACTCGTCGCGGCCTATTTCGCCGCCATCCAGTCCGGCCTGTACATCGTCGTGGTCAACTGGCACCTGGTCGCGCCGGAGGTCGCCTACATCCTCGCCGACAGTGGCGCCAAGGCCTTCCTCGCGCACGAACGGTTCGCCGACGTCGCGATCGCCGCCGCCGACGAAGCCGGGATCCCCGAGCGCGGCCGGTTCGCCGTCGGCGACGTCGAGGGCTTCCGCCGGATCGAGGAACTCGGGTCCGGAGAGGGCGATGGCCGCCCGGAGCAGCGCACCGCGGGCTCGCCGATGCTTTACACGTCGGGGACCACGGGGCGGCCCAAGGGTGTCCGGCGACCGCTGTCCGGCGCCGACCCCGACTCCGTCCCCGGCGCGTCCACATGGTTCTTCGGGATCTTCGGGCTGGCACCGCACGACGAGCACGTGCACCTGTGCGGCTCGCCGCTCTACCACACGGCGGTGCTCAACTTCGTCGCGATTTCCCTGCAGCTGGGCCATACCGCGGTGCTGATGGACCGCTGGGACGCCGAGGACATGCTGCGCCTGATCGACCGGCACCGCGTCACGCACAGCCATATGGTCCCGACCCAGTTCCGGCGCCTGCTCGGGCTGCCGGACGACGTCCGCGCGGCCTACGACCTGAGTTCACTGCGCGTGATGATCCACGGCGCCGCGCCGTGCCCGCTGGAAGTCAAACGCCGGATGCTCGACTGGTGGGGCCCTGTCGTCACCGAGTACTACGCGGCCACCGAAGGCGGCGGCACGGCGATCTCGGGGGAGGAGTGGCTGAAGAAGCCGGGTTCGGTGGGACTGCCGTGGCCGGGTTCGACGATCAAGATCCTCGACGACGAGGGCGCGGAACTGCCCGCCGGCGAGACCGGCACGGTGTACATGAAGATGGGCGACTCGAAGTTCGAGTACCACAAGGACCGGGCCAAGACGGACAAAGCGCGGGTCGGGGACCTGTTCACCCTCGGCGACGTCGGGCATCTCGACGAAGACGGCTACCTTTTCCTGCACGACCGCAAGGCGGACCTGATCATCTCGGGCGGCGTCAACATCTACCCGGCGGAGATCGAAGGCGAGCTGGTGATGCACCCGAAGATCGCCGACATCGCGGTGTTCGGTGTCCCGCACGAGGACTGGGGCGAGGCGATCAAGGCCGTCGTCCAGCCGTCGGACGGTGTCGAGCCTTCGGACGAGCTGACCGCGGAGATCCTCGAGTACGCGGCCGCGCGCCTGGCGAAGTTCAAGCTCCCGCGTTCCGTCGACTACTTGCCCGAGCTCCCGCGTGACCCGAACGGGAAGCTCTACAAGCGCAAGCTCCGCGACCCGTACTGGGAGGGTCACCGCGCCCCCTGACGCAATTGGTCGCCTACTTGCGATGGTCTTCCGTCGCAAGTAGGCGACTAGTCGCGTGGGGTCAGCGGCCCCGGAAGACGGGCTTGCGCTTCTCGGCGAAGGCGCGCGGGCCTTCCTTCGCGTCTTCGCTCGCGAAGACCTCGATGCCGTACTGGGCGTCGAGCTTGAAGGCCTCTTCCTCGTGCATGCCTTCGGTGTCACGCATCGTCTTGAGGATCGCGCGGACGGCCAGTGGTCCGTTCGCGGCGATCTTGCCCGCCAGTTCCAGAGCCTTGTCCAGGGCCGTCCCGTCCGGTACGACGTGCCCGATCAGGCCGATTTCCAGCGCCTCGGCCGCGGTGATGTGCCGTCCGGTCAGCAGCAGGTCGGCGGCGACGGTGTACGGGATCTGGCGGGGGAGCCGCACGGCCGAACCGCCCATCGGGAACAGGCTCCACCGCGCCTCCGACACCCCGAACTTCGCGCTCTCGCCCGCGACGCGGATATCGGTACCTTGCAGGATCTCTGTCCCACCGGCGATCGCCGGGCCTTCGACGGCCGCGATCAGCGGCTTCGTGAGCCGCCGCCCCTTGAGCAGGCCCTCGATCTTGCTGGGGTCGAAAGTGCCCTTTGCGAACGAGTCGGACGGCGAGTTCTTCGACATCGACTTGAGGTCCGCGCCCGCGCAGAACGCGCCGCCCGCGCCGGTGAGGACGCAGCACCGGACGTCGTCGTCCTCGTCGACCCGGTTCCACGCCTCGACCATGATCCCGAGCATCTCGCCGCTGAGCGCGTTGCGGGCCTCGGGCCGGTTCATCGTGACCACGAGGGTGTGGTCGATCTTTTCCACCAGCGCGTGCGCTTCGCCCACCACGTCTTTCAAAGTCCCAGCCTCCGTCGAAAGAGCGGCCATTGCCCGGAACGATAACATGTTCTACTTTGGGGAAGTGGCACTCAATATCGCGGATCTACTCGAGCACGCCGTCGACGCCGTGCCGGAGCGCATCGCGGTCGTCTGTGGCGATCGGCGGGTCACCTTCGCCGAACTGGAAGAGCGCGCCAACCGGCTGGCGCATCACCTCGCCGCACACGGCGTGGGACCTGGATCCCACATCGGTGTCTATTCCCGGAACTCGATCGAGGCCCTGGAATCGATGATCGCCGCGTACAAGCTGCGCGCGATCGCGGTCAACGTCAACTACCGCTACGTCCACGGCGAACTGCGGTACCTGTTCGACAACGCCGACCTCGTGGCGCTGGTCCACGAGCGTCAGTATTCGGACAAGGTCGCCGCCGTCCTGCCGGAGGCGCCGAAACTGAAACACGTTGTCGTTGTCGACGATGGAAGCGACGGCGACTACTCGTCCTACGGCGGCGTGGGCTACGAAGAAGCCCTCGCCGAAGGCTCGCCCGAGCGTGACTTCGCCGAGCGCAGCGCCGACGACATCTACATCCTCTACACCGGCGGGACCACCGGATATCCCAAGGGCGTCCTGTGGCGTCACGAGGACATCTGGCGCGCGCTCGGCGGCGGCATCAACTTCGTCACCGGCGAGTACGTCCCGGACGAATGGGCGCTCGCCGAACAGGGCAAGTCGGGCAGCCTGGTCCGGCTCCCCGCCGCGCCGCTGATCCACGGCGCCGCGCAGTGGGCCGCGTTCGGCGCGCTGTTCACCGGCAGCCCGGTCGTGTTCGTCCCGCGGTTCGACGCGCACGAGGTCTGGAAAGCCGTGCAGGAAAACAAGGTCCAGGTGCTCACCATCGTCGGCGACGCGATGGCGCGGCCGCTGATCGACGCCTACCGCGAGGGCGACTACGACGCGTCGTCGATCGTCGCGGTGTCGAGTCACGCCGCCCTGTTCTCCCAGTCGGTGAAGCAGGAATTCCTGGCGCTGCTCCCGCACGTGGTGATCACCGACGCGATCGGGTCGTCCGAAAGCGGGTTCACCGGCATCGGCATGGTCAGCAAGGACAGCGATCATTCGGCCGGGCCCCGGGTCAACTTCGGCAAGGACGCGATCCTGGTGGACGACGACGGCGCGCTCGTCGATCCGAAGCCGGGGGCGATCGGGCTGATCGCGCGGCGCGGGCACGTCCCGCTCGGGTACTACAAGGATCCCGCGAAGACCGAGAAGATCTTCGTCGAGGTCGACGGCAAGCGGTACGTCGTCCCGGGTGACTACGCGCGCTACGAGGACGACCTCACGGTGACCCTGCTCGGCCGGGGATCACAGTGCGTGAACACCGGCGGCGAGAAGGTGTACCCGGAAGAGGTCGAGGGTGCGCTGAAATCGCATCCGGACGTCTTCGACGCGCTCGTCATCGGCATCCCCGACGACAGGCTCGGCCAGCGGGTGGCCGCGGTGATCCAGCCGAGGACCGGCAAGGAACTGGACTTCACCGCGCTCGAAGCGCATGTGCGGACCGAGATCGCCGGGTACAAGGTGCCGCGCACCCTGTGGCTGGCCGAGGAGATCGGCCGGTCGCCCAGCGGGAAACCGGACTATCCCTGGGCGGAGCGCTACGCCGCCGAGAACGAGCCCGTCACCACCCAACCGGCGTAAGGAGTTTCATGCGGACGTCGCGGATTTGGACACCACTGTGCGACCGGCTCGGGATCGAACTGCCGATCGTCGGGTTCACCCCGTCCGAACACGTCGCCGCGGCGATCAGCCGGGCGGGCGGGCTGGGCGTACTGGGCTGCGTGCGGTTCAACGACGCCGCCGAACTCGACTCCGTCCTGTCCTGGATGGACGAGAACACCGGCGGCAAACCGTACGGCGTCGACATCGTGATGCCCGCCAAGATCCCGGCCGAAGGGACGTCGATCGATCTCGCGAAACACATCCCGCAGGGGCATCGCGACTTCGTGGAGCGGACGCTGCGCGACCTCGCGGTGCCGCCGCTGCCGGACGACACCGACGAACGCGCGGGAGTGCTGGGCTGGCTGCATTCGGTCGCCCGGGCGCATGTCGAGGTCGCGCTGAAACACCCGATCCGGTTGATCGCCAACGCCTTGGGGTCACCGCCGGTGGACGTCATCGAGCAGTGTCACGCGAAGGGTGTACCGGTCGCGGCGCTGGCGGGCAAGGCCGAGCACGCCGTCCGGCACGTCGAGAACGGCGTCGACATCGTTGTGGCGCAAGGGTACGAGGCGGGCGGGCACACCGGCGAGATCGCGTCGATGGTCCTGCTGCCCGAGGTGGCCGACGCCGTCGGCGACCGTGTCCCGGTGCTCGCCGCCGGCGGGATCGGCTCGGGCAGGCAGGTCGCGGCGGCGCTCGCGCTGGGCGCGTCCGGGGTGTGGATGGGCTCCTTCTGGCTCGCCACCGAGGAATACCTCCAGACCATGGGGGATTCCGAGGCGATGCAGCGGGCGCTGGTCGCGGCGGGTTCGTCCGACACCGTCCGGACGCGGATCTACACCGGCAAACCGGCGCGGCTGCTCAAGACGCGGTGGACCGAGGCGTGGGCCTCGCCCGACGCACCGGAACCGCTGCCGATGCCGCTGCAGAACCTGCTGGTTTCCCACGCGCACAACAGGATCCACCACGCGGCGGATCCGAGTGTCGTCTCGATGCCGGTGGGGCAGATCGTCGGTCGGATGGACCGGGTGCGCCCGGTCGCCGACGTGATCGCGGAGCTCGTCTCGGGGTACGAAGAGGCACTGTCGCGTTTGGACAAGACCCGCTGACACTGTGCCGTCCTGACACTGTGCCGTTCGCGGACCGAAAGAAGAAAGCCCCCTCCACCACGCCGTTGTGGTGAAGGGGACTTTCAGCGCATGCCGTGCGACGAAAACTACAACCCGGCGGCCGCGTTCTTGATCGCGGTCGCGAAGGTGCTCACCTCGGCGTAGACGCCGGGAGCGCGCGGCCGCGCGCAGCCTTCGCCCCAGCTGACGATGCCGACCTGGATCCAGGCGTTGGCGCTGTCGCGACGGAACATCGGGCCGCCCGAGTCACCCTGGCAGGTGTCGACGCCACCGGAGCTGACGTTGCCCGCGCAGATCTCGGCGTTGTCGATCAGGTCGGCGTAGCTGCCGCCCTGCGCCTTGCAGGTCGCGTCGGAGACGAACGGGACGTTGGCCTTGAGCAGGTAGCGCTGCTGTGCCCCGCCCTCGGACGCGGCACCCCAGCCGGCGACGGTGAACGTGCCGCTGTTGTTCGCCGTCGTGGTCGCGATCGGCAGCGTCGCGATGCCGGTGACCGGGCTCGCGAGCTTGATCAGGGCCCAGTCACCACCGGTGGCGGTGGGGTAGGTCGGTGACCGGTGCACGTAGGTCGACTTGACCTTCTTGGCCGAGCCGCTCTGCAGGTCCACGACGCCGAGCGTGGCGGTGATGCTCGTGTTGGCCCCGGTGCGCGACACACAGTGCGCGGCCGTCAGCACGATCTGCGAGGTGTAGAGCGCACCACCGCAGCCCATGGAAAGCCTGACCATCCAAGGGAATTCGCCCTGAGCGGCCCGGGTTCCGCCGACCACGTCGGTGGACGGCGGCTGTGCGGCCGCGGCTTGCGGAGCCGTGGCGAGGCCCGCCAGGGTTCCGGCCGCCGCGACGGCGATCAGGGTCTTTTTGAGCAGGCTGAACCGACGCTTGATGTCCAAGGGTTCATTCCTTCCGGCTGTCCACAGTGGAGGCAGGGGGACTGACTGCGGCCATCTGACTACAGCAGGTGGGCATATGCCGGGACAACCGACTTTCTTCGGATCTTTCGGCCGATGGTGGTGATTAACGGACGTTCGATGCGAATTGCCGACGAAGGACGTAGCCCAGAGCGCCTAACGCCAGTACTCCGGAACCGGCGAGCGCCGAAACCGCCGGAAGGCTGAACGCGAGCACCGCGCAACCGAGCAGGCCGAGAGCGGGGATCACCGGACGTTTGGGTCGCAGGGTCAGCGCGCTGGCATTTGCCACGGCGTAGTAGGCGAGTACGGCGAAGGACGAAAAGCCGATCGCGCCGCGGAGGTCGAGGGTGCTCGCGAGCAGGGCGACGACGACACCGACGGTCACCTCGGCCCGGTGCGGGACGCCGAAGCGGGGGTGCACGGCGGTCAGATAGCGGGGGAGGTGACCGTCGCGCGCCATGGCCAGCGTGGTGCGTGAGACGCCCAGCACGAGCGCGAGCAGGGAGCCCAGCGCGGCGAGCACGGCGCCCACCCGCACCGCCGGGGTGAGCCAGGACCAAGACGACCTCTCGACACCCTCCGCGATCGGGTCCGGGCTTTGGCCCAGCAGCTCCGGCCCGAGGTGACGCAGCAGGACGAAAGCGAGAACCGCGTAGACGACGAGCGCCAGCCCGAGCGCGATCGGCACGGCGCGGGGGATGGTGCGCGCCGGATCGCGGACCTCCTCGCCCAGCGTCGCGATCCGCGCGTACCCGGCGAAGGCGAAGAACAGCAGGCCGGCGGCCTCGAGCACACCGCCGAGGCCGGGTGCGGCGGAGAGGCCCGGCGACCCGGCTCGCGGCGTGCCGCCGAAGAGCATCGCCACGACGGCCAGCGCCAGGATCGTCAGCGTGACGGACACGATCAGCCTGGTCGCGAAAGCCGAGCGCTGGACGCCGCGATAGTTCAATCCGGTCAGCGCGGCCACGACGGCCACCGCGAACACGCTCCGCCACGGTTGGCCGAGCCCGGGTGCGGCGTAGGTGACCACGGTCAGGGTCATCGCCGCGCAGCTGGCCGTCTTGCCGACCACGAAACCCCAGCCGGCCAGATAGCCCCAGAACTCGCCCAGCCGTTCGCGTCCGTAGACGTAGGTCCCGCCGGAAACCGGGTACAGCGCGGCCAGCCGGGCCGACGACGTCGCGTTGCAATAGGCGACTACGGCGGCGATGGCGAGCCCGGCGGGGAGCCACGCTCCCGCGGCGCGGGCGGCCGGGGCGAACGCGACGAAGACCCCCGCCCCGATCATCGAACCGAGTCCGATGAAGACCGCGTCGCGCGTACCGATCCGCCGAATGAGTGTGCCCTTTTCGTCCACGAGTGTGAGCGTGGCATGAACACTTCGTTCGGGTCAGTACAGGCATGGGGGAACCGGCCTAAGATCTGGATCGTGAAAGCGCGTTCGCCCAGAGTTCATCCGCCCGCAGACGGCCCGGTTCGGGACGGAATTCCCGAGCACGGCCGCATTCCCCGCTATTACGCGGTCAAAGTCGATCTGCTCGACGTGATCTCCGAATTAGGTCAAGGATCGGTACTTCCCACGGAGAGGGAACTGTCGGAGCGATTCGAGGTTTCCCGCGCGACGGTCCGCCAGGCCGTCGGCGAACTCGTGCTCGAAGGCCGTCTCAGCAGGCGGCAGGGGAGTGGCACGTACGTCGCGGGGCCCAAGCTCGTTCAGCCACTCGCCTTGGTGAGTTACACCGAAGGGCTCAGGAGGCAAGGCATTCGGCCGGGCCGGAATCTGATCTCTTTGGAACGCCGTGACGCTGGTCCGTCGCTGGCTTCGGAACTGGAAATCGATCCCGACGACGACGTCATCCACATCGAGCGGGTGCTGCTCGCCGACGACGAGCGGGTCGGGCTGGAATCGACCTATCTCACCGCCGCGCGATTCCCGACGCTCATGGATGTGTTCGATCCCACACAGTCGCTGTACGCCTGTTTGCGGGAAAGGCTCGGCGTGGTCTTCGACGGCGCGGAGGAGCGGGTCGAGACCGTGCTCGCCACCCCTCGGGAGGCTCTGCTGATCGGGACGAACCCGGCCCTGCCGATGCTGCTGATGCACCGGACCTCCTGGGGGACCGACGGCGTCCCGTTCGAACGCGTCCGGTCACTGTTCCGGGGCGACAGGCTTTCCTTCGAGACCCGCCTGGGCCGCGTGGAGTGATCCCTTCCCGCATTTAAGTCCTCTGGATGCGGTACTTGCGTTTTCAACGATCGCAGGCAGAGGGCGAAACGGGGCGTAATGTAACGCGAAGGTAACAGGTCTGGTCCACATTTCGGAGGGCCTTCACCTGGAGTTAGGACGACGGTCACGGAGCGTTGGCGCTGGCAAGCGAGCGTCTGCGGTGTGCGAATCCTCATCATCGGCGGCGGAGTGCTCGGCACCCAGCACGCCTGGCAGGCCGTCGAACGCGGCCACGACGTCGTCCAGATCGAACGCGAACCCGAGGCCCGTGGCGCGTCCGTGCGCAACTTCGGGCTGGTCTGGGTCGGCGGCCGCGCCAGTGGCCACGAACTGGAGACGGCCGCGCGGGCGCGGGTGCTGTGGGAGCGCATCGGGGAGCGCGTCGCAGGGATCGGCTTCCGGCCGAACGGCTCCCTCACCGTCGTCCGCACGGAGGCCGAACTCGCCGTCGCCGAGGCCGCGGCCGCGAGCACGGAGGACCGCGGTTTCAAGCTGCTCGACGCCGCCGGGACCCGAGAGCTGAACCCGGCCCTGCGCGGCGACTTCCTCGGCGCGCTCTGGTGCGCTCGCGACGCCGCCGTCGAACCGCGCGTCGCCCAGCCCGCCCTGCGCGCCGAACTGGCGAAATCCGGCCGCTACACCTGGGTGCCCGGCCGCGAGATCCGCGACCTGATCGATCGTGGCGTCGTCGACGACACGGGCGAGACCCACGAAGGCGACGTCGTCGTGCTGTGCACCGGCGCCTGGACCGGTGGCCTCGTCAAGGAACTCGCCGGGCCGGCCCCGGTCCGCCGGGTGCGGCTGCAGATGGCCCAGACCGAGCCGCTCGGGGAAACCCTCACCACCACGGTCGCCGACGCGGACAGCTTCCGCTACTACCCGGCGTACCGCGGCGAGGCGCTCGACAGGCTCGACGCGGGCCAGCCGCAGGGCGAGATCGCCAAGGCCAACGCCATGCAGTTGCTCATGGTCCAGCGCCTCGACGGCTCGCTGACCATCGGCGACACCCACGAGTACGACGAGCCGTTCTCCTTCGACACCACCGAAGACCCGTACGACCACCTGGCGGAGGTCGCCGGGGCGCTGCTCGGGCGGCCGCTCCCGCGCATCGCCCGCCGCTGGGCCGGGGTCTACGCCCAGACCACCGACACCTCCCGGATCGTCCACCGCGCCCGCGTCGCGGACAACGCCTGGCTCGTCACCGGGCCGGGCGGCCGCGGCATGACCTGTTCCCCCGCCATCGCCGAAGACACCGCCGAGGAGCTGTCATGGTGAACACCGAACTCGTCGTCCTGGACATGGCCGGGACCACCGTCGCCGACGACGGCCTGGTGATCCGCGCCTTCACCGCCGCGATCGCCGCCGCCGGAGTGTCCGAAGAGGACAGCCGGTACCCCGGAATGCTCGACTACGTCGTCGAAACCATGGGGCAGTCCAAGATCGTCGTCTTCCGCGCCCTGCTGGACGGCGACGAAAGGCTGGCCCAGCACGCGAACACCGCCTTCCAGGACGCCTACGGCAAGCTCGTCGCCGACGGCCACTGCGAGCCGATCCCCGGCGCCGAAGAAACGATCCAGGAGCTGCGCGCCCAAGGCGTGAAGGTCGCGCTCACCACCGGTTTCGCCGCGAGTACCCAGAACGCCATCCTGGACGCGCTGGGCTGGCACGGCCTCGCCGACGCCGTACTGGCACCGGGCGAGGGCGTTCGCGGCCGCCCGTTCCCCGACCTCGTCCTCGCCGCCGCGCTGCGGCTCGAAATCACCGACGTCCGCCGGATCGCCGTCGCCGGTGACACCCCTTCGGACGTCCAGACCGGGCTCTCCGCCGGTGCGTCGATCGTCGCCGGAGTGCTCACCGGATCGGCGAAGAAACCGGAACTCGACGCCGCCGGCGCCACCCACGTCCTCGAATCCGTCCGCGACCTCCCCGCCCTGCTGTCCTAAAAGGAGCTTTGACGACATGAAGAAACTCGCGGCCGCAGCCCTCGCCGGGCTGCTCACGATCACCCTGGCCGCCTGTGGCGGAACCGCCGGCGGCGCGTCCGGCGACCAGACCGTCACGATGTACACAGTGGACGGTCTTGAGGACTGGTACGCCCAGCGCGTCGAGGAGTTCAAGGCCAAGACCGGCATCACCGTCCAGGCGGTCACCGCCGGATCCGGCGAGGTCGCCTCGCGGGTGGAGAAGGAGAAGGCCAACACCCAGGCCGACATCCTGGTCACGCTCCCGCCGTTCATCCAGCGGGCCGCGTCGCAGGGCCTGCTCGCCGCCACGACGCCGTCCGGGATCGACCAGGTCCCCGCCGGGCAGAAGGACGGCCAGGGCCGCTACTTCGCCGTCATGAACAACTACCTCAGCTTCATCCGCAACCCGCAGGCCTCGCCCAAGACCTGGGACGACCTGCTCGCACCCGCGCTCAAGGGCAAGCTCCAGTACTCCACCCCCGGCGAGGCGGGCGACGGCACCGCTGTCCTCCTGCAGCTCCAGCACGTCCTCGGCGAACAGGGCGCGCTCGACTACCTCGCGAGGCTCGAAGCCAACAACGTCGGCCCGTCGTCCTCCACCGGCAAGCTGCAGCCGAAGGTGGCCAAGTCCGAGATCCTGGTGGCCAACGGCGACGTCCAGATGAACCTCGCCTCGATCGAGAAGAGCGGCGGCTTCGAGATCTTCTTCCCCGCCGACGCGCAGGGCAAGCGGTCCACGTTCGCGCTCCCGTACTACGCCGGTCTCGTGAACAACGCGCCGCACGCCGAGAACGCCAAGAAGTTCCTGGACTTCCTGCTCTCGCCCGAGGTGCAGGGCAAGGCCGTCGACGCCTTCGGTGCCCCGTCGCGGACCGACGTCACGCCGTCCGGACCGAAGGCGGACAAGGTGAAGGCCGCCCTCGACGGCGTCGAGATCTGGCAGCCGGATTGGGACGCCGTCCTCGCGAAGCTCGACGCCGACCTCGCCGCGTACAAGAAAGCCGTGGGCCGATGACCCCGGCGGTCGAGTTCCGCGGGGTGTCCGTCCGGTTCGGACAGACGACCGCCCTCTCGCCACTGGACCTCACCGTGGCGAGAGGGGAGACGCTGGCGATGCTCGGCCCGTCCGGCTCCGGCAAGTCGACGGCCCTGAAAGCCCTCGCGGGTTTCGTCGTGCCGAGCACCGGCCGGGTCCTGCTCGACGGCGAGGACGTCACCGGCCTGCCCCCGCACCGGCGCGGCCTCGGCGTGGTCGTCCAGAGCTACGCGCTGTTCCCGCACATGCGGGTCGAGGCCAACGTCGCTTTCGGCCTCAAGGCAAGGAAAACGTCTCGTGCGGAGACCGCGAGCCGGGTCGCCGAGGCGCTGGAGCTGGTCGGGATGGGCAAGTACGCCCGGCGCTACCCGCGTGAGCTTTCGGGCGGACAGCAGCAGCGCGTCGCGCTCGCACGGGCCCTGGCGATCCGGCCGCGGGTGCTGCTGCTGGACGAACCACTGTCCGCTTTGGACGCCGCCCTGCGCGAGGACATGGTCGCGGAACTGCTGCGGCTGCGGGCGGAACTGCCCGACACCACGCTGATCTACGTCACCCACGATCAGGGCGAGGCGCTGGCGCTGGCCGATCGGATCGCCGTCATGCGCGACTCGAAGCTGGTCGAACTCGGGCCGAGCCGCGAGCTTTACCAGCGTCCCTCGACGGAGTTCACCGCGAGCTTCCTCGGCGCGTCCAACCTCATCCCGGTCGAGCTGATCCAGGCCGACGGCACCCGGGTCCGGCTCGGTGATCGCGAACTGGCGGCCGATCCGTCCGGGACGTTCCGGGCCGGGCAGCCCGTCGCGCTCGGCGTGCGGCCGCACCGGGTCGGGATCACCGCCGTGGACGCCCCCGGCGCGCTGCCCGCGGTCCTGCGCGGTGTCCAGTGGCGCGGCACGGGCTTCCGGCTCGACCTCGAACTCGCGCACAACGGGGACGAGGTCCGGGCCGAGGTGCCGGACGTCGAGGGGCTGCCCGGCGTGGGGGAGAAGGTCGGAGTGTCCATTCCGGACGGTTGCCCGCTGGTGGGCATCGGATGACCGGCCTCGCACTGGCCGCCACGGCGGCACCGGCGCGGCGGCGGGAGAAACAGCCTGGCAGTGGCTGGCTCCTCCTGCCGCCGGTGCTCGTCCTGCTCGGCTTCTTCGGCTACCCGCTGGTGCTGGTCGTCCTCCAGTCCCTGGAATCGAAAACCGGCGAATTCGGGCTTTCGGTGTGGCTCGATGTCCTGGGCTCGGCGGAATTCCGGGACGCCGCCTGGAAGACCGTCGCGCTCGCGCTCGGCGCCACCGCGGGCTGCGTGGTGCTCGGGACGTTTCTCGCGCTGGTGATCGCTTTCGTGCCGTTCCCCGGCGCGAGGACGCTTTCGCGGCTGGTGGACACCGTGCTCGCGTTCCCGTCGTTCCTCATCGCGCTCGCGTTCACCTTCATCTACGGCAGCGCGGGCATCCTGGGCGCGGGCGGATTCCTGTACTCGCCGTTCGGGATCCTGCTGGCGGAGATCACCTTCTACACGCCGTTCGTGATGCGGCCGGCGCTCGCCGCGTTCGGCCAGGTCTCGGCGGCGCAGATGGAGGTCGCGGCCAGCCTCGGCGCGAAACCCGGCCGGGTGCTGCGCCAGGTGATCCTGCCGGAGGCCTTGCCGTCACTGGCTTCCGGCGCCTGCCTGACCATGCTGCTGGCGATGAACGAGTTCGGCATCGTGCTGTTCCTCGGCGCCAAGGACGTCACGACGCTGCCGATGTTGGTCTACGGCAAGGGAATCGTCACCTTCGACTTCCCGCAGGCGTGTGTCATCGCGGTGGTCAACGTCGTGTTCTCCCTCGCCCTGTACGGAACCTACCGGGGACTGACGAAGGGAGACCGTCGTGCTGCTGTGGACCAGGCGTAGCCGTTTCCTGCTGTGGGCGGTGTTCGCGGTGCTGTTCACCGCGATCGTGCTGGCGCCGCTGCTGATGATCGTGCTGGCGTCGGTCGCCGGGAACTGGACGGGGCTGCTGCCGGGCGCGCTCACCGGCTCGCATTTCGCGCAGGCGTTCTCCGGTGAGACGTTCGCGAGCCTTTCGGTGAGCATCCAGACCGGCATCATCGCGTCGGTGGTCTCGGTGCTGCTGGGGACGTGGGCCGCGCTCGCGTCGCAGTCCGCGCCGTCCAGGCTGAGGAAGGCCGTCGACACCCTGTTCCACCTGCCGATCGCGGTGCCGTCGGTGGTGCTGGGACTGGCGCTGCTGGTCGCGTTCAGCCGTCCGCCGCTGGCCTTCAACGGCACGCGCTGGATCGTGCTGCTGGGACACGTGATGATCCTGCTGCCGTTCTCCTACAGCACCGTTTCCGCCGCGATCGCGCGGATGGACCCGCTGCTGGCGCAGGCGGCGGCGAGTCTCGGCGCCGGGCCGGTCCGGGTGCTGTTCCGGGTCCGGCTGCCGGTCTTGCTGCCGTCGATCTCGGCGTCGGCGAGTCTCGCGCTGGCGATGTCGATGGGCGAATTGGGCGCGACGATGATGCTGTACCCGCCGGACTGGCGGACGCTGCCCGCGAGCATCTTCGCGCTCACGGACCGGGGGCAGGTGTTCCTGGCGTCGGCGAGCACGGTGCTGTTGCTGGCTGTCACGCTCGCTGGGGTGGTGATCCTCGGACTGGCCCGCGGGCGAGCCGTCCAGCGTTGAATGACAGAGCGCTGATGCAACCTTTCCCGGTCATGGCTCCGTCTTCGGGCCATGAAGAACGCAGCGAAGACGCTGGGCGTGGGGCTCGTGCTCGCCGCGACGGCCGCCTGTGGCGCGGGCGGCCCGGGAGCACCGGCGGACACGAGCGCCCCTCCGGTCGTCATCACCCCCTCGGATCTGCCCACCTCGCTCCCGGCGAGCCCGCCGGTCGCGAAACCACCGATGTCCCGGCCGACCGTCGGCCCGCCGCCCATGGACAAGATGCTGCTGCCGGGCCAGGTCGACGCCAAAGTGCCCGCGCAGGTCAGCGCGGAGAACGGCGGCCTGAACGTCCACATCGAGCTGAGCGGTTGCGACGAGGCGACGGCGAACCTCGCCGACCAGAACGCGCAGCGAGTCGTGGTCAAGGTGAAGATCGACCACGGCAAGCCGGGCCAGATGTGCCCGCAGGTCATCCGCTACGCCGTCCTGCCGGTGAAACTCGCCGAGCCGGTCGGGACGCGGACCGTCGTCCTGGAAGCGGGTTGAGATCATGTGCAACCCCACGACGGCCTCGTTCCGTCCTAGCCGCATGAGGTACTTAACGAATGTCATCGGCCTTGGCCTGATCGTCGTTGCGGTATCCGCTTGCGGGGCACAGAACCAGGCAGCGGAACCCGCGGCCGGACCCGGGAGCGGCACCCTGAGTACCGTGCCGCCGCCGTCGCCGACCGTGCCGCCGTCTTCGTCGGCGCCGTCCGTGCCGGGCAGCCTGCCCGGGCAGCCGGGCGCGCCGCGGCAGGAAGTTCCCGAAGGCAGCACGAAGGTGCCGGAGAAGCAGCTCGACGCGGCCGCGCTGCCCGCGGACTATCCGCGCGAGGTGTACACCAGCAACGGCGGGACGATCCTGAACATCCGCGGCCAGGAAGGCGGCTGCGGGCACGCGACGGCGGAGGCCGCGCAGCAGGACGGGAACCGCGTCACCATCAACCTGACCGAGCTGAAGGGCCAGACCGGCCAGATGTGCACCATGGACATCCGGCATCCGGTGATCTCGGTGGCGCTTTCGGCGCCGCTGGGGGAGCGGACCATCGTGCTGAAGCAGATGCGGTAACGGCAGAGGTACAGGAAGGCCCCCTTCCTTGCGCTAGACGCAAGGAAGGGGGCCTTCCTGTACTAGCGGAAGCTGATCTGCAGCACCGGTTCCGAAGTGGCCTCGAAGAAGTCGTTGCCCTTGTCGTCGATGACGATGAACGCGGGGAAGTCCTCGACCTCGATCTTCCAGACCGCTTCCATCCCCAGCTCGGCGTACTCGAGGACGTCGACCTTCTTGATGCAGTCCTGCGCGAGCCGCGCGGCCGGGCCGCCGATCGAGCCGAGGTAGAACCCGCCGTGCTCGTCGCACGCGGCGGTCACCTTCTTGGACCGGTTTCCCTTCGCCAGCATCACCAGCGAGCCGCCCGCCGCCTGGAACTGCTCGACGTAGGAGTCCATGCGGCCCGCGGTGGTCGGCCCGAAGGAACCCGACGCGTAGCCCTCGGGCGTCTTCGCCGGGCCCGCGTAGTACACGGGGTGGTCGCGAAGATACTGAGGCATCTCTTCACCGGCGTCGAGCCGCTCGGCGATCTTCGCGTGCGCGATGTCGCGGGCGACGACGAGCGGGCCGGTCAGCGACAGGTGCGTCTTCACCGGCAGCTGCGAGAGCTGGGCGCGGATCTCGGCCATGGGGCGGTTGAGGTCGACGGTCACCACCTCGTCGGACAGGTCGTCCTCGGTGACGTCCGGCAGGAACCGCGCCGGGTCGCGCTCCAGCTGCTCCAGGAACACGCCGTCGGCGGTGATCTTCGCCTTCGCCTGGCGGTCGGCCGAGCACGAGACGGCGACGCCGACCGGGCAGGACGCGCCGTGGCGAGGCAGACGGATCACCCGGACGTCGTGGCAGAAGTACTTGCCGCCGAACTGCGCGCCGATACCGAACTGGCGCGTCATCTCCAGCACCTGCTGTTCGAGGTCGACGTCACGGAAACCGTGGCCCAGCTCGGAACCCTCGGTGGGCAGGTCGTCGAGATAGCGGGCCGAAGCCAGCTTCGCGACCTTCAGGTTGAACTCCGCCGACGTGCCGCCGACGACGATCGCGAGGTGGTACGGCGGGCAGGCCGCGGTGCCGAGGCTGCGCAGTTTCTCGTCGAGGAACTTCGCGAGCCGCTTCGGGTTCAGGACCGCTTTCGTTTCCTGATAGAGGAACGTCTTGTTCGCGCTGCCGCCACCCTTGGCCATGAACAGGAATTCATAGCTCGGGTCGCCTTGCCCGTCTTTGTGATAAAGCTCGATCTGCGCGGGCAGGTTGGTGCCGGTATTGCGCTCATCCCAGAAATTCACCGGCGCCATCTGCGAATAGCGCAGATTCAGCTCCTGATAGGCGTCGAAAATGCCCCGCGACAGCGCGCGTTCGTCTTCGGCGCCGGTGAGCACGCCTTCGCCGCGTTTGCCGATCACGATCGCGGTGCCGGTGTCCTGACACATCGGGAGGACGCCGCCGGCGGAGATCGCCGCGTTGCGCAGCAGGTCCATCGCGACGAACCGGTCGTTGCCGCTCGCCTCGGGGTCGTCGACGATCGCGCGCAGCTGAGCCAGGTGTGACGAGCGCAACAGGTGCTGGATGTCGGTGATCGCCGTCTTGGCGAGTTTGGTCAGCGCCTCGGGCTCGACCTTGAGGAACTTGCGCCCCGCGGCTTCGACGACCTCGACACCATCGGTGCCGAGAAGCCGGTATTCGGTGCGGGTGTCCTTGGCGAGCGGAAGGACTTCGGTGTGCTGGAACGTGGTGGGCGCCACTGAGCGGGCTCCTTTGCCGGCATCGGGAACCCGCTCACGGTACCCAAGCCCGGGCGTCGTGGCGGAGAGGCCACGGCTGAAGTAACCGGGACCACTGCCGGAGGGCGCCGACGCGAGTGGGTCGTGAGTGGTAAGTGCCGTTAGAACGGCACTTACCACTCACGACCAACGGGACCGCCTGCAATTCCCGGGCTGCAATTTGTCGCTGCTCTCCACAAATTAGTTCGGGAGGCCGGGCCCACCCCGACGGACCCGACCTCCCGGGGAAAGCGATCCGGGCGCGAACACCCGACCGCGAAGACTTATTTACCTGCTCGACGGTCTCGTGACGCAGGTCATAAGTCAACGCTGCCGAACGGGTGTTGCTTTTTCCGCGCCGAAAGGCTCAGTGGGGACTACGAAGCGTAGGCGCGCAAGCGGTCTGCCCGCTCACCCTGACGAAGCTTCGACATGACCTCTCGCTCGATCTGCCGAACGCGCTCACGGGAGAGCCCGAAGAACTTGCCGATCTGGTCAAGCGTGCGCGGCTGGCCGTCGTCGAGGCCGTAGCGCAGGCGGATCACCTGGGACTCCCGGTCGTCCAGTGTCGCGAGCACGCGGCGCAGGTCGTCCTGGAGCAGACCGGAGATCACGGCGCTCTCGGCGTCGGTCGCCTCGGAGTCCTCGATGAAGTCACCGAGCGGGGCGTCCTCCTCGGTGCCAACCGGCATGTCGAGGCTCACCGGGTCCCGCGAGTGGTCGAGCAGATCGGAGATCTTGTGCGCCGGAATGCCCGATTCGGCCGAAAGTTCCTCGTGGGTCGCGTCACGGCCGAGCTGCTGGTGCAGGTCGCGCTTGATGCGGGCCAGCTTGTTCACCTGTTCCACCAGGTGGACCGGCAGCCGGATGGTGCGTCCCTGGTCGGCCATCCCCCTGGTGATGGCCTGGCGGATCCACCAGGTGGCGTAGGTCGAGAACTTGAACCCCTTGGAGTAGTCGAACTTCTCCACCGCGCGGATCAGACCCAGGTTCCCCTCCTGGATCAGGTCGAGCAGCGGCATCCCCCGGCCGGTGTAGCGCTTCGCGAGCGAGACCACGAGGCGGAGGTTGGCCTCCAGCAGGTGGTTCTTCGCGACGTGGCCGTCACGCACGAGAGCGGACATCTCCGAACGCCGCTTCGGCGTGAGGCTTTCGGCCGTGTCCAGCATGTGCTGGGCGAAAACCCCGGCTTCGATGCGCTTGGCCAGCTCGACCTCGTCGGCGGCGGACAGCAGTGCCGTCTTGCCGATTCCGTTGAGGTACACGCGAACGAGGTCCGCGGCAGGGCTCTGGGCGTCGAGATCGGCGTCGGTGAACACCCCCGTGCTCACCGGCTCCTGGGTGGATTGCGCCGGGATACGGCGCTCGCGAATCCCGCGCGCTTCGCGTTCGAGAGTCTGGACTGACATTCTGCCTCCCCGGTCACGGGCTGAACGTGCTGCGATGTGTCCGCCGGATCCGCCTCGGCGTAGCAAGCCCTGTGGAAAACCCGCTACTCCTCGTCGGCCCAGCTTGGCTGGACACTTTCCTCAACGCCGGGAGGTCCCGAAACGTTCCCGGCCGCTACAGAGGAGACGGGCGGCTGACCTGGGACGTTGCTCGACCAACCCTGAGCTTTTCCTGAGAATGACCGCGCGCGGGAGAAACCAAGGTGGTCTAGACCTCTATGAGGAGCGTGAACGGACCGTCGTTCACGCTCCGGACCGCCATCATGGCCCCGAACCGGCCGGTCTCGACCCGCGCGCCGCGTTCGCGCAAGGCGTCGACGACGGCCGTCACGAGAGGTTCGGCGACTTCGGGGCGGGCGGCCGCCGTCCACGACGGACGGCGGCCTTTGCGGGTGTCGCCGTAAAGGGTGAACTGGCTTACGACAAGCAGGGGAGCGCCGGTGGTGGCGCAGGACTCCTCGTCGCGAAGAATGCGAGCTTCGTGCAGTTTGCGTGCCATCGTCGCCGTCTTCGACACATCGTCGTCGGCATGGATTCCCAGCAGTACCAGCAAACCCGGCTCGTCGATGGCGCCCGTCACCTCGTCGCCGACGGTCACGCTCGCTTCCGTGACCCTCGCCACCACCGCCCGCATCAGGCGGCGGGGAGGAGCATGCCGTGCCGGACCAGGTTCCGCACGACGGGCAGCGCGGCTTCGGCCAGTTCCTCCGGTTCGAGGCCCTGAGCGGCCGCCAGGAGGACGATCAGGTCCTCCAGTGGCAGCGCGCCCTGGCAGCCCGCGAGCAGCCGGGTCGCGAGTTCGTCGACCTCGTGTGACCACCCGGGACCGTCGGTGCGGTGCAGGCGCTGGACGGTGGTGGCCCAGCCCTTGTCGCCCGGCTCGGCGACGCTCTCCAGAAGAACGCTTTCCGGCACCCGGAACCGGACATCGAGGAGGGAATCGCCGTTGGCGCGCAGCCATTCCACGCGATCCAGCCAGTTCGCCGCCTCGGCGCCCAGCGGGTCGTCGTAGGCCTGGCGCAGGTCCTCGCACACGATCGTCGGTGTCGCGCCGTCCGCCCGGCGAAGGGTGACGAAGCCGAAACCGATGCCCTGGACGCTGTTTTCGGCGAACCAGTCGAGCCAGGCGCCGGATTTCGCGCGGCCCTCGGGGGAGCGGGGGTCGATGCCCGCGTCGCGCAGCCACGTGCCGACGTACAGGCCCGGATCCGCGATGTCCCGCTGGACGAACCACGCGTCGGTCTCGGCGGGCAGCCAGCGGGTCACCCGATCGCCCCAGTCCTCGCCCTCGACGTGCAGCCAGGACGCCAGGAGCTGGCCCGTGCCGCCTTCGTTGAGGAACCCGGGCAGCTGCCGCACCACGAGCGCGCTGGCGTCGTCACCGGCGAGACCGGAGTCGCGGTAGGTGTAGTCGACACGCGGCGGGCCGACCACGAACGGCGGATTGCAGACGATCTGGTCGAACCGGCGCCGCGCGACCGGTGCGAACCACTCGCCCCGCACGAGTTCGACGTCCAGTTCGTTGAGCCGGAAGGTGGCCGCGGCCAGGGCCAGCGCGCGGGCCGAGACGTCGGTCGCGGTGACCTTCTTCGCGTGCCGGGTGGCGTGCAGCGCCTGGACGCCGTTGCCGGTGCCGACGTCGAGCAGGCTGCCGACCTGGCGGCGGCTGGTGGCCCGGACCAGGCTCATCGAGGCGTGCCCGACGCCGAGCACGTGGTCCTCGGGCACGGACTCGCCCAGGATGTCGGCGTCGAGGTCGGAGACGACCCACCACGAGCCTTCGTCGTCGCCGTGCGGCCGGATGTCGAGACCGGCCCGGTAGCCGTCGGCGGCGGGCACGAGCAGCGTGGCGGCGACCGCGTCGTCGAGGGACAGCGGCGCGAAAGCGGCCTCGACGTCCTTCTCCGGCTCGGTCGAGCCCAGCAGGAACAGCCGGATCAGCGTGCCGAGGTCGCCGGAGTCGCGGGTCGCGCGATAGGCGAGTTCGGGTTCGCCGCGCCCGAGGGCGGCGTGCGCCGAGCCGAGGGCGTCGACCACGCCGTCGGTGTCGTAACCCGCCCGGCGGAAGGCGTCCCGCAGCCTCGCGCAGACGTCGTCGGACAGGTCGGGGAGGGCCGCTCGTGTGCTCACGGTTAGTAATACTGCCAGGATGAGGTGGTGAGCCTCGAAAGTGTCCTGGCACCGCTGCAGGCGGCGCTGCCCGGATTGGAAGACCTGTACACCGACCTCCACCGGCATCCGGAGCTGTCGTTCGCCGAAACCCGCACCGCCGCCGAACTGGCCCGGCGCCTGGAGGCCGACGGTTACGAGGTGCACACCGGCATCGGGCGCACAGGCGTCCTGGGCGTGCTGCGCAACGGGCCCGGCCCGAAGGTGATGCTCCGCGCCGACATCGACGCGCTGCCGGTCGAGGAGAAGACCGGCCTGCCCTACGCGAGCACCGCGCGCGGGGTCGACGCCGAGGGCCGCGACGTCCCGGTGATGCACGCCTGCGGCCACGACATGCACGCCACCTGGCTCTCCGGCGCCGCCTCGCTGCTCGCGGCCGGACGCGAGCACTGGTCCGGCACGCTGATGGTCGTGTTCCAGCCGGGTGAGGAGGCAGGCGACGGCGCCGTCGGCATGGTCCGCGACGGGGTCTTCGGGCCCGCCGGCAAACCTGACGTCGTACTCGGCCAGCACGTCGTCCCCGGTCCGGCGGGCTGGGTGCTGACCAGGCCGGGCGTGATCATGGCGGCCACCGACGCGCTCCGCGTCACGCTGCACGGCCGGGGCGGGCACGGCTCGCGCCCCGAGACCACGGTGGATCCCGCCGTGCTCGCCGCGTCGGTGGTGCTCAAGCTGCAGACCATCGTCTCGCGGGAGATCTCGGCGACCGAGTCGGCGGTGGTGACCGTCGGCTCGCTGCACGTCGGCACCGCGCACAACATCATCGCCGACCACGCCGTCCTCGAGGTCAACATCCGGTCGTTCGACCAGGCCGTACGGGAGAAGGTCGTCGCGGCCGTCGAGCGGATCGTCCACGGCGAGGCCGCCACCGCGGGCGCGCCGAAGCCGCCGGAGATCGAGCGGATCGGCACGTTCCCGGTCACCGAGAACGACGAGAAGGCCAACGAAGGACTCACCGCCGCCTTTGTCGACCACTTCGGCGAGGGCCGAGTCATGCCCGCGCCGCTGGTCACCGGCAGCGAGGACTTCAGCGAGTTCGGCCGCGCCGCCGGCGTTCCGTCGGTGTTCTGGCTGGTCGGCGGACTGGACGCGGAGAAGGTGATCGCCGCGATGACCGCCGGCCGGTTCGAACAGGACATCCCGTCGAACCACTCGCCGCTCTTCGCGCCGATCCCGCATCCGACGCTTTCGGCCGGCGTCGAAACGCTTGTGGTCGCGGCCCTGCACCGGCTCACCCACCCGGGTGTCGGATGAGGCCGGGGAGTGGGAGCATGGAAGCCGGAGGTGGTGCTGTGAACGCGCCCGCCCACGGTCCCGAACCGAGGGAACCCGCTCCGGTGCTGATCACCGAAGCCGCCCCGTCCTACGAAGAACAACTCGCCAAACGGAAGCGGAAGTACATCATCATGATGTCGTTCCGCATCCCGTGCCTCATCCTCGCCGGCATCTTCTACGAGACGTGGTGGCTCGCGCTGGCGCTGATCGCGATCTCGATCCCGCTGCCGTGGATCGCCGTGCTGGTGGCCAACGACCGGCCGCCGCGCAAGAGCGAGTCGGTCAACCGTTTCCAGGCCGAACCGACCCGCATCGAAGGCACTACGCACCGCGTCATCGACGGCGGCTGAAGGCCCCTTCCCAAGTACATGAAGGCCCCCTTCATTGCGCCAGGCGCAATGAAGGGGGCCTTCATGTACTGAGGGGGCTACGGCTGCGGCCCGACCTTCGCCACGGCGCGGGCGCCCAGCCGGGTGCCCGCGCGAAGGACCTCCACGGTGGACTCGCCGCGCAGCCACGCCGCCAGCACCCCGGCGTCGAAGGCGTCCCCCGCGCCGGTGGAGTCGACGCATTCGGCCGGTTGCGAAGGCACCGAAGTGATGGTGCCGCCCGCGTCGACCCAGCTGGCGCCGTCGAGACCGGCGGTGACCACGACCTCGCCCACGTAGTCCAGCAGTTCTTTCGCCGCTTCGGGATCGCTCGACCCGGTCAGCGCGATGAGTTCGCTGGTGTTCGGCATCAGCAGGTCGACGCCGCGCACGTCGTCGAGGAAGGCCGCCGGATCGGTGATCAGCGTCGCCGCCTGCGGGTCGACCGACGTCGTCAGCCCGGCCTTCTTCGCCGCCGCCAGCGAGGCGAGCGCCGCGGGCCGCGACGACGGGTACAACAGGACGTAGCCCGAGAGGTGCAGGTGACTCGCCCCGGCCAGCGCCTGCTCGGTGATGTCCTCGGGGCTGAACTTCGCGTTCGCGGCGCGGTCGGCGAGCATGCTCCGCTCACCGGCGCCGTCGACGAGCACCACGACACAGAACGTCGGTTCCTCGGGGTCCACGGCGAACTCGCAGCGGACACCGGCCGCTTCCAGTTCGCCCTTCACCATGCGGCCGCCGGAATCGTCGCCGATCCGCGCGACGAGGGTGGTCTCCGTGTCCTCGGCCCGCAGCCACAGCGCGGTGTTCGCGCCCGCGCCGCCGCTGGTGAAGTGGACCTTCGCGCGGATGTCGCCCCCGTGCGGGATGGGGCCTTCGTGCCGCGCGACCACGTCGAGGCCGACGTCGCCGACGACGACGATGCTGCCGCTGCCGCCGCTCATGCCGCGTTCCCGGCGAGCTCGACGGCCACCGCGGTGGCCAGTTCCGCGTTGGACAGCACCAGCGCCTCGTTCGCGTCGAGGCTCACGCCGCCGCTCGCGGTGTGGAAGTGCTCCAGCAGCACCGGCGTGACGTCCTTGCCGTGCACCCCTTGCGTCTTCAGGAGTTCCAGCCCTTCGGCGAGCAGCCGGTCGTGCAGTTCCTTGTCCATTTCGGACGCTTCGGGGATCGGATTCGCCAGCAGCACCCCGGAATCCGCGTGCGCGCGGTGCGCCGCGATGACGGCGGCGGCCTGCGCGGCGTCGTCGACCCGCCACGGCACCTCGAATCCGGACGAGCGGAGGTAGAACGCGGGGAACTCGCCGGTGCGGTAGCCCAGCACAGGCACCGAGTTGGTCTCCAGCAGTTCGAGTGTCGCGGCGATGTCGAGTACCGACTTCACACCGGAGCAGACGACCGTTGTCGGCACCTTCGCGAGCACGCCCAGATCCGCCGAGACGTCCCAGCTCAGCTCCGCGCCCTGGTGCACGCCGCCCAGCCCGCCGGTGGCGAACACGCCGATCCCGGCCGCGGCGGCCAGTGCCGCGGTGCTCGCGACCGTCGTCGCCCCGGAGCGGCCGAGACCGACCGCCGGGCCGATGTCGCGCAGGGAGAGCTTGTCCAGGTCCGCGCCGGGCGCGCAGACGCGTTCCAGCTGCTCGCCGGAGAGACCGACCAGGGGGACGCCGTCGAGCACGGCGATGGTCGCGGGGACGGCGCCGCCGTCCCGCACGACCTTCTCCAGCCGCCGGGCGACGTCGAGGTTGCGGCCGGGCGGGAGACCGTGGGAGAGGATGGTGCTCTCCAGCGCGACGACGGGGTCACCGGCGGCGAGGGCGGAGGCGACCTCTTCGTGAAGGGACAGTTGCGGAGTCACGAACGAACATCATCGGTGATGTGGGTCCGCGTCACGCCATCGGGTCAGTTCGTTCGTGAGGTTCTCGCGCGCCTTGCTCTCCCAGCGTGCCCGCGCGATGTCGCTGCGGTACAGCCGCGGCCGGGCCAGCAGGTTCTCCAGCACGGCCGAGCGGCCCGCACGCCAGTCCTCGTCGGAGTAGATCGAGTACTCCTCGCGGACACCGGCCGCGTACTGCGCGTAGCTCTCCGGTGGCGCGCCGAGGATCGCGAGATCGGCGTCGAGCAGCGCCGTGGCGAGGAGGTCGGCGTCCGGGGCGGAGTGGTGGATCGTACTGAGGACCAGGTCCTCCGCGCGGGTGACGTCGGCTGCCGGGACCCGGGCGTTGGTGAGCTCCTCGCGGGTCCAGGCCGCGCTCGCCTCTTCGTCCTCGCCGGGCCGGGCGTCGTAGACGACGTCGTGCGTCCACGCGGCGACGGCGACGAGGGCACGCTCGCGGGCGCTCAGGCCGAAGGCGACGGCGAGGGCCCCGCTGTCGCGGGCGACGGCCGTGACGTGCCGCAGATCGTGGTAGCGACGATGCGGCTCGGCGTAGCGGGTCCGGAGGTCGTTCCACGCGACGGCGGCGATCCGGTGATCGCCGCCGAGCCTGGTGATCGCTGTCGGCCAGTCCATCTCAGTCGAAGATTCCGCGTGATTTGGCCACCTCGTGCAACCACCCTTCGAGCTGTGGCTCCCATTTGACCCGGTCCAGCGCGGCGTGTTCGACCTTGAACAGGCCGAGGAACTCCTGCCCGCGCCCGCCGAACCCGCCGGTCTTGGACACCCGGACCCGCTTGGTCACCTCCAGCACGACCTGCGTCTCCGACGGCGAGGACAAGAACGTCACCGCCACCGAGGTGAAGACGGGCGCGAACCGCGGCGACGGGGTGAAGCGGATCTCCTGGAAGAACGGGAGCTGCTGGGTCGCGCCGTTGATCCGGCCGCGTTCCAGCACGGCCTCGCGGAAGACGAAGCCGATCCGGCTGAAGGCGTCCAGTATCCGTTTCTGAGCCGGCAACGGCTCGATCGAGGCGCCGTCGACGTCGACCGGGTCGGTGACGGAGTTCGCGATGTCGAGGCTGGTCTGCAGGCCGACGGCCATCCCGTTCAGCGGTTTGCCGAAGACGCTGGAGATCGGCGTCTCCCAGGGCAGGGCGACCTCGAACGGGATCCGGACCTGCTGGCCCGGCCCGATCCGCTCGCTGCCCGCCAGCTGCTGGGTGCCGAACTCGAGGTCCTCGACGCCGGGGGAGCGCTCGTCCGGCGTCTGGACGCGGGCGAGCAGCTTCACCGAGAGACCGTTGATCTCTTGATCGACTTCGCCGCCGAGCAGCAGGACCTCACCGCGCAGGGGTCTGCCGGGGGAGACCGAGCGGTCGAGCAGCCGGGCGTCGATCTTCGCCCCGCCCGAACCGAATGTCGCGAGCACCTTCTGGAACATGGGCGAGATCCTGCCAGGTCGCCGGTGTGCGCAGGAGGATTTGGGGCATTATGGAGGGGTGAGTACACAGACCCTTCCGAAGCCGGATACCCGTCCCGAGGGCACCGACGGCACCGATGACGACGCGCCGAAGATGTTCCACTACGTGCGCAAGAACAAGATCGCCGAGAGCGCGGTCATGGGCACGCACGTCGTGGCGCTGTGCGGCGAGGTCTTCCCGGTGACGAAGTCGGCGAAGCCCGGTTCGCCGGTCTGCCCCGACTGCAAGAAGATCTACGACGGTCTCAAGCCGGGCGACTGACAGCCGTCCGTCCGGTGTCCGAAACCGGACAAAATCTGAAAATCCTTCACATGGTGGCTGCCCGTCCCGGTGATCGCTGGTAATCAGTACCCGCCAGCGAAACCCCGCCGGGACGGAGCCTTCATGCGTAGAACCGGGATCGTGCTCGCCATCGCCGCGTTGGTCGCGGTGTTCTCACCCGCCGCCGCCCAAGCCGTCACAGGCTGGACCACGGTCGGTTCGGACAACGCCCGCCCGCTCGACGAGGGCCAGGGCCTGGCCACCATCGAGCGGCCTTCCGGGACGATCTACCGCTACACCGGGATCACGACCGTTCCCGTCGACCTCGCCTCTCAGGGCTGGAAGCATGTCGGCGACCCTGGCTCCGCCCAGGGTTGGTACGTCGAGCCGTACCAGCGTGACGACAGGGGAGAGAAGCTCTTCCGCGTCGAGTCGCCCGACGGGAAATGGGCGAACTACAAGCACGCGCTGGAGTCTTGGGAAGCGAACAACAACTCGTTCGCCGCCGTGACACCCGACGCGCGCTGGATGGTGGCGGGTGAGTGGGGAACGATGGACAGGCTCCTCGTGCACCCGATGCCCGGCGTCGCGCACACGAACCCGTCGGCGAACCTGCCGTACTCGTCCGCGATCCGGCTCGACAAGCCGGTGCGGGACATCCAGGGCTGCGACTTCGTCACCGCGACGCGCCTGCTGTGCGCGTCCGACGATCCCGAGGGCTCGCTCTTCGGGACGACCAAGCCGCTGCTACAGGTCGATCTTTCCGGCGCGCTGTCCGGTTCGGACGTGACCGGGCGGGTGACCTCGCTGGGGCAGCTGCCGCTGAAGAGCACCTGCAGCGGGAACTTCGAGACCGAGGGCATCGACGTGGCCGCCGACGGGACGCTGCGGGTGGTCGTGCTGTCGCCTTCGTGGTGCGTGGCGTTCGACAGCAAGACCTGGCGGTTCCGGAAGGCGTGAACCCCGTGCTTGAAGCCGTGACTCACGTGCTTGAAGCCGTAACTCGCGTGTTTGGAGCCGTAACTCGCGTGCTTGAACGCGTACCTGGCCCAAGCACGCGAGTCACGGCCCCAAGCACGCGAGTTCCGGCTCCAATCACGCGAGTCACGGTTCGAGACACGGGGCCCTGCCCGCGTCGGCGCAATTAGTCGACTAAACGCGAAGCGACGAAAGGCACGCCGGGCGTCCCACCGGCCCGGCGTGCCTTCCTCCCCCGCCCCCAGGTCTCGCGGTCTCGTGAGTGGCTAGGACGGTTAGAACCGTCCTAGCCACTCACGAGCCAGCTACGAAGTCGGCTCGGGCGTCAGCGTCTCGGAAGCCGGAGCCTCCGAAGACCGCGACCGCCGAGCGTCCTTCTTCGCGCGACGCTTCTCTTTCCGCGTCTCGACCATCGTGTACAACGTCGGCACCAGGATCAGCGTCAGCAGGGTCGAGCTGACCAGCCCGCCGATGACCACGATCGCCAGCGGCTGCCCGATGAACCCGCCCTGGCCGGTCAGGCCGAGCGCCATCGGGACCAGCGCGAAGATGGTCGCCGCCGCGGTCATCAGGATCGGCCGCAGCCGTCGCCTGCCGCCTTCGACGACGGCGTCCGCGACGCTCATCCCCGAAGCCCGGTACTGGTTGATCAGGTCGATCAGCACGATCGCGTTGGTCACCACGATGCCGACGAGCATCAGCATCCCGATCAGCGCGGGCAGGCCCAGCGCGGTCCCGGTGGCCAGCAGCAGCCCGATCGCGCCGGTCGCCGCGAACGGGATCGACACCAGCAGGATCAGCGGCTGGATCAGGCTGCGGAACGTCGCCACCATGATCAGGTACACGATCGCGACCGCGGCCAGCAGCGCGAGGAACAGGTTCCCGAAGGCTTCCTGCTGGTCCTCGCTGACGCCGCCGAGCTTGTACGCCGCGCCGCCGGTGAAGGTCAGTCCGTCCAGTTTGGACTGGATGGCCTTCGTGGTGGCGGCCAGGTCCGCGCCGGTGTTCTTGGCGGTGACCGTGGTGCTCAGCTCGCCCGAAGTGCGGTGCACCGCGGCGGGGCCGTCCACTGTGGACACGTTCGCGATCGCGTCCAGCCGGACGACGCCGGTCGCGCTCGGGATCGGCAGCGCCTTGACCGCGTCCACCGACACCGGCGCGGAGCCCGCGCGCAGCACGATGTCCGTGCGCTGACCGTCCACCGGCAGCTGGGTCACCGTGCGGCCGGCGATGGCCTGGTTCGCGATCTGGCCGATCGTGGTCGCCGAAAGCCCGCTCGCGGCGGCCTTGGCGGCGTCGACCTCGACCTGCACGCGCGGCGAACCCTGCGCGAGGTCACTGGTCACCTCGGTCAGGTCCGGCACCCCGGACAGGGCCTGGCGGATCTGCTCGGCGGCGGGCTTCAGCGCGCCTTCGTCCGGTGCGGTGACGGTGATCGAGACCTGGTCCGAGTTGAACCCGCCCGCTTCCGCGCCGACCTTGACCTCGCCGAGTTCCGGCTTGTCCAGCTTGCCGCGCAAGCGATCCGAGAGCGCGTCGAGGTCGGTGTCCTTGGCGACGGTGGCCTGGATGTTGGTCGCCGTCCCGCCTCCGCCGAAGAAGCCGCCTCCGCCGATGCTCACCTGGTAGGTCTCGACGGCGGATTCGGCGGCGAGCGCCTGTTCCACCGCGCCGGCGGCCTTCTCCTTGGCTTCGGGGCTGGTGCCGGGCGGCAGCTTCTGCGACAGGCTCAGCGTCGTCGAGCCGGACTGGTCGAGGAAGTTCGTGTTCAGCCGCGAGGCCAGCCCGACCGTGCCACCGAAGATGATCAGCGCCAGCAGTACCACGGTGACACGGCGCTGCGTGGCGAACCGGATCACCGGCACGTACCCGCGCTGAAGCGGCCCGCGGCGTTCCTTGTCCTCGGCGGCCAGGCGCATGAGCTCGGCTTCGTGCTCGTTCGCAGGGGTCTTGGGCGGCTTGAGGAACCAGTACGCCATCACCGGCACGATCGTCAGCGAGACCAGCAGCGACGCCAGCAGCGCCACGGTGACTGTGATCGCGAACGGTGAGAACAGCTCGCCGACGAACCCGCCCACGAAGGCGATCGGCAGGAACACCGCGACGGTGGTGAGGGTGGACGAGGTTACGGCTCCCGCCACCTCACGCACGCCGTCGAGGACCGCGCGCTGCTTCTCCTCGCCGTACGCCAGATGTCGTTTGATGTTCTCCAGCACCACGATCGAGTCGTCGACGACCCGCCCGATGGCGATGGTGAGCGCGCCGAGGGTGAGCAGGTTCAGCGACAGATCACCGGTCCACAGCGCCAGGAGCGCCACGACCACCGAAAGCGGGATCGACACCGCCGTCACGAGCGTGGAACGCAGCGACATCAGGAACAGCAGGATCACGATGACCGCGAAAGCCAGTCCCAGCAGGCCTTCGGTGGTCAGCCCGCTGATCGCGTCCTTGACCGGGGTGCCCTGGTCGAACACGACGCTCATCTCGGCGCCGATCTTCTTCGACAGCTCGGGCAGCTTGTCCCGCACCGATTCCGAGATCGCGACCGCGTTCCCGTTCTCCACCATGGTGATCGACAGGCCGAGGCTCGGCTTGCCGTTGGTGCGCGTGATCGACGTCGGCGGCGCGAACCCGGCCTGGACGTCGGCGACGTCGCCGAGCTGCACCGGCTTGGGAGCCTGGGCGCCGGGACGCGCTCCCGGGGTGGCCGACGGCGTCAGGTAGAGGTTCTTGATCGTGTCCACTGTGGTCGGTCCGCCGCCGACCTGGACGGTGAGCGTCTTGTCGCCTTCGGTGAGCGTCCCGGCCGGGACGGCGGCACCGGCGGTCTGCAGCGTGGTGGCGATCGACGACGGGTCGACGCCCGCGGCGGCCAGTTTCGCGTAGTCCAGCGCGATGGTGACCCGCGGCTGCCGCGCGCCGGTCACCTCGACGTCGCGGACGCCGTCGATCTTGCGCAGTTCCGGCGCGACCTCCCCGGTCAGCGCGGGTGCGAGCGCCTGCGGGTCACCGGTGGTCCCGGCGGCGAGCAGCACGACCGGGAGGTCGTCGGTGGACCCCGCCGAAACCGACGGCTCGCTGTTCTGCGGAAGCCGCGCCTTGACCCCGTCGACGACGCGCTGGATCTGCCCGACGGCCGCGTCGATGTCGGTGCCGAACTCGAACTGCGCGGTGATCCGCGACAGTCCTTCCGACGACGACGAGTTCAGCTCTTCGAGCCCCTTCAACCCCTGCAGCCCGCCTTCGAGCGGCTCGGTGACCTGGCGGTCGACCGCGTCCGGTGAGGCGCCCGCGTACGGCGTGATGATCTGCGCCTGCGGGAACTGCAGGGACGGGAACAGCTGCTGCTTCAGCTGTGGCAGGGCGAAGGCGCCGAAGCCGATCACCACCAGGGCGAGCAGCCCGATGAGACTTCGGTTGCGCAGGCTCAGTCTGGCCAGCGTGGACATGACGGGATCCCCCAGAAAGGCGATTCGGAACGTGCGATTACCGCGAGCTTTTCATGGCGGAGGGTGGACTGGATTCACACCACGGGTGGAATCGGAGTACGACTTCGGGATGAGGTCGTCCCCCGGACGACGTCAATTTCGCCGTTCTGTCACCTGATCGGTTTCGCTCTGCGTTTCTTCGTTCACCGATTGTTCCGACGCGTGTTCGGCGTCACCTTCGGGAGAATCGCCGTTCTGGCGGGGACGGCGCAGCGGGACCGTCGTCCGTTCCCACAGTTTGCGACCCTCTTCGGCGCGGATCCGTTCCCCGGCGCGCTCCATTTCCAGCCGCCGCCATTTCCGGCGCTGGCGTTTCGTGGCCTTGGCGGGCCACAGTTCCTGGATCGCGCTGTTGAAGTACGCGCCGCCGACCACCGCGAGCCCGATGAAGAACATCAACAGCAGGAACGCGATCGGCGCGGCGAGCGCGCCGTAGGTGTAGCCGGTCTTGGTGATCCAGTTCAGGTAGATCCGCAGCCCGATGCTGGAGAGCAGGAAAACGCCCATGGCGAGCATCGCGCCCGGCAGCCCGCGGTGCCACGGCAGCCGACGCGGCAGCGAGAGTTTGTAGAGCGTGGTGAGCGCCAGCACGATCATCACGGCAAGCACCGGGTAGTACAGCGTGCCGACCCAGAACGCCACCGTGTCGCGCCAGTCGTTCGGGAAGAACTGGGGGAGCAGGTCCGGCCCGATCGCCAGCAGCGGCAGCCCGACCACCAGGATGACCAGCCCGGCCAGGTACAGCAGCAGCGAGAAGATCCGCTGCCAGACGTCGTTGCGGACGCCGTACTGGTCGTGCGCCACGGTGATCGCGTCGACGAACGAGGACATCGCCGACGAACCCGCCCACAGGGAGATCAGGAAGCCGATGGAGACGATCTCGCCCTTGCCGACGAACAGGATGCTGTTGACCGTCGGCTCGATGATGTCGTGGACGGCGTTGTCGCTGAAGATCGTCTTGCTGAAGGTGATGATCCGGTCGTGGACCGCGGTCACGACCTCCTGGCCGAACCAGTCGCCGACGAAGCCGAGACAGCCGAGGAGACCCAGCAGGAGCGGTGGCAGGGACAGCGTCTGCCAGAACGCGGCTTCGGCGGCCTCGGAGAAGATGTTGCCTTCCCACGCCTTGTTGAGCGTGCGGCTGAGCAGGCGCAACGGCCCCTTGCGGGGCACCTTGGCGGCCGGTGCCCGCCCGGCGGCCGTTTCGGGACGGCCGTTCTCCTCGCTCATGCAGCTCCTCCGCCGGCGCCTGGCGCCCTTGACGGTGTCAAGCATGGTCCATGCGCGGGCATTCGGCTCGTCACCCCTGGGTTTTCGGGTGAGTAAACCGACAACGGGGGTGGCGCTTCCGGCGTTCCACGGACCCGGCAGGTAGGCTCTCTGGAGTGCCCTCACCTCAGGCGCCGGCGTCGCGGCCGGCTGGCAAAGTGAGGGTTTTCGCTTGTGACAGGGCGTGTGACCAGGGGTTTCGGGTGAGGGAGGAGGGGAACCGGCATGTCTGAAACGGTTGAGCGCAATCGAGGCGAGCTGGGCGCGCCTCCCGCGGCGAAGGACAGCACTGCCCGCCCGCTGCGTGCCTGGCAGCGCCGTGCGCTGACGAGGTACCTGACGAAGAAACCGAAGGACTTCCTGGCCGTCGCGACGCCGGGCGCGGGCAAGACGGTGTTCGGTCTCCGGATCGCCGCCGAGCTGCTGAGCGACCGGACCATCGAAGCGATCACCATCGTCGCGCCGACGGAGCACCTGAAGCACCAGTGGGCCGCCTCGGCGGCGGCCGCGGGCATCGCGATCGACTCGAACTTCCGCAACGGCGCCGGTGCCACGTCACGCGACTACCAAGGTGTCGCGCTGACCTACGCGCAGGTCGCGGCGCATCCGACGCTGCACCGCGTGCGCACCGAGAACCGCAAGACCCTGGTCATCCTGGACGAGATCCACCACGGCGGTGACGCGAAGTCCTGGGGCGACGCGGTCCGCGAGGCGTTCACGCCCGCCGTCCGCCGTCTCGCGCTGACCGGGACGCCGTTCCGCAGCGACGACTCGCAGATCCCGTTCGTCACCTACGAGCCCGACGGTTCGGGCTTCCAGCGCAGCAAGGCCGACCATTCCTACGGCTACGCCGACGCGCTCGCCGACGGCGTGGTCCGGCCGGTCGTCTTCCTTGCCTACTCCGGTGAGGCCTCCTGGCGCACGAGCGCGGGGGAGGAGTTCACCGCGCGGCTCGGCGAGCCGCTGACGGCCGAGCAGAACGCGCGGGCCTGGCGCACGGCGCTCGACCCGGCGGGCGAATGGGTCCCCGCGGTGCTGCAGGCCGCGGACACGCGCCTCGCGCAGCTTCGCGCCAACGGCATCCCGGACGCCGGCGGCCTGGTCATCGCCACCGATCAAGAGTCCGCGCGCGCCTACGCCAAGATCCTGGAGCGCCTCTCCGGCCAGACCCCGACGGTCGTCCTCTCCGACGACCCCAAGGCGTCCGGGCGGATCAAGGAGTTCGCCGACTCGACAGACCGCTGGCTGGTCGCGGTCCGGATGGTGTCCGAAGGCGTCGACGTCCCGCGCCTGGCCGTCGGCGTCTACGCCACGAGCGCGTCGACCCCGCTGTTCTTCGCGCAGGCCATCGGCCGGTACGTGCGTTCGCGCAAACCCGGCGAGACGGCCTCGGTCTTCCTGCCGAGCGTGCCGGTGCTGCTGGAACTGGCCAGTGAGCTGGAGGCGCAGCGCGACCACGTCCTCGGCAAGCCGCACCGCGAGAAGGACGGCTGGGAGGACGAGCTCCTCGCCCAGGCCAACCGCACCGAGGACGAGCCGGGCGAGGAGGAGAAGGCGTTCACCTCGCTGGGTGCCTCCGCCGAGCTCGACCAGGTCATCTACGACGGCAACTCCTTCGGCACCGCCGTGTTCTCCGGCTCCGACGAGGAGCAGGAGTACCTCGGCCTGCCGGGGCTGCTCGAACCGGACCAGGTCCGCGCCCTGCTGCGGAAGCGGCAGGAGGAGCAGCTCTCCGACGACAAGCGGCGCAAGCCGAAGGCCGAGGAAGCCGCGCCGGTCGCGCGGCCTCAGTCAGTCAGCGAGCGGCTCGGCGCCCTGCGCAAGGAGCTGAACGCGCTGGTGGGCGTGATCCACCACCGGACGCGGAAGCCGCACGGCGCGATCCACAACGAACTCCGCCGGATCTGCGGCGGGCCGCCGACCGCGATGGCGACGGTGGAACAGCTCGAAGAGCGGATCGTCACCCTGCGCACCTGGTAGCGCCCCGTACCCGTGTAATGAACGGGACTTTCATTGCAAAATTCGCAATGAAAGTCCCGTTCATTGCATCCGGGGCCAGGACGGTGAGCCGCGCTCATCACCCTGCGTAAGTGGTGGCGGTCACACCGTCAGCGGACCTAGACTTCGTACGCCTTGCTACGGCCACGTTGCCAAACCGTGTCCATTTGATGAGGCTTAATCGATCCAGCCATCTTCCGCGAAACACGTTCGGCGGCATATGTTGTCGCCCACAACATATGCGCGATGGTGCGACGGGTCCTCCAGGATCGCCGCCCGCGAGCAAGATCGGAGAAGGAACGAGGATGCGCAGCAGAACCCTTACCCTCCTCGCCGCGACGGTGGGCGCCGGCCTGGTGCTGTCCGCCTGTGGCGCCAACACCGCAGACTCGGGCGCCAGTGGCAACTCCTCGCAGTCCGCCCCCGCCCCGGGCGGTGCCGCCGCCGGCGGCAAGGTCGGTGTCATCCTGCCGGAGACCGCCACCTCCGCGCGCTGGGAGTCCTTCGACAAGCCGTTCCTGACCAAGGCACTCAAGGACGCGGGCTTCGACGCCGACGTCCAGAACGCCCAGGGCGACGTCCAGAAGTTCACCACGCTGGCCGACGGCATGATCGCGCAGAACGTCAAGGTCCTGATCATCGCCGCCATCAACGGTGAGGTCGGTTCGGCGGTCGCCAAGAAGGCGCAGGCCGCCGGTATCCCGACGATCGACTACGACCGCCTGAACCTCGGCGGCAGCTCCGACTACTACGTCTCGTTCGACAACGAGAAGGTCGGCCAGCTGCAGGGCCAGGGCCTCGCCGACGCGCTGAAGGACAAGAAGGGCGCCGAGGTCGTGATGATCGAGGGTGCCCCGACCGACAACAACGCGACGCTGTTCGCCAACGGCCAGAAGTCCGTTCTGCAGCCGAAGTTCGCCAGCAACGACCTGAAGCTCGTCCGTGAGCAGGCCATCGACAACTGGGACAACCAGAAGGGTGGCCAGACCTTCGAGCAGATCCTGACCGACAACAAGGGCAAGGTCGACGGCGTCATCGCCGCGAACGACGGTCTCGCCGGCGCGGTCATCACCGTGCTGAAGAAGAACGGCCTCAACGGCAAGGTCCCGGTCACCGGCCAGGACGCCACCGCGGACGGCCTCATGGCGATCCTGCGCGGCGACCAGTACATGACGGTCTTCAAGCCGATCAAGGAAGAGGCCGAGGCCGCGGCGAAGCTCGCCGTCCTGCTCGCCAAGGGCGACAAGGCCGGTGCCGACGCGCTGGCCACCGGCAAGGCGAAGGACCCGAAGGGCAACCGCGAGGTCAAGTCCGTGCTCCTCGAGCCGAAGCTGACCACCAAGGAAGGCGTCAAGGAGGTCGTGACGCAGGGCTACGTCAAGGCGGCCGAGATCTGCGGCGGCGACCTGGCGGCGGCGTGCACGCAGCTCGGTATCTCCTGACCCGTTAAATCCAGACAACCGGGCCGGGCCGCGCTCGGACACAGCGCGGCCCGGCCCGGTAACCAGCCGGGAGAATTCGAGAAACCCCCATGAGCGAACCCATCCTCGAACTGAAGCAGCTGAACAAGAGCTTCGGGCCGGTCCACGTCCTCCACGACGTGGACTTCAACGTGCGCGCCGGTGAGGTCACCGCACTGGTCGGCGACAACGGTGCCGGCAAGTCCACTTTGGTCAAGTCGATCGCCGGCATCCACGGCTACGACTCGGGCACGGTGACTTTCCAGGGCAAGCCGGTGCACATCCACGGCCCGCGTGACGCCGCGGACCTGGGGATCGAGGTCGTCTACCAGGACCTCGCCCTGGCCGAGAACCTCGACATCGTGCAGAACATGTTCCTCGGCCGGGAGCGCGGCAGCAAATGGCTGCTCGACGAGGCCAGCATGGAGAAGGCCGCCCGCGAGACGCTCGCGTCGCTTTCGGTCCGCACCGTGAAGTCCGTCCGCACGCCCGTTTCCGCCCTCTCGGGTGGGCAGCGGCAGACCGTCGCGATCGCCAAGTCCGTGCTGTGGGACTCGAAGGTGGTCCTGCTCGACGAGCCGACCGCCGCGCTCGGTGTCGCGCAGACCCGCCAGGTGCTCGACCTCGTCCGCCGCCTCGCGGAACAGGGCCTCGGTGTGGTGCTGATCAGCCACAACATGGCCGACGTCTTCGAGGTCGCCGACCGCATCGCGGTGCTCTACCTCGGCCGCCTCGTCGCCGAGGTGCACACCAAGGACGTCACCCACGGCCAGGTCGTGGAACTGATCACCGCCGGCCGCTCCGGCGATCTCGGCCTTGCCCGCCCCGAAGCCGCCGTCCTCTAGTACGAGGCGAGAAAGAACCGGAAATGACTGAGACACCTGCAAAGCCCGCCTCGCCGGAGGGGGGCAAGCCGGCGGCCGCCGCGCTCAACCCGTCGGCGGCCATCACGGACTTCGGCATCGACACGACATCGATGTCAACGGGTGAGGCGATCGGCGACTACTTCTCCCGGCTCAAGGCGGGACAGCTGGGTTCGCTGCCCGCGCTGCTCGGCCTGCTCGTGCTGGTGATCGTGTTCGCCTCGCTGTCGGACACCTTCCTGACGATGAACAACATCGCGAACCTGATGGCGCAGGGCGCCGGCAAGGCGATCATCGCGATGGGCATCGTGTTCGTGCTGCTGCTCGGTGAGATCGACCTGTCCGCGGGTACCGCGTCCGGCGTCACCGCCGCCGTGCTCGCGATGCACTACGTGCGCAACGGGAACCTGCTGGGCGGTATGGGGAACGGCGTGTTCATCACGTTCCTCGTGGTGCTCGCGATCGCCGGTCTGCTCGGCGTGATCCTGCGGATCTGGGCGGGTGTCGGGTTCGCCGTGCTCGCCATCGCGCTGGTGCTGTCGGGAGCCGCGGCCAACCCGTGGATCGAGATCGTGCTCGCGATCAGCGTCGGCGGCGCGATCGGTGTCCTCACCGGGTTCCTCGTCTCGAAGATCGGGATGCCCTCGTTCGTCGTGACGCTGGCGCTCTTCCTCGCCTGGCAGGGTGTCATCCTCCAGTTCATCGGCGAGGGCGGCACGCTCGGCATCAGCACCTCGGATGTGCTGTTCAAGGTCGCCAACGGCAACCTGTCCACTTTGGGCAGCTGGATCCTCTTCCTCGTCTTCGCGGGCGGTTTCGCCGCGGTGAGCCTCGGCCAGCACTTCTCCCGGCTCAAACGCGGCCTGGTCACCCAGCCGACGCCGATGGTGCTGTTCAAGGTCGGCGCGATCGGCGTGGTCGCCGCGATCGCGACGTACCTGCTGACGCTGAACCGCGCGCCGAACCCGAACATCGTGATCTCCGGTGTCCCGTACGTCGTGCCGATCGTGCTCGCCCTGCTGGTGCTCGGCACCTACGTGCTCAACCGCACCCAGTACGGCCGCCACATCTACGCCGTCGGCGGCAACCGTGAAGCGGCCCGCCGCGCCGGTATCAACGTCGAGAAGATCCGCGCCTCGGTGTTCGTCATCTGCTCCGCGGTGGCGGCGATCGGCGCGATCGTCTACTCGTCGAAGGTCGGTTCGGTCGACCCGCAGGCCGGTGGCCTCAACACGCTGCTGTTCGCGGTCGGTGCCGCCGTCATCGGTGGTACGTCGCTGTTCGGCGGCAAGGGCCGGGTCGTCGACGCGGTGATCGGTGGCCTCGTGCTCGCGGTCGTCGAGAACGCCTTGGGCCTGCTCAAGCAGTCGGCGGCGGTGGTCAACATCGTCACCGGTCTCGTGCTGCTGCTCGCGGCCACGGTGGACGCGCTGTCCCGGCGCCGCGCGGCTGCGTCGCCGCGCTGAGTCCGCATGGAATGATGAAGTCCGTGACCAGCACACCCGTTGCACGACCAGACGAGGTGCGCAGGCACAACCGCACGACCTTGCTCAGGTTGCTGCACGTCAGCGGCCCGAGCACCAGGGCGACCCTGGCCACTTCGCTGGGGCTCAACCGCAGCACCATCAAGACCCTCGTCGACGGCCTCGCGGAAGCGGGTGTCGTCGAGGAGCGGGTCCCCAGGCCGGGACGAGGGGCGGGCCGCCCCTCGCTCCTGGTCCTGCCGCAGCCGCACGCGGCGGTGGTGCTCGCGGTCGACCTCCAGGTCGAACACGTGGCGATCGCGCTGGTCGGGTTCGGCGGCCAGATCCTCGGGCGCAACAGCTGGAACCTCCGCGGCCGGATGCGGGAGGCCGACGAGGTGATCACGCACGTGATCGAGTCGACCACCGTGCTGGCGGGCGACCTCGGCGTGCAGCCGATCGCCGCGGGGGTGTCCGTGCCCGGTGTCGTCCGCCGGACGGACGGGTACGTCCACGAGGCGCCCAACCTGCGCTGGACCGACGTGGCGCTCGGGGAACGGCTCGGCGGTGTGCTGCGCATTCCCATCCTGGTCGGCAACGACGCCGAACTCGGGGCCATCGCCGAACACCTGCGCGGTGCCGCGCGGGGCTCGTCCGACGCCGTGTACGTCTCCGCCGACGTCGGTGTCGGGGGAGGGATCATCGCGGACGGTTCGGCGCTGCGCGGTGGCGCCGGGTACGTCGGCGAGATCGGGCACATGGCGATCCGGCCGGGCGGCCGTCCCTGCTACTGCGGATCCAGCGGCTGCTGGGAGACCGAAGTCGGCGAAGCGGCCCTGTGCCGTGCGCTCGACCTGCCCGAGGACACCCCGCGTGGCGCGATCCTGTTCGAACTGCGCGAACTGGGCCGTGACCCGCGCGCGGCCGAGGAACGGCTCTCGGAGTTCGCGGAATGGCTGACGCTGGGCCTGGTGAACGTGGTCAACCTGCTCGGCCCGCAGCTGGTCGTGCTGGGCGACCTGCTCACCGTGCTGCCCGATTCGGTCGTGCGGACGGTGGCGGCCGAGGTGCGGCGGCGGAGTCTCGTCAGCCGCGCCGTCGGCGGGACTCAGATCGTGAGCTCGGCACTTGGCGCGGACGTGAAGCTGCTCGGCGCGGCCGAAGCGGCGTTCGAGATGATCCTGGACACGGTTTAGCGCGCGAGCCCCGACAGCAGGGCCACCAGAGCGGCGAGGGACTTCTCCTTCGCCGCTTCGGGGTCTTCGGCATGCGCGATCATCAGCGCCGCCTCCGCGCAGGCGCTCAGCACCAGCTGGGCGAGCTCCGGGATCGGCCCGTCCACCAGCCGCCCTTCCGCGGCGACACCTTCCAGGAACTCCGTGATCAGGCCCAGCCCATAGCGGTTCTCCAGCTCGCGCCAGGCCGGCCAGCCGAGGACGGAGATGGCGTCGGTGAGCGAGATCCGGACCACCTCGGGCCGCAGGCACAGGTCCAGGAAGCGGCCCAGCGCGCCGATGGCCGCCGACCACGGGTCGTCCACCGACCGCGCGAACGCCCGGAGCTCCTCGGTGATCTCGGTTTCGATCTGCTCGATCACCGCGCGGAACAGCCCCTGTTTGTCCCCGAAGTGGTGGTACAGCGCGCCACGGGTGACGCCTGCCGCCCGGACGATCTCGTCGGCGGGGACGGCGGCGTACCCCGGGTCGGCGAACAGCTTCCGCGCCGCGGTGATCAACGCGGCCTGCGTCGACTGCGATCGTTCGGTCTGGCTACGTCGTGGCGTGGGCACGCAGGAATTCCACCATCATGCCGCTCAGCCGCTCCGGCTGGTCCTCCGGCACGAAGGTGTACGAGTCCTCGATCGTCTTCAGTTCGGCGTCCGGCAGCACCTCGGCGAGCTTGCGGCCCAGCCACAGCGGGAAGTGGCGGTCTTCGGGCGCCCAGACCAGCAGCACCGGTTTCCCGAACGCGGGCAGCCGCTCGGCCGCGGTCAGCGTGTAGCGCTTGTCGACGCTCGCCATGAACCGGCGCAGGTCGTCCCGGATCTCCTGGCTCCGCCTGCTGGGCAGTAGGTACGCGTCCAGGACGTGGTCCGGGACCGGGCGTTTGGTCAACCAGAGGAAGTCCGTCTTCTTCAGCAGCCATCGCCAGCGCATCGCCTGGACCACCACCCGGGTGCCGCCGGGGATCCGCGCCAGCGGGCCCAGTGCGGAGAACGTCGGCGGCAGGAACCACTCGAAGCAGTCCGACGGAGTCAGCACGACGCGGCCCACCCGTTCCGGGGCCGTGGTCATGAGCAGCTGGGTGAGCGCGCCGCCGGTGTCGTTCGCGACCACGGTGACGTCGGTCAGGTCGAGTACTTCGAGGAACCGCGCGATCAGCGCGGCGACCCCGGGCGGGCTGAGGTCGGCATCGGGAACCGGGATCTCGTGCGAGCCCAGCGGCCAGTCCGGGGTCAGGCAGCGGAAGCCGGCGTCGGCGACCGTGGGGGTCACCTTGCGCCAGAGCAGGCCGTTGGTCAGCAGTCCGTGCACGAAGACCACGGGAGGGCCTTCGCCACGGTCGCGGTAGCGGATGCGGGCGCCGCCGAGGTCCACCTCGTGCGTCTCGCCCAGGAGCTCGCTGGTTGTCATACCAACTAACATACATGCTGTCTGTATGTTTTTGAACGGCAAAAACAGGGCGGCCGGCTCTCTCCCTGGGGAGTAGCCGGCCGCCGGTGGTCGTGGACTGGTGGACTACCGCTGAATGTCCGCGGACATTTCTTTGAGCTTCGTTTCGTGTGCGCGGGCGTGGTGACCACAGAAGAGCAACTCGCCACCGGTGCTGAGAATGGCTCGAACCTGAGCTGCCGCACCGCACCGGTCACATCGGTCGACAGCGGTCAGTTCGGGGCGGGTGAGCGTCGGCGAAGTCATTGGAGTCTCCCTCCGTCCCGGCACCGGTGACCCGGTGCCATCGATCCAGCTACGACCACTTCGGCACTGATGCCGGAAACGTTCGTTCCCGGCCCCGCCGTGTTCGTGCTTCCACTCTTCCAGACGTTTGGCGGCCCGCAAGTGTTCCCGTGCGGGTGTCTCGTTTGTCACTGGTAATTACCTCGGATGCCGTAGCGTAATCACGCAAAGTAGGAGAAGACTCCCCGCTGAACCGCCTTTTCCCACGTCAGGCACCATGCGGGGGTGGGTATCGCAGTCGTCCGGAACCGCCTTCCGAGCGTGCCGGCACCGATCTTGTTCGTTCTCAGCGGAATTTCCATGTACGCCGGTGCGGCCGTCGCCGTAGGTCTCTTTTCGGTCGCCTCCCCCGCGGGGGTGGCTTGGCTCCGCTGTCTCGGGGCGGCGATGGTCCTCCTCGCGTGGCGCAGACCGCCCCGCTCGGCGTGGACCGGGCACACGTTCCTGCTCGCGGGCGCCTTCGGCGTCGTCACCGCCGGGATGAACGTGCTCTTCTACGAGGCGATCGCCCGGCTGCCCCTCGGCACCGCGGTCGCCCTCGAGTTCACCGGGCCCGTGGTGGTGGCGGCGTTCGGTTCGCGGACCCGCCGCGATGTCTTCGCGCTGGTGCTGGTGGCGGCCGGGGTGGTCGCCATCGCGGACGTCCGGCTGGACGGCAGCCTGCCCGGCGTGCTCTTCGCGCTGGGCGCGGCCGCCGCCTGGGCCGGGTACATCCTGCTCGGGAAGCGGGTCGCGGTCGGCGGGAACGGCATCGACGGGCTGGCCGTCGGGTTCACCGTCGGCACCGTGGCGCTGTCGCCGCTGGCGCTCGGGACCGGCGCGGTGTGGGGTTCGCCACGCCTGCTCCTGCTGGGCGTCGGGGTCGGTGTGCTCGCGACCGTCGTGCCGTACGCGCTCGATCAGGTGGTCCTGCGCAAGGCGGGGCAGGCGCGGTTCGCCCTGCTGCTCGCGCTGCTGCCGGTCACGGCGGGGGTGATCGGGTTCCTCTGGCTCCGGCAGGTCCCGGCCCTGCCCGAGGCGCTCGGCACGCTGGCCGTCGTCGCCGGGGTGGCGCTGCGCTCGCCGGGGAAACGTGATGGCCCGGCGCCCCTCTGAGCGGGATACTGACCAGTCTGTGGCGCTTCGAGCACCAGGAGGACACGTGGCCGAGATCCGGCGGGCCAAGACCGTCGAAGAGGTCGTCGCCGCCCAGCACCTGTTCGACGGGCCCGCGGAACGGACGGCGTCCGAAAAGTTCCTCGCGGGGGAGGAGAACCACCTCCTGATCGCCTACGAAGACGGCGAACCCGCGGGGATGATCACCGGCACCGAGGTGACGCATCCGGACAAGGGCACCGAGATGTTCCTCAACGAACTCGACGTCAGCCCGGACTACCAGCGGCGCGGGATCGGCCGCGACCTGGTCGACGCGCTGGCCGGGATCGCGCGGGAGCGCGGCTGCCGCGGGATGTGGGTCGGGGTCGAAACGGACAACGAGGCCGCGCTGGCGACCTACGCTTCGGCCGGGGCGGCGAACGAAGGGCCGTTCGTCATGCAGTCGTGGACGTTCGAAGACTGATGTCCTCCGGAATCGACGGCGACCGGACGGGTCTGTCCGGTCGCCGCTGGCTGCCCGGGGGCGAGCACCTCGTCGCCGTCGCGCGGGCCGAACTCCCGCAGAAGGACGGGCTCGCCGGGCCGTTCACGGCGCTGGCGGCCCTGCGCGCGGCGGGGTTCGACGTCGCCGGCCAGGACGACGTCGCGGTTTTGTCGGGAACCACGATGGAGGGCCTGTCGCGGGCGATCAACACGCTGTCTGGCGGACGGCTCGTGGCGGTGCCCGCCCTCGGTGACCGGTCACCGCAGTCGGTGTTCATGCTCCTGGCCGCGCTGTGGCCACTGCCTCGGGTCGCGGTGATCGCGGAGGTCGACCCGGCCGAGTTCGGCGCGCACGACACGCCCGAGCGGGCGCTGCTCGACTACCTCGATACCGGTATCCCACCCCTGTGGTCGTCCCGCTGGCGACCGGCCGAGGCGCATTTCGTGCTGACGGCCGGGATGCGGATCGGCACCGAGGGAACTCTGGTGTCCATTATGGATGGTCGGCACGGGTTGCACGACCAGCCGGTGGAATGGCTGGCCGCGGCGCTGAAGCGGATGCTGGTCGTGGTGGACGACGGCGACACCGGTGCCGCCGTCGCCGCGATCACGACGGCCGGTCTGTGGAGCTGAGGTCGTCCTTGGCGAAGCGGGAATGCTTGCGCCCGTAGAAGACGTAGATCAACAGACCGAGCACCAGCCACGCGGCGAACCGCAGCCAGGTCATCACGTCCAGGTTGAGCATCAGGTAGAAGCACGCCAGCGCCGCCACGATCGGCAGGTAGGGCGAGAACGGCACGGTGAACGGGCGATCCAGGTCCGGACGGCGCTTCCGCAGCGCGGGGACCGCCAGCGCGACGATGATCATCGCCGACAGCGCGCCGATGCTGACCATGTCGGCGAGTTCGGAGATCGGGACCAGCGCGGCCAGCACCGCGATCAGCACGGCACCGGCGATGGTCATCCGGTGCGGGGTGCCCCAGCGCGGATGCGCGGTGCCGAACTTCTTCGGCAGCAGGCCGTCGCGGCCCATCGCGTACCCGATCCGGCCGATCGTCACCAGTTCCACCATCATCACCGACGTCAGCCCGGTGACCGCGCCGAGCGAGATCAGCGCACCCACCCAGTGCTGCCCGACCCGGTCGAAGGCGTCGGCGAGCGGGGCGCCCGTGTCGATCTCGGCGAACGGCACCATCCCGGTCAGCACCAGCGAGACCCCGATGTAGAGCAGCGCGCAGACCCCGAGCGCGCCGAGGATGCCGACCCGCAGATCGCGTTTGGGGTTCACGGTCTCCTCGCCGAGGTTGGCGAGCGCCTCGAAACCGGTGTAGGCGAAGAAAACGACCGCGGCGGCCGTCACCATCCCGGCGATACCGTAGACGGACTGTTCGAGCCCGAGCGCGGCTTGCACGATCGGCTGATGCAGAGTCCCGGCCGCCTCGGTCGGTGGCTGGGCGGCCGGGATGAAGGGCGTGAGATTCTCGCCGCGGATGTAGAACACGCCGACCGCGAGGATCAGGACGCACACCGCGACCTTCACCAGCACGAGCAGATTCGTCACCCGCGCCGACTCCTTGATCCCGATGACGGCGATCACGGTCAGCACGGCGATGATCGCGACCGCGCCTATGTTCACCTTCGCGTCTTCGCCGAACCACTCGGGGGAGAGCCCCATCAGATTCGCGAGATAGCCGGACCAGCCGCGCGACACGACGGCCGCGCCGAGGGCGAACTCGAGCAGCAGGTCCCAGCCGATGATCCAGGCGAAAGTCTCGCCGAGAGTGGCGAAAGCGTAGGTGTAGGCGCTTCCCGCCGTCGGCACGCTGGAGGCGAGTTCGGCGTAACAGAGGGCGGCCATCCCGGCCACGACGGCGCCGAGCACGAACGACAACGTGACCGACGGGCCCGCGTGGGACTTCGCTTCGACACCCGCGAGGGTGAAGATCCCGGTGCCGATGATGATGCCGACCCCGAACCCGACCAGGTCGCGCGCTTTGAGGCGGCGTTTCAGCTCACCCGAGTCCTGCCGTTTCAGGACCTCGTCCACGTCCAGAGTTCGCCGCATGAAGGCTCACGCTAGAAGATCGCCGCCTACCTCGCAGATCGGTGGGAGTTCCACGCTCCAGGGCTGGGTGGGCCGGGGTGGTCGTGAGTGGTGAGTGTCGGCCTAACGCGACTTACCACTCACGACCCACTCAACCGACGCCTCACCGGTCACACCACCACTCCGGTCACACCACCACTCCAGCCGCCGAGCAGCACCGCCGGGAGGTACGGCCCGGGGTGGTCGTGAGTGGCGATTCGGTTCAGAGCCAAGGATGTCTTAGGTACCCGCCTGCGATCAACCACAGCCAGAATCCGGTAGATACCGACCACCTGTACCGAACGCTTCACGCGACCTTTCAGTCTTCCAGCACGACGCCGTTCTCCTGCGCCAGGATCGCCGCCTGCACCCGCGACCGCAGCTCCAGTTTCGTCAGCACCCGCGAGACGTGCGTCTTCACCGTGGTCTCGCCGATGTGCAGCCGCGTGCCGATCTGCGCGTTGGACAGGCCGCCGCCCAGGCACGCCAGCACTTCGCGCTCCCGTTCGGTCAGGTCGTCGAGCCCGTCGGGGACGAGGGAAGGTTCGCGGGTCCCCGCGGCGAACGCGGCGATCAGCTTCCGCGTGACCTGCGGCGCGAGCACTCCTTCGCCCGCCGCGACCAGCTTCACCGCTTCGATCAGCCGTGACGCCTCCACCGACTTCAGCAGGAACCCGGCCGCGCCCGCCCGCAGCGCGGCGTGGACGTACTCGTCGAGGTCGAAGGTGGTCAGCACGAGGACCTCGCACAGGCCCTCCGCGATCAGTTCCCGCGTGGCCGCGATGCCGTCGACGCCGGGCATCCGGACGTCCATGAGCACGACGTCCGGCTTCAGCGCCTTCGCCTGGCGGACGGCGGTGGCGCCGTCGGCCGCCTCGCCGACCACCTCGATGCCCTCGGCGTTGCCGAGGATCATCATCAACCCGGCGCGGATCGCGCCGTGGTCGTCGGCGACCAGCACTTTGATGTTCTCGTCGCTCAAGACCCCTCCAGAGGCAGTTCGGCGCGGACCAGCCAGCCACCGCCGGACGGACCGGCGGCGAGAGTGCCGCCCACCGCGGCGGCGCGTTCCCGCATGTTCAGCAGGCCGAGTCCGGTCCCGCCGTCGTCACCCGAGCCGGAGCCGGGACGAAGATCGTTGCGCACTTCGACGGTGAGTATGCCTCCGTCGGAACGGATGTCGAGGACGGCCCGGCCCCCAGCGGCGTGTTTCGCCGCGTTGGTGAGCGCCTCCTGCGCGATCCGGTACGCGGTCAGGTCGACGGCGGCGGGCAGGTGCCGGGACTGGTCCGGTACGGAACCGAGCTCGACCTCCAGCCCGCTCGCCCGCGCCGATTCGACCAGTTTGGACAGTTCGGCCAGCCGGGCGGGCGCGGTCGGCTCGATCTCGGCGTCCCCTGTGGAGGGATCCGCGCGCAGCAGCCCGATCATCGCGCGCATCTCGTCCAGCGCGCTCACACTGTTCTCCCGCACCGATTCCAGGACCTTCCTGGACAGTGCCGGGTCGGCGATGGCCATCGACAGCGCGGCCTCGGACTGGATCGCGATCGCCGAAAGATGCCCGGCGATGACGTCGTGCAGATCCCGCGCCATCTTCGACCGTTCGCCCGCCACGGCGACGTTGCGGTCCAGCTCGCCGATCGTGGCCAGCTGCGCCGCGTTCGCCCGTTCGCTGTCGGCGATGTCCCGCTGCTGTCGCACGTTGGCCGCCCACCACACCGGGGTGACCAGGAACGGCAGGAGGGCGAACGCGGCCAGGATCGCCGTGCGCCACTGCGCGGAGAAGATGAGCGCCAGGCAGACCACCGCGATGGTCCCGATCGCGGCGACGCCGATCATCAGCCTGCTGGTGCGCCGCGAGCCGTAGAGCGTCGTCGCGTACAGGAAGTCGGTGAAGACGAGGAGGATCGGAAGCGAGGGACCGACGGCGATGTCCACGGCGAGCACGGCCAGCGCGCAGATCAGCGCCAGCGGGATCCTGCGGCGCAGCATCCCGAGCGCGCACATCGCGGTCAGTTCGCTCAGCCGGATCCACAGCGGCGTTTCGTCGGGGCCCGCCAGCAGCACCTGCACCCCGCTCACGTACACCAGCACACCGAGGACCCACGTGCCGAGGACGATGAAGAGGTCCTGTTTCCATTCGGCGAGGTGGTTCAGGCGCGGGACGAACGTGGGCACCGCCCCATCCCAGCACACCCTGACGCGCGGCGGGGTCCTACTAACTGATGACGGTGGTGTCGATCCCTACGCCGACGCGGGCGGCCGGTGTGTTCGGAGAGGCTTGTCCCGTGAACAAGATCTGGGACTTCATCGCGGACAACCCCATGGCGGCCGTGGTCGCCGGAGGGGAGATCGGCTTCTGGGTCGCCATCGTCGCCGGCCTGGTGGCCCGCTACCTGCTCAAGCTGAAGCGGACCAGCGTCGCACTGCTGCTCCTGACCCCGGTGATCGACCTGGTCGTGCTGGTCGCGACGGTCATCGACCTGCGCAACGGCGCCACGGCGAACTTCGTGCACGGCCTCGCCGCGGTGTACCTGGGCTTCAGCGTGGTGTTCGGCCACTCGATGATCAAGTGGGCGGACGTGCGTTTCGCCCACCGGTTCGCGGGCGGGCCGCCGCCGGCGCCCAAGCCGAGGGGCCGGGCGAAGCTGCGCGCCGAATGGCGTGACTGGTTCAAATGCGTGCTGGCCTGCGGGCTCGCCTCGGGCGTGCTGCTCCTGCTGATCTTCATGGTCGGCGACACCGAGCAGGTCGCGCCGCTGTGGGACTGGCTGCCGAGGATGGGGGTCGTGACGGCCATCTGGTTCGCCACCGGACCGCTGTGGCAGGAGCTCTCCAAGAACGACGACCGGGTTTCGGAAGGGGCGCGACGATGATCGAACTGCTGGGGATCCTCCTGGTGGTGCAGGGCGGGGGCGGCCTGATCAACCGGCTGCTGGGCAGCACCGAACCGAGCTGGTTCGTGCAACTCCACCTGCTCCCGCCGGGGATGCACGTGGTGGCGAGCGCGCTGATGGTGGCCGCCGGCGTCGGGCTGCTGTTCGCCGAACGCGCCCGCAAGCAACGCCGCCGCTCAGAGTGACACGAGCACCTGCAGGACCCCGAGGACGATGGTGACGACCGTCAGCACGACGGTCACCACGGTGAGCCGCGTGACCCGCGCGCTCACCGTGTTCTCGTAGGAGTACCGGGTCTCCTCGTCCATCGCCTCGGCCTGGCGGTCGAGCTGGGCGATGATCCGCTCCACGCCCATGCTGGTGACCAGGCGCCGCTCCAGTGAGTCGATCTCGGGCGGGAGCACCGAATGCAGCATTTCGAGGATGTCGTCGAGCGAGCCCCGGAGCAGCCGGGTGCGGCTCGGCGACTTCTTCTTGTCCCGCAGCGCCCGCATTTCCCGCTGAGCGGTGCGCAGCCACTGGTCGGCCAGCGCCATCCGGATCAGGACCCGTTCGAGGATGAAGAGCATCCCGTGGTCGAGCCCGCCGACGTCGCTGTCGATGCCGAAGTACGGTTCGGCCGCGCCGAACGGGCCGCGCATCAGCTCGTCCTGATGCTCGACGTAGTCGGAATCCTTGCTGTTGAGGCAGACGATCCCGCCCGCCATCGTGTAGGCGGCGACGAACGAGCGGGTGCCCCATGACGGGCCGAGCGCCTCCCTGGCGACCTCGCGGGGCACGAACCGCCAGCCCTCGTCGCTGGTCGCCAGCCCGTAGAACGGCCGGGGATCGGCGGCGACCCGCTGGGCGGGCGGATGTCCGTCGTGGGACCGCAGTTCGACGCACCAGCCCTTGCGGCCGAGCCCTTCGGTCAGGCCGCAGCCCTTGGTCAGGTCCTCGAAGATGTGGGTGACGGCTTTGAGGAGCGAGGGGAAGGACTTCTCGCCGTAGCCGCCGTGCAGGCCGTTCGCCCCGTTCACCGTTTCGCGGCCCTGAAGGCTCTGCAGGACGGCGATGGCGAGATCGAATTCGGCGGCAGGCCCGTCCGCCGCCGTCCCGGTGATCGTGGTGGCGAGGACCAGCGTCATCGCGTGATAGGCCGGATGCCAGGTGACGACGAGTTCGCACGGCAGGCTGGCCGCGCCGACGCGGATCGACAGCCGGGAGCCGCCGGTGCGTTTGCGCAGCGCCCGGCGTCGCGGCGGGGTCGTGTAGCTGGCGAGGAAGTTCTCCGCGGCTGCCCACTCGTCGCCGAGTTTCCCGTCGAGGTGGGCCAGCAGGCCGCGATCCCGGCCGCCGTCCAGCACCTTCCCCGCCTCCTGTTCGGACAGCGGGACCGCCCAGGCGAAGGTGAGGAGCGCCGCTGTCATGCGTGTTCGCGGCGCAGCAGGGTGATCAGGTCCCGGCCGAGGTGGCGGCGCAGCGGTCCGGAGGCGTTGACCAGTTCGTCGCGGTCGATGTGCTCGTCGGCGGGACCGAGATCGTCGAGGACGTGGTAGGTCCACTCCCAGTCGGTGCGCCAGCCCGCTTCGGTGGCTTCGGCGGCGACCTCCGCGGGGTCGAGGTAGCGGACCGGGAGCGCCGGGCCGCTGCCGTCACGCAACGCCTTGTCGAACTCTTCGCGCGACACGCGGCGGGAGCGGACCTCGTCGCCGGCTTCGACGCTGTCGAGGCTGAACGCGCCCCGCCCGACCGGCGACCGGCTGTAGGCCAGCACCAGGGTGCCGCCGGGTGCGGTGATCCCGGCCAGCCGCCGCAGGATCGGCGCGACGTCCGGCGTCGGCACGTGCTGGATGACGTGGCTGCACACCACGAGGTCGTACGGGCCGCCGTCCAGTTCGGTGATCGGCGAGACGGCGAAGGAGAACTCGGTGTCCTCGACGACGGTCTCGCGGGCCTTCGCCAGCCTGTCCGGGTCGGGATCGGCGGCGGTGACGTCGGCGGAGAACCGGGCGAGCCAGGGGAGGAGGCGGCCTTCCCCGCAGCCGGCGTCGAGCGCCTTGACCTCTTCGCGGCGGCCGAGGCTCGCGGTGAGGTGTCCGGCGACCTTCCCGAGCGCGCGGTCCTCGCTGGCGGTCCAGTAGCCGTCGTAGGGCTCGTGCCGTCGGATGAACATCCCGGTGACGTGGTCGCCGGTGTCCGGGTAGCGATAGCTCTCGGTCAGCACAGCCGCGAATATAGCCCGGATTCGCGGCTTCTCCGGTGCTCCGCTCGGGGGTTACCCTGAGCCGTGGCCATCGGGCCTGTCGCGCTGTACACCGCTGTCGCCGTGGCGCCGTCGGTGCTTTTCTGGTGCGCGCTGAAAGTGCCCGTCGTCCTGCGCCGGTGGCGCGTCCGGCGCGAACCGGAAGTCCCGGCCGGGCCGCCCATCGAGAAGCTCGCCGCCGACCTCCGCCGGGTGCATCGGCTGCTGGCGGAGCTTCCTTCCGGGGCTTCCGCCGTCCGCCGGTACGGCACCAGGCAGGCGTACGACGCGCTGCTCGTCCAGGCCTGCCGGGAGGTCGAAGTCGAGCACCGGCTGGGCGAACTGCCGGAGGGCTTCGACCGCGGCATCGAACGGCTGCGCGTCGAGGAATCGTTGGCCGAGCGCGGGGTTTCCGTGTCCTGAAGCGGTTTGTATCGAAAGTATGCGCGCGGCCGGGAGGCTCGCGGCATGAAGAGGCTGGGACTGCTCGCTTCACTTCTGCTGGTGTTCTCGCTCATCCCCGGGGTCGCCTCCGCCGCGGCCGCCTTCCCCCGGATGGACGCGGCCACGGTCGACGGCTTCCGCTGGACGTCCGGGACGACCTTCGACTCTTACGGCACGCGGATCGCCGCGCTGGAGAAGCAACTCCCGGCGCGGGGCCTGCCGGAGATCCTGTCGTCGGCGAACCGGAAGGCGCGGCCGCTGTGCCACGGCACGTACCTCGCGGCAGAGCTGAAACCGGCGGGATTCTGCTGGGAAGACGCCGGAGACGACAAGACCAACGACTGGATCCCCCAAGGACTGACCGGTTCCGGCGACGCCGACGCGGCGACCGGGAAGGTCGGCGGCAAACGGGTCGTGGCGACGTCCTGGCACACCCCCGGCGACACCATGGTCCGGCTGTCCTTTGTGGACGCCACCGGGCTGGGATATCGGCACGTGCTGCTCGTCGAACCGACGTCGAACGACAACTTCGCCGTCGTGCAGGGCCACGGGCACGGGATGACCTGGATCGGGAACCGGTTGTTCGTCGCGACCACCGGGGGACTGGTGCGGGTCTTCGACACCACCCACTTCTGGAAGGTCGACGACAGCTCCGGCGTCGTCGGGAAGGGCCCGGACGGCAAGTACCACGCGGCGTTCTACGACTACGCGATGCCGCAGATCGGCGCGTACTGGTATCCCGGCGGCGGCACCTGCACCAACGCGCCCGGACCGCGGCCCTGTCTCTCGACGATGTCCTTCGACCACGGTGACAGCTCGATCGTGACCTCCGAACACCTGTCCAACGCGGCCGGGAGCCGGGTGCTGCGGTGGCCGTTCGACCGCGCGACCGGCCTGCCGAAGACCTCGGCCGACGGCACCGTACACGCGAAGGAAGGATTCGTGTCGCCGGTGTGGGGCATGCAGGGAACGGTGGCGCGCAACGGGTACTTCCTGATGACCGGGGTGTGTCCCGAGTACGCCGGAGTGCCGGGCGACCATCCGTCGTGCCTGCACGGCGGGGTCGGCGGCACTTCGACGTCGCGGCTGAGCGGCAAGGCGCCGGTGAACTCGCAGAACCTGTCGTACTGGCCGGCGACAGGGGAGCTGTGGCTGATGAACGAGCAGCTCCGGGAACGGGTGACCGTGCACGTGCCGTGGACGGCACTGACCGGCCGCGCGTGATCAGAGCCGGAACTCGCGTGATCAGAGCCGGAACTCGCGTGATTAGAGCCGGAACTCGCGTGACTGGCTGCCGCACCCCCGAGTTCGCCCTCCAATCACGTGAGTTCCGTTTCCAAACACGCGAGTCCCGTCTCTGATCACGCGAGTCACGGGTTCAGGAGGTGAAGTCCCAGCGGGTGGCGCCGTGCGGTTCGGCGCTCGCCACGCCGATGGCGCGCCGCAGGGTGAGGCGGTACAGATGCCAGGGCGGCGGCCCCGCGCTGGGCGCGCTGAACGGGGCCGTGAGCGCGTCGCCCGCCACCGAAGCGGGCCAGCCGCCGGTCCGATAGACCGCCGCCACCCGCTCCAGCGTCGCCGGGTCGGTGACCCGATGCGCCTCGCCCTCCAGTGTGAGGTCGATACCCCGCAGGCGCACCGAAACGGCGCACGCCGGGTTCACGGCCAGGTTGCGGGATCGGCGGGTGCCCGGCCCGCCCTTGAAGTAGAGGGCGTCGTCCACCCAGACCGCTCCGACCCCCGCCGAGTGCGGCCGGCCGTCGGGCCGCACTGTCGTCACGAAGAAGGTCAGATCGGCGGTGGGAGTGTCCTCGGCGAGGATGTCGCGCGGGCGGCTCCACGGCAGTTCCGCGGAGCCGTAGCGGTCGAGGTTCTCGGTCGCGTGAGGGTTCGTCATACCCATGCGTCGAACGGGCGGGCCGCGAATCGACACCGGACGCGAAAAACCCCGCCACCGAAAAACGGTGACGGGGTCTTCCGTGAGCCTGGGATCAGTCCAGGTAGTCGCGCAGCACCTGCGAACGCGACGGGTGACGCAGCTTCGACATCGTCTTCGACTCGATCTGCCGGATGCGCTCACGGGTCACCCCGTACACCTGGCCGATCTCGTCGAGCGTGCGCGGCTGGCCGTCGGTGAGGCCGAACCGCAGCCGCACCACCCCCGCCTCACGCTCGGACAGCGTCTGCAGCACCGACTGGAGCTGGTCCTGCAGCAGCGTGAACGACACCGCGTCGACCGCGACGACGGCCTCGGAGTCCTCGATGAAGTCACCGAGCTGCGAGTCGCCCTCGTCGCCGATGGTCTGGTCGAGCGAGATCGGCTCGCGGGCGTACTGCTGGATCTCGAGGACCTTCTCCGGGGAGATGTCCATTTCCTTCGCGAGCTCTTCGGGAGTGGGCTCGCGGCCGAGGTCCTGCAACAGCTCACGCTGTATACGGCCGAGCTTGTTGATGACCTCGACCATGTGCACCGGGATACGGATGGTGCGGGCCTGGTCGGCCATCGCGCGGGTGATCGCCTGACGGATCCACCAGGTGGCGTACGTGGAGAACTTGTAGCCCTTGGTGTAGTCGAACTTCTCGACCGCGCGGATCAGACCGAGGTTGCCTTCCTGGATCAGGTCCAGGAACGCCATGCCACGGCCCGTGTAGCGCTTGGCCAGCGAGACCACGAGCCGGAGGTTCGCCTCCAGGAGGTGGTTCTTCGCCCGCTCACCGTCACGCACGATCCACTTGAGGTCGCGCCGCATCTGGGTGACGAGTTTCTCGCCCTCCTCCTCGGCGTTGCGGACGCGCTCGGCGGCGTAGAGCCCGGCCTCGATGCGCTTGGCGAGCTCCACCTCCTCCTCGGCGTTCAGCAGGGCGACCTTGCCGATCTGCTTGAGGTAAGCGCGGACCGAGTCGGCCGAAGCGGTGAGCTCGGCGTCCTTGCGGGCCTGGCGCAGCGCCTCGGACTCTTCCTCGTCCCAGACGAAGTCCGGGTTGTCGGAGGTCTTTCCGGCGTTCTTGTCGGTCGAAGTGCGGCGCCCGCGAGGGGGCGTCTCTTCGACGTCCTCCTCGGACTCCGCGTCCTCTTCCGTCTCCTCGGTGACCGTCGCGTCGACGACGTCGACCTCGACCTCTTCGAGGTCCGACAGATCCGGGGTTTCGAGGTCGGCTTCGTCGAGCTCGCCCGGACCGTCTTCCGGTTCGCCGTCTTCGGTCTTGGCACCCTTGGTGGTGGGTTTCTTGGCCGGAGCCTTCTTCGCCGGGGCCTTCTTCGCGCCTGCCGCCTTGGCGGCGGTCTTGCGCGCAGCGGGCTTCGCCTCGCCGGTGGCTGCCTCGTCGGCCGGCTCGCCGGTTGCGGTCGCTGTCTTCGTCCCGCTTCGGGTTGCGGTTCTTGCGGCTGCCACTTACGCCCTTTCGCAGCGGTCGAACATGACGAGCCGAGGCGTGATGGTCTCGGCTGCCTCAAACTTCGGGGAACATCCCTCGGCCTGCGGTTTCCCTCGTTCTCGTGGGTGCCGCCGCCGTGGGCCGTGTTCCATTGTAACGACGATACGTGACAGCGTCGCGGCGTGGACCACCAACCGGCGGGCGCGACACGCCGTCCGACCCGCCGAAGTGACATCCATGGCGCGGATGTCAGCACGGTCGAGTCAGTGCTCGATGCCCTCGGCCGCGGCCGCCGCCGCGCCGACGATGCCCGCGTTGTTCTGCAAGGAAGCGACGATCACCGGGGTGCGGATGTCCAGCAGTGGCACCCACTTGTGCGACTTCTTGCTGACCCCGCCGCCGACGATGAACAGATCCGGCCAGATCAGGTTTTCCAGCACGGAGAGATACCTGTTCACCCGTTCCGCCCATTCGGGATACGACAGTTCCTCGGTGTCCTTCACCGACGCCGCGGCCTTCTTCTCCGCGTCGAAGCCGTCGACCTCGATGTGGCCGAACTCCGTGTTGGGCACGAGCTTGCCGTCCTGGAAGACCGCGCTGCCGATGCCGGTGCCGAAGGTCAGCAGCGCCGTCACGCCGCGCCGCGCGATCGGGTCGCCCCAGCGGATCTCGGCCATTCCGGCCGCGTCCGCGTCGTTGAGCATCGCGACGTCGTCCACGCCGCGGCCGAGCCGCTTGGCGAACAGGGCGTCGGCGTCGGTGCCGATCCACTTGCGGTCGATGTTGGCCGCGGTGTGCGCGACGCCCTTCTTGACCACCGCGGGCAGCGTGACACCCACTGGGCCGTCCCAGTCCGCCTGAGCGGTGATCTCCGCGACGACGTCCGCCACCGCCTCGGGCGTCGACGGCTTCGGCGTGTCGATGCGGATCCGGTCGCCGATCAGCTGCCCTTCCGCCAAGTCGACCAGCGCGCCCTTGATCCCGCTGCCGCCGATGTCGATACCGAAACCTCGGGTCGCCTCCACCACGGACGTGGTCCCTTCTCGCACGATTCAGAAGCCTGCCTCGGAGACTTTAACCGGATGTGGTGACATGGCGGACGTGGGAGTTGACGAGACGTTGCTGAAGGGTGTCGCCGAGCGTGTCGCGGGCGAGGCCGCCGAACTGGTCCACGAGGCCTGGACCGGGATGAACGCGGGCCGCGAGGTGCGGGTGGACACCAAATCCGCAGACACCGACGTGGTGACCGCGGTGGACCACGAGTCGGAACGGCTGGTGCGTGCCCGGCTCGCCGAACTGCGCCCGGACGACGCCGTGCTCGGCGAGGAGGGCGGCGGGACCGCCGGCGACGGGGTGACCTGGGTGGTCGACCCGATCGACGGGACGGTGAACTTCCTCTACGGGCTGCCGTGGTTCGCCGTGTCGGTGGCCGCGCAGGTCGGCGGGGTGTCGGTGGCGGGCGCCGTCGTCGAACCGGTCAGCGGGCGCCGCTGGACCGCCGCGCGCGGGCAGGGCGCGTTCCTCGACGGGCGGCCGCTGTCGGTCAACGCCCCTTCTCGGCTGGATTTGACGCTCGTCGGCACCGGGTTCGCCTACAAGGTCGAACGGCGGGCGAAGCAGGCCGGGTTCGTCGCCGGACTGGCGACCAGGGTGCGGGACATCCGGCGCAACGGCGCCGCCTCGCTCGACCTGTGCGCGGTCGCGGCGGGCTGGCTGGACGCCTACGTCGAACACGGCCTCGGGCAGTGGGACTGGGCCGCCGGGGCGCTCATCGCCGCCGAGGCGGGGGCCCTGGTGTCGCTGCCGGGGGAGGACACCAAGCTGGGACCGGACGCGACGTTCGCCGCGGCGGCGTCGATCGCGGCCCCGTTGCGTCAGGCGCTGATCGACTCGGGTGCGGGCTCGATCTGAGGCAGGGAAGGAAGGTCAGCAGGGGGTTTCGCGGGCGGCCTTCAGCAGCGCCTGGTCGATGACCGGGGCACCGCCGCCCGCGGACTGTTCGCCGCCGCCGCTGCCCTGCTGCGCCTTCGACCACTGCGTGAGCTGGTCGAGGACCTTGCGGGCCTCCGTCTTCGGGCGGATGTCGCCGAGCAGGGTGCCGGTGGTGAGCGTGACCGACGCGTCCTTGCGGTTGTCCTTGACCAGTTCGGCGCACGGGATCACCAGGCTGAGCGTGCGGGCCGCGGCCGCACCGTTCTCGCCGAAGCGGATCTGGCCGCGGCACTTGGCTTCGGCGTCTTTGTAGGCCGGGTCGCTGGCGGGCTCGAGGATCTTGGAGAAGCCCAGTTCCCGGAGCGTGTTGGTGGCGATGCCGCCCTGGCCGCGGACCTGCGAGCCGTTGAGCACCTGGACGGCGACCTTGTCCGGCGGTACCGGCGCGCGGTCGTCGAGCCCGTTGTGCGCCAGTGAGGTGTAGGTGACGCCCTGCTGCGGGAGGGGCGGTGGATCACACCGGACCCTGGCGTCGACGTCCGCGCCGCCCGCCACGACGTTCACCCAGACGATGACCGCGCCGAGCGCCAGCACCCCGATCACGATGAGCGCGGGCAGCGGCTTGTGCTTGCGATACGGCCTCGCCCCGCGGTCCCCGATGCCGTTCCCCGACGCCACCTGCCAGTCCCTTCCCCAAAGCCCGGATCCCCGGACGGTGCTTTATCTCACCATCGTGTCCGATCAGCCTATGCGTTGCGGCGGAGGTGATCGGCGCGGGCCTCCGGATAGCACCACGTTATGGCCACTCCGGGCAAGCGGCCGGGCCCATGGGGTGAGGTACCCGACGCGGGGGCAACCCATTCGGACGACGAACGTCTTGAAGGACAGGTTCCCCCTGTTGGGTGACGTAATCACAGCAATGTCTGACTCGTTGCAGAGCCGGTATCGGCGTGAGCTACCCTTCGCGGGCTCAGGCGACAGTAAGAGGCACAAAAGAGAGACCTCGCTCACTGCCCGGCCGGGCACAAACAGGGGCGCTGGGACGTTAACCAGCGGCACGAAGGACTCACGAGCCGCGCGCTCGCGAGTCCGGGCCATCTGACATCGAAGCATCGCAGGGGTGAGGGACTAATGGCGACCGACTACGACGCTCCGCGCCGCAGCGAAGCCGACGAGCTGGCCGAAGACTCGTTGGAAGAGCTGAAGGCACGGCGTAACGAAAACCAGTCCGGCGTCGTGGACGTCGACGAGGACGCGACCGCCGAAAACTTCGAACTGCCGGGCGCGGACCTCTCCGGACTTTCCGGTGAGGACCTGACCGTGAAGGTCGTGCCCAAGCAGGCCGACGAGTTCACCTGCTCCGTCTGCTTCCTGGTGCATCACCGCAGCAGGCTGGCGGAGGAGAGTGGCGGACGGCTCATCTGCCGCGACTGCGCCTGAGCCTACGGGCACAGGGGACGGCGCGACAGGGGTTTCGGGGTTCTAAACAGGAATAAGGGGGTCGGCCATCGGGCCGGCCCCCTTTCCCGTGCTCAGGATTTCGAAGCGGGCTGCCGGAGCAGCGCGGCCACCTTCTCCGGATGCCGGGTGCTGAACAGCCAGTAGGGCGTCGGGTCTTCGGGGTCGGTGAGCCAGACCCGCACCACCGGGCCGACCCAGCCCCGGTGCAGCACGAAGGCGGCCGGATCGGCGTCGCGGCCGAGCGCCTTGCGCTTCGCTTCCTTGTCGATGACCTCGACGTCACCGACGAACTTCACCGGAATGTGCGCGTCGCGCAGCCACAGTTCCGGCTCGGCCCCTCCGGTCACCTTCACCTTCGACCGGCCCAGCGAGACCATCAGCGCGATCACCGCGGGGATCAGCACCACGTACGGCAGCCAGCCGCGGAGCCCGGGATAACCCATGTCGATCTCCGCCGACAGCAGCCCGCCGCCCAGCAGCGGCAAGGGCCAGCCCCACCACGGGACGTAGAGCCGCTCTGAATGCTTGACGGCGTCGCCTTCGGCCGCGTTCACGCTTTCACCCACGCGTTCAGGGTAGTCTCGCCGCCCGTGTCCACCGTTCAGGTACTGCTTTCCCGGATCGATCCTTCGGTCCCCCTCCCCGCCTACGCGCGCCCCGGCGACGCGGGCGCCGACCTCGTCACCACTTCGGATCTCGTCCTCGCGCCCGGCGAGCGCGGCGTGGTCGGGACGGGCGTCGCGATCGCCCTCCCACCCGGGTACGCGGGCTTCGTCCACCCGCGCTCCGGCCTCGCCGCCCGCGTCGGCCTCTCGGTCGTCAACACCCCGGGCACGATCGACTCCGGGTACCGCGGTGAGATCCGCGTCTGCCTGATCAACCATGATCTCTCCGGGAAGGTCGTGCTCACCCGCGGCGACCGGATCGCGCAGCTGGTCGTGCAACGGGTCGAGGAAGCCGAGTTCGTCGAGGTCGCCGAACTCGAGTCGTCCGAGCGCGGCGAGGGAGGGTATGGCTCCACGGGCGGACACGCCACACTGGGAGCCGGAGCCAGGGAAGGAACGGAGAACTAGTGGGGATTTTCGGACGCAAGCGCGAGGCCAAGCCGAGCGGACGGCACGCCGCGCCCGAGGTCGAGGAGCGCCCCGGCGGCGACGCCGAGGAGATCGAGCCGCAGCTGTCGGAGACCGCCGACGGCCCCTTCGACCTCGCCGACGCCCCCGAGGACGGCATCCCGCGGATCGACCTCGGCTCGGTGAAGGTGCCGGTACCCGACGGTTCCCAGGTCCAGGTCGAGATGGACCCGGAGACCGGCGGCGTCCGCGCGGTACACGTCGTCACCGAACAGGGCCAGATCACCGTCAGCGGCTACGCGGCACCCCGATCCGGCGGCCTGTGGAAGGACGTCAGCACCGAGCTCACCGAGCAGCTCCGGGCCGACGGCGCCAAGGTCTCCGTCGGCATGGGGGAGTGGGGACTGGAACTGTCCGCGATCGTCGGCGACGTCGCACTGCGGTTCGTCGGCGTCGACGGCCCGCGCTGGATGCTCCGCGGCGTCATCGCCGGGCCGCAGTCACAGGCCTCGCAGGCACCCGCGGTACTGCGGGAGATCGTGCGGCACACCATCGTCGACCGCGGAGACGCGCCGATGCCGGTCCGCACCCCGCTGACCATCACCCTGCCCGACGCGGTCGCTCAACACATCGCCGAGCAGAGCTAGTCTGTCGCGCGCTGGGCGCCCTTGGGGAGATCGTTTGGTCGAGGCAGCGTGGGGGCCGGTGCGTGTGGTGTCGTGTCTGGGGTTAGTGGGATCGGGCTTCTAGCCAGGCTTGGATGGTGGCGTGGCCTAGGGATTCTCTGTCGGTGCCGAGGGCGGTGAGGGTTGACTCGCCGACTTCGGCGCGCGGTAGGGCGTCCGCCCACGCGCGGGCGACCTCCGCCGGGTGGATCGGGTCGTCCACACAGGTGCCGATCCCGGCGGGCACGTCGAGGCCCTTGAGCTCTTCGAGTGCCGGGGCGGGATGGGACGCGGCCGTGCGCAGGCTCGCCGCCAGTCCGTCGCCGTGCCGCCGCCACGCGCGGCCGAGTTCCGTGGCGAGCCAGTCCGGGACGCCGTCCGACGACTTCGCCAGCGCGCCGTCGACCCCGTTTTCGGCCACCAGATCCGCTGACAGCCGCGCGGCGAGCGACGCGGGTGCTCGCCCGGCCGGACCGTTCCAGGCCGGGAGCGCGGCCAGCAGGCCGGTGCAGCGGCCTGGATTGCGGACCGCCCACTCCGCCGAGAGATGCGCGCCGAACGAGATGCCGCCGACGAGCAGCGGGCCGTGCTCGCCGGACAGCCTGTCCAACTCCGCGAGATAGCCGTCCGCGAGACGGTCCCCCGCCGGCGGTGGGGGCGCGAGCAACCGGATGCCGAGTGCCCGCAGCGGGCCCGAGAACACGCTGCGCACGAACACTTCGTCGGACCCGGTGCCGGGGAGCACTACGGCCGTCGTAGGCGGAATAGCGGAGGTCACGTTGCGATCTTCTCCCAAACAGGTTGTCCTGGTCCGAGCACAGTTACGCTGGATTACGCACGGGCCGTTCAAGTCGGGGGCCCCGGAGCACAGGAGCACCGTTATGCCCGCCAAAGACGGCGGCTACTTCAGCCGGTTGGTTCGCAAGCTGACCAGCGACGTCGAGGATCTCGACGCCGACGACCTGTCCGAAAAATCCGAGGCCGGCGGGGCGCAGCGCGCCTGCGACTGCCGGTCGGGCGAAGAGGTGACGGTGCTCGGCAGACTCCGCAGCGTGGAGCTCTGCCCGACCAACGAAGCGGCGACACTGCAGGCCGAGCTGTTCGACGGCACCCAGGGTGTGACGCTAATCTGGCTCGGACGCCGCCGGATCCCCGGAATCGAACCCGGGCGAACCATCAAGGTGCGCGGCCGGATGGCCGAACGTGATGGTCAGAAGGTGCTTTACAACCCTTATTACGAACTTCAGAGCCCTGTGAGTTGATCCCGTATCGTGACTGAACCAGCCGGCGGCGAGCAGAAGAAGACCGGGGAACCGGACGAGGGCGACAAGCCTCAGCCCACCCTGCTGGAACAGATGGGTGGGCTGTCGGGACTGTTCTATTCCTCGCTGCCGGTCATCGTGTTCGTCATCGCGAACGCCATCTTCGGCCTGACGGTCGGCATCTGGGCCGCGGTGGGCAGCGCGGTGGCGATCACCGTGCTGCGGGTCGTGCGCAAGGAGCCGCTGCAGCCCGCCATCTCCGGGTTCTTCGGCGTGGCGATCGCGGCGTTCATCGCCTACCGGACCGGTTCGGCCAAGGGCTTCTTCCTGTTCGGCATCTGGACGAGCCTGGTCTACTTCGGGGTCTTCGTGCTGTCGATCGTCGTGCGCTGGCCGCTCGCCGGGGTCGTGTGGAACGCGCTCAACGGCGGCGGCCACGCCTGGCGCAAGGACAAGAAGTCGCTGGTCGCCTATTCGATCGCGACCGGCGCCATGGCGCTGATCTTCGGCGCCCGGTTCGTCGTGCAGCGCTGGCTGTACGACGAGGACTACACCGGCTGGCTGGCCTTCGCGAAGATCGCGATGGGGTACCCGCTGTACGCGCTCGGCCTGCTCGCCGTCGTCTGGGCGGTGCGGCGGTCGGACAAGCACCTCAAGGCGCTGGCCGAAGAGGCCCCGGCCGAGGAGACCGACGAAGAGGCCGAGGCGCGCCTGCGCGCGAAGTACGCGCAGGCGCCCGACACGGCCTAGTACCCCTGCTTTCTAGTACCCCAAAGCGGTCCGGATCTCCGGCTCCACGTCCGACGTCGCCACGAACAAGAGCTCGTCACCCGGCTCCAGCGGGTCCTCCGGCTGCGGCACGATCACCCGGTCCCCGCGCAGGATCGTCACCAGCGCCGCGTCGCGCGGCAGGTTGATCTCGCTGACCGCCTTGCCCGCCAGCGGGGTCTCCTCCGGGAGGGTGAGTTCGACGAGGTTCGCCTGGCTCTGCCGGAACGTCATCAGCCGCACCAGATCGCCGACGCTCACCGCCTCCTCGACCATCGCCGCGAGCATCCGCGGGGTCGACACGGCGACATCGACGCCCCAGGCGTCGTTGAACAGCCATTCGTTGGCCGGGTTGTTCACCCGCGCCACCACCCGGCGCACCGCGAACTCGGTCTTCGCCAGCAGCGACACCACGAGGTTCGCCTTGTCGTCGCCGGTCGCGGCGATCACGACGTCGCACTGCTCGATCCCGGACTCCTCCAGGATCGACACCTCGCACGCGTCGCCCAGGACCCAGTCGGCCTGCTCGACGGTGTGCGGCTCGAACTGGTCGGCCTCGCGTTCGATGAGCATCACCTGGTGGCGCCCGTCGATCAGCTCCGCGGCGATCGACCGGCCGACCGCCCCGGCTCCGGCAATCGCGACCCGCATCAGTTCTCCTCTTCCGGTTCGCGAGCGGCGACGCTGGTCACGTCGCTGACGGTGCCTGACTTCGCGGCGACGTACACGACGTCGTCCGCCTGGATCACGGCCTTGATGTCGGGCAGGACGGCGGTGCCGAACCGCATGATGAACGCGACCCGCGCACCGGTGGTGTCCTGCAGGTCGCGCACGCTGTGCCCGACCCAGCCCTCGTGCAGCGGGAGCTGCAGGAGCGCCACACTGCCCGAGGGGTCCCGCCACTCCGAGGCGACGCCGTCGGGCAGCAGGGTGCGCAGGAACCGGTCGGTCGTCCACGGCACGGTCGCCACGGTCGGGATGCCGAGCCGTTCGTAGACCGCCGCGCGCTTGTGGTCGTAGATCCTGGCGACGACCTTGTCGATGCCGAAGTTCTCCCTGGCCACCCGCGCCGAGATGATGTTGGAGTTGTCGCCGCTGGACACCGCCGCGAAAGCACCCGCGCGTTCGATCCCGGCCTCGATCAGCACCTGCCGGTCGAATCCGACGCCGACCACCTGCTGACCGTGGAAGTCACTGCCGAGCCGCCGGAACGCCTGCCTGCTCTTGTCGATGACAGCGACGTCGTGCCCCAACCGCCCCAGCGCCGCGGCCAGGGATGCGCCGACCCGGCCGCATCCCATGATCACCACGTGCACGCCCTGCCTCCTTAGTCTTCGGACGTTCACCCGTCCGCAGGTACCCGGACATACCAGCGCCGAACCTACCGTGGAGGTCGCCCAGTACCTCCACCATCCTCCCCTCCGCCACCCTCAACGGGGACGCTGCGCGTCGCAGCTAGGCTTCTGCGGTGTCGAAGTTCCCGACCGTATTGAAGCGGCTCGTCCTCGGACGTCCATTCCGGAGTGACCGCCTCTCGCATACGCTGCTGCCGAAGCGCATCGCGCTGCCGATTTTCGCGTCCGACGCGTTGTCGAGCGTCGCCTACGCGCCTGAGGAAATCTTTCTGACCCTCAGCGTCGCCGGGCTGTCCGCGTACGCGTTCGCGCCCTGGATCGGGGTCGCCGTCGCGCTCGTCATGCTGGTCGTGGTCGCGTCCTACCGGCAGAACGTGCACGCCTATCCCAGCGGCGGCGGTGACTACGAAGTCGCCAACACCAACCTCGGCGGAAAATTCGGTCTCACCGTGGCCAGCGCGCTGCTGGTCGATTACGTGCTCACCGTGGCTGTCTCGACGTCGTCCGGCGTGGCGAACATCGGTTCCGCCATTCCATGGGTGGCCCAGCACAAGGTGATCACCGCGGTCGTCATCGTGGTCGTCCTGACCGCGCTGAACCTGCGCGGGGTGCGCGAATCGGGCAAAGCGTTCGCGATCCCGACCTACGGATTCATTCTCGGCATTCTCGGCATGGTCGTCTGGGGCCTGATCGAGGCGGTCTCGGGCGCCGACATGCGCGCCGAGAGCGCCGATTTCGGATTGCACGAAGAAGCGTCCCTGACCGGTTTCGCCTTCTTCTTCCTGTTGCTGAGGACGTTCTCCTCCGGCGCCGCCGCGCTGACCGGGGTCGAGGCCATCAGCAACGGCGTCCCGGCGTTCCGGAAGCCGAAGTCGAAGAACGCGGCGACCACACTGCTGATGATGGGCGTGCTCGCGGTCACGATGCTGGTCGGCATCATCACGCTGGCGATCATCACCGAGGTCAAGTTCGCCGAGCATCCGGAGACCCAGCTTTCCGGCACGCCGGCGGGGTACGAGCAGAAGACGATCGTCGCGCAGATCGCGCACGCGGTGTTCGCCGACTTCACCCCGGGCTTCTACTACATCTCCTTCGTCACCGGGATCATCCTGCTGCTGGCCGCGAACACCGCGTTCAACGGCTTCCCGGTGCTCGGCTCGATCCTCGCGCAGGATCGCTACCTGCCGCGCCAGCTGCACACCCGGGGCGACAGGCTGGCCTTCTCCAACGGCATCCTGTTCCTCGCCGCGTTCGCGCTGGTCCTGATCGTCGCGTTCGACGCCGAGGTCACCAAGCTCATCCAGCTCTACATCGTGGGGGTCTTCGTCTCCTTCACGATCAGCCAGGCGGGCATGATCCGGCACTGGAATCGCCTGCTGGCCAGGGAAACCGATCCGACGGTGCGGCGGCGGATGCGGCGCTCGCAGACGGTCAACGCGATCGGTCTCACCATGACCGGCACCGTGCTGGTCATCGTGCTGGTCACGAAGTTCCTGCTCGGCGCCTGGATCGCCATCGCGGCCATGGTGGCGATCTACGCGCTGATGACCGCGATCCGCAAGCACTACGACCGGGTCGCCGAGGAATTGCGCGAGATGGAGCGGAAGCCTGCCGTATTGCCTTCCCGCAACCACGCGATCGTGCTGATTTCGAAACTGCACCTGCCGACCTTGCGCGCGCTTTCCTACGCCAAGGCCGTGCGGCCCGACGTGCTCGAAGCCGTCACCGTGAACGTCGACGACATGGAGACACGCAAACTCGTCCAGGAATGGGACGACCACAATTTCAAGGTGCCGCTGAAGGTGATCGAGTCGCCGTATCGCGAGATCACGAAGCCCGTGCTGGACTACGTGAAGCGCGTCCGCGGCGACAACCCGCGCAACGTGGTGACCGTGTTCATCCCCGAATACGTGGTCGGGCACTGGTGGGAGCAGGTCCTGCACAACCAGAGCGCGTTGCGGCTCAAGGGACGGCTCCTGTTCCAGCCCGGTGTCATGGTGACCAGCGTGCCCTGGCAGCTCGAATCGTCGGAAAAGGCGATCAAACGTGACCGGAAGGCACGTCCGGCGGCAGGCGACGTGCGCCGCGGGTTCTCCCCGGTGGTCAAGCAAACCGAAAAAACGAAGGACAAGGAAAAATCAGAATGAGTGTGGACGCGTCGACCGGTACGTGGCTCGGACGGACGATCGAGCTGGAGGTCGGCGCGGTCGCGCACGGCGGGCACTGTGTCGCGCGGACCGAGGGCAGGGTCGTCTTCGTGCGGCACGCGCTGCCCGGTGAGCGGGTGCTGGCCTCGGTCACCGAGGACAAGGGCGGCTCGTTCTGCCGCGCCGACGCGATCGAGGTCCTGGAGGCGTCCCCGGAACGCGTGGAGGCGCCGTGCGCGCTCGCGGCGCCGGGGGAGTGCGGCGGCTGCGACTGGCAGCACGCCGCGCCGGGATACCAGCGTGAACTCAAGGCCGCGGTGGTCATGGAGCAGCTGAAGAGGCTGGCCGGGATCGACCGCGAGGTCGTCGTCGAGGCGCTCGACGGTGGCCCGCTGGACTGGCGCAGCCGCGTCCGGCTCGTCGCGGGCAAGGACGGCCGCGCGGGTTTCCGGGCGCACCACAGCCACCGCGTTATCCCCATCGACGACTGCCCGATCACCGTCCCGGGCGCGCTCGACGACGTCGTTTCCCGGAAGTGGCGGCCCGGCAGCGAAATCGAGGTCACCAAGGACGGCGAGGGGCAGGTGCACACGCGCGACCTCTCGACGGTCCACGGGAAGACCCGGCCGCGGCAGCTGACGGGAGGTCTCGCCGTGCAGCACGCCGCCGGCCGCGACTGGCGGTTCGACGCCCACGGTTTCTGGCAGGTCCACCCGGCCGCTGCGGACACGCTCGCCGCCGTCGTCGCGGAATGGGCCGAAGCGCCGCGTGACGGCGTCGCGTGGGACCTCTACGCCGGTGTCGGTCTCTTCGCGTCGGTGCTCGCTTCGCAGGTCGGCCCGCGTGGCCGTGTCCTGGCCATCGAATCCGGCCGCCGTGCCGTCAGCGACGGCGAGGAGAACCTGGCCGACCTCCCGCAGGTCCGCTGGCGCTCCGGCCGCGTCGAGCACCTGCTGGCCGATGCCCCGAAACCCGTCGACGTCGTCGTCCTCGACCCGCCGCGCAAGGGTGCGGGCAAGGCCGTCGTCGAGTCTATTGTGGAGGGTTCGCCGGACCGGGTCGTCTACGTGGCCTGCGACCCGGCGGCGCTGGCCAGGGACATCGCCCTGTTCGCGGACCATGGTTACCGTCTGGTGGATTTGCGCGCTTTCGACGCTTTCCCGATGACGCACCACGTCGAATGCGTTGCATTGTTGCAATAACGGTGTCTTTGTAGACCGTCGGACTGGATTGGCTTCGTTCGCCTTGTCCGGGTGCCGGAGTGCTCGCTAACTTGAGTTTCGTGTTCACGGGGCTGCGCGGGTACTTCGGACACTTTTCCTGAGGGCGTGGAATTTCTTTGGCCTTGGTTGTTTCCGAGGTCTATTTCGCGACCCTTGCCGGGCTTTCGACGCGAATGGGTTTCGACTTATGGACTATCTTACTTCAGTATGCGGTGACTGTGACGGAAAAGGCTGTGCCGGTTGCGACGGGCACGGCACGATCACCATCGTGGAGGACTGACCGGGTGCTCCCCTCAATGCTTCCGCCCGGTGTCACGGCGCAGGAGATCAGCTATCGCAACGGCCGGAAACAGATCATCTACACGGCGCCGTACCAATCCGAAGGGCCGGTGCTCGTACGGGACGTGATGGGCAGGCAGGCATGGATGTTCATGTATGCCCATTTCGTCTTCACCTGGGTGGAAGGCGCGGTCCGGGTGCAGGTCAGCCACGGAACACTGAACGGGCCGAAAATGCCGCTGTGGCCGGGTATCAGGATTCCCGCCTACTGGTCGGGGCCCGCGCTGGCCGAGTTCGGGCAGGCGTGGGCGCTGGAGCAGATGACCGGGAGCCGGGGCACGCCGGCCGTCGTTTCCATTTGAGGTTTGCTCACGTGCGGTGACCGGAGGTGCGGGGCGGCCGGGGGGGGGGGGGGGGGGAGTTGGGTGGGTAACTCGTACTAAAACAACTCCCCAACACACCCCAAAGGGGGTGCGCGGGGGGCGGGGGGCCGGGCGGGCGCGCCGGGCAGCTTTATTTTGTGTGTTGGGGCGTGTGGGGGTCGGTGGGGGGGGGGCGGCCGGTGTGGTTGGTGTTTTTTATTATTTAAACCCACCAAACCCCCCCACGACCCGCTTGGCCGGCTGGTTTGCCGGGTGTGGGCATGGCGAGGGGCCCGTCGCCGGTGTGGCTGGCGGGCTCCTCGGCCTGTGGTGGGTGGTTAGGTGACGATGCGGTGGAGCAGGTTGCGTCGTGGATGTCGTAGCGGGTCCAAATATTGCGGTGGGATGAAGTCGGGTATTCCGTCTCCGGCGATCCGGACTTGCCAGTCGTCGTGGTGGATGAGCCGGTGGTGGAAGCCGCAGAGCAGCACCAGATTCCGCAGGTCGGTGGGCCCGCCGTCGGCCCAGTGCTGAATATGGTGGGCGTGACAGTGCTTCGGCGCCCGATGACACCCGGGGAAGGCGCAGCCTCCGTCGCGGATGTTCAACGCGCGGCGTTGGCCGGGGGTGACGAATCGTCTCAGGCGTCCGACGTCGAGGGGTTCACCGGCGGCGTTGAGGACGACGGGGATCACGAGGCAGTCGCAGGCCATCAGGCGTGCTTCGCGGGCGGTGATGGTGCCGACGAAGTCGAGGCACGCGGTCCCGAGCCCGGTTTTCAACGCGTCGAGGGCGACGGTGACGTGCACCATCGTGCGGTAGCCGGTGGTGCCGGGCTGATCCGGGCAGGCGATGGCGAGGTCGAGCAGGTCGGCCCAGGCGTCGCCGTAGCGTTGCGGCATGGTGCGGTGGTCGGTTTGGCCGAAGTCGTCGACCGGGCGCCGGGCGGCGTGGGCGTCCAGTGCGGCGGCGGTGCGGGCCCCGGTCTCGGGGTCGAGTAGCCCGGAGAGTTTCCAGAAGCCGTCTTTGCGGCGTTGCACGAACACCTCGCGCCGCGGCGGATCGGGCTCTGGGTCGTCCTTGGGTTCGTTCCCGTCGGGGTCGAGGTGTGCGAGCAGGTCTGCGCCGGCTTCGGTGATCTCTTTCGGTCCGGCGGCGCGGGCGAGGTTCGCGAGGATCTTCTCCGCGCCGTCGCGCTCGTCGGCGGGCACGTCGGGCGGGATTCTCCGGAGGATGTCCAGGATCGCGTCGATGTGCTGGTCCCCGAGTGCACCGTCCGCGGCCGCGGCGGCTGTCGCGGGCGCGAACACCGTCGCTTCGCCACCGGCCACGGCGACGGGGTTGAGCGCCAGCGCCCGGTCTACCGCGTCCTGTGCGTCGCCCCGGGGAATCCGGGCGACGTCGGCGAACCAGCGGGAGGCGCTGCTGTAGCCGTAGAGGTCTTCCGCGCCCCGTGACTCGACCTCCGCCAGGTAGGTCCCGAGCCCTGCCGTGGCCGCCCGGATCACCTGCAGCAGCTGCGTCACGCCGTGGGCGAGCTCCTGCTTGCCTGCGCGCCACAACTCCTGCGGCAGTTCGGGAATCGTCGTCTCGGGCACGACTCCATAATACCGAAATATGTCGAACAAGTGTTCGTAATTTTAAGCGACGATACCTGCGGCATAATTCACCATCAGAGGGTGAATTGCGGCGCGACAGCCGTAACGCAACGCAATACTCGTGAGTGGCGATTCGTGTTCTAACCCGAATCGCCACTCACGACCACCTCGAGGACACGCGGCCCGCCACCCTGAAGGTCACCTTTGAGACGGTGAGCGTCCCGAGGGTGGCCTTCAGGGCAAGTCATCCTTCTGCCGGTCCGCGATGAAGGGCGGCGGGGGGGGGGGGGGGGGGGGGGGGGGGGGGGGGGGGGGGGGGGGGGGGGGGGGGGGGGGGGGGGGGGGGGAGGGGCGCCCAGACCGCGCGCCCCCGCCGGCCCGGCCGCCCAACGACGGGAAG